>NZ_JBVHLK010000001.1:57681-709535 GCF_055559015.1 Streptomyces sp. NPDC024698 | reverse complement strand
GACCCCGGTTCCCGCACGGGCCTTCGTGCCGGAGCCCGGCCCCGTGTCCTGGCCTTCCCCCGCCCTGGGTGGCGTCACCGTCATCGCGCCGCGGCCTCTTCCCGTACGGCGGCCGGTGCCGACGCGTCGCCCGCGGGTGCCGCGGACGGGTCCATCAGCGCCCACCAGCCGATGACGCCGAAGACGACGGCCGTCAGGACCGTGGAGGGGCCGCCGATGTCCGCGTACACGAAGTCGACCAGCTGCCAGACGAGCAGCCCGCACGCCACGAGCCCGCAGTCCGTGCCGCGCCGGGCGGGGCCTGCGGTGAGCGAGGGTCCGGTGGCGGGGCCGTGGCGCGTGACCTCCCGTGGCGCGCGGCGTACGCGGACCAGTCCGCGCAGCGCGCACACCAGCAGCGCCAGCCAGCTGCCGGCCAGGGCGAGCAGGCCGATGAGGCCCTGCTCGCTGAGCACCAGGAGGTACATGTTGTGCGGCGAGAGCAGCGCCTGCTTGTGATAGGCGGCGCCCGCGCCCGCGATGTCGCTGCCCGAGGAGAGCGCGAGCGAGGCGTGACCGTCCCGGTTGTCGGGGAAGCCCTTCAGCCCGACGCCCGTCAGCGGGTGTTCGCGCCACATGCCCGCGGCCGCCGCCCACATCGTGTACCGGTCGGTCACCGACTGGTCCGGCGCGTCGGTGACCTGCGTGATGCTGGCGATCCGCTCCTGGAGCATGGCGCTGCCGAGGCCGAGGCCGCCCACCATGATCACCCCGGCCGCCGCCAGCGCCGCGACCACCTTCACCGCGCGCCGCAGCCCCGCGAGGACCAGCTGTGCCCCGCAGGCCACGGCCGTGGCGATCCACGCGCCCCGGCTGAACGAGACGGCCAGCGGCGGCAGCAGGACGAGCGTGCACAGCACGGCGACGGAACGCTGCCGTGCGTCGGCCGTTCCCAGGGCCAGGGCCACCGCGCACACCAGCCCGAAGGCGACCACCGTGGCCATGCCCATCACGTCGGTCGGCCCGAACGTACCGACCGCGCGGACGTCCTCGCCCTGGTAGGAGGCGCCGGTCCCGGTGACGTACTGCCGTACCCCGACCGCCCCCTGCCACAGCGCCAGCGCGACGAACGACCAGGCCAGCAGCCGCAGATCGCGCCGGTCGCGCACGAGCAGCAGGACCGCGGCCGGCACCAGCACGAAGATCTGGAGATAGCGGGTGAGGCCGGTGATCCCGGCCCCCGGGTTCGCCGCCCCGGCCGCCGCGACCGAGATGCCGACCACCGGGAGCCCGAGGACCAGGGCCGCGGTCCTGGACAGGGGGCGGCGGCGGGTCCGCAGGAGATGGATCGCGCAGCAGAGCACCACGAGACCCGACATGGCGTCCGCGATGTTCGCGCCGCCCTCGCCGCTCGGCGCGATCGGCAGGGCGAGCAGCGCGATCACCGCGACGACGGGCAGCACCGGCAGCGCGCGCCGCAGGGCGGCGGTCAGGCTGTCCAGGGGAGTGAGGGGCAGGACCTGGCTCACCGGCTCAGCTCCCCGTCGGGCGCACCAGCGCCGCGGCCGTGCGCAGCAGGATGCAGATGTCCTGCCACATCGACCAGTTGTCGATGTACGCGTTGTCGAACCGGCAGCGGTCCTCGATCGAGGTGTCGCCGCGCAGCCCGTGCACCTGCGCGAGTCCGGTGATGCCGGTCTGCATCCGGTGACGGGCCGCGTAGCCGGGGTAGGTCTGGCTGAACTTGGCCACGAAGTACGGCCGTTCGGGGCGTGGTCCGACCAGGCTCATGTCCCCCCACAGGACGTTCAGGAGCTGGAGCAGTTCGTCGAGCGAGGTGCGTCTGAGGAAGCGGCAGAAGCGGCTCATCTCCTGCTCGCCCGCCACGCTCCAGCGGGTCGCGGCCTCGTGCGCGTCGACCGGGCGGTGGGTGCGGAACTTCAGCAGCGTGAACGGCCGTCCGTCCTTGCCGATGCGCTCCTGCCGGAACACCACCCCGGGCCCGTCGGTCAGCCGGAGGACGGCCGCGAACACCAGGAGCAGCGGACTGGCCAGCAGCAACAGGCTTCCGGAGACGGCGACATCGAGGAGCCGCTTCGCGAGGCCCGCCCGCCGCCCGCCGATCGACAGGGGGCGGCAGGCGAAGCCGGCCAGCGTGTGCCGGCCCTCGCGGTCGTACGACGGGCAGTCCGGGTCGACCTCCCACAGCTCGCAGCCCGCCAGCGCCAGCGCCCGCAGCATCGGTCCGCGCCGGCTCGGCGGTTCCACCACCAGCACGGCCCGGACGCCGTTCTGGATGAGCGCCCGCTGCACCTCCTCGCCGGTGGTGAGCACGGGCAGTCCGTCGAGTCCGGTCGGCCGGTCGGAGACGACACCGACCGGCCGTACGCCGCAGTCGGGACGGCGCAGGAAGGCCGCGGCCACCCGCTGCGCCGTCCCGGCGGGACCGACCACCAGAGCGGCACCGGGGTGCTGGGCGAGGAAGCGGCGGCGCCGCCAGTGCACCGTGCCGCGGCCCGCACAGCTGATCAGCGACTGTACGGCGCAGCCCAGGGCCAGCGTCCGGGCCGACAGCGCCTCGTCCGGCGCGAAGGCGGCGAAGGCGGCGGCCAGGGCGCACCAGGTGACCGCGATCCGCGCGCAGACGGCGGGCAGTTCGTCGAGCAGGGCGGGCAGCGGCACCGGCCGGTACAGCGCCGCCCGTGTGTTGAGGCAGAGCACTCCGAGCAGCAGGGCCACGACGATCGGCGGATGCCGCTGGATCTCGGTGAGCGTCTCTCCGGCCACCAGCGCCGCGGCCGCGTCCAGGGCGGCCAGCGGCAGCCAGGAGGCCCGCCGGACCGTGTTCCGCTGTCCGGCCGGGAATCTGAAACCGCCGTCGGTCTCGCGCGAAGGCATGACCGAGACGGACGAGGATCCGTACTCCCGGGGCTGGCCGCCGGGGGAGGGAACGGTGCTTTCCGCAGTCACGAGTGGATGGACTCCCTGCACTCGGTGTGGTCCGCGCACATGACGCTCCCGGGGTGCGTGCACAGGACGCTCCCGGAGTGCTGCGGTGGTCGGCCGGACAGCAGGTCGCGGTACACCCCCGCGACCGCGTCGGCCGTCAGGCGCACGTCGTGCGTGGTCAGTACGTGGCGGCGCCCCTGGTGGCCGAGCGATTCGCGCAGCAGGGGATCGGCCAGCAGCGCGCCGATCGCCTCGGCGAGCGGTGCCGGTTCGGGCGAGGCCACCAGACAGCGGGTGTCGTGGTCCGGCGGCAGGCTCTCGCGGGCGCCGTCGACGTCCGTCATGACGACCGGGCGCCCGCAGGCCATGGCCTCCAGCGGGGCCAGGGCCATGCCTTCCCAGCGGGAGGGCAGCACCACCAGATCGGCGGCCTGGTACCAGGGGACCGTGTCGGCGGCGGCCCCGGCGAAGAGCACATCACGTGGTGCCCCGGCGCCCAGCCGCGCGGCGTCGGGTCCGTCCCCGACGAGCACGAGTCGCGCCGTGGGCACCCGCCGCAGCACCGAGGGCCAGGCGTCGAGCAGGATGTCCTGCCCCTTCTGCCGGCACAGCCGCCCCACGCACACCACCAGCGGAGCCGCCGGATCGACCCCCGCGAGCAGCGGCAGAGCGGCTCGTACGGTGTCCACGGCGGCGGGGTGGAAACGCCCGGGGTCGACGCCGTTCGGGATCACCTTCCAGGGGGCGCGCACTCCGGCTCGTACGCCGGTCGCGCGCTCCGCCTCGCTGACGCACACCACCCGGGACGCCCAGCGCGCCCCCCAGCGCTCCCAGCGCAGCGCGAGCGCCGCGGCGGCACCGTCGACGGCCTCGAACGACCAGGCGTGCGGCTGGAACACCGTCGGCACCCGTCCTCGCAGGGCGAGCCGGGCCGCGAGCCCCGCCTTCGCGCTGTGCGCGTGCACCACGTCGGGCCGCACCCGCGCCAGCACCCGGCCGAGCCGCCGTACCTCCTGGGCCAGCTGCGGCCCCGGTGCCCGCGTCGCGTGCCAGGGGCGCACGTCCGCGCCGAGTGCCCGGATCTCCCGGGCGAAGGCGTTGCCGTCCGGGCAGGCGACGGTCACCCGTGTTCCGGCGGCGAGCTGCGCCCCGACGAGGTCGCCGACCACGCGGGCGACACCGCCGTCGACCGGCTGCGTGACATGAAGGACCCGCGGCGGAGGGTCTGTTGGCAGATGCATGCGCGGTTCCTCGCTGACGGGCGGCGCGCCGGTGCGCGCGTCACTGCTTCGCGTCGACGGCGGCGAACAGTGCTCCGACCCAGGCCGCGTCCCGCTGCGAAACGATCCGGAAGGCCAACTGGTCACCCCCGGCGCGGATCCCCTTGCCCAGTTCGAGGACGTCGGAGTCGTAGCCGAGCGTGTTCGCGTACGCCGGTACCCGCCGGACGGCACCGGGCCCCGGCTCGCTGATGGTCGAATTCAGCACGTCGTCACGGGGGTTGGCGGAATCGCCCAGCGCCGTCGGCGCGCCCTGGCCCGTCGAGACGGACAGCGAGTCGCCCGTACGTCCGCGGTCGCCGTTGTACGCGACCAGGCCCACCGTGCCCCGCACCCGCCCGGGGAGGTCCGGCCCGCCGAACGGGATCACCCGCTCCTCGCCGGGGCCGAGCGTCCCGAAGCCGTCCCAGACCGAGAGCCGCCGCAGCGGCTCCGACCTCTTCTCGTAGGCGACCATCAGCGTCCAGCCGCCCCACGCCCCGGCGGCGGACCGGCCCTTCGCCACACTGACCTGGGCCACCGTGTAGAGGCCCGCACCGCTCGCCCGCACCAGCCGGGTGACGTCCGCCGAGGCCTGGAACGCGTCCGCCCCGCGGGCCGCCCGGTGTCCGACCACGCGGTCCGCGCGCAGTTCCTTGTACGCGCCGCCGGGCTCGGCGATCAGCACCCGCCCGTCGTCCTTCGGCGGCTTCTGCTCGCCGACCCGGAGGTTGCCGCCCCAGTACAGCCGCGCGTACGTGACCCGGGCGCCCTTCGGCAGACGGACCTCCGCGCGACTAGAGTTGTAGGTGTTCGGGTCGTGGTCGACGTCGATGTAGAGCATGTCGAAGTCGCCGTTGGACGCCGGGGCGCCCCGGCGGACCGCGGGACAGGAGGGAGTCGCCGCGCGGGTGACCCCGGCCGTTCTCGACGAGCCGCGGGGCAGGGCGGACCTCGTGGAACTCCGGCAGCTGATCGAGGAGTTGGCGGCCCGCACGATGCCGCCGTGCTGGAGCGCGTGGTACCGCCGCGTGAACGGGAGCGACTCCGCCTGGGCGGCGGGCGGACTGTCGGCGGGTCTCCCGGCGGGCACGGCTGCCCCCGCCGGCACGGGCGCACCCGTCGCCCAGAGGGCGGCGAGGGCGCAACAGCCCACGAACGCACGGCGCAGCAACAGGGTCGGGGAAGTACGCATGACCGGCGGTGCCCTTTCGGGGAAAAGGTTCTGGACCAGCAGACGGACGGAAAATCCGAGAAATCAGACACGTACGCGTCGGCTCCCCGCGAGCCCCCGGCGCCCCTCGACGCCCGCTTCCGGGCGCCCTCGGAGAGCCAGACTCTAGCTGTTGTCCCGCTTTGTCATCGAAAGCTGTGATGTGTGTCGGAATGGTGGAGCGTGGCCGTCCGGGACATCACTCCTTTGGAGGCACAACCCCTGTGTGCGCCGCGCGTTGAACTCGGAGCCGGGCATCCCGCCCGGATGTTGTGTCGATTTCCAAGGAGCACTTCTCCATGTCGCGTATCGCGAAGGGCCTGGCCCTGACCTCCGTTGCCGCCGCCGCCGTGGCCGGCACCGCCGGTATCGCCGCCGCCGACAGCGGCGCGCACGGCGCGGCCGCCCACTCCCCGGGCGTCCTGTCGGGCAACGTCCTTCAGGTTCCCGTTCACATCCCGGTCAACGTCTGCGGCAACACCGTGAACGTCATCGGCCTGCTGAACCCCGCGTTCGGGAACACCTGCGTCAACGGCTGACGCCGTCGCGGACCCTTCCGGCCGGCCGGCCGCCCTCCCGAAACGGAGGGCGGCCGGTCCGCGTTGTCGCGTCGAGGGGCAATCGGTCCGCGTTCCCGTCGAGGGGCGGCCGGTCCGCCTCGCCGGACGGTGAACCGGTCCGTGCGGCCCGGTGGTTGCAGGAATGTCGGCACGCGGAGTTTCCGTCGCGTTCGGGGCTCGTTAGGCAGCGCACAGAGGAATTCCCTCCGGCGACATCCGTCGCCGAAGAAAGGAACACGATGAAGTCGCTCAAGGTCGCCGCCGTGATCGCCGGTTCCCTGGCCGTCGCCGGTGCCGCGGGGCCCGCGTTCGCCGCCGGTGCCTCCGGCCTCACGCCCTCCAGCCTCAACGGCGCCCTGGAGACCGTCACCAGCCAGCACTCGCTCAGCGTGCAGGATGCCCTTCCCCTCCAGCACCAGTCGAACGCGCTCGACAGTGAGAACAAGGGCTCCGTGCTCAACGGCGTGAACGGCGCGACGAAGACGCTGAACACGACCGCCTCTCCCGCCCAGCTCCTCGGCGGACTTCCCCTTCAGGGTTAGTCGCAACCCTTGCGCGCGTGTCTTTCCGCAATGCCCGCGAGCATTTCCCTAGGCTCTGAGGAAATGCTCCGATGAAAGGAATCACAATGAACACTGCCAAGAAGGCCGCTCTTATTTTCGCCACCGCCGGAATGGCCGCGGGTGCCGCCGCGGGGAGTGCCGCTGCCGACTCCGGCGCCGAGGGTGCCGCGGTCAATTCTCCGGGTGTCCTGTCGGGCAACGTCCTTCAGGTTCCGGTGCACATCCCGGTCAATGTCTGCGGCAACACGGTCGACGTCATCGGTCTGCTGAACCCGACTTTCGGCAACACCTGCATCAACCACTGACGCCGTACGGCAGTCGTGGCGGGAAGGGCTGATTCCGAAGGCAGGGAATCGGCCCTTCCCGCTGTTCGAGTCCCGTACCTCATTCGTGTGGTCACGCTCTTGGGTATCGCCCGGTCGGGTGATTTCGGTCGGGAACCCGAACGGGCGCATCGATAGGGTTCCGCAATGACCTCGACCTCAAGCGAAATGCGTCCCTTTCAGGACGCCGATCTCGGCACGCTCGCCGTCATGGCGTTCAGCGGAGAAGCCCCCGACGGCGACATGCCCTATCTCCTCGCCTACTCGCTGGGAGACGGCGACGGGGGTCCCGAGGGATCCGCGGCCGCCATCCGGCAGCTGCTGATCGACAACGGACTGCCCGTGGGCGACACGCTCATCGACGGATCCCGGCACCCGAGCCTGCCGCTCACCCTGCTCGTCGAGGCGGGCCAGGCCGTCGTCAGCATGCCGCACCTCAACGCCCAGTGCCTCGCGCCGCCGGAGTGGCTGGCGGCGGTGGACAAGCGCGGCTACGCCTACTTCCTGTTCGCCACCCGCGCCTGGCCCGTGGCCCAGCCCGGCAAGCCCGTCGCGGCCGAGGACCTGACGGCCTTCGCGGGCGACGAGGAGACCCTGCTCAGCGCGTCCCACGTGCTGCTGCCCGCGCGCAGCCTGCGTCGCTGATGACGGCCGCCGCGGGCCCGGGGACGGGCGGCGGGCTCGGTGCGCGCGGACACACCGCGGGCAGCAGCCGGGCCTTCGCCCTGCTGATGGTGATCACCGGGGCCGCCGGTCTGCTGGCCGCGTGGGTCATCACGATCGACAAGTTCAAACTGCTGGAGAACCCGAACTTCGTCCCGGGGTGCAGCCTGAACCCGGTGGTCTCCTGCGGCAGCGTCATGAAGAGCGAGCAGGCCTCGGCCTTCGGGTTCCCCAACCCGATGCTGGGTCTGGTCGCGTACAGCGTGGTGATCTGCGTCGGCGTGAGTCTGCTGACCGGTGCGGGATTTCCCCGGTGGTACTGGCTGACGTTCGACGCGGGCACGTTGTTCGGCGTCGGATTCGTCAGCTGGCTCCAGTTCCAGTCGTTCTACCGGATCAACGCACTGTGCCTGTGGTGCTGTCTGGCCTGGATCGCCACGATCATCATGTTCTGGTACGTCACGTCCTTCACCGTACGAAACAATTTCCTGCCCGCACCGGAATGGCTGAAGGGTTTCTTCGCGGAGTTCACCTGGGTTCTCCCGACGCTGCACATCGGAGTCGTCGGAATGCTGATCCTCACCCGCTGGTGGGATTTCTGGACGAGCTGAATCCGCCTATCTGAAGACTAATGTGTCCGTCGGGGGAATCTTGATCCGATGACGTTCCCGCAATCGTTACGTGCTACGGACCCCGAGCCGCGTCGGCGGTTCGCGGGCGTTCACGGGCGGGGGCCGGGGCCGGAGGTCGGGGCCTTGGCCGGCCGTCGCCGTCGATCGAACCTCCCGCGAACGTCCCGAAGCCGACCGAAACAGCCTCAACCCGTCGAGGAGAGAAGCATGTTCGCCAGCTGGATGTCGGACAGAGTGCCGAGGCGCGGACGGGGCCGGGTGCCCGCCGCCCCGGCACGCGGCCGCAGGACGGAACGGATGGCGGGCGGACTGGCGCTGACCCGGCGCGGCGCGCTGCGGGGACTGCTCGTGTCGGCCGTCGGCGTGGCGCTGGCCCCCGTCGTCGCGGCGTCACGGCCGCCGCGCCGCCACTCCCGGGACCTGTCCTTCGACGAGATGTACCGCGGCCGGCACATCCTCGGCACGAGGAGCGGCACGGACGGCCGGGCCGCGTTCGCCGGCGGTGAGTGGCAGGTCACGGTCGACGGGCGGCCCCTCCACCTGATGCGCCGCGCGGACGGCAGCTACCTCAGCATGGTGGACCACTACGAGTCGTACCCGACACCCCTGGAGGCGGCCCGCGCGGCCGTCGACCAGCTGGGCCCGTCCGAGCAGCTCAGAGGCATGGCGGGCATGACGGGCATGAACGGCGTGACGGACGGCGGGCGGGAGAACGCCACGGAGGGTGGTGTCCACCACCATGGTGTACGCGCGTAAGAACGTCAGCACCCTCACGAGCGCGGAGCGGCGCCGCTTCGTCACCGCGATGCTGGAGGTCAAGCGCCGCGGGGAGTACGACGAGTTCGTCCGCCGGCACATCGACTACTACGTCTCCGACGGCGACGGCGGACTGCGCGCGGCCCACATGGCGCCCTCGTTCCTGCCCTGGCACCGGTGCTTCCTGCTGGACCTGGAACAGGCGCTGCAACGCGTCGACTCCGGGGTGAGCGTGCCGTACTGGGACTGGACGCGGAACCGTACGGCGACCTCGGCGCCGTGGACCAAGGACCTGCTCGGCGGCAACGGGCGCCGGACGGACCGGCAGGTCATGACCGGCCCCTTCGCCTACGCCACGGGCAAGTGGACGATCAAGGAGGGGGTGACCGACGGGGCGTTCCTCATGCGGGAGTTCGGCCGCCCGAGCAAGCCGATCCAGCTGCCCACCCCGGCCGCACTGAACACCGCGCTCGCCGACCCGGTCTACGACACGGCCCCCTATGACTCCACGACCACCCGCGGCTTCCGCAACCGGCTGGAGGGCTGGGGGCACGGGACGGGCAACGCCACCTGGGAGAACCACAACCGCGTCCACCGCTGGGTCGGCGGCCACATGCTCGGCGGTGCCTCCGTCAACGACCCCGTCTTCTGGCTGCACCACGCCTTCGTCGACCTCCAGTGGACCCGCTGGCAGCAACGGCACCAGGGCGCCCGCTATCTGCCCGAGCGGCCGCCGGGACCCCGCGACTCCCAGTACCGGCGCATCGTCGCCCGGCGCGAGAAGATGCCCCCGTGGGGCGTGACGCCGGAGTCGATGGAGGACCACAGCCACATCTACCGGTACGCGTAACCGCACCCGCCGGTACGTCCGGCCCCACGCGGCGGACACGACGAGGCCCCGGCGGTGACTTCCCGCCGGGGCCTCGTGCGTGCTGCGCTCAGTTGCCGTAGCCGTGCGCGCCGTGGGTGTCGTGCGTGTTGTGCGTGTGGTGCTGCTTGAGGTGGCCGCCGCCGTTCACGCAGGTGTTGCCGAAGGCCGGGTTCAGCAGACCGACGACGTCGATCGTGTTGCCGCACAGGTTGACCGGCACGTTGATCGGCGCCTGGACGACGTTGCCCGACAGGACACCGGGCGAGCCGACGGCCCCGCCCTGGGCGCCGGCGTCAGCCATGGCCATACCGGCCCCGCTGAGGGCCACGGCGCCCGTGCCCACGACCACTGCGGCGGCCTTCGCGATGCGAGACATCACGTTCTCCTTATGAGTCGATGAGTGCGATGGCTCAAACGCGACCGCACGTCCCGTTCAACGCGTCCGTCCACACCTGGTCACGGGCACCCGGCAGGGGATCACTCTTCGAACAGGGGCCGCAAGAGCGGCCGTTCGTCCGGCCCGGCCCGCGTGGGGCGGGGAAGGAGGAGAGGCGGACAGGGGCGGGGCGGGGTCAGCCGAGGAGGCGCAGCGGTGTGCCCGCCAGGAACGCCCGGATGTTCTCGACGGCCGCGCCGTAGTACGTCTCGTAGTTGGAACGGGACACGTATCCGAGGTGCGGGGTGGCCAGCAGCCGCGGGGCCGAGCGCATCGGATGACCGGCGGGCAGCGGCTCGGTGTCGAACACGTCGACGCCCGCCCCGGCGATCCGTCCCGCGTGCAGCGCGGCCAGCAGGGCGTCCTGGTCGACGATCGCCGAGCGCGAGGTGTTGACGAGGAAGGCGGTCGGCTTGAGGAGGGCCAGCTCGGCGGCGCCCACGAGCCCCCGGGTGCGATCGCCGAGCGCCAGATGCACGGAGACGAAGTCGCTGCCCGACAGCAGTTCCTCCTTGGAGGGCGCGAGCTCCACTCCCACCTCCTCGGCCCGTTCCGCGGTCAGGTTCTGGCTCCACGCGCCGACCCGCATACCGAACGCGAGCCCCACCTGGGCCACCTTGCCGCCGATCCTGCCGAGCCCCAGCAGCCCGAGCCGGCGCCCGTGCAGGTCGGCACCGACCGTGCTCTGCCAGGGACCGCCCGCCCGCAGGGCGCCGTTCTCCGTGACGATCCCCCGCGCGAGGCCGAGCAGCAGGGCCCAGGTCAGCTCGACCGGGGGAGTCGAGGAACTCGGCGTGCCGCACACGGTCACCCCGTGCGCCCCGGCCGCGACGTAGTCGATCACGCCGTTGCGCATCCCGGAGGCGATCAGCAGCTTCAGCCGCGGAAGCCGTTCGATCAGAGATCCGGGGAAGGGCACGCGTTCGCGCAGCGTGACGACGATGTCGAAGTCGGCCAGCGCCGCGGCCAGCGCGTCCTCATCACCCAAGTGCCGCTCGAAACAGGTCACTTCCACGGTGTCCGCGACGGGCGACCAGTCGGCGACCTCCGTCGCGACGCCCTGATGGTCGTCCAGCACGGCACAGCGAAGACGCATGACGGGTCCCTTCCAGGCTCATCCGGACCCTACCCGAGCCACGTCCGGGGGAGCCGGGCGGACCGTGACGCGGACCGCGGGGGGAAGCCGCACGGCCACCGACTCCCCATGGGAGTATCTGGGCACCATGAATGCGTCGCCGGCGGTACGGAGTCTGCGCGCCGCGGTGTTCGCCGTCCTGTGCGTGCTGCTGGCCGCGGGCGGGCACCTGCTCGCCACCGGACAGGCGCCGCCGCTCTGGGCCGAGGGCGCCGGGCTCCTCTCCGTCTTCGCCGCCGGCTGTGCCCTGGGCGGCCGCGAACGGTCCCTGCCCGGCATAGGCGGCGCCATGCTGGTCGCACAGGCCGGACTCCACCTCGGCTTCGGGGCCGCCGGGCCGCGCATGGCGATGACCATGCCCGGGATGCACATGGCACAGCCGTCCGTCCACGCGCTGACCCCGCACGCCACGGCCGCGCATGTCGTCGCGGCCCTGCTGGCGACCTGGTGGCTGCGACGCGGTGAGGCGGCCCTGTGGTCCCTGCTGCGCCGGGCCGTGTCGTTCGTGCCGGGCCTCGCCGCGTGGTGGAGGACGAGGACGGGCGCGCGTCCGGTACGCCCGTACGGGGACACCACCGGCCGTACACCGGCCGCGCCGTGGCCGCTCGGCCGGGCGCTGCTGCGTCACGCCGTCTCGCGGCGGGGACCGCCGACAGGGCTTGCTCCCACGCCCTGACCATGTTCCCCCTCAGTACGGAGTTCCCCGGATGTCCTCGATCAGCACCACCCTGCGCCGCACCGGTACCGTCGCCGCCCTCGTCACCGCGGGCGTCCTCGCCGCCGCGGGCGCCGCCTCCGCGCATGTGACGGTCCACCCCGAGAGCTACACCAAGGGAGCCACGGACGGTCTCCTGAGCTTCCGTGTCCCCAACGAGGAGGACACCGCCAGCACCACCAAGGTGCAGATCTTCCTGCCGACCGATCACCCCCTCCTGGGTGTCCTGGTCACGCCGCAGGCGGGCTGGACCGCCAAGGCGACGACCGTCAAGCTGAAGAAGCCCGTCAAGACGGACGACGGCACGATCACCGACGCCGTCTCCGAGATCACCTGGACCGGCGGCCGGATCCGCCACGGCGAGTTCCAGGACTTCCAGGTCGCCTTCGGCCAGCTCCCCGACGACGTCGACCAGTTGACCTTCAAGACCCTCCAGACCTACTCGGACGGCAACGTGGTCCGCTGGATCGAGCAGCAGCAGAAGGGCCAGGAGGAGCCGGAGAGCCCCGCTCCGGCGCTCGCCCTCACCGCCAAGGGCGCGGGAGCCGCGCCCGCTTCGGCCGGCACCGGCGCCTCCGGCTCCGGCTCGTCCTCGACGTCCTCCCCGTCCGCGCCCTCGGCCGCCGAGAAGTCGACAGCCAGTGCCAAGAGCAGTGACTCCACCGCGCGCGCCCTCGGCACCGCGGGTCTGATCGTCGGTGTCCTCGGCCTGGTCGCGGCCGCCTTCGCCGTCGTCCGCGTCCGGAGCACCCGCTCCTAGTTCCCGTCGTTCCCGTCGCGACCGCCGCCCCGCCGACTCGCTTGGCCGGGGCGGCTGTTCATTTGGTGGCCGGAGTGCCGGAGTGCCGGAGCGGCCCCCGGTCCGGCGCTGTGCCGTCAGAGCTGCGGCGGGTTCTGCTTCCTGCCGAGGAGGACCACCACGGCGCCGCCGATCACGACGAGGGCGATGGCCGCGCCCGCGATGACCGGGGTCAGTCCGGAGCCGCCGGTCTCAGCGAGGTCGGTGCCCCCGCTGGAGCCTCCGACGGACGCCGGGCTGGGCTCGCTGAACGTCTGGGCCGAGATGCCGCTCGTGCCGCTCTGGGTCTTGCAGTCCAGTACGCCCTTGAACCGCTTCCCGAGGCCGTCCGCGCCGCCGATCGTGAAGTCGTAGGCCTGGTCTTCCTGGAGCGGGATCGTGAGGGTCTCGGAGACGCCCGCCGCGACGGTGTGCTCGACGCCCATCAGCTCGAACGTGAACGCCTGTTCGCCCTTGTTCGCGGTCGTGATGTCGACGCCGCCCTTGGCGCAGTCCTTCTGGGCGGACAGGGCGGGTATCGCGCCCTTCGCCGCCCAGTTCGCGGTCGCGCCGGCGGAGACGGTGGACTCGCTGGATCCGGCGAGGATCTGTGTCTGGCTGCGGGTCTCCGAGGTGAAGGCGCGGCCGACCGGCACGGTCGTGGAGGCCTGCACGGTCAGGGCGGTGGAGCCGTCCGCGGCGTCCTTCGGCACGTCGAAGAAGAGGCGGCTGCCGTTCTTCGCCGAGGTGACCGGTCTGCCGTCCTTGTCGACGACCTTCACACCGCCTGCCGCGATGTCCGTGGGCGGGGTCACCGTCACACTGCCCGCGCCGGTGTGCACCGTGACCGGGCCGAGCCGCTCACCGGGGTGGCCGGACACCGCGGCCGGAGTGAGCGTGAGCGAGGCCGCGGGCTCCGCGAGGTTCCGCGCGTTCTTCTGGAGATAGTCGGCGAGCTTCTCCGCCCGCGGGTCCGCCGCGTCCACGTCGGCGCCGTCCGAGTACCGCCAGATCGCCACCTGGGTGCCGGCCGCGGCGTCCTGCTCGGTGAGGCCGGCGACTCCGGCCTTGTCCGCCAGCGCCGCCAGGTCGTTCACCTGCGGATAGGAGTTCTCGAGGATCCAGCGGATCTTGCCCGCGTTCTTGTTGCCGCTCAGCGACGTGCCGCTCCAGGAGGTCTCCTGGTATCTGGCGTCCCGCTGGGTCGGGTTGTGGAGGTCGATGCCGTAGGTCTGGAGCATGCCGCCGTTCTCGACGGTCATCTCGAACAGGCCCGCCGAGACCCAGGAGTCCTCGCCGTTCTCGTGAACGATGGCCGAGCCGTACGTCTTCAGGTCTCCTATGGTGGCGGTCGCTCCGCCCTGGTTCTGCGGGATCTCGTCGGCGGCGGCCGGGCCGGCCGCGGACAGTGTCCCCGCGGCGGCCAGCCCCCACACCACGGCCGCGGCGGCGAGCCGGGCTGCGCCTCGCCCTCGCGCGGACAGGACAGAGAACGCAGAAGACACAGAATTCCCCTTCGTGCAGGACCCTTTGACATGGGGGACGGTCCCGCCAGCAGAATCAGAAGCCCCGAAAGCTGTGTCAGGCATCCTAAAGAAGCGCCGCATCGCTCCCCCCGGTCATGTCGTCCGATAACCGATCCGACTCGGAATCGTTATCGCGATCAGTTCCGTGAGCTGCGCCTATCGACAAATCAACGTTGGCTGTTCGCCGTGTATTTGTCGATAAGCCGCAGTTCGGTCAGATCGGGCCTCTCTCTGACATCACGTCACCCCGACCGGTTCCGGACGTGGTTGGGGCACACCCTCCGGCACCGCGTCCGGGTCCGATTCCCAACGGGGCTCGGGGCGCTGCGCCGCAGCCGGCTCGCCCTCCTTGGACGGACGGCGGAAGGCCGACGTACCCCGGGAGAGGTCGTGGCCGATCGCCACCGCGTCGATGTCCGCCGACGTCCAGCTCTGCCCGTCGCGCGTCTCGGTGCGCACCTTCAGCCTGCCCTGCACGATGACGGGATCGCCCACCGACACCGAGGCCCCCACGTTCGTGGCGAGGGCGCGATTGGCCCACACCGTGAAGAAGTTGGTGTGCCCGTCCGTCCACCCGTTCTTCTCCCGGTCCCAGTACCGCGAGGTCACCGCCAGCCTGAACCGCGCCGAGGCGCCGTTCGCCAGGTCCCGGTACACGGGCCGTGTCGCCACATTGCCCACCGCGCACACCATCGTCTCGTTCATCGTCGATCCCTCCCGTGCGGTTGCGTCTGCCGCGGCGATCGCATGCGCTGCGATCGCCGCGGGATCAGACTGCCTCCGCCGGGCCGGGCCCGCTCGGCGCTGTGGGCCGCCGCAAGGTTGTGGAAATCCGCGTCACCCGACCGGGGTACCCGCCGTGGTCCCAGCCGCCGGAGCCCCCGTGACCCGCACGTACTGCTCCCGCACCTCGCGGTACCGCAGCAGCTCCGCCGCCACGGGATCCAGCACCCGGGCCCTCCCGCATCCGGCGGCCGCCTCGCGCAAGCGTCTCTCCGCCTCCAGGCCGTAGCGCCGCGCCGGCCCCCGGGCCGCCATTCTGCTGGCCCACTCGACGGCGGGCCCGCCGACGATGCCCGACAGCATCAGCAGTACGGGAACCCCCAGATTCGGCGACATGACCCCGATGATCTGGCCCACCAGCCAGAGCCCGCCGACGACCTGGACGATCGTCATCGCGGCCTGCGCCAGCACCGCGACGGGCCACCAGCCCGGCCTGGGCGGGCGTCCCGCCGGTGCCGTCGCGCGCGCCGCCATGTCGTCCAGCGCCTCGGGCAGGCCCTGGGCACCCCGTACGGCCGCCTCCCGCACCGCCTGCGCCCAGGGCGCCGGGAGCCCGTACGCGGCCCGGTCGGCGACCGTCCGTACCGCCTGCTCCACGCGCTGGCGCGCGGTGGCCTCCTCGTCCGCCGGAGCGCGCACGGGCAGACGCCCGGTCGGGGGCTCGCGCCGCTCCAGATACCAGCGCCACAGCCGCAGCCACGGCGTGCCGCACGCGCGGTTGGCGTTGCGGCGCCAGGACCGCTCGGCCGCCTCGCCGGTGGCCACGGCGCCGACCGCGTCCGCGAGCCGATCCGCGAACTCGTCCCGCGCCTCCTCGCTCAGCCCGACCCGCCGCCCCGTCGCGTAGACGGGCCGCAGCCGGGCCGCGGCGGCGTCGACATCGGCCGAGACACGCCGTGCGGCGGCCCCGCGTTCCGCCACGAACTGGCCCAGGCACTCGCGCAGTTCGGGGACCCCGGCCCCGGTGAGCGCGGACAGCGACAGGACGGTCGCGCCCGGTTCGCCGTACTCGCCGAGCGCGATGCCGTCCTCGTCGAGCAGCCGCCGCAGATCGTCGAGCACCTGGTCGGCGGCCTCGCCCGGGAGCCGGTCCACCTGGTTGAGGACCACGAAGGTGACCTCCGCGTGCCCCGCGAGCGGCCGCAGATAGCGCTCATGGAGGACGGCGTCCGCGTACTTCTCCGGATCCACCACCCAGATGACCGCGTCGACCAGCGCGAGGACCCGGTCCACCTGCTCGCGGTGCTGGACGGCGGCCGAGTCGTGGTCGGGCAGGTCGACCAGGACCAGGCCGCGCAGCTGCGCCTCCGCCTCGGCACTCTGCAACGGCCGCCTGCGCAGCCTTCCGGGAATGCCGAGCCGGTCGATGAGGGTGGCCGCGCCGTCGCTCCAGGTGCAGGCGATGGGCGCCGAGGTGGTCGGCCTGCGGACACCGGTCTCCGAGATCGCCACGCCCGCGAGCGCGTTGAAGAGCTGCGACTTGCCGCTGCCGGTCGCCCCGGCGATGGCGACGACGGTGTGTTCCCCGGAGAGCCTGCGGCGCGCGGCCGCCTCCTCCAGGACCCGGCCCGCCTCGGCGAGCGTCCCGCTGTCCAGACGCGCGCGGGAGAGGCCCACGAGCTCGCGGAGCGCGTCCAGGCGCGACCGGAGCGTGGCGTCGTACGCGAGCGGTGCCGGCACCGCGGGGACGCCGGCCTTGGCCTCCGCCAACGGCGTCTGGTACCGGGCGGGTGCCGCCTCGCTCACGCGGCGCGCGATGAGGCCGTCGTCCCAGACGGGGCCGTCCTCGGCGCCTGCCGGGCCGCTGCCGTCCCCGCGCGCGTGGGGCTCCGCCGCGGACGCGTTCCGCGGGGCGCCCCGTGCGGCCGTACCGCCGTTCCGCGTGGCCGCCCCGCTCCCGCTCCGCTCACCTCCCCCGCCGGCCTGCCCAGAGGCCTTCCTGGCGTCCTCCGCGGTCCCGGCGCCGGGACGGGCCGTGCCGCCTGCCGTGCCGCCTGTCGTGTCGCGGTCGGCGTGCTCGGTGCGTTCGCCGGCCGGTGCGTCCTCCCCGGGAGGGGCGTTTTCCGTGACGCCGGCCTCGGAGCGGTCCCCGGAGGGGTCCCTGGAGTGGTCTTCGGCGCGCCCTTCGGAACGGTCCTCCACAGGGCGGCCGTTTCCCGGACCTCCGTCTCCAGGAGGGTTGTCTCCCGGGCGTCCGTCTCCGGGACGGTCGGCCTGATCTGTGTGGTCAGTGACGGCGGTCACCGCGGTCACCTCTCCTTCTGAAGTACGGACAGCGCGGCGATGAGTTCGGCCTGGGGTTCCGGATGGACGTCGAGCGCTTCGAGGGGCGCCAGACGTCGCTCGCGTTCGGCGTGTACTGCCTTGTCGACGAGCTCCGTGAGCAGCCGGCCGCCCTTGTCGCGCAGCCGCAGCGCGCCGTGCGCCCCGATCCGCTCGGCCAGCCCCTCGCCCGCGCTGCGCGCCCTGCGGCCGCCCAGGAGCGCGGTGGCGACCAGCGCGGCCACCACCGCCGAGTCCGGCGCGACACTCTTGTCGAGGTCGCGCACCTCGTCCTCGGCGTACTCCTCCAGGACCCGCCGCCAGCGCCGTACCGCCAGACCGATCCGGTGCTCCGCGCTCTCCAGCGCCGGATCACGGTCCGTCAGCTCCGGCGCGCCCGAGGCGGGTTCCCGGCGCCAGGCGTTGTCCACGCGTTCGTCGGCGGCCGTGACGGAGCACAGCAGCAGGGCCGACAGGCTCTCCACGAGCGCGTCCAGCAGTTCCTCGGCGGTGCAGTCGAGGGGATAGGCGCGCCAGCGTTTGAGAGCATCCCCCGCGAGCACGGCCCCGGCCTGGAGGCGTCCCTTCGCGCGCGTGTGCTCGCCGTCGTAGGCGCCCTCCACGGCCGCGGTGAGCCGTGTCGCGGCGGCGTACTGCGCGGCGGTGGCGCTGGCCAGCTCCGGCATCCGCGCTTTCAGGGAGTCGAGGACACCATGGGCCGTACGGGCCATGGCGCCGTGCCGGGCTCCGGGGTCCTGGGCCTGGTGCGTGAGCCACGTACGCAGGGGTGCGACGGCCGTGGCGGGCAGCAGGCCGCCGCCCCAGGCGGACTCGGGCAGTTCGGGCACGGTGAAGCGGGGCGCCTCACCGAGTCCCGCCTTGGCCAGCAGCGCGCCGTACTGCCGCGAGACCTCGGACACGACCTGGTGCGGCACCCGGTCGAGGACCGTCACCAGGGTCGCCTTCTGCTCCTTGGCCGTACGCAGCAGATGCCACGGCACGGCGTCGGCGTAGCGTGCCGCCGTCGTGACCATCACCCAGATGTCGGCGGCGCAGATCAGTTCGGCGGCCAGCACCCGGTTGTCGGCCATCAGGGAGTCGACGTCGGGCGCGTCGAGGAGGGCGAGGCCGCGGGGGAGCGTGTCGGCGGTCTCGATGCGCAGCACCCGCTCTCCGCGGCCGTTGGGGGCGGGAAGATCGTCGCCGGGCTCCTGATGGGGCATCCACACGCGCGTGAGCTGGGGCAGCACGCGCATGCCGCTGAACCAGTGATGGTCCTCCGGATGGCACACCAGTACCGGTGTCCGAGTGGTCGGGCGCAGGACGCCCGCTTCGCTGACCCGGCGCCCCACAAGGGAGTTGACGAGGGTCGACTTGCCGGCGCCGGTGGACCCGCCGATGACGGCGAGAAGGGGTGCTTCGGGCTCCTTCAACCGGGGCACCAAATAGTCGTCGAGCTGTGCGAGGAGTTCGTCGCGGTTGGCACGCGCGCGTGGAGCCCCTGCCAGGGGCAGCGGAAAGCGTGCGGCGGCGACACGGTCGCGCAGGGCGGAAAGTGCGTCGAGCAGCTGAGGCCGTACGTCCAAGGTCACCACATGCGAAGAATGCCCAATTTTGGAGTCTTTCTGAAGCATATGGGTATGTCTGCGCGCCGACAGGACACACGGGGCGGAAGGGATGACTGGGGCACAGGCATAACGAGTGCACAACACCCGATGCGCGAGACGCCAAAAGCGGTGCACGATTCGTACCCGCCTGCGATTATCAGGACCGCTTCACTGAACCTCCACATCGAGCCACGGAGGCGCAGTATGAGGGGCAGGGAGGCGAGAGCCCTATCCTTGTCCCCGGCAAGGTCACGGATCCGCCCACACCCGGGCACCTGGACACAGGCCGACACAACCGGCCCCCGTAGCTCAGTGGATAGAGCAGGCGCCTTCTAAGCGCTTGGCCGCAGGTTCGAGTCCTGCCGGGGGCGCCAGTCTCCGCCCTCCCGTTCGGGAGGGCTTTTTGCTGGTCGGAGTACGTTTCACTCGATGTGGCGAGGCCCCGAACACCTTCCCGGGGATCAGGGGAGGGGTCCGGGGCGGTCCGGCTGTCGGGCGGGTTGCCGGGTGACCGTGTCGTATCTGGCGTGAATACGTGCCGAGTCCTCGGCGAGGTGCGGCGGCAGATGCCGGGGGCCCGGAAGGGGCCTCTGATGGGTTCGGGGCGCCTTTTCCGGCCAGGTGGCTGCCGATCGTGCCGGGCACGGGGGCGGTCCCTCGGTCGAGTCGGCCGACGTGGACGTGCGGGCGGTCCGTCGGCCGGAGCGATCGTCGGGTCTCAGCTCGTCGGCGACAGCTCCCGGGCCGGGGTTCGGCGAGGTGCCGTCGCCTCCAGTTGGACCACCACGCCGGTGTAGAAGCGGTGCACCGCGTCGTCGACGCTCCGGATGAAGCCCGACTCCGCGTTGCCGCGGGTGCTTCCCATCCCCTTGAGGAGGGACAGGCGGAAGCCGGTGATCTGGGAGGCGGCGGCCTTGGGGAGCAGGTCCGCCGGCTCGGGGCGGAGGCGTTCGAGGGTGCCTCGCGGGCCCGCCGCGCCGCCCTCCACGAGGGTTTCGACGTGGAGATCCGCGGGGGCCTCGGCCAGGCGCCGGAGCAGTCGCTTGGCCGACGACAGGGGATAGCCCTGCTCAGGCGCCGGGATCTCGATCGAGGTGCGGAGCCTGCCCGTTCGTAGATCCGCGGTGATCGCCAGGACACCGGGCGTGCCCTCGATGCGCAGCTCCGACTGAAGCCTCCCGTCGAGGCAGAGCTGGTCCGCGAGGCGTTCGCGGAGAGCCTTCGGATCGGTTCCGCGCCTGGTGCGCTGGACGGGCAGTACCTTCTGCCCCAGCTCGCCGCCCAGCCGCAGACAGACCTGGCGGATGAGCCGCTCCCAGCTCTCCACGACCTCCAGCGCGCGTGGATCTCCCTGGCACAAGGTCTCGTGGTCGATTCCGTTGCGTACCGGTACCCAGGCGGGTCCCATGTTCTGGAAGCCGTGGCAGCCGGAGTTCTCGTGCCGCAGGTAGTGCAGCAGTTCCTGGAGGAGCCAGGCGTGCGCCGCGTTGCCGACACCCTCGTGCCGGATCAACAGCTGCGCCTGATGGGCGACTTCCGCCCACGACAGATGCCACAGCGCCACCTTGTGCTTGCGCCTTTTGTCGATCTTGACTTCGACGAGCGGGCTGCCCTCCAGCGCCACGTCGTTCGACAGCGTGATCACGGCTTCGTAGCCGCGGCGCGCGGCGATGTCCATGTACGCCTGCACCTGTTCGGTCCTGAGCGAGGCACCGTTGGTCTTCGTCTCGACGAGTGCCGTCCACAACTTGCCGGCCCGCTCGACGCGGATCACTCCGTCGGGGCGGCGCGGGGTGTCGCCGTGCGGCAGGGTGACCTCGGTGAAGGTCTCCATACGGCCGGCCGGTGCTCCGAACGCGGCGGTGAGTCTCCTGCCGAACTCGGGCACCTGGGCCATCACGGACAGCAGCACCGAGGTGGCGCGTGTTTCGCGCTCCCGGTCGCTCTTGAGCGCGGACGCCGGGAAGAGCCGTGCGTCCCGCCACGACTCGTTCTCCGCCAGCGTCTTCCTGGCGGCCTTGGGCAGGGTGACCTTCTTCTTGGCCGTACGGGGCCGCCCTGCCGCCTGGTCCGGCCGGACCTCGTCCTCGGGCCGGCGAGGGGACGGGACGGCAGCCGGCGCCGACGACGGCTCGGGTTCCGCTGCCGCAGTGGCCCCTCCCGCCTCCGTGGCCTCCATGGCCTCCGTGGCCGCCTGGGCGTCACCGGAGGCCTCGGGCGGCGCCTCCTCGGCCACCGGGTCATCGTCGACGTCGACCCCGAAGTCCGTGGCCAGACCGGCGAGACCGGCCTCGTAACCCTGGCCGACGGCGCGGAACTTCCATTCCTGCGCGCGCCTGTACAGCTCGCCGAAGATGATCGCGCTCACCGAATCGGCGTCGTCGATGGCGAAACGCAGGAGTTCCTCGCCTCCGCCGTCCGCCAACGCCAGCCGCACGCAGTCCAGTTCTCCGAAGCGGGCACCCTCGTCACGGCTGGCCGCCAGGACGATGCGCTCCACGTCGGAGGACACCGCGGTCAGGTCGAAGCTGATCCGGTCCTCGTTGCCGTCCGCCGTCGGCGTCTTGCCCAGAAGCTGCACGCTTCCGTCCGCGGCGACCGGGTTGTTGTAGAAGCAGAAGTCGGCGTCGCTGCGGACCTTGCCGTTCGCGTCCAACAGGAGGACGGACACATCGGCGTCCCCCTCCCCGGTCGGGCTCCCCCAGCCCAGACTGACGATCACCGAATCGATGTTCTCGCTCAATGCCGCGAGGGAAACATTCGACCCTTTGACCATTTCACGCATGAAGCCCCCCAAACGATGCGACTCGGGTGCGCCGACGCCTTCGCGCTGCCGTCTTGTGCCCTGTGACGTGCGGTGATCGGCGCGCGGGTGACTGTAGCGCCCATCGAGCGCATCTGTGGGAGTCGCGTGGAATCCGTGTGGGAATCGTGCAGGGTCCCCTAAGGTGTCCGCCCGGCTGGTGTCGGCCCGGAAGGTGTCCACTCGGCTCGGCGCGGCAACGGCCGAGCCCCCGGGACGAGTTCGAACGAGCCCGGGGGTGCGAAGCGGATCAGCTTCGGTGATCCGCGATCACGCCGGTGTCACCTCAGCGTGTGAGACGTCCTGCCCGACTCCGCGTCGATCTCGTCGTGGGCCTTCGTCAGCAGTTGCATGGCGAGTTCGTTCAGCGCCCTCGCGCCCGCGACCTCCTCGCCGACCCTGGGCTGGTTCGAGTCGGAGGGGTGGCGGCTGGCGTAGCCGTGGGCGCGTACCTCGCTTCCGTCGGGGAGACGCAGCAGGGCGGCCGCGCGGGTGCGGTGGTCGTCCTCCTGGAACTCCAGGTCGACGTGCCAGCCGACCGTGGTCCGTGCCTGCATCGCTGTCATCTGTGTCATCGCGATCACCTCCGAAGCCGCTGCCCCCGGTGAACCCCCTCGGAGACTGATGGAGCCCCTAAGAAGAAGTGTCCTCCTCGGGCAGGCGGGACACGAGGCGAGGCCCCGTGGGTCACGGCGTGTGGTGGGGCCGTGCCGGCGGGTGGTGCCGACGGCGGTGGTGACGGCGGGGCGGGGCGTTGCCGACGGTGGTGGTGTGCGGTGCCGGGCGAGGTCCCGGAGTGCCGGTGAACGGCCAGGTCCGGCCAGGGCAGGACGGGCGGTCAGGTCGGGCGGTCAGGTCAGGCTGGCCCAGGTCACGGCCCCGCGACGCGGTTCTCAGCCGGAGGCGGTGGCGACCTGCTCGACGACCGAGAAACGCTGTCGGCACTCCGGGCAGGTCGCCTCGCCGAAGGCATACGTCAGGGCGTGCGCGACGTCCTCGTGGCCGTCGGCCAGGGCGAGGTCGTGCAGGCGTCGGCCGAGGCCTTCCAGGGCGCGAGGGTCGGCTGGATGCAGAGGGAAGGTCTCGCCGCCGTCGGAGACGGCCTGGTCCTCCGCCGTGCTGAAGAAGCCGCGCTCTCCGAGAACCACCCACAGCGACGTGCAGCCGCCGGGATCGGGGCACTCGAGTTCGTACTCCTCGCTGACGAGCCCCCAGACCAGGCCTTCCGCCCAAGGGATGTCGCCCTCAAGGTTCAGGACCGCCTCGACCAGGTAGCAGTAGTCGTTCCGGTCAGGGGTGACCTGCCGCCAACGATTGGCGGCGCCCAGGAGGCGCGCGACGTCCGGCGCGTACCGCTGCCGCAGGTTCCGGGTCTCGTACCGCTGGTCGGCCTGGACGAGAAGGGCGCCGGCCAGATGAAGGGCCGAAGCCGCCTGACCGGCTTCTCCGGCCTCCGCCACGTCGGCCAGCGTGCGCGGCACCAGCGGATGAGCCACGTCCAACGAGCCGTTGTGGTAGAGCTCCGTCCAGAGGTCGCTCCACGCCTGGCTGTCCGGGCCCGTGGCCGCACGCTCCAGCAGGGCCTTCAGGCGGTCGGAGTCGGCGTCGTCTGCGCGAGGGGCGGGGGAACGCGTCGTCATCTCCGGAATCCAAGCAGACTGCCGCCGGCCTTCACGGCCGGCGTCGACACTGCCGGACGGCGGCGCGGAACAAGGGCCGGCTCCGGAGGGGTTCCCTCCCGGGCCGGCCCTTTGCCGGGTTCGAGTCGACGCCCTGCGCGTGCCGCTGATGCAGAAGCCGCCCGTCCCGCGGAAGGGGACCGGGACCGCGTCCGGCGGGCTCGCCGGGTCGCCGTTCAGCCGCCCGCGCTCATCACATGCGCCGGGCACTCCTGCGCGCCAGGAACTCGGCGGCCGCTCCGGCCAGCAGGGCAAGGCCCAGACCCAGGACACCCGCGTTGATGACCGAGGGACCTTGCGACCAAGCCCAGGCGCAGCCGACCGCGAAGGCCACGGCCACGGCGATCCGTCCGGGCGTTCCGCTGACCGCGAGCAGGCGAGCCTGCCCAGCCGCGCGCCGACGGTATTTGAGAACGACGATCACCGCGGCAACCAATACCAGGATGGTCGGTCCTGCAAAGCTGTCCATAACCTACGTGTGCCCTCTCTGCTTCCCCGTGGGTGAACTCCCCCGTGGTGAACTCCCCGTGACGTCCCCTCGCGATGTTCCCCCGCGAGTTCCCCGCGACGTACGGCGGACCTACTTGCAGTATCCGCCCTTGTATTCGTACGGAAGGAAGGTCGGAACCTTCACCTCTACGCACTTGCCGTCGGAGCCCGCGTTCCAGGCCACCCGGGATATGTTCGCCGCGTTCAGGATGCCGTACGCGTCGAACGGCGGCGGAGCGGCCGCGAACAGCACAGCCACGAACCCGGCATTGGAAGCGAGGTGGGCCGTCTCCTTCTTGTTGAAGTAGACCGTTCCGCTGATGATTCCCCAGGTCCACTTCGGGTCGGCGACGATGGGGTACACGGTGTTCGCACCGGTCTCCACGGTCTGGGTGACGGTGTCTCCCTCGACCTGGTAAGTGGTGGGCACGGGTGTGCCGTTCGCGTCCTTCGCCCACGGGGTCTCCAGCCCGCCGATGATCTTTCCGGAGGCGTCGAAGACGACCAGGCCGCCCTCGGCGGTCGGCCGTATGGTGGCGCCCGTCGGCAGCGTCAGCTTGAACGACTGCTGCCGTGGAGCGTTGGCGTCGTCCAGCGTGAAGAGCGCGCGGAAGCCACCGTCCGTCGTCGCCTGCGCGGCGGTGGAGACCGAGTCGTCGCGGCCGGCGAAGACGGTCGTGCCGCTCGTGCTGGAGGCTTCCTTCTCGCCGACTCCGGGAAGGGCGAGTTCGACGGTGGCGTCTCCCTTGGTCGCGCTGATCGGGTCGTCGGCGCGGTTCGGAAGCGACACCCGGGCGCCTTCTGCGGCCACCGTGCCCGAGCCCTTGAGAATTTCCTGTGTGCCCGTCGCCTTCTCGATCACCGTCGACGGGGTCGCGGTGTGTGATGACGCGTCAGCCATGGCGCAGGGTGCGGCGAGCATGGTCAGTGCCGCCGCTCCTGCAACGAGGGTCAGGTGTCCAACTCTCGATATGCGCAAAACAGTTCCCCCTGTTTGGTCTGTGCCGACCTCGTCGGCCGGGGGATCTTCACACGGCTGACCAGCGGCCAACAAGATCAACATCTTGGGGTCGCCGCCCTCGGGCCTGCGGCATTCATGACTCATTACCTGCATATGGCGGTCTCATGGTGAACCTTGGATGGTTCGCCCCGTTTTGGTGAGGGGTATCGCGCAGGCTGAACGATCCATGTGAAGTCGGCCACTTGACCGGAATCGTGTGTGCAGGGGTAGTGCTGTAGACCGCGATACGCGGTGAGGGTCGCTTCAGGGATCGGCGTCGGACGCCTCCCTCGCGGACCGCGTTGCCCGCCGCTCCCTCGTTCACCGGGTTCGAGTGAACTGTGCTGATTGCTGCGCCAGTTGCCCTGCACTCAGCCCGGCCCGGATCGCTACGATGCGCCGGGGGCGCGCCCGAGGGGGCGCGTGGAGGTTTTCAGGGGGGATCTTCGTGTTCGTGCTGTCCATCGTGCTGCTCATAGCGGCGGTCGTGCTGTTTCTCGTCGGCCGAGGCCGTGCCGATGCCGGTCGCTGGAGACTCTGGGGGGCACTCGGTGCCGTCGCGGGCCTCTTGGCGGGCGTCTTCGCCTGTGTCCATGTCGTGAGTGCCTCCGAGGTCGGCGTGCCGGTGACCCTCGGCAAGATCGGTACGCCGATGACCTCGGGCATCCACTTCAGGTCACCGTTCACCGACGTCACGTCCTTCTCCACCCGCCCGGTGGACCTCGACCTCATCAACAAGGACGTGGTGGAGGTCCGCTCCTCGCAGGGCGGCGTCCTCTACGCGGACGTCACCGTCAAGTGGGCCGTGGTTCCGGCCAAGGCGGCCGCGCTGTACCGGCTGGCGGGCAGCGAGGAAGCCGTCGAGGGGCGGCTGGTGCTGCCGGACAGCCGCGAGATCATCCGCAACGTCTTCGCGAAGCACACCAGCGAGGAAGGCTACGCGTCCGCCCGCGAGCAGATCGGTACGGAGATCGCCGGCCTGATCAAGGAACGGCTGGCCCCCCGCGGCATCGACGTCACGTCCGTCAACCTGCGCAATGTGAGGCCCTCCAAGCAGTTGCAGGACCAGATCGACAAGAAGATCCAGCAGGAGCAGGCCACCGAGCGGGCCACCGAGGCGGCGCGTACGGCCAAGGCGGAGGCGGAGCGCAAGCGGATCGAGGCGGAGGGCATCGCCGCGGCCAACAAGATCATCGAGAGGTCGCTGAGCGACAAGGTGCTGTACAACCAGTGCCTCGAGGCATACAAGGAAGCCGCGAAGTCCAACCCCGTGTACGCGGTGCCGTGCGGTACGAACGCCGGCGGGACGCCGGTCATCGTGGACGGCAGGAAGAACTGATCCCGCCGTACGCCCAGTGACGACGCCCGTCTGTCCGGCTGGTGTCGTTGGTGGATGAGTCGCGGCGCCGCTGTCATGGAGATACGGCGATCCCCAGGGAGTCGGCGCCCATGGCCTTGGGGGCACCCTTCTCGTAGAAGACGTCGAGTTCGGCGATGGTGAAGCCGGCGGAGGTGAGCAGGTCGACGATGGGCCTGGTGAGATGGCAGCCGTCGAAGACGCGCTGCTCCATCGGGTCGAGGCGGTGCTGCCAACGGCGTACCTGCTCGTCCGGGGCCAGGCCGTGCTCGACGAAGTGCAGGGTCCTTCCGGGCTTGAGGACGCGTCGAACCTCGCGCAGGGCGGCGTCCGCGTCGGGGATGGTGCAGAGCGTCCAGGTCGACAGGGCGGCATCGAAACTGTCGTCGGCGAAGGGCAGCGACTGGCCGTCCACCCCGCAGCGCTCCACTGGGGTGGCGGTCGCGCCGAGGCGCTTACCGGCCAGCTTCCAGCCCACGTCCGAGGGATCGACGGCGGCCACCCGCGTGACGGCGGGCGGATAGAAGGGAACGTTGTGCCCAGAACCGAAGCCGATCTCCAGGACTTCGCCCTCCAGGCCTTCGCACACCCGGCGTCGCAGCTCCTTGGCCTCCCCCATGCCGCAAGCGACGTTGACGATGCGCGGAACGATGTGCTCGGCGTAGAAACCCATGGCAGCCACCACCATTCAGGACAATTCTGGCACTGTGGACACGCGCTTGCGAATCCCGCAGATCCTTCTGGCCGGCCGAGCGGACCTTATTGACCGTCGCGCCCAGAGTTCTTATTCACCGCTGGGGCAGACGCGCGATCGCTGGGCCGTCCCTGGGCCGTCCCTGGGCCGTGCGAGGCCGCTCGACAGTGACCCGCGGCGACAACCAGTGACAGATCAGCTACGAGCGAGGGCGAGGAAAGGCCAGGTCACGGCCGCGGCGCCGAACGGGTTTCCCCCGAGGGGTAGCCGTCAGGCAAGATGGGGTGTATCTGCCCACTGCCGATTTCAAGCGTCCGGACGGTTTCTCTTGGCTGAGTTCATTTACACCATGCGCAAGACGCGCAAGGCGCACGGCGACAAGGTGATCCTCGACGACGTCACCTTGAGCTTCCTGCCTGGCGCCAAGATCGGTGTGGTCGGTCCGAACGGTGCCGGTAAGTCCACCGTTCTCAAGATCATGGCGGGCATCGAGCAGCCCTCCAACGGTGACGCGTTCCTGTCGCCGGGCTTCAGCGTCGGCATCCTCATGCAGGAGCCGGAGCTGGACGACTCCAAGACGGTGCTGGAGAACGTCCAGGACGGTGCCGCCGAGCTGATGGGCAAGCTCAACCGCTTCAACGAGGTCGCCGAGCTGATGGCGACCGACTACTCGGACGCGCTCATGGAGGAGATGGGGAAGCTCCAGGACGACCTGGACCACGCCAACGCCTGGGACCTCGACGCGCAGCTCGAACAGGCCATGGACGCGCTGGGCTGCCCGCCCGGCGACTGGCCGGTCACCAACCTCTCCGGTGGCGAGAAGCGCCGCGTGGCGCTCTGCAAGCTGCTGATCGAGGCTCCGGACCTGCTCCTCCTCGACGAGCCCACCAACCACCTCGACGCCGAGTCGGTGAACTGGCTGGAGCAGCACCTCACGAAGTACGCGGGCGCCGTCGTCGCCGTCACGCACGACCGGTACTTCCTGAACAACGTCGCCGAGTGGATCCTCGAACTGGACCGCGGCCGCGCGATCCCCTACGAGGGCAACTACTCCACGTACCTGGACAAGAAGGCCTCCCGCCTCAAGGTCGAGGGCCGCAAGGACGAGAAGCGCGCCAAGCGGCTCAAGGAAGAGCTGGAGTGGGTCCGGTCCAACGCCAAGGGCCGTCAGACCAAGTCCAAGGCCCGCCTCGCCCGTTACGAGGAGATGGCGGCCGAGGCCGACAAGATGCGGAAGCTGGACTTCGAGGAGATCCAGATCCCGCCGGGCCCGCGACTGGGCTCCATCGTCGTCGAGGTCCAGAACCTCTCCAAGGCGTTCGGCGACAAGGTCCTCATCGACGACCTGTCCTTCACCCTGCCGCGCAACGGCATCGTGGGCGTCATCGGCCCGAACGGCGCGGGCAAGACCACGCTGTTCAAGATGATCCAGGGCCTGGAGACGCCGGACACCGGCGCGATCAAGGTCGGCGAGACGGTCAAGATCAGCTACGTCGACCAGAGCCGCGCCAACATCGACCCCAAGAAGACGCTGTGGGCGGTCGTCTCCGACGAGCTCGACTACATCAACGTCGGCCAGGTCGAGATGCCGTCGCGCGCCTACGTGTCCGCCTTCGGCTTCAAGGGCCCGGACCAGCAGAAGCCCGCGGGTGTCCTCTCCGGCGGTGAGCGCAACCGGCTGAACCTGGCGCTGACCCTCAAGGAGGGCGGCAACCTGCTGCTCCTCGACGAGCCCACCAACGACCTCGACGTGGAGACCCTGTCGTCGCTGGAGAATGCGCTCCTGGAGTTCCCGGGTGCGGCCGTGGTCATCTCCCACGACCGCTGGTTCCTGGACCGGGTCGCGACGCACATCCTCGCGTACGAGGGTGAGTCGAAGTGGTACTGGTTCGAGGGCAACTTCGAGTCGTACGAGAAGAACAAGATCGAGCGGCTCGGCGCCGACGCCGCGCGCCCGCACCGCGCCACCTACAAGAAGCTGACACGGGGCTGATCGATCTTGCGGCACATCTACCACTGCCCGCTGCGCTGGGCGGACATGGACGCGTACGGCCACGTCAACAACGTGGTGTTCCTCCGCTACCTGGAGGAAGCCCGTATCGACTTCCTGTTCCGCCCGGAGAAGGACTTCAAGCAGGGCTCCGTGGTGGCGCGCCATGAGATCGACTACAAGCGTCAGCTGGTCCACCGGCACGCGCCGGTGGACATCGAGCTCTGGGTGACGCAGATCCGGGCGGCGTCCTTCACGATCACGTACGAGGTCAAGGACCCCGACCAGGTCTACGTCACCGCGTCGACGGTGATCGTGCCGTTCGACTTCGAGCGGCAGCGCCCTCGCCGGATCACGGCCGAGGAACGCGACTTCCTGGAGTCGTACCGCGACGACGAGGACGAGGCCGTCGCGGCATGACCGTCCTGTATCTCGCCGACGCGGGGGAGGCGGCCGATCTGGCCGCCTTCCTCTCCCGGCTCGTCCACTACGACCGCGCGGCCGCCGTGCGCCTCAAGGCGGGCGGCACCACGCTCGCGGTCTTCGGCCGGCCGCCGTCGTTCGAGGTCCTCGCGATCCGTACGGCACGGCTCGCCAAGCCGTACGAGAGCGGGCTCGACGTCACGCTCGACGTGACCGTCTCCGCGGGTGAACTCCTGGAGTCCGTCGAGGAGTCGGCGGCCACAGCCGTCGTCCCGGCCGCCGTCACCGGGCCCCCGTGGGCCGGTGTGCTGCCGCCCCAGGGCGGCTGGCGGCAGGAGCCGGGGCTGCCCGCCCCGGACGCCGTACGGGCCGAGGTCGCCGCAGTGGTGGCCGAATTCCGTTCGCGCGCCGGGGAGTTGGCACCCGAGCTGCGCACCCGTGCCGAACTCGACCGGGTGGGGCGGGAGATATGGTCCCGGCCGGTCGGTGACACCGGACTTCCCGTGCGGGCCGCGCACGCGGCGCAGTCCCTCGGATTCCTGCGGCCCGTGCCGCCCGCGGCTCTGTCCGCCGAAGGCCAAGTGCCCTCGGACGAGCGCCCGTCGGGCGACGCGGCCCCTGACGGCGGTCCGTTGGCGCTGTACTCCTCGGGGGCCTGGCTGCGGCTGCGGACACCGTTCGGGTCGATCGCCGTCCGCCGGTCGGGACTCGGGACACTCGGCGTCACCGTCCGCTGACCCCCACGCGCGCACCGGACCTCGGTGACTCCCACGGGCGCGCCGGGCCTCGGCGACCCCCATGCGTGCGCCGCACCTCGGTGACTCCCGCACGCGCACCGCACCTCGGCGATCCCCCTCGGCGCGTCACACCTCGGTGACCCCACACGCGCACCACGCCCCCGTGACCGGCGTGTGTGACCGGTCACCGGGAGCGCTGGTCAGCCCGCCGTGTTCACCATCGAGGCCGCCGCGTACGTCAGGTAGTTCCACAGCGTGTGCTCGTGCTCCTCGGAGAGGCCGAGCTCGTCGACGGCCACCCGCATGTGCTTCAGCCAGGCGTCGTGCGCCGCCTGGTCCACCTTGAACGGCGCGTGCCGCATCCGCAGCCGGGGGTGGCCGCGGTTCTCGCTGTACGTCGTCGGGCCGCCCCAGTACTGGATCAGGAACAGCGTGAGGCGCTCCTCGGCCGGGCCCAGGTCCTCCTCGGGGTACATGGGCTTCAGCAGCGGGTCCTCGGCGACACCCTCGTAGAAACGGTGCACGAGGCGCCGGAAGGTCTCCTCGCCGCCGACCTGCTCGTAGAAGGTCTGCTCCTGAAGCGTGCCGCGCCGAATCTCTTTCACGCCCCCATGTTCTCAGACGGGGCGGCCGAGGACTCAAGGCTTAGGTCTCCGCACGGGGGGCACGCGCGTGGCCGGCCCGGCGCTCGCCCCGGGGCGGGTTCGGCAGGACAGTGGAGGTATGGGCGCGCACGCTCGTGAAACCGGCCCCGGACCCGAGGACCCCGCCGATCCGGCGCGGGCGGCCCTCGTGCGCGAGATCGAGCGGAGCGGGGCCTGGGAGGGTGATCCCGTCTGGCGGGAGGCCTTCGAGGCCGTTCCGCGGCACCTCTTCGTGCCGTACTACTTCGTCGGTGTCACCGGCGGCTACGAGCGGCTGTGGGGCGAGGACCCGGACCCGCGGATCCGGGACCGCTGGCTGCGCGGAGCGTACGCGGACGCCCCGCTGGCGACCCGGGTGCGGGACGGGGAACTGGTCTCCTCCAGCAGCCAGCCGTCGCTGATGGCGAAGATGCTCGCCGAGCTGGAGGTGCGGGACGGGGACGCCGTCCTGGAGATCGGTGCCGGGACCGGCTACAACGCGGCCCTGCTCGCGTACCGTCTCGGCGACGAGCTGGTCACCACGGTCGACCTCGACGTCGAGATCACCGAGTCCGCCCGGCACCATCTGGCTCTGGCGGGGTACCACCCGACCGTCGTCACCGGCGACGGAGCGTGCGGGGTCCCCGAGCGCGCTCCCTTCGACCGGATCGTGGCCACCTGCACGCTCACCACGATCCCGCGCCCCTGGCTGACCCAGTGCGGCCCGGGAGCACGCGTCCTCGCGCCGCTGGCCACCGGTCTGATCGCGCTGGAGACCGAGGGGCAGGGCCGTGCCGAGGGACGCTTCCTGCACACGTCCGCCTTCTTCGTGCCGCTGCGCGGTGCCACCCGGTCCGGACCGGAGCCGGAGCCGGCCCGGACCGACGGGGTGCCGCGCCGGGCCCGCGGCCACGATCTGTTCCGGTTCCTGCTCGCCCTGACGGCGGGCCGGCTGGATCCGAGGGACGCCTACACGCTGTGGGAGAGCGAGGGGCAGCCGCAGCGCGAGCGGTACGGGGTCACGGTCGGCGAGGAGGGCGCCCGGGCCTGGCTGGACGACCCCGAGGGGCCGTACACCTGGCCGCTGCCCTGAGATCCGTCCCGGCCGGACACCCGCCGGGCCACGGTGGGCCCGGCGGGAGCGTGCTCAGCCCCGTCGAATCGTGATCGTCGTCCAGGCGCCCACGTGCACCCGGTCGCCGTCCTGGAGCGGCACCGGCACGAACGGCTGGATGGGCTCCTCGCCGCCGTTGACCGTGGTCCCGTTCGTCGAGTTCTGGTCGACGACCGCCCAGGTGCTGTCCGGCTGCTGGACCAGGACCGCGTGCTGGTGCGAGACGCCCGGGTCCTCCGGCGGCACCGACAGGTCGATGTCCGGGGACTCGCCGGTGGAGTGTCGCCGGCGGCCGATCGTGATCTGGTTGCCGAGGAGCGGGCGCTGGAGCTCCGGCGAGTACGCGGGCAGGTTCAGGCCCGCGGCCTCGGGCCCGGAGCGCTGCATCATCGCCATGAAGTACTCACGGTCCGGCGCGATGGTCGCGCTCCAGGACAGCGACTGCTGCTGCTGAGGCGGCTGCTGCTGGTAGCCGGGTCCGGGCGGGGCCTGGGTGGCGCCGGGCTGCGGATAGCCGTAGCCGCCTCCCTGACCAGGGCCGCCCTGGCCGCCCATGCCACCGGGGCCGCCGGGCGGGCCGGACGACGGCGGGGTGATCACCCAGTCGTCGTCACCGCCGCCGAAGCCCGGACCGCCGGACCCGGGGCCGCCCTGCTGCGGGGCTCCGCCCTGGGTGAAGGGCGGCGGGGAGGGCTGCTGGGTGTAGGCCTGCCGCGGGGCGCCGGGGTCACCGGACGCGGGCGGCGCCTGCTGGCGGGACGGCTCGCCGCCGTAGCCCTGGGGGCCGCCGTACGGCTGGGCCCCGGGACCCGGCGGGATCGGTTCGGCGGGCCGGTTCATCTGCGAGGGCCGCGAGCTCTGGTACTCGAACGGGTCGTGACCGGGGCCGGGGGCACCCGGACCGCCCGGCTGTCCCGTGGCGGGCTGCGGGAACCGGGGCGGAGGATTCTGGCCGCCGGGGCCGCCGTACGGCGACTGTCCACCGGGAACACCGGGTACGCCGGGAATGCCCAGGCCGCCGGGGCCGCCAGGACCGCCCGGAGCGCCCGCCGACGGACGCGGTGCCGCCGGTGTGTACGAGGTCGCGGTGTTGGTCAGGAAGTTCCACCGGCACTCCTCGCAGAACGGCGCCGCGCCCTCACGGGGCGTGCGGCACTGCGGGCAGAGCTCGGCGTTGGGGTCCGGGACGCCGGACCGGGCACCGGGCCCGGGCGGTGGCGAACCGGGCGCCGGGTAGCCGTATCCGGCGCCGGGCGGCGGCGGTGGCGGGAGCGGGGGCACCGCACCGGCCATGCGGTGACCGCAGATCTCGCACCAATCGTCGGAACCCGACTGGTGTCCGTTCGGGCATGTCGGCATGTCGGCGCTTCCCCCTTCCTTTTCCGGTCGTCATGACCGGGTTTCTCCGGATCCCGACGGGAACCGGGCTCGCTGCTTCCCCTACTTCTTTACACGAACAGTCTTTGTGGACCGTGTCTCGAGGGTCATCTCGTCCGCTTCCGCGACACGCGCTTTCAATCGCACAGTACCTGCCGCGACGTCGACCACGTCCACCACCTTCGCCAGGAGTTTCGCGGTATCGGCGTTTCCGGAGGCTCCGGCGAGTTGAACGGCCCGTCCCAGCTTGGCCGTTGCTCCGTCGACATCTCCCGCTTTGCGAAGGTCGAGGCCTTGTTGGATGACTTGTGCCAGTTCGGCCTGGCCGGTGTAGTGCGCGACCTGGGGGTTGATGGTCGTCGAGGCGGCCATGTCGTCGGTCCACACGGCCCGTACGAGCCCCTGCGCGCCGAGGTTCTGCACGGAGCCGTCGCTGTGCGGGATCACCAGCGAGACCCGGGCGGCGAGCATCTCCTGGCCGATCGCGGCCGTCGGGACCTGGACGCACACGTGGTAGTCCCGCGACTCGTCGCCCCAGGACCCGGTCGGGTAGTCGCCGGCGCGGGGGCCGGCCACGCTGCGACGGTCCGTCAGTTCCTCGACGGTGGGCGCCACTTGCTTGACGAACTTGATCTCGGTGCCGACCGGCGTCCACACCCGCAGGGCCACGTCGGCGACCTCCTTGCCCATGGCCGTCTCCATCATGTGCGTGAAGTCGGCGGCGAGGGCGGCGGGGTCGGCGACGATGTCCGCGGTGCCGAGCAGCGCCGAGGCGATCCCGGTGACCTCCTTGACCTCCCAGTCGGTGCCCACCCCGCGCGCGTCACAGGTGAAGTGTCCGGCGCAGGAGTCCAGCGCGGCTCTCAGGTCCTCGGGCGACTCGTGCTCGTTGCGGCCGTCGGTGAGCAGGATGCCGTGCCGGATCGACACGTCCGCGGAGGAGAGCAGCCGGTCGGCGAGCCGCAGCCAGGTGCCGATCGCCGTACCGCCGCCCGCGCTCAGCTTGCGCAGCGCCTGCTTGGCCTGCTCGCGGGTGGCCGGGTCCGCCACCGCGAGCCGTCCGTTGCCCGGATAGACCTCCTTGGCGACGTGCGTGCCGCCGATCACGGCGAAGTGGACCCCGTCGCGCACGGTGTCGATCGCGGCGGCCGTGGCGTCGCGGGCGTTGCGCATCTTGGCCGGCGGATAGTCCATCGAGCCCGAGCAGTCGACCATGATCGCCACGGCGGCGTCCGGTGCCTGGCCAGCCGTGTACAGGTGCGGTGCCGCGACCGCGCTTCCGACGGTGCCGCCGCCGGTGGCGCTCACCGTGACGATCGCGTTGACCTCGCGGCCGCCCTCCGGCAGGTACTCGTTCTGGTACACGTCGACCGAGAACTGTGGCACGTTCGACTTCGAGAAATTGGCCATGCCTACTGTGTCCCCCTCGGGCCTCCGCCCCCGGCGGAGGTGCTGACTGGATGCGGACCGGTCCCCTCCGGTCCGCGGCCGCCCCCGTTCGTTCGCGGCCTCAGGCCGATCCTGCCCCCTGCGAGGGGGCGGGGAACGGCATGACGGCCACTGTTACGTTGTCGTGGCCCCCGCCGTCCAGGGCGTGGCCGACCAGAACCTGGGCCGCGTGCAGCGGCCTGTCGGCGGCGTCGAGCGGGACGATCTCGGCCATCTCCTCCGCCGTCTCCGCGTAGTTCCACAGCCCGTCGGTGCACACCACGACCACACCCGGCCGGTCCGGCTTGAACGAGACGGTGTGCGGCTCCAGTTCGTAGGCGTCGGCGCCGAGCCAGCCGGTGATCGCGTGGGCACGCTCGTCCGCGTACGCCTCCGCCTCGTTCATCAGGCCCGCGGCGACCATCTGCGCGGCCCACGAGTCGTCCTCGGTGAGCCGGGCCGGCAGCGAGGTGCGGTCGACGGGCACCCAGTAGACGCGGCTGTCGCCGACCCAGCCGACGATCAGCAGCGTGGGCGTCACCAGGGCGCCGACGATGGTGCAGGCGGGCGCGTTCACGTGCGGGGCGTGCTCGCCCTGCGCGGTGTCCGGTCCCGCCAGCGCGTTGACGGCCTCCGAGGCAGCGACGATCGCCTCGTGCAGGGCCGTCTGCGGATGGGTGCCCAGCGGAAGAGCCGCGAGGAGCGCCTCGTTCGCCGCGTGGGAGGCGGCGAGCGAGGCCTCGTCCGGACGGGTCGCGGAGGAGACCCCGTCGCAGACGATCGCCACGACGGCGGGGGAGCCGTCGGGCAGCGCGGTCGAGGAGACCGCGAACGCGTCCTCGTTGCGGTGGTGGCGCAGGCCCCGGTCGCTGACCGCGGCGACCGCGCCCAACTCCTTTTCCATGTGGTCCCGTTCCCGTGGCTGCGCGTGTCCGCAGTTCTCGCAGTAGCCGTCGGTGTCCACCTGGCCCGCGCGGCAGGCCACGCACAGCTTGGCTCCCGCGGGGGGAGCCGGGAGGTCTCCGGTCCGCGGATCGGCGGGGACCTCGCGGCCGGTGCCGCCGGCCGGCGGGGCGAGCGGGTACTCGTCGGGCTCCGAGGGCCGGTCGAAGCGCACGCCCGTGGGCTGCCCCGAGGGCCGCCTGGGGGCCGGCGGCCGGACGCCCGCCGGATCACCCTGTGCGTGTTCCGCGTGTTCAGGGCGTTCCGCGTGTTCTTCCTGGTCAGGGTGATGCGCGTGAACCGGGTGCTCCGGGTGCGGGAGTTCGGAGCCACCCGAATCGGTGCCCTGGATGTCGGCGGCACGGTGCACCGGCGCGGGTGTGTCCGTGCTGCCCGGCTGCTCCGCGAGCGGCCAGTCCACGGACGGGGCGGCCGGCGGGAGACCGGCCGCGCCGCCGTTCACGGCGATCGCGGGGTGGTCCTGCGACGGTGCGGACACCGTCGACAGGTCGTAGCCGCAGGCACCGCAGAAACGGTCGGCCGCCTCCAGCGGCTCCTCGCAACTGGGGCACCGCGAAAGGGCCGTCGGCTGGGGCATCTGGGACATCAATCACACCCACGTCCGGGGGCGGTAACGGTTTGCGCGTTCCACCAGGTCGATCCTCTCCTCGCCGCCCCGCGCGAGCCGGGCCAGCGTCCGGTACGAACGTTCGAGGCCGAAACGGAGGCCACGTTCGTCCAACTCACTGCCGAGCAGCGCGGTTCCCACTCCGGAAGCCGGAGCGGAACCCTGGCTACCGGAGAGTACCCAGTCCAGCGCGGAGCCGAGGACCTCCGTCGACAACTGCTCCCGCCGCACCGCGTCCAGACCGAAGCCGTCGAGCGCCTCCACCTGCCCGGCAGCCGCGGTCAGTTCGTCCAGGAACGGTGCCGCCGCCTCGGTGACCGGTCGCTGCCGCAACCGCGCCCGCACGGCGGCGACCCGGGCCGCCGTGTAGTGGATCGACGACTCAGGCACGGACTCCAGCGTGCGTACGGCACCGGCGCGGTCGCCCGCCGCGAGCTGCACCCTGGCCAGCCCGAACGCCGCGCTCACATAGCTCGGGTCGGTCGTCCACACCAGCCGGTAGTACTCGGCGGCGTTGTCCAGCTGGCCCAGCACCTCGGCGCACACCCCGAGGGCCAGCTTCGGCGCGGGCTCGCCCGGGAAGGCGTCGTAGACCGCGTCGAAGGACAGCGCCGCGGTCTCGTTCTCGCCGGCCGCGAGCGCTGTGAGCCCGCGGTACCAGACCACGCGCCAGTCGTCCGGGTGATCCGCCTCCAGCGCGTCGACGGCCGAACCCGCGGCGCTCGTCCCGTCCATCTCCAGCAGCGCCCGCAGCTCCCGCAGCCGCAGCTCCGGAGAGGGGGCCGGGGCCGCCCGCAGCGCGGCGATCAGCTCCGCGGGCGCGGACGCGATGAGCCCGGCGAGGAAACCGGCGTTCGGGTCGCCCGGGTCCACCCGCGGCACGGGCAGGGCGAGCGCGGTGGCCGCCGCCCGGACGGGTCTGACCAGGGCGGCGGAGGCCGGCGGGCCGGGCGGCAGGGGCCCTGCCCCGTTCACTCCCACGGGCGGCGCGAGCGCGCCCTTCTTCGCCCGTACGGGGACCACGCGGCCCCCCAGCCTCGACACGTCCCCGGCCGCCTTCTCGAACAGCTCGGTGTCGGTGACCCTGGTCTCCGGCCCGAACAGGGTCGACAGCGCCGGCCGCGCCCGCCCCGTCTGGAGCGAGACCACCTCGCGCAGCACACCCGTCAGCTGCTCGGACATCTCCTGCGCCGAGGCGAACCGCCGGGCCGGGTCGGGGTCGGTGGCCCGCACGAGGAGCCGGTAGAACGACTCGTACTGGCGGAAGACCTCGATGTTGTCCGGGTCGGGCAGGGAGTCCAGGAAGACGTTCGTGTAGCCCTGGAAGTCGAAGGACAGGACGGCGAGCGTCCGGGCGACGGTGTACAGGTCGGAGGCGACGGAGGGGCCCACCTCGGCCACCTCGGGCGCCTGGTAGCCCACCGTGCCGTAGATGGCCGACTCGTCGTCGTCCATCCTGCGCACGGCACCCATGTCGATCAGCTTGAGCTGGTCCTCGGTCTGGATCGCGTTGTCGACCTTGAAGTCGCAGTACAGCAGATTGCGGCTGTGCAGATGACCGAGCGCCTCCAGGGCCTCGATGCCGTACGCGCAGGCCTGCTCCACCGGCAGCGGGTCGCGCTTGCCGTCCGCCGTACGGCGCCCGTTGGCGAGCTCCTTGAGCGACTTGCCGCCCACGTACTCCATGACGATGTACCCGTCCAGCGAACCCGTCCGCTGGTCGAGGTGCTCCACGAAGTTGTAGATGCGCACGATGTTGGCGTGCTCGATCTCCGCGAGGAAGCGCCGCTCGGAGATCGCCGCCGCCATCGCGTCCTGGTCGCCGGTGTCGAGCAGACCCTTGAGGACGACCCAGCGGTCGGACACCGCGCGGTCCACGGCGAGGTACACCCAGCCGAGCCCGCCGTGCGCCAGACAGCCCATCACCTCGTACTGGCCGTGCACGACGTCACCCGTGCGCAGCTTCGGCACGAACGAGTACGGGTGACCGCACTTCGTGCAGAACCCCTCGGTCCGGCCGGGCCTCTCGCCGCGCGCACGCCCCACCGGGGCACCGCAGTCGGAGCGCGAGCAGAACCGCTTGCGCTCGGGCACCTCCGGGTTCTCCAGGACCATCGCGCGCGGGTCCGGGCGCGGCACGCCGGGGACCTCGACGAGTCCGGCGCCGAGCCGGCCCCGCCCGGAGGAGGAGGCCGTCGAACCAGAGCTGCGCACCGACACCGAGCGGCCCGTCGACCGGCCCGTGAGCGACCGCGACAGCCTGCCGGAGACCGAGCGCCGCGACTGCGAGGAGCGCGAGGACGTCCGCGAACTGGCGGGTGAACCGCCGCGCACGCTGCCGCTGTCGGCGCCGGCCGCGCCGAGCGCGGAGGACCCGGACGCCACCGCGCCCGCCCCCTGCGCGGGCACGCTCCCGGACCGGGCGGACCCGGAGGTCTGTTCGGCCGGGGCGAGGCCGCAGGTGTCGCAGTACAGCTCGCCCCCGCCCATGTCCTCGTACGACCCTTCGCAGCCGGGCCGGCCGCACGTCCGCTCACCCGCGGGCCCCTCACCCGACCCCTGCGCGGGCACGCTCTTGGACCCGGCGGACCCGGAGGTCTGTTCGGCCGGGGCGAGGCCGCAGGTGTCGCAGTACAGCTCGCCCCCGCCCACGTCCTCGTACGACCCTTCGCAGCCGGGCCGGCCGCACGTCCGCTCACTCACCGGCTGCTCGCTCACACCGCATCCCTTCACCGCTCACGCGTCGGGCCCCCTCCGGTCCGCACGGTCATGAGGTCCGCCCTGCTCGGGCACCGGCGGGCTCAGCACCTCGGCCGCCGCCCGCTGGTAGCGCAGCACCGCCTCCTCCGCCACCCGCAGATCACAGGGGGCGCTCCACAGCATCCGCCGGGCCGCGTCGTAGCGCTCCACCAGGAAGGGGTCCTCGGCGAAGCCGAGCCGGGAGACCTTCGCCTTGTACGCGTCGAGGCGGCCGCGCAGCTCGGCGCGGACCGCCAGCGGCTGCGTGACCGCCGTCAACGACTCGCGGGCCCGCAGGAGTTCGTCCTCCGCCTTCTCCTCCAGCGCCTCCAGCAGCGGCGAGAGGCGGTGCCACTGCGCGTGCCTGCGGTACTCCGCGGCCGTCGCGAGCTGCTCCTGGAGCGCCGTCGGCGGACCGCTGACCGCCGGCACCTCGGACGCGGCGATCTTGGCGAGGACCTCGCCGCGGGCACTGCGCGCCTCGGCGAGCGTGCGGTCGGCGCGGCTGAGCACGTCCCGCAGCTTCACCAGCCGCGCCTCGGCGTCCTGGCGCACCGTCAGGACCGCGTCGATCTCCCGGCGCACCTCCTCCAGGGCGCGCGCCTCACGGTCGTACGCCGTGGTGTCCGGACGCCCGCCGCCCGGGGCCGAACTCCCCTGCGCGGGAACCCAGAAGGCGAGCGGGTCGGAGATCACCCGCTCGCGCAGGACGGTCAGGGTCCTGGTGATCCGCTCCAGGTCGTCGCCCGAGGGGTGCTCGCCGGGGCGCACGCCCACGGAGTGCGCGAGCGCGCGGGTGCGCTGGAGCTCCGCGGCCAGTAAATCTATCCGGGCGGGCAGCGCGGACCAGACGGCGTCCGCGGTGACGACCATGTCGAGCGAGGACGCGTACAGCTCGTTCATCCGGTCCACCAGGGCCGCGAGCGAGAACCGCTCGCTGAGCTTGCCGGTGCCGGCCAGGGTCGGCGCGTTCGCGGTGGCCGTGGTGGAACCGGCGACCGTGATGCCCGAACCGCGCAGCAGCTCGGTGAGCTCGACCAGGTCCTCACGGCTGGACCAGCGCCGGCGGGAGCGGATCTCGCGCGCGGAGCGCAGCGCGTCGCTGTAGGCGTCGAAGTACGCCCACAGCAGGGTGATCGACGCCTCCGCTGACGCCCAGCGCTCCTGGGTCGAGCCGGTGAGTTCGGCGCCCTCCAGGAGTCTTCGGCCCGCGTGGTCCTGGAGGGCGAGGAGCGAGGTCTCGATGGCCTCGTGCTCCGCGCCGAGGCGCGCCAGCGCACGGTCCGCCTCGTCCCGGTCCATCACCGGCCCGGGGGGTCCCGTGACGCCCATCGATCACCTCTCGTTCTCGTGCGTTCCCGGCGCGCTCGGGGTGTGCGGCCGGGTCGACTCTTCCGTCGTGTCAGGCGGACTGCCTGTACTCGGCGGAGGGTGGATCCTCCGAGCTGGAGTCGGGCCCGAGGGTCGGGGCGAGCCACTTGTCGTACGACTGCCGCCAGCCGTCCTTGCGGTAGTCGGCCAGGACCTGGTTGACCCGCTGGACCAGATCCTTGGCGCCCTGTTTCATCGCCACGCCGTAGTACTCGGTGGTGAAAGCGCCGCCCTTGAGCTCGACCGTGGGGTCCTGGGCGGCCTGGCTCGCGGCGAGCGCGCCGTCGGTCACCACCGCGTCGGCCTCGCCGAGCTGGAGGCGCACCAGGCAGTCCAGCTGGTTGGGCACGGGCGGCAGGACGATCGCGGAGGAGGCGAGTGTGCCCGCGCGCCGGTCCGCCGTCAGACGGTCGTTCGCGGTGGATCCGGCGGCCGAGCAGATCCTCTTGCCTGCCAGGCTCTTGTCGTACCCCGTGACGGTGGAGTTCACCGGGGCCAGCACCTGCTGTCCGGTCTTGAAGTAGGGCGCGGAGAACGCGACCTGGTCGAGACGCTCACAGGTGATCGTCATGGTGCGCACCACCATGTCGACCTTGCCGCTCTGGATCGCGGGGATGCGCTGGCTGGTGGGTATGGCGCGGAACTGGACGGCGTTCTCGTCGCCCAGGACGCTCTTGGCGATCGCGTGCACCAGGTCGATGTCGAAGCCCTCCAGGTCGCCGCCGGCCTTCGGGTTGTTCGGGTCGCGGTAGCCCCAGTGGTAGCTGTTCTGGTCGACGCCGACGATCAGCCGCCGGTCCTTGCGGTTCTTGATGGCGTCGATCGTCGGCCCGTCCGCGCCCGACGGGGGCAGGCTCTGGTTCTGCGGGTCGGTGCACCGGGCGGCCTTGGCCTGGGTGCCCAGGGCCAGGCCCGGTCCGCCGGTGGCCGTGCCGCCGTTCCCGCGGGCGGAGTCCGGCAGCATCAGCGCGAGGATCAGCGCCGTCGCGCAGGCGAGCGCCATCGCGCCCACGCCGCCCCAGCCCCGCAGGCTCGCCCTCAGCCGTCGTGCGATCATCGCCGCTCCCCCTCTCACCGGTACTCCGAAAGCCTGCGGCCGATCCCGAGCACCGCGCCCGCGGCGGCCAGCACACCGAGGACCGCCGCGCCGACCGGGAGGCCGGTCATGGCTCCCAGGCCGTCGCCGGCCGCCCGCCGGAACTCGTCCTGCTCGTGCGTCAGCGCGGTGCTCAGGCTGGAGTCGACGCCGTCGAAGCACACGCGCGTGGGCTTCTTGTCGGCGGAGCCGATGACCCGGTCGAGCGCCAGTTGGTACTCGCCGTCGTTGTCGGCCCTGCGGGCCTGCGCGTGACGCTGCTTCCAGACCTTCATGTTCGCGGTCGCGGCCTGTACGGGCTTCTCGCCCGCGCTGTCGTCCGCGAGGCTCGCCGCGACGGCGAGGCGCCGGGTGAGCGTCTTCATGTCCTGGTCGAAGTTGTAGTCGTACAGGTCGACGGTCGTCTTGCCGTCGGCCAGGACCTTGGTCTCCGCGCCCCGGCTGACCAGGGTGAGGTTCTCGTTGCCCCGGGCCTTCAGGGACGCGATCTGCGCGTTGTGCAGCGCGTTCAGGGAGAGGACCCCGTGGTCGTAGGACTCGTCGAGACCGGAGCGGGCGAGGGTGTGCCCGACGGTGAGCCACAGCAGCACGACCAGGGACGCGGCGGTCGCGGCGGCCATGCCCTGGTTCAGCACCCGGTTCGTACGGCGGTAGTTGCGGCGCTGGGCCCAGACCAGGGCGGCGAGCGCGAGCAGACCGAGGGCGATCGCGGCCCACGGGTAGGGCTTGGCGTCGGCGTAGTCGGCGTTCAGCCGCCGGTTCTCGCTCAGATAGAGCTGTTCGGCCTTCGGGAGCATCTGCTGCTGCATCGTGTCGTTCGCGTACCGCAGATACGCGCCGCCCAGCGGGTAGCCCTGGCGGTTGTTGGCACGGGCCCGCTCGATCAGGCCCTTGTACTCGGGCAGCAGCTCGTTCAGCTGCGAGATGGTCTTCGCCGCTGGGGAGCCCGCCTCGGAGCTGTTGGCCGCGGTGATCAGCTTCGCGGCGGCCGTCCTGATGTCCTGCTCGTAGCGTTCGCGGGTCTCCTGGGTCTCCTGACCACCCGCCAGGAAGCCGCTGGAGGCGGCGGTGTTGGCGTCGGCGAGCGAGCGGTAGATGTCCGCGGCGCTCGCGCTCAGCGGCTGGCTGCGGTGCAGCACGTTGTCCGCGGCGGCCGAACGTTCCGTCATCTGCCAGGCGGTGACCGCGCCGAACGCGACGACGAGCAGGGCGAGGACGGCGCCGATGATCCGCAGCCGCCCCGGTTCCGTCGTCGCCGCGGCGCGCAGCCGGTCCACGCCCTCGGCCCACACCGTGCGCCGCGGCGGCGCGCCGGGGCCGGGGGGCGCGGGGGGAGCGCTTCGCGGGGGGCCGAACCCGCCCCGGGGCACGGGAGATCCGTCGGGCGGCCGGGGGGAGCCGGACTGTGCCGGAACGGCCGGCATCGTGGGCGCGCCCCGCCCCGGTGGCGCCGCGCTGCCCTCAGGCGGGTGTGTCACTGTCGACCTCCCCCATGGTCATCCGCTCGGTCACGCCCACCGCGGACGCGGGAGGCGCGGCCGGCGGCGTACGTGCACGGCGGCAAGTATCGCCGCCCGTACCGGCATCCGCACAGGCCTTGCCTGGATCTTGTTCGGATCACGGCGCAGCACGATTCCCCCGCGCCACCCCCCTTCTCATGAACACGTGTTCCGGATCCGTTTGGTTCCCGCCCCTTCGTGCCAGGTCACGGCGCTCCGGGGGCCGCGCGCGCCCGCCTCGGCGCCGTCCGCCCCGCGGGCCCCCTCAGCCCCCTTCGTAGAACGCCCGTACCCGCGCGTGGATCTCGCCCGCGGCCCGTACGTGGTCCAGGCCCAGCAGCGCCGCCCCGAGGACCGGCGGGGCGGTGACCACGCGGGGGACCGCCTTGGGGGCGCGCACGGCCAGGAGTTCGTGGATGCGGTCGTCGAGCCGGGGGTGACGGGCGGCCAGGATGCTGCCGCCGAGGAGGACCGGGGTCTCCTCGGTGAGCAGACCGAGACGGTTCAGGGCCACCGTCGCCATCGCGACCACCTCCTCCGCGAGCCGGTCGACGATCGCGCGGGCCACCGGGTCGCCGTCGGCCGCGGTGGTGAACAGGACCGGGGTCAGCTCGTGCCGGCGCGCGCCCGGGATGTGCTCCAGGTGCAGGGCCTCGATGAGCGTGTACATGGAGTCCAGGCCGAAGTGCGCGGGCAGGGTGCGGGCCAGGGCGGTCTCCCCGCCCCGGCCGTCCTCGGCCCGCGCCGCGTGCCACAGCGCCTCCTCCGACAGAGCCCAGCCGCCGCCCCAGTCACCGGAGATGCGGCCGATGGCGGGGAAGCGGGCGGTCTCGCCGTCGGGCCGCATGCCGACGCAGTTGATGCCGGCCCCGCAGACCACGGCGACACCGCGCGGCTCGGCGATCCCGGCGCGCAGGATCGCGAAGGTGTCGTTGCGCACCTCCACCCCCGCGCCCCACGCGCGCGCGTGCAGCGCTTCCGCCAAACGCTCCTCCTCCACCGGGAGGTCGGCGTTGGCGAGACAGGCGGAGACATGGCCGACGGCGGTGACGCCCGCCTCGGCGAAGGCCCGCCGCACCGCGTCGGCGAGCACGTCCACCGCCGTCTCGACACCGACGGCCGGGGGCCGGAACCCGCCCCCGCGCGCGGTGCCGGTCACCCGGCCGTCCGCTGCCACCACGGCGACGTCGGTCTTGCTGTTGCCCGCGTCGATGGCCAGGACGAGGCCCGCGGGATCGGACCCGGTGTCCGAGGGACCGGACCCGGCGGCCGTCCCGGCACCGGTTTCCGTCGACGTCATGCCCACGCGAGGTGCTCCCGGTTGTGCGCGATCAGCTGGTCGGTCAGGGTGTCGGCCAGGGCGTACTGGCCGACCAGGGGGTGGGCGAGCAGCGTCCGGAAGACCCGGTCGCGGCCGCCGCGCAGAGCGGCGTCCAGGGCCAGGTCCTCGTACGCGGTCACGTTCGCCATGAGGCCCGCGTAGAGCGGGTCCACGGTCGGCACCGGCAGCGGGGAGGGCCCCTTGGCGTTCACCGCGGCCTGCACCTCGATCACCGCGTCGTCCGGCAGGAACGGCAGGGTTCCCCGGTTGTGCGTGTTCACCACCTGGTAGGGGCTGCCGCCCCCGCCGAGCAGCGCGGCGGCGAGGTCGACGGCCGCCTCCGAGTAGTACGCGCCGCCCCGCTTCGCCAGCAGCTCCGGCTTCCGGTCGAGCGCCGGATCGCCGTACATGCTCAGCAACTGCCTTTCCATCTCCGCGACTTCGGCGGCCCGGGACGGCTTGGTGCGCAGCTCCTGGACCACCTCGTCGTGGGCGTAGAAGTAGCGCAGGTAGTACGAGGGGACCACGCCGAGGCGGTCGACGAGGGTGCAGGGCAGCCGCAGGTCCGCGGCGACGGCGTCCCCGTGCTCGGCGAGCAGCCGGGGCAGCACGTTCTCGCCCTCGGGCCCGCCCAGCCGCACACCGGTCTCCCAGGTGAGGTGGTTGAGGCCCACATGGTCGAGATGGACGTCGGTGGGGGAGACCCCGAGCAGGCCGGCGAACTTCCGCTGGAAGCCGATCGCCACGTTGCACAGGCCGACCGTCTTGTGGCCGGCCTGGAGCAGGGCGCGCGTCACGATGCCGACCGGGTTGGTGAAGTCGATGATCCACGCGTCCGGGTTGGCACGGCGGACCCGTTCGGCGATGTCGAGGACCACCGGAACCGTGCGCAGCGCCTTGGCGAGGCCGCCCGCGCCGGTCGTCTCCTGTCCGACGCAGCCGCACTCCAGCGGCCAGGTCTCGTCCTGCTCGCGGGCCGCCTGGCCGCCGACGCGCAGCTGGAGGAGCACGGCGTCGGCGCCCTCCACGCCCGCGTCGAGGTCGGAGGTGGTGACGATCCGGCCCGGGTGGCCCTGCCGGGCGAAGATCCGGCGGGCCAGGCCGCCGACGAGTTCAAGGCGCTCGGCGGCCGGGTCGACGAGGACGAGTTCCTCGACGGGCAGAGTGTCCCTGAGCCGGGCGAAGCCGTCGATGAGTTCGGGGGTGTAGGTCGACCCTCCGCCGACCACGGTGAGTTTCATGGTTAACCCTTCACTCCGGTGAGCGTGACGCCTTCGACGAACGCCTTCTGCGCGAAGAAGAACACGAGGATCACGGGGGCCATGACCAGCACGGTCGCGGCCATGGTGAGATTCCAGTCGGTGTGGTGCGCGCCCTTGAACGACTCCAGGCCGTAACTCAGCGTCCAGGCGCCCGGGTTCTCGGACGCGTAGATCTGCGGGCCGAAGTAGTCGTTCCAGGCGTAGAAGAACTGGAAGAGCGCGACGGCCGCGATCCCCGGCTTCGCCATCGGCAGGACGACCTTGAGCAGGGTCCGCAGTTCCCCGCAGCCGTCGACCCTGGCGGCGTCCAGGTACTCGTTCGGGATGGTCATCAGGAACTGGCGCAGCAGGAAGATGGAGAACGCGTCCCCGAACGCCATCGGGATGATCAGCGGCCACAGGGTGCCGGACAGGTCCAGCTGCTTCGCCCAGAACAGGTACATGGGGATGATCACGACCTGCGGCGGCAGCATCATCATCGAGATGACCAGCATCAGGGACAGATTCCGGCCCCGGAAGCGGAACTTGGCGAGCGCGTAGGCGACGGGGATCGACGAGACGACCGTCAGGACCGTGCCGGCACCGGCGTACAGCAGCGTGTTCTTCCACCAGGTGAGGAAGCCGGGGGTGTCGAAGACCTTCTTGTAGTTGCCCCATTCCCAGGTGTGCGGGATCAGGTCACGGCTCAGTGCCTGGCTGTCGCTCATGAGCGAGGTCAGGAACACGAACACGAAGGGCAGCACGAAGAAGAGGGCGGCCGCGACGCCGAGGGAGTGGACCGCGACCCATTGCAGGAGGGCCCTTCGGCGGGCGGTGCGTTCGGCGGGGGAGAGGGGTTGCGCCAGCTCCGCCGGCTGGTCGAGTACGTGGGTCATCGGTCAGTCACCTGCCTGGATGAGACCGCCCCGGCGCCGCATCAGGAACGCGGTGAACACCATGGACAGGGCGAACAGCACGAGCGCGACCACACAGGCGGAGCCGTAGTCGAAGCGCTGGAAGCCGAGGTTGTAGACGAGCTGGGGCAGGGTGAGCGTCGACTTGTCGGGATAGCCGGGCTCGAACTGCGTTCCGGCGCCCTGGATGACGCCCGAGGCGACCTTCCCGGCGATCAGCGGCTGCGTGTAGTACTGCATGGTCTGGATGACCCCGGTGACCACGGCGAACATCACGATGGGCGAGATGTTCGGCAGCGTGACGTACCGGAACCGCTGCCAGGCGGAGGCACCGTCCAGCTCGGCGGCCTCGTACTGCTCGGTGGGCACGTCGAGCAGCGCGGCCATGAAGATGACCATCAGGTCGCCGATGCCCCACAGGGCGAGCAGGGTCAGCGCGGGCTTGGACCAGGCCGGGTCGTTGAACCAGCCGGGGGCCGTGATGCCGACCTTGTCCAGGATCGAGTTGACCGGTCCCGTACCGGGGTTGAGGAGGAAGGCGAAGGCCATGGTGGCGGCCACGGGCGGGGCGAGGTAGGGCAGATAGAAGAGGGTGCGGAAGACACCCGTGCCCGTCCTGATCTTCGTGATCAGCAGTCCGACGCCGAGTCCGAACACCACCCGCAGGGTCACCATGACCAGGACCAGCCACAGGGTGTTGCGCAACGCGGGCCAGAACAGCGGGTAGTTCTCGAAGACGTAGCGCCAGTTCTTCGTCCCGCTCCACGTCGGCGGCCTGAAGCCGTCGTAGTGCATGAAGGAGAAGTAGACGGTCGAGATCAGCGGGTAGGCGAAGAAGACCGCGAACCCGATCAGCCAGGGCGACATGAAGGCGAGGGTCCGAAGCGCCGACCTGCGGCGCTTGGAGGCGAGCGTGACAGTACTCATGTCCGTGCGGCTACTTCGCCTGCGCGATGTCCGTGTCGATCTGCCGGGCCGTGGCCGCGAGGCCCGCCTTCAGATCCTTGGCCTTGCCGCTCTCGTAGTCGTATCCGAACTGCTGGATCGTCACGAGGTAGGTGCCGCCGTTGATGGACGCCGGGGTCGTCGTCGAGTTCGGGTTCGAGGCGATGTCCAGGAACGTCTTGAACCGCGGGTCGTACGTCAGCTTCGGCGACTTGAGGGCCGCGAGCGTCGAGGGCACGTTGTGGATGCCGTTGGCGAATCCGACCACCGCGTCCGTGTCCGTGGTCATGTACTTCACCAGTTCCCAGGCCGCGTTCTGCTTGTGGCTGGTGGACGGGATGCCCGCGATCGTGCCGGTGATGTAGCCCTTGCCGTACTGGTCCGCCTGGTCGTCGGGGACGGGCAGCGGGGCGACGCCGATCTCGAAGTCCGGCTTGGCCTCCTCGGCCATGCCGAGCCGCCATTCGCCGTCGAGCTGCATGGCCACCTGGCCGGTGTGGAAGGGGTGCTTGGGGCCCCACTCGTCACCGAGCTTGGAGCGGTAGGTCTCCAGCTTCTTGAAGCCGCCGAGTTCGTCGACCAGCTTCTTCTGGAGGGTGAACCCCGCCGCGAAGGCGGGGTCCTTGGCGATGTTCGACTTGCCGCTGCTGTCGAAGTACGTCGGCGAGAACTGCCCGAAGTAGTGCTCGGTGGTGGACTCCCAGCCGTGGTAGTCCGGCATGAAGCCGAGCTGGGAGTACGAGTCGCCCTTGGTGATCGTCAGCTTCTTGGCGTCGGTCTCGAACTCCGACCACGTCTTCGGCGGGGAGGCGATCCCGGCCTTCTTGAACGCGTCCTTGTTGTAGTAGAGCCCGTACGCGTCACCGAGGAGCGGCACCGTGCAGCGGTTGCCGTCGAACTGGGTGTACTCGTTCATCGCCTTCGGGAAGGTCGCCTCGGGGTCGATGTGCGCCTTCTTGAAGCGGGGGTTCAGATCGACGAAGGCGCCGGACGAGCAGAACTTGCCCACGTTGTTGGTGGTGAAGGAGGAGACCACGTCGGGGGCCTTGTCGCCGCCCGCGCGCAGCGCCTGGTTGATCTTGTCGTCGGTCATGTTGCCGACGACGTTCACGTGGATGTTGGGGTGCGTCTTCTCGAAGCCCGCGACCAGCGACTTCACGGCCGCGACCTCGTTGTCCGCGCTCCAGCCGTGCCAGAAGTTGATCGTCTGTTCCTTGGACGCGTCGTCCCCTCCGCCGCTGTCGGGCTGGCCGGTACAGGCGGTGGCGAGGAGGGCTATCGAGGCGGAGGCGGCGAGCGCGACGGCTGCCTTTCGGGATATTCCGGGCATGGCGAGATCTCCCTGCGAGGGACGGGGCGGGACACGGGAAGGTGCGGGCCGGGCGGGGCGGGCGGGCGCCGGCCCGCGGCGGGGTCGAAGGGGTCGGGGGTGCGGGGCGTCGAAGGGGTCGGGGCGGGTTCAGCGGGAGGTGTCGAAGACCTCGTCGCGGGTGGCTGCCAGGGCGCTCTCCAACGCGCCGCGCAGCACGGGGTGTTCGTGTACGTCACCGACGACGAGGCGCGGCCGGGACGCGGCCAGTTCCTCCAGTTCGGCCTGGACCAGGGCGCGCAGCGGTTCGCCGCCCGCGGTGAGCGAGGCCCCGCTGAGGACGACCAGTTCGGGGTCGAGCACGGAGACGAGCGAGGCCAGACCGGTGGCGAGCCCGGTCGCGTACCTCTCCAGGAGTTGGCGGTAGGGACCCGTGTCGACGGCGGCGGCCCGTTCGACGGCGGTGGCCGCGACCTCGGCGTACGGGCCCGTGGGCAGGTCCGTGATGCCGAGTTCGCGGGCCAGTTTCGGGATGGCCTGGGAGCCGGCCAGCTCCTGGTAGCCGCCGCTGTTGGCCCGGGTCACCTGGCGGACCAGGGGCGCGCCGGGCACCGGGAGGAAACCGACCTCGCCGGCGCCGCCGGTCCAGCCGCGGTGCAGCCGTCCGCCGAGGACGAGGGCCGCGCCGAGACCGCCCTCGTTCCAGAGCAGGACGAAGTCCTCGTGCCCCCGTGCGGCGCCGAGCCGCTGCTCCGCGATGGCGACGAGGTTGACGTCGTTCTCGTACTCGACGGGCATCGGCAGGGCCGCGGCCAGTTCGTCGAGGAGGGCCGGGGAGTGCCAGCCGGGAAGGTGGGAGGCGTAGCGCAGCCGGCCGGTGTTGGGATCGAAGGCGCCGGGGGTGCCGATGACCAGGCGGCGGACGTCGTCCCGGGCGAGCCCGGCGGCCTTCACCGCGCCGTCCAGGGCTTCGGTGACCTGGCGCACGACGGGCTGGGCGGGGCGGCGGCCCGGGGTGGGCAGTTCGTACGTGCCGACCGTGCGGCCGGTGATGTCGGCGACGGCGGCGAGGACGCGCTCGGGGGTGACGTCGAGTCCCGCCGCGTGGGCGGCGCTCGGATCGACCTCGTACAACTGGGCGCTGGGGCCGGGCCTGCCCTCGCTGGTGCCGGTGGCCAGGACGAGCCCGGCGGCTTCCAGGCGGGCGAGGAGCTGGGAGGCGGTGGGCTTGGACAGGCCGGTGAGCTTGCCGATCCGGGTCCGGGAGAGCGGGCCGTGCGCGAGCAGCAGATCGAGGGCGGCGCGGTCGTTCATCGCGCGCAGGACGCGCGGAGTGCCCGGCGTGCCGGCGGAACCTGCCATGTCTGCCACCTGCCCTTCTCGACCGACCAGCTTCCCAGGGAGGCCTTCGGGAAGTCCACCGCGAGATCATTGTTAGGAAAGTTTCCTATTGCCGTGCGAGGAAAGTAGGCCGGAGGGGGCGGAGGCGTCAAGAGAGAATGCCGCCGAGACGACGGAGTCGTTACCCGGGCGGCGTGCGCGGGGCGGAACGAAGTCGCCCCCGCGGCCGACGGGTGCGTCGTTCGCGGGGGCGATTCGGGGTGGGCCCGGCAGGGGCCGGTCCTGGTTACTTCACGTCGACGTAGTCGCCCGTGGCGGTGGCGGTGCCCGTGGTGGTCGTGCCCGCGAACGTGTAGCGGTAGGTGCCGTCGGCCGAGGCCTTGACCGTGGTGCTCAGGGCGCCCGCGGTGCCGGAGGTCACCGTCTTGACGGTCTTGTAGGCGGTGGCGCCCTTCGCCCTGAACTGGAGGGCGGCCGGCTGGCCCTTGAAGCCGGTGTACTTGCCGCTGAACCAGTCGGCGCGGGTCAGCGTGCCCTTGACGGTGAGCGTGCCGCCCTTCTTCACCGGCTCGGGGCCGGCGTTGACCGTGAGCCGGGCGGCGCGCTTGACCTGGGCGGTCCCCGGGATGCCCCACATGTCGTAGCCGTAGTCGAAGCTGACGTGGTTGCCGTCGTCGTCGCTGCCCACGCTGACGCGGCCGTAGAAGCCGGCGACCTTCCAGGTGCCCGCGTCGGCCGCCTCGTACAGGTAGTTCTGCGGGTCGACGGCGATGACCTCGGTGCAGGACTCGGTGACCGTCGTGGCGGTCGTCGCCGTCGGGGTGCACTTCGGGGAGTCGTCGGGCTCCATCTCGTTCACCGCCTTGGCCAGCGTCGTCCCGCGGTACAGGGCGATGCCCGCCATGTTCGTCGTGCCCTCGGAGTCGAGGTCCTCCGTCATGTTGTTGACGACGAGCCCGACCGGGTGGACCAGGGTGAACCTGACCGGGACGCTCACCACGGCGTTGGTGCCGACGACGATGGCCTTGCCGTTGTTGACCACGGCGTTGGAGAAGGAGATGTCCGGCGTGGCGGCCGTGGCGGACGGCGCGGCCAGGGCGGACACGGCCAGGGTGCCGGAAACGACGGCGCCGATGGCGTATTTGCGCATGGATTCCCCACATTCGAGGCGGTCCCCTGGGCGTTGAGCTCCAGAACAAGGGCCCGCTGTTGGGGTGACAGTAGACGGTTCAACGATGTGGCCGGAATGCGGGGGTCGTGTGAAGAGCGCCGACTCACGGGCCCCGGGCCCGTACGCCCGAAGGGGCGGCACCCGGATGTCCCGGGTGCCGCCCCTTCGGGCGTACTGCCGCCTCGGTCCTACTTCGGCACGCCCGCCGATGCCGAGGACGCCGGGGACGGGATCGGTGCCGTCGCCTCCGACTGGGGAGAGGCCGGGTTCCCCAGGGCCGACGGGGCCGCCACCGCGGCCGACGGGTCGAGGGGTTCCTCCTCCACGGGGGAGGTCGGGCCGCCCATGATGCGGATGTCGGCGGCGTCGAAGGCGCGCTTGATCCGCCAGCGGAGCTCGCGTTCCACGGAGCTGGCCTTGCCCGGCATCGTCTTGGCCGAGACCCGGACCACCATGGAGTCGAGGAGGACGCTGTCCAGGCCCAGGATCTCGACCGGGCCCCAGAGCCGCTCGTTCCAGGGCTCTTCCTTGCTGATGGTCTCGGCGACCTCGTTGATGACCGACCGGACGTGGTCCAGGTCCTCCGAGGAGCGGACCGTGACGTCCACCCCGGCCGTGGCCCAGCCCTGGGAGAGGTTGCCGATGCGCTTGACCTCGCCGTTGCGGACGTACCAGATCTCGCCGTTGTCGCCCCGCAGCTTGGTCACCCGCAGACCGACCTCTATGACCTCGCCCGAGGCCACCCCAGCGTCGATCACGTCCCCGACGCCGTACTGGTCCTCCAGGATCATGAAGACGCCGGAGAGGAAGTCCGTCACCAGGTTGCGGGCGCCGAAACCGATCGCGACACCGGCCACACCCGCCGAGGCGAGCAGCGGGGCCAGATTGATCTGGAACGTGCCGAGGATCATCAGTGCGGCCGTGCCCATGATCAGGAAGGAGGCGACCGAGCGCAGCACCGAGCCGATGGCCTGGGAGCGCTGCCTGCGGCGCTCCGCGTTCACCAGCAGACCGCCGAGCGTCGTGCCGTCCACGGCCTCGGCGGTGCGGCTCATCCGGTCGATGAGCTTGGTGATCGACCGGCGCACGAACACTCTCAGTGCGGCGGCGATCACCAGGATGAGCAGGACGCGCAGACCTATGGCCAGCCAGGTCGACCAGTTCTCCTCGACCCAGCTGGCGGCGTGGGTCGCACTCTCCTGGGCGTCCTGGAGCGTGGGGGTCACCGTGAGCGGGCCGGTCGACGTCGAGGGTGACGGCGAGGGGTTCGCACCGGCGACCAGGGCCGATAGGACGGACAAGGACACAGCAGGTACCTCCAGGCGTAGCGGTCCGCCCGCGGCGGGGACACAGGGGTGCCGTCAGGGCGGAACCACCACACTAACGGGGCATCGTGTGTGGATCGTTGTCATGTTGAGGGGAGAGACCGTGCTCACCTGGGGATGTAGGGGATGTGGTCGAAAACACTCCCAGCCCGTTACCGGGACATGGTGGCGCCATCACCAGGCATGAGGGGAGACTGACCTACAGATCGTCCCGGCGCGAGCCACGCGCCGCCGGCGTACAAGGAGGCATCCGTGCCGCACGTCCTGGTCCTCAACGCGTCGTACGAGCCGCTCGGCGTCGTACCGCTCCACCGCGCGCTCGTCCTCGTCCTTGAGAACAAGGCAGTCTGTCTCGAGGAATCCGGCGCCTTCATGCACAGCGCGACCGTTACTGTCCCCGCACCCAGCGTGGTCCGGCTGAAGAGGTTCGTACGGGTTCCCTACCGAGGGCCCGTCCCGCTGACCAGGCGAGCTCTGTTCGCCCGCGACGGCGGCCGGTGCATGTACTGCGGTGGCGTCGCAACCAGCGTCGACCACGTCATCCCGCGCTCACGCGGGGGTCAGCACGCCTGGGACAACGTGGTGGCGTCCTGCCGCCGCTGCAACCACACCAAGGCCGACCGCCACCTGGTCGAGATCGGCTGGCGCCTGCGCCACAAACCCGCCCCGCCGACGGGGCTCGCGTGGCGCATCATCGGAACCGGGCACAGGGACCCACGCTGGATGCCCTACCTGCAACCGTACGGGGCGGACGACGCCATGGCCCGGATCGACGGCATCTCAGCCTGACGGTCCGGGTCTTCGCGTTGGCGGCGCCGGCCTCGGCAGCCGCCGGCTCCGGCTGCCCGGGAGGACCCCCGTGCCTTCCGGCAGCCGCCACCCGTGCCGTACGGGTACCCGGTGCTGCCCGCGTGCCGCAGGGGCGCCGGAAGCTCGCCCGAACGGCCCCGGGGCCCGTGACGATCGCCACGCCGAACACGCGCGGTGGGGCCGTCCCGAACCCGCCCGAGGCGCGGGAAACGGGGGCGGGCCCGGTGAGAAGCGTCACGAGGGCCGTCAGGGGACACACGGGGCCACGCCTCCTCCGGGCGGGCGATCCGCACACCTGCCCGGGAGCGGTCCCCGCGAGGCGCGGCCCGGCCGGCCGCGGGTCATGGCGCACGGAACGGCCAGTCACGGCGCACGGAACGGCCGACAACGTGCACGGAACGGCCGGCCGCGGATCGCCGGTGGCACCCCGGCCCCGGGGTCAGTCCGCGACCGCGTACGCCTCGGCCGACCACAGCGAGTACCCGTACGCCGTGGCCCGCCGCAGCCCCTGGACGCGCACGTAGCGCACGTCCCGTTCGTCGAAGCGGAGCGATTCCCGCCCGCCCCGGCTGTCGTCCACGGTCGTCGCGGTGCGCCAGACGCGCCCGTCGGCGGAGACCTGGACGCGGTACGCCGAGGGGTGCGCGTCCTGCCAGCTCAGCACGAGCCGGCCGAGGCGTGCCGGCTCCGCGAGCCGCACCTGCCACCAGGCGCCGTCGTCGACGGGGGAGGACCAGCGGGTCGACGGGGCGCCGTCGACGGCCGCCGAGGCCGGGAAGTCGGGGGTCTCGTCGGCGGACGAGGAGGCCGTGCCGGTGCGGGCCAGGTCGGGGCCCGCCGTGCGCGGGAAGGCGCGGACGGTCAGGGTGCGGGTCTGCGAACCGAAGGCGACCGTCACCTCGTACGTGCCCGACGGCGTCCCCGGCGGGACCGTGACCTCCACCAGGCTGTCGACGACGGCGCCGCGCGCCAGCGTCGGCGAGGGCCGCGAGACCTTGACCCGGATGCCCTTCGGAGCCCGCGCCGTCAGTTCACCGCTGACCCCGGTGGGACGCAGTGACGTCAGCCGGGCCGTGATCCGCTCCGTGCCGCCGATCTCCATGTCCGTCGTGGAGCGGGCCAGCTCCAGTGCGGCGGCGGGGGTGTCGGCGAACCACGGCACGAGATGGCGGACCTCGGACCGCTCCGGGCCCACGACCCGCAGCGCGTCCACGCGCACGCCCGCCGTGCCGATCCGCGCCGACCCGAGCTCCGTCGCGCCGCCAGGGGTGAGGTCGCCGAGATACCGCCAGCCCTCGCCCGGGACGTGCCCCTCGACGAGGCCCGTCGCGCCCGGGTCGGTGAGCACGCTCACGTCGGTGAGGACGCGGGGGCGGGGGAGCAGGACGGCACGGCCGTCCCGGCCGGCGCCGTCCTCGGGGGCGGGGCCGCTCGGCGCGGTCCCGCCGTCGTCCGCCGCGCCGCCGGTGTCCTTCGGGGAGCCGCCGGTGCCTGTGCCGCCGTCCCTCCTCGCTCCGGGGTCCTTCGGGGTGCCGGGACCGGTGGAGGACTCGTTGCCGAGGCCCGCCCACTGCTCGTACGCCGTGCGGGCCCGTGTCAGGAACGGGTCGAGCACGCCCGCGCCGACCGTCACCTCGCTCGCCGCGAGCTCGGCGCGCAGCCGGTTCAGGGCGCGGTAGGCCGTCCACGCGGCCGTCGCGTCACCGTCCGACTGGGCGTCCAGCAGTGCGACGGCCGTCTCGCCGGCCTCGCCGTAGCGTGCCAACTGCTGGGTCCAGGAACCCACTTCGGTGGCGATCGGGCGGCCCGCCAGCCGCTTCGGCGTCTCGCGCATCACCGTGAACGCCGCGCGCAGCCGCTCGGCGGCCCGGTCGCCCGTCGCCCGGTCCGTGGTCGTCCGCGTCTGCCAGAACGCGTCCATGAGCGGGCGCAGATACGCCGACTCCTGGCCGCCGAGGACCGAGGACGCCTCGTTCCCGGCCAGCGCGCGCAGCGCGTCCGCGCCCCGGGCGTCCTGGCCCGCGAGGTCCTCGATCGCGGCCTCCCAGGACTCCTCTGGCCGGTAGTCCCGCGGGTTCCAGGCGTAGTCGGCGGCCGTGAACAGGGGGATGCGGGAGGCCTCCGCCTGGGGCATCGCGTTGGCCAGCAGGGCCGCCGAACCCGTGGCCACGGCCGGCTCGCGCCCCTGGTAGGGGCCGAGGAACACCCGGTCCTGCGCGTAGTCGTTGACCGGGTAGTTGTCCATGGTGACGAGCGGATGGCTGCCGAACACCGAGCGGGTGCGCGCCAGTTCGCCGCCGGTGATGGTCCTCGGCACGACTCCGATGCCCGTCCAGGCGACCTCGACGTGCTCGTCCAGGGCGCCCGCCAGCCGCCGGCGGTAGTCGGTCGAGCCGTCCTCGTAGTACTCGGTCGGCATCAGGGACAGCGCGGCCACGTCCGGGTGCCGGGCGGCGAGATGCCGGGCCACGGCGTTCGCCACCCGGGCCTGCGCCTTCGCCGCCGCCGCGGGCCCGGAGCCGAACGCGTCCGCGTCCGCCCCGCAGTGCCACTCGGTGTAGCTGACGTCCTGGAACTGGAGCTGGAAGGCCCGGAACCCGAGCGCCCACATGGCGTCGAGCTTGCGCGTCAACGCCCTCACGTCGGCGTCCGAGGAGAAGCACATCGCCTGCCCGGGGGCCACCGCCCAGGTCAGCGTGACGTGATCGCGGCGTGCCCGGTCCGCCAGGTCCCGGAAGCGGGCGCGCTCCCCGGCGGGGTACGGCTCACGCCAGCGCGCCTGCCGGAAGAGGTCGTCGCCGGGCGCGTAGACATAGCGGTTCTGCTTCGTCCTGCCCATGAAGTCCAGCTGAGCGAGGCGCTGTTCAGGGGTCCACGGGCTGCCGTAGAACCCCTCGGTGACCCCCCGCACGGCGGTGCCGGGCCAGTCCCGGACGACGGCACCGGCGATCCGGCCGTCGGCGCCGAGCAGTTGGCGCAGTGTCTGCACCGCGTGGAACAGGCCGTCCTCGCCGACGCCCGCGAGGGCGACGGTGTCCCGGCCGTCGGCGCGGCCCACGGCCAGCCGGTAGCCGCCGGAGGGGAGGTCGGCGCGGGGCGCGGAGCCGAGCGCCGTCAGCGCCCGCTCCAGGGAGCCCGGCGCGGTCCGCGCGCCGCCGAAGGAACCCGCGCCCGGCCCGCCGGTGCCCGCCGGGTCCGCGCCCAGGCGCACCACCAGAGCGTGCGCCGGGAGCGCGTCACCGTCACGCGCCGTCGTGATCGTGCGCGCACCGGCCTGTCGCAGCAGGGCGCGCAGCGCTTCGAGGGCGTACGGGTCGAGGTCGCTGTCCGGGGTGTTCGCGTCGACGCTCACGCCGGGGGCGTACGGGGTCAGGGGGACGCCCGGTGCGTACGAACCCGCCGGGCCCGAGCCGCCGGAGCTCTCCGGCGCCGGGGTGACCAGGACCACCTCGTCCGTGACGGTGACCGGAGAGCCGTTCGCGCGCAGCGACTGCGGGCGGGGCCAGACCGCGGGCACCCCGCTCCCGGTCGGCACCCCGCTCCCGGCGGGCTCGTCGTCCGCGGAGGCCGCCGGAGCGTGCGGCGCGGCCACCGCGGCGGGAACCGCGGCGAACGCGCTCGCGACCACGGCGAACGCCAGTGCGGTCGCTCCACTGCCACGCCCGAGTCGCACGGATCCCCCTCGTAGCCGGCCGTACCGGCCACGGCGTCGGTTGGCGTCGAGCCCACCATTCGGGTGGTGAAGGTGTCAACGAGAGTGGCCGAAGTGCCGGTATTACCCCAGCCTGGAGGGGCGGTATCACCCCAGCCCTGAGGGGCGGTAGACCCCAGCCCGGAGGGATGGCCCGGACCGTGCGGGACGGCGGCGGCGTGTGAGGGGAAGCACGTTGTCCGTCCGGTCGCGTCTGCTCTCGCGCCCACGGGGTAGGGCTGCGATGACCGCCCGGGGTATCCGTTTCCGGCACGAACCACCGGAATGCCCCCGGCAGCCGTATCCGACCTCGACAAGGAGGCCCTCGTGGCCGCATCGGCACACCTGCTCCTCACGGCCCTGTCCGAACGCGCGGCGGGGCCGTCCGTCCCCGGCGCGCGCGCGAGCCGGGCGTCCGCCGAGCCCGAGGGGGCCCACCCCTGTCCGGCCGGCTCGGAGAGCGCCTGCTTCGCGGCGCCGCTGACCAGCGAACCCCCGCTGCCCGACGCCGAGCCGCTGACCAGCGAGCCGCCGCTCGCGGACGCCGCGCATCTGACGAGCGAGCCCACCTCGGCCGGCGCCGCCTCGGGGGTCTGATGGCACCCACCGGGCCCGCCGGCCCACCGCGCACGGCATCGGAGCCGGCCCCGCGGACCCTCCTGTCCCGGCTCGCCGAACTGCACGGTGTCGCCCCCGAGTACAGCCCCTCCCCGGGCCGCACGGTCGCGGCCCCGGACAGCGCGCTCGTCGCGATCCTGGCGGCGCTCGGCGTCGACGCGAGCACCCCGGACGCCGTCGGCGCCGCCCTCGCGCTGCACGAGGCCGAGACCGCGAAGCGGCTGCTGCCCCCGACCCTGGTGAGCTGGGGCGGCCTCGCCCCCGCCGGACTCGCCGGGCTGCCGGCCGGCACCCGCCTGCGCGTCACCACCGAACAGGGCGCGTCGAGCGCGTCCGCCGAGAACCTTCCGCCCGGCGTCCACACCCTGCGCGCCACCGCCCCCGACGGCCGCGAAGCCGACGCCCACCTCGTCGTCGCCCCCACCCGGCTGCCCGCACCGCCCGGACGCACCTACGGACTGCTCGTCCAGCTCTACTCCCTGCTCTCCCGCCGCTCCTGGGGCATGGGCGACCTCGGCGACCTCGCCGAGCTGACCTCCTGGGCCGGGCGCGCCCTGGGCGCCGGATTCGTCCAGGTCAACCCCCTGCACGCGGCCGTCCCCGGCGACCCCACCGACCCGTCCCCCTACCGGCCGTCCTCCCGCCGCTTCCCCGACCCCGTGCACCTGCGCGTCGAGGACATCCCCGAATACCCCTACGCCGAGGACCGGGACCGGCTGGCGGCGATCCTGGAGCGCGCCGGACGGCTGCGCGACGGCGTGCTGCGCAAGGGCGCGCTGATCGACCGCGACGCCGTGTGGGACCTCAAGCGCGAGGCCCTCGAAGCCGTGTGCGCGGTGCCGCTCGGACCCGGACGGCAGGCCGCGTACACCGCCTTCCTCGCCGAGGAGGGCCAGGCACTGGAGGACCACGCCACCTGGTACGCGCTCGCCGAGGTGCACGGCTCCGACTGGCGGAACTGGCCCGTGGCACTGCGCGACCCCCGCTCCCCGGCCACCGTCCGCGCCCGGGGCGAACTGGCCGGCCGCGTCGACTTCCACAGCAGGCTCGCCTGGCTCACCGAGGCCCAGCTCGCCCGTGCCCAGCGCTCCGCGCGCGACGCGGGCATGAGCGTGGGACTCGTGCACGACCTCGCCGTCGGCGTCCACCCCGACGGCGCGGACACCTGGGCCCAGCAGGAGTACTTCGCCGCCGGCATGTCCGTCGGCGCGCCCCCCGACGCCTTCAACGCCCGCGGCCAGGACTGGGGTCTGCCGCCCTGGCGCCCCGACCGGCTCGCCGCCTGCGGCTACGCCCCCTACCGCCGGCTGCTGCGCGCGCTCCTGCGGCACGCCGGCGCCCTGCGCATCGACCATGTCATGGGCCTGTTCCGGCTCTGGTGGATCCCCGCGGGACAGCCGCCCACCGAGGGCACGTACGTCCGCTACGACGCCGAGGCGATGCTCGCGGTCCTCGTCCTGGAGGCCTCGCGGGCCGGAGCACTGGTCATCGGCGAGGACCTCGGCACGGTCGAGCCCGGGGTGCGCGAGGCCCTCCAGGAACGCGGAGTGCTCGGCACCTCGGTGTTGTGGTTCGAACGCGACTGGGACGGGGACGGCCTGCCCCTGCCCCCCGACGCCTGGCGCGCCGACTGCCTGGCCACCGCCACCACCCACGACCTGCCGTCCACCGCCGCCCGGTTCACCGGCGAGCACGTCGAACTCCGCGACCGGCTCGGGCTGTTGACCGGCACCCTGGCCGAGGAACGGGAGGCCGCGGCCACGGACGTCCGGGAGTGGCTGGCGCTGCTCTCCCGGCTCGGCCTGCTGCGCGGCCCGAGCGGCGGAGCCCCCGCCTCCGCGGAGGAGGCCGAGATCCAGGCCGTGCACCGCTTCCTGCTGCGCACCCCGGCCCGGATGATCGGCGTCTGGCTCCCGGACGCCGTCGGCGACCGCCGCCCGCAGAACCTCCCCGGCACCTGGGACGAGTACCCCAACTGGCGCCTGCCCGTCGCCGACGCCGAGGGCGCGCCGGTGACCCTGGAGCAGCTGGCCGCCTCGCCCCGGCTGCACGCCCTGATCGACGTGGTGCGGGCGGAGAACGGGCAGGCCGGGGCGCCCGGGAGTCCCCCCGGCTCCCCGCGCCGGGCCCCGTGACCTCCGTACGGCACCCCCGGGCGCGCGGCCCCGGCGGGTGTTCGCTACGTTTGCACCGTGGACAAGAAGAACGCTCTGCGCGCCGGTGCCCTGGCGGCCGGTACGACGCTGATGATGCTGCTCATGTCGTCCCCCGCGCTCGCGCTGACCCGCGACGACGGCGACGACCCCGGCTCCGGCCTGAGCGTGATCGAGACGCTCGGCCTCTACGTCGCGCTGCCGCTCGTGCTGTTCGGGGGCATCACCGCCCTCGTGATGGTCCTCGACAAGTCCCACAAGCAGCCGAAGCAGGGCTGAGTCCCGCCCGCTTCGCACCGGCCTTCGCCGAGGGAGTCCCCGCATCGGTCCGCGCGGGGACTCCCTCGGCGCGTTCCCGGAGCCGTCGCTCTCGGAGCCGTCGGGCCTGGGCTATCGGTCCCGGCGCACCTCGTACAGGAAGCAGCCGTACTCGACCGCCCGCACATGGACCAGCGCCACCTCCGGATCGGCGAACGCCTCCGCGAAGGCCGCGCCGAACCCGGCCGGTTCCCCGACCAGTTGCCCGCCCAGGATGTGCCCCGCGGCCGAGTAGCGGCGGACCGTGCGACGGGCGTTCGTGAACGGAAGGCCGTCCCCGTCCGGGCCCGCGCACGCGCCCGCGTGGACGAAGACCGGACCGGTCTCGTCGTACGGGCCCGGATCGGCCCCCGTCTCCCGCGCCCAGCGGCGCAGCGGGGCGTAGGAGACCAGGGAGACGCGCTCCCCGGGCTCGCTGCGGCGCAGGCAGCAGCGCAGCGGGGAGCCGCCCTCCCCATCGGTCAGCGGGACCGGCCGGCGGCCGGCGTCGTCGGTGTCACGGAGCTCCTTCAGGGCGGCAGCGCCGATGGGCCGTGCGGTGTACGTCGTCATGCTCCAAGGCTCACGCCCGCGACGGCCGGGCACCGGCGGGAAACGGACATCGCGCTGTGTGCGGGTCCCGTGGAAGGATGGCGCAACCCACACATAACGAGGAGATGACCGCGTGCCTGGCACAAACCTGACCCGCGAAGAGGCGCAGCAGCGCGCGAAGCTGCTCACCGTTGACTCGTACGAGGTCGATCTCGACCTCTCCGGCGCGCAGGAGGGCGGCACCTACCGGTCCGTGACCACGGTGCGCTTCGACTCCGCCGAGACCGGCGCCGAGTCCTTCATCGACCTGGTCGCCCCGGCCGTCCACGAGGTCACCCTCAACGGCGACCCGCTCGATGCGGCCGAGGTCTTCAAGGACTCGCGGATCGCGCTGCCCGGTCTCCTGGAGGGGCGCAACGTCGTCCGCGTCGTCGCCGACTGCGCCTACACCAACACCGGTGAGGGCCTGCACCGGTTCGTCGACCCGGTCGACGAGCAGGCCTACCTGTACACCCAGTTCGAGGTGCCGGACGCGCGGCGCGTCTTCGCGTCCTTCGAGCAGCCCGACCTCAAGGCCACCTTCCAGTTCACGGTGAAGGCGCCGACCGGCTGGACGGTCATCTCCAACTCGCCGACCCCGGAGCCCAAGGACGACGTCTGGGTCTTCGAGCCGACGCCGCGGATCTCGACGTACATCACCGCGCTGATCGTCGGCCCGTACCACTCCGTGCACAGCGTGTACGAGAAGGACGGCCAGTCCGTGCCGCTCGGCATCTACTGCCGCCCCTCGCTCGCCGAGTTCCTCGACTCGGACGCGATCTTCGAGGTCACCCGACAGGGCTTCGACTGGTTCCAGGAGAAGTTCGACTACGCGTACCCGTTCACGAAGTACGACCAGCTCTTCGTGCCCGAGTTCAACGCGGGCGCGATGGAGAACGCGGGCGCGGTCACCATCCGCGACCAGTACGTCTTCCGCTCCAAGGTCACCGACGCCGCCTACGAGTTGCGCGCCGAGACGATCCTGCACGAGCTCGCCCACATGTGGTTCGGCGACCTCGTGACCATGGAGTGGTGGAACGACCTCTGGCTCAACGAGTCGTTCGCCACCTACACGTCCATCGCCTGTCAGGCCTACCACCCCGACAGCCGCTGGCCGCACTCCTGGACCACGTTCGCCAACTCCATGAAGACGTGGGCGTACCGGCAGGACCAGCTCCCCTCCACCCACCCGATCATGGCCGAGATCCGCGACCTCGACGACGTGCTCGTCAACTTCGACGGCATCACGTACGCCAAGGGCGCCTCCGTCCTCAAGCAGCTCGTCGCCTACGTCGGCATGGACGAGTTCTTCCGCGGCGTCCAGGCCTACTTCAAGGCCCACGCCTTCGGCAACACGCGTCTGTCCGACCTGCTCGGCGCCCTGGAGGAGACCTCCGGACGCGACCTCGGCACCTGGTCGCAGAAGTGGCTCCAGACCGCCGGCATCAACATCCTGCGGCCCGAGATCGAGACCGACGCCCACGGCGTCATCACCTCCTTCGCCATCCGCCAGGAGGCCCCCGCCCTGCCCGCCGGCGCCCAGGGAGAGCCCACGCTGCGCCCGCACCGCATCGCGGTCGGCCTCTACGACCTCGACGCCGAGAGCGGCAAGCTGGTGCGCGACGAGCGCATCGAGCTGGACGTGGACGGCGAGCTGACCGCCGTACCGCAGCTCGCCGGCAGGCGCCGCCCCGCCGTGATCCTGCTCAACGACGACGACCTGTCGTACGCCAAGGTCCGTCTCGACGAGGACTCCCTGGCGTACGTCACCGAGCACCTCGGCGACTTCGCGTCCTCCCTGCCGCGCGCCCTGTGCTGGGCCTCGGCCTGGGACATGACCCGCGACGCCGAACTCGCCGCCCGCGACTACCTGGCGCTGGTGCTGTCCGGCATCGGCAAGGAGTCCGACATCGGTGTCGTGCAGTCGCTGCACCGGCAGGTCAAGCTCGCGATCGAGCTGTACGCCGACCCGGCCGCCCGCGAGGCGCTGCTGACCCGCTGGACCGACGCCACGCTCGCCCACCTGCGCGCGGCCGAGGCCGGCGGCGACCACCAGCTGGCCTGGGCGCGCGCCTTCGCGCTGACCGCGCGCACCCCCGAGCAGCTCGACCTCCTGGAGGCGCTGCTCGAAGGCCGCGAGAGCATCGAGGGCCTCGCCGTCGACACCGAGCTGCGCTGGGCGTTCGTCCAGCGGCTCGCGACCGTCGGACGCTTCGACGAGGCGGAGATCGCCGCCGAGTACGAGCGCGACAAGACCGCCGCCGGTGAGCGGCACGCGGCCACCGCCCGCGCCTCCCGTCCCACGGAGGAGGCGAAGGCGGAGGCATGGGCCTCGGTCGTCGAGTCCGACAAGCTCCCGAACGCCGTGCAGGAAGCGGTCATCGGCGGCTTCGTGCAGGCCGACCAGCGTGAGCTGCTCGCCCCGTACACGGACAAGTACTTCTCCGTGGTCAAGGAGATCTGGGACGCCCGCTCGCACGAGATCGCGCAGCAGATCGCGACCGGCCTCTACCCGGGCATCCACATCACCGAGGAGACCCTGGCCAAGACGGACGAGTGGCTGGCCGCGGCCGAGCCCAACGCCGCCCTGCGGCGGCTCGTCTCGGAGTCCCGCTCGGGCGTCGAGCGGGCCCTGAAGGCACAGGCGGCGGACGCGAGGTCGGCGACCGCCTAGGAGCACGCGAAACCTCGAGGGGGCGGTGCACCGGCCGGTGCACCGCCCCCTCGGGCGTGTGATGGACGCGGGTGTCAGCCCTCGTTCAGCTCGGCCGCCACCAGCTCCGCGATCTGGACCGCGTTCAGCGCGGCGCCCTTGCGGAGGTTGTCGTTCGAGACGAACAGCGCGAGGCCGTGCTCGGCGGTCTCGTCCTGCCGGATGCGCCCGACGTACGAGGCGTCCTTGCCCGCGGCCTGGAGCGGGTTCGGGATGTCGGAGAGGACGACACCCGGGGCGCCCGCGAGGAGCTCGGTGGCGCGCTCGACCGAGATCGGGCGGGCGAAGCGGACGTTCACCTGGAGGGAGTGGCCGGAGAAGACCGGGACCCGGACGCAGGTGCCGGAGACCTTGAGGGCGGGGATCTCCAGGATCTTGCGGGACTCGTTGCGCAGCTTCTGCTCCTCGTCCGTCTCGTTCAGACCGTCGTCGACGATCGAACCGGCGAAGGGGAGCACGTTGAAGGCGATGGGCCGCTTGTAGACCTGCGGCTCGGGGAAGTCGACCGCCTCGCCGTCGTGGGTCAGCTTGTCGGCGTCGGCGACGACCTTCAGCGCCTGGCCGTGCAGCTCCGCCACACCGGCGACACCCGAGCCGGACACCGCCTGGTAGGTGGCGACGATCAGGGCTTCGAGGCCCGCCTCCTCGTGCAGCGGCTTGAGGACCGGCATCGCGGCCATCGTCGTGCAGTTCGGGTTGGCGATGATGCCCTTGGGGCGGTCGGCGATCGCGTGCGGGTTCACCTCGGAGACGACGAGCGGGACCTCGGGGTCCTTGCGCCAGGCGGAGGAGTTGTCGATGACGACCGCGCCCTGGGAGGCGACCTTCTCGGCCAGCGCCTTGGAGGTGGCACCGCCCGCCGAGAACAGCACGATGTCCAGGCCCGCGTAGTCCGCCGTGGAAGCGTCCTCCACCGTGACCCCGTCGACGACCGTCCCGGCCGAACGGGCCGAGGCGAACAGACGCAGTTCGTCGACCGGGAAGTCCCGCTCGACCAGAATCCTGCGCATGGCTGTGCCGACCATCCCGGTGGCTCCGACGATTCCGACCCTCACGGCGACTCCCTTGACGTGCGTTCTACGTGGTCCAGCGCTTCCATCATGCGTCTGACCGGGGCCCGCGTGTCCAATCCTTTCGTCGCGCGGCTCACAGCGTGGGACGCGGCCGCACGTCCGGCGGAGCCCGTTCCTGCGGCGGCCGGGCGTCCGGGTACGAAGAAATCGCCCGGCGACGGAGGGCCACCGCAAGCCGTACGGTGCGGACACCGGTGGGGCCGTTCGCCCGGTGTGACGTACGCCTCGCGCCGGAGCGAACGTTTCGGCCCGCACCGGCGTCGTAGAGGGGACGCGGGGAGGGGAGGGGTCGCTGTGCTGCGCAGAAGGCCACGTCGGGAAGCGGGGGCGGACGACCCCCTGGACGCGACGCAGGAACGCCGGGTGCGGGCCGTGCTCGCGCTCGGAGGCGTGCCGCAGGCGGACCTGCCGGACGGGGTGCAGCAGGTCCGGCTGCGGCTGCTGGAGCGAGCCGCCAAGGGGGACGAGGCGCCGCGCGACGTGTCCGCGTGGGCCGCGGTCGTCGCCTCGAACCTCGCGATGGACTGGCACCGGGCCAAGCGACGGCAGGAGCGGCTGGGCGAGCGGCTGGCCTCGCTGCGCCAGCCGGACCGGTCCTGCGAGGAGGAGAGCAGCGTGCTCTCGCTGGCCGTCGCCCAGGGCCTGGACGAACTGCCCGACGCCCAGCGCCAGGTCCTCGTCCTGCGGTTCTACGCCGACCTGCCGGTGCGGGACATCGCCGAGGAGCTCGGCGTGCCCGAGGGCACGGTCAAGAGCAGGCTGCACACGGCGGTCCGCGCCCTGCGCGCCCGCCTGCACGAGGACGAGGTGGTGTGACGTGGCCGAGTACGAAGGTCTGGACCCGCTGCTGGCCGCGATCACGGACGCCGAGCTGCCCGAGGGCGCCCGCCACGACGTCCTGTTCATGGCCGAGCACCGGTCGGCCGCCGCGGACGTGGAGGTGCTCCGGGAGCAGCTGGTCGTCATCGGTGACGCGCTGGCGGGCTCCGGTCGGACGGCCGAGCCGGCCGGCGGGTCCCGGAACGCCAGAGGGGCCCGGAGGTCCCGGGCGTCGCGGAGGTCGGGCGACGGGCGTCCGGGGGGCGCCCCGGGGAAGCGCGCACGGCACCGGGGCGTCCTCGCCGCCGGGGCCGGCGCCCTGGCCGCGGCGGCGGTGGCCTCGATGGTCGTCGGGCTGGGCTGGCTGGTGACCCAGGGCGGCGGGGACGCGGCGGACGAGAAGAGCGCGGCCGGCGCCAAGGCGGACAGCGGCAGTCGGGGCTCGCTCAGTGCCCCCGGCTACATCGCCTGCTCCCGGCTCATCGTGGAGGGCACGGTCACCGGGCTGGCCGCGGTCCCCGGCACCGCGCAGGACCGGATCACGCTCGACGTCTACCACTACTACAAGCCGGCCACCGGCGGGAAGAAGGTCACCTTCCTGATGGACCGGAACGTCAGCCCCCGGCTGCACGAGGGCGAGGAGGTCCTGGTCGGCATCCAGCGGCACGCCTCGGCCCCCGACATCTGGACCACCGGGGAGCAGGAGATCGCCCGCGACCGGTCCTGGATCGTCAAGGCCCTCCCACAGGCACGGGGAACGCGGTGCGAGCAGTGACAGCGGCCCCGACCTCGACCTGACGGTGAAGAACGCCGCCGGGGCCGGGGTCGGTGCCGGGGCGAGGGCGCCGGCCGGGATGCCGGGCCGGGGTCGCCGCCGTGGCGAGGGCATCGGCCGGGCCGGTGGCACGCGAAAGGGCGGGCCCCCGTTCCCGGACGCCCGCCCCCTGCCCCGGTCCGCTCGCGCGGCCGGGGATCACACCGCTACGGCGTGACCTTCTCGATCTTCACGCTGCCGAGGCCCGCGACCGTGCCGCGCGCGTTCACCAGCTGGACCTGACCGAAGAACTCGCGTCCCTCGGGCGCCGCCGCGGCGGCGGTGACCGAGCCGGACACCGTGGCCGAGGCGCCGGTGGCGAGCTTCACCGGGGTCGCGTCGTCCACCGAGACCGTGCCGAGCGCGGTCGAGAAGAACACGTCCCGGTAGTCGTAGGCGGTCGAGCCCGAGGGGACCGAGTAGCCCGCGACCTCGATGGTGTACGTCCCGGCGGCCGGGTTGGCGATGGAGACGGCCTCCTCCGAGTCGCCGTCCGCCGACTGTCCGACCACGGTCCCGGCGGCGTTCCTCACCGTCAGGTCGAGGTCGGCGGCGTTGTCCGACACGTTCCCGATCGCCACGTCGAGCGAGGCGGCACCCGCGGGCACGTCCACCGTGGTGATCTGCGTCGCGCCCTCGGTGATGGTCGGCCGCGCGGTCTTGGAGGAACCGAGCGGGCCGCCCTTCAGCCTGCCGTCGAGCGCGGCGAAGTTGTTCTTCACCGTCCAGGAGGCGGTGGCCGGGGTGCCGACCTTGGCCTCGGGGACCGTCACGACGGCCGGGTCGAAGGCCGCGCCGAGCACGGCGACGTCGAGCTTGTACGGGTTGTCGAGCAGCGGCGAGGTGCGACGCGCCTCGACCTCGACCTCCCAGACGCCGGGCTGCGGGTCCGCGTACGACCGCACGTCGGGCTTGCAGCCGTTGCCGTCGAGGTAGTTGTTGTAGCAGTACGGGGTGCTGGTGTTGTCGACCGGGACGCCGTACGGGTGGATCGCGATGAACCGGGTCTGGCTCTTGTCCTTGAGCCCGCCGATCGCGACCTCCAGGGACTTGGCGCCCTCAGGGACCGTGACGAAGTACGAGGTGGTGCTGTTGCGCTGCACCGAACTCGACGCGCTGTAGGTGTACTTCAGCGGGGTCGAGACCACGACGGTCGACAGGATCTGCTTGTCGACGCCCTCGGTGCGCGGGTCGTCGACCTCCAGGATCGCGCTCTTGAGCCCGGCCGACTCCGGCGCGGCCTGGACCTTGACGGTGACCGGCTGGTTCAGCGGGAGGTTCACCTCGTCCTTGCCGAGGATCCGGAAGGTGCCGCCGGCGTTGTTCACGAAGGACAGCTCGTGCCGGACCGGCCGGTCCGCGCCCGAGGTGCGCGTGACGGTGATGTCGTACGTCTTGCGCTGCCCGGCCTTGAGGCCGCCCTCGCGGTCGTACAGACCGGTGCCGAAGCCCGGCGTCTTCAGCGCGTAGTCGATCGCGGTGTCGACCGGTGCCTTCACGGTGTAGTCGTGGGCGGTGGCGCCGTCCTTGATGGAGTCCCAGGCGTCGTTGATGTCGATGAGGCCCGCGCCCTCCGCGTAGGCCTGAACGCCCTTGATGTGGTGGGCGGTCGACGTCAGCGCGGTGCGCAGGCCGGCCGGGGTGAGGCTGATGCCCTTCTGCTTCGCGGCGCTCAGCAGCAGCGCCGAGGCGCCCGCGGCCTGCGGGGAGGCCATCGAGGTGCCCTGGAGCATCGAGTAGCCGGCCGGAAGGGTGTAGCCCGCCTCGGCGACCGGGGAGCCCGGCATCCAGGTCTGGGTGGAGTTGATGGACGCGCCGGGCGCGCTCAGCGTCGGCGTGAAGCCGCCGTCCTCACGCGGGCCGCGCGAGGAGAAGGGCAGCATCGCGTACTTCTTCTCCACCTGCGAGCCGTAGTTGGAGGCCCAGGTCTCCTTGGAGATGGTCGCGCCGACCGAGATGACCTTGTCGGCCAGGCCCGGGTCGCCGATGGTGTTCGCGCCGGGGCCCGAGTTGCCGGCGGAGATCACCAGCTGGACGCCGTAGGTGTCGATGAGACGCGTGTAGAGCTCGGCGCGCGCGTTGTTGCCGTCGTTGAGCGCGGGCAGACCGCCGATGGACATGTTGACGATGTCCACGCCACGGTTGGCGACGAGGTCGATCATGCCCTCGGTGAGCGCCACGTTGGTGCAGCCGCCGGTCCAGGTGCAGGCGCGCGAGGAGACGATCTTCGCGCCGGGGGCCGCCCCGTTCATCTTCCCGCCGAACAGGCCGTTGGCGGCGGTGATGCCGGCGACGTGGGTGCCGTGCTCGGCCTCGATGACACCGATGTTGACGAAGTCGGCCGTCTTGCCGATCCAGGACCCGCCGTACGGGTCCATCGGCACGTCCTTGCGGATCTCGACGACGAACGGCTGCCGCTCGACGACGTCCGTCGCCGGGTTGTCGGTGCCGAAGTAGCCGATCTGGTAGCCGTCCTTGTACGGCTTCATCGGCGTGTCGTCGGTGAAGTCGTTGTTGTTGTTCAGGTCGACGGTGACCGTGCCCGCCGCCGGGTCGTAGAGCACGCCCCACGCGTCGGTGGTGTCGCCGTCGCGGTTCGCGTCGCCCGCGGCGTCGCCGCCCGCCGTCGCCGACTCCCGGAACGTGCTGATCTCGTACGAACCCGCGGGCGCCGTCCACGTCTTGCCGCTGTACGTGAAGGTGGGCCCGGCCACGGGGGTGATCATCGGGCGCCAGGTCGCGTCGCCGTCGACGATCGGGTCGGTCGAGGTGACCCAGTCGACGATCTTGCGCTCGCCGGTGGTGGTCTTCTGGAGCGCGGGGTGGCCCAGGTCGACGCCGGAGTCCAGGATGCCGATGGTGACGCCCCGGCCGTCCGCCTTCGGGTGATCCTTGACGAAGTCGACCGCGCCCGTCTCGAAGGACGGGTTGTACGGGTTCTTCGCGGGGGTGTCCTTGCCCGGACCGGAGTAAGTGGCGGCCGTGGAGGCGTTGTTGCCGTGCTTGGCCGTGTCGGCGCTCGGGGTGGGGTCGTCCAGCGCGATCTCCTGGCGCAGGTCGATCCCGTGTACCGAGGGGAGTTTGACGGCGGCGGCGATGGCCGAGTCCGCCCTGCTCGTCGGGACGGTGGCGCGGACGTAGCCGAGCTTGTCGTAACTGCGGCCCACCGAGCCGCCCTTGACGGCGTTCAGCTCCTTGGCGACCTGTTCGGTCTGGCCGGGAGCCGTCGCGATCATCATCGTGACGTTCTTGTCGCCGTTGGCCTTGGCCTCGGCGAGCAGGTCGGCGTCGTTCGAACCGAGTTTCGCGGCGGCGGACTTGGTGCCGGGGTCGGCCGTGGGCGCGCCCGCGTCCGCGGAGAAGGCCATGGGTATCGGCCCGGCCGCGGACAGCGCGGCCACCAGGCCCGCTGCCATGGCCAGGCGGGCCACGCGTCTCGCGCCCGATATGGGGGCGCGCTGAGGGTCGGAGATCATCTGCATCCCTTGTAGGTAAAGGAACGAGCGTGGAACGGCCGGTTCCGGCGCTTCCTGTGGGACCGGTCGCATCAGTCCGGAATGTGAGCCCGGATGACCGCTCAGCTTTACTCAAGGGGCAGTTGTTTGGGGAGAGTTGACCAAGCGGGGATGGACGCATGGCGCACTTCCGCCATGCGTCATGCCGTCGATTCCGCGCTATGAGGGGATATCCGGGACGACCCGAACGTCTCTCTTTGTCGATTCAGCTCTCTTTTGTGCGCGCGTAGTGGCGGGATGCCTTCGCGCGGTTACCGCAGGCCGCCATCGAGCACCAGCGGCGGGTGCCGTTGCGCGAGGTGTCGAAGAAATGCAGGACGCATGCCTCGTGGGCGCAGCGGCGGATGCGGTCGGGGGCCGATTCCAGCAGCTTCAGGTAGTCGCGCGCGGCGAGCCAGGCCGGGCCCCAGGAGGGGTCGTCGAACTCCGGGGTCCCACCCGGTCCTTGACCGGTCAAGGTCAGCCGGACGCGTCCGTGGGCGAGGACGGCGTCGACGCGGGCGGCGGCCTGCGCCGGGAACAGGGGGTCCTGTCCGCGGGGGGTGTCGACGGCCGCGCGCAGGGCGTCGCGGGCTTCGAGCGTGTGCCGCAGGACGGTGTCGTCGGCGGGGAAGTCGAGGCCGTTGCCCGCCAGCCAGACCGCGAGGCCCTCGGTGTCGGCCAGCAGGTCCCGCACCGCGCCCTCGTGGACCCAGCGCGTGTTGAGCAGGTCGAGCGAGACCGGCTCGCCGGTGAGGGGGCGGGGGTCGGGGCTGGTGGACATGGAGTCTCCCTTCGCTGCTAACCGCTCAAGAGTAGGTCACCGGTTGACGTTCTCGATTCTAACTTCTAAAGTCAACGACAAGGGTTAGGTCTCTCGACGGGACCCCCACCGGCGGAAAGGCACTGTCATGACACTGCGTACCGGCCACGTCGGCCTGAACGTCACGGACCTCGACCGCTCGCTCGCCTTCTACCGCGACGTCCTCGGATTCGGGGTGCTCGGCGAGGGCAAGGACGACGACGGAGAGCGGCGGTACGCGTTCCTCGGCCCCCTGTCCGGCGACGGCCGCCCGGTGCTCACGCTCTGGCAGCAGGCGCGCGGCGCGTACGACGGCGGCCTGGCGGGCCTGCACCACCTCGCCCTCGAAGCCGAATCCGTCGAGCGGGTCAGGGAGTACGAGACGGCCCTGCGCGCGTACGGCGCGTCGTTCGCCCACGACGGCGTGGTCGCCCACCGCGAGGGCGCGGCCTCGGGCGGCATCTTCTTCCACGACCCGGACGGCACCCGTCTGGAGATCTTCGCGGCGAGCGGCGCCGAGGAGGCCCCGGCACCGAACGCGTCCGCGCCGACCTGCGGTTTCTTCTAGTCTCTGGAGCGGTCATGACGTATCACCCGGGCTCGCGGACGATCCAGGACCGCGTGGGCGTGCGCGACCTCGCCGATCATGTGGGCCGCGCCGTCGGCCAGGGCATCCGGCCGGTGGCCGCGGCCTTCCTCGAACTCCAGCCGATGCTGGTCGTCGGCGCCGCGGCCCCGGGGAGCGGCACCCGGGCGGAGCGGGCCCCGGATGCCGCGAGCGGCGGCGTCTGGGCCTCGCTGCTCACGGGGGAGCCCGGATTCGTACGGGTCACCGGGGCCCACCGGATCTCGGTCGCGGGCGGCCTCCCGGCCGGCGATCCGCTCACCGAGGCCCTCGCCGCCGAGGGCACCGCCGTCGGCACCATCGCCCTGGACCCGCGCACCCGCCGCCGTATGCGCCTCAACGGCCGGGTCCGGCCGGCCCCGCGCGGCTTCGCGGTCGAGGCCGACCAGGTCTTCGCCAACTGCCCCAAGTACCTCCAGAAGCGAGAGACGTACGAGACGGTGACCGGCCGCACGGCGGGCACCGCCCGGCGCGGCACGGAACTCACCCCCTCCCAGCGGGAGTTCGTCGAGAGCGCCGACACCTTCTTCCTCGCCACCGTCCACCCGCACGGCGCCGACGCGAGCCACCGCGGCGGCAACCCCGGCTTCGTGCGCGTCGAGGCCCCGGGCGAACTGAGCTGGCGCGACTACCCCGGCAACTCCATGTTCCTGAGCCTCGGCAACCTCACGGCCGACCCGCGCGCCGGCCTGCTCTTCCTGGACTGGACCACGGGAACGGTGCTCCAGCTCACCGGCACGGCCCGCACCGAGTTCACCCCCGACGGCGAACGCACCCTCCGCTTCACCCTCACCGCGACCGTCGAGACACCGGCCGCCAGCCCGCTGCGCTGGTCCGCACCCGCCTACTCCCCGGCGAATCCCTGAACGGCCCCGCCCAGCCGCCGGATTCACCTCCCCTACCCCGTCAGATGAACACGGAGTGACCGCCCCCGGGCCGTTCGGAGGGGACTCCATGGACGCCCAGGGTGCGCCGAGATCCACGTACGGTGATCGGCGTCGGCCGTTGCCGTCCAGTTAACGCGCAGGTCATCCCCAGTGCCAACGATCCAGTACGAGCGGGGAGTTCGCCAGTCGAACACCCCGCGACCACTGCCGACGCGTTCGCACTCGGGGAGACCGCGCCATGCCGCGCATACGCTCTGTCGCCACCGTACCCGCCCTCAACCGCCGCACCCTGCTGGCCGCCACCGGAGCGGTGTCCCTCTCCGCGGGGATCGGCCTGACCCTGCGCGGGCAGTCTCCGGCGCACGCCGCGACCGCCGCCCAGGCACCCGTCGCCGACTCCGTCGCCCACCCCCAGGACCAGGCGGCCGCGACCGGCCGCACCGCACCGGGCCCGCTCGCCCCGTACACCCGCGGCACGACCCTCAGCAGCGTCGCCGCCCCGCGCTCCGGCTCCACCGGATACCGCAGGCTCGGCGACGGCGCCGGCTGGAAGCGGGTCGTACGCGACGAACTGGCCCCGGCCAAGACGGGCCGGGCCGACCGGCGCACCGCGCTCGCCTCGTTCGTGCAGCTCACCGACCTCCACCTGGTCGACGCCCAGCACCCGCTGCGCCCGGAGTTCCTGCGCGCCCAGAACAAGGGCGCCTGGCGCCCGCAGGAGGCACTGACCGTCGCGGGCGCGGTCTCGCTGGTCGAGCGCGTCAACTCACTGCACGGAGCTCCCGTCACCGGATCCCCGCTGCACTTCGTCATGACCACGGGGGACAACACCGACAACAACTCCAAGACGGAACTGGACTGGTTCCTGAAGGTCATGAGCGGGGGCCGCATCACCCCCAACAGCGGTGACCCGCGGCACTACGAGGGCGTCCAGTCCAGCGGCCTGAAGGGGTACTGGCAGCCCGACGCGGCACTGCGCGACGTCGACAAGCAGATCGGCTTCCCGCGCATCCAGGGCTTCCTCGCGGCCGCCATCCGCGAGCTGCGCAGCCCCGGTCTGAACGTGCCCTGGTACTCCACGGTCGGCAACCACGACGCGCTCCTGATGGGCGTCTACGGAGCCCGTCGCGACTCGTACCTCACCGAGTTCGCCGTCGGCGGCAAGAAGCTGATGTCGCTGGACGCCGCGGCGGGCAGCGCGCTCGCCAAGAGCATCAAGAACGGCACCAGCCCGAAGGGCGCCGCGTTCCACGCCCTGCTCCAGGCGCACGCCCGGCAGATGCGCTCGGTCACCCCCGACGAGAGGCGCGCCCCGTTCACGCCCGCCGAGTACCTCAAGGCGCACCTCGACCCGGCCCACACCGGACCGGGCCCGATCGGCCACGGCTACTCCTCCGCCAACCTCGCGGCGGGCACCCAGTACTACACGTTCCGGATCGCCGACGACGTCATCGGCATCAGCCTCGACAGCACCGACCCCGGCGGCCACTACGAGGGTTCCATCGGCACGGCGCAGCTGCGCTGGCTGGAGAAGACACTGCGCGACAACCACGACTCGTACGCCATCGTCTTCAGCCACCACACCAGCAAGTCGATGCACAACACCCAGGCCGACCCCGCGCACCCGGCCGAGAGGCGGCACGGCGGTGACGAGGTCGTCGCCCTTCTCGCGCGCTTCAGCAACACCCTGGCCTGGGTGAACGGCCACACCCACAAGAACGAGATCATCCCGCACGCCGCCGCGGGCAACCGGTCCTTCTGGGAGATCTCCACCGCCTCCCACATCGACTTCCCCCAGCTCGCCCGCATCATCGAACTGGTCGACAACAAGGACGGCACGCTCTCGCTGTTCACCACCCTCATCGAGTCCTCGGCCCCGCACGCCACGGACTTCTCCGACCTCACCCAGACCGGCCTCGCCGCCCTGTACCGCGAGCTCTCCTTCAACGCCCCCGGCTCCCGTACCGACCTGTCGGGAGCCTCCCGCGACCGCAACACCGAGCTGATCCTCAAGAAGGGCTGAGAAACCGGCCCGGCCCCTGGCGAGCCGCTCCTAGCCCTCGGTTCTTTTGGCGAAGCTCACCTTCGCCGTCTCGACGGTGTTCCCGCGCCGGCCGGGCGCGCGCTGGCCCTTCCAGTACAGGTTGGTGTGGGCGACGACCTCGGCCGGGGCGGGGGCGCCGTACGCGGTGAGGTCCTCCGTGGTGTGGGCGTCGCCGACCAGCGTCACGTCGTACCCACGGGTGAAGGCGCCGTGGAGGGTGGAGCGGACACACATGTCCGTCTGGGCGCCCGTGACCACGAGATGGCCGACGGCACGCTCGCCGAGCAGGGCGTCCAGATCGGTGGCCTCGAAGGAGTCGCCGTAGTTCTTGTGGACGACGGGCTCCGCCTCCTCGCGGACCAGCTCCGGCACGTACTGCCAGGACGCGCTGCCGTACTTCATGTGATCGTCGGAGTGCTGCACCCAGATCACCGGCACCGCCTCGGCGCGGGCCCGGGCGACGAGCGCGCCGATGTTCGCGGTCACCGCCGCCAGATCATGGGCACCGTCCACCGCCCCGTGCTGCATGTCGATCACCAGCAACGCCGTGTTCGGGCGGTCGGGCAGGGTCGTCATCGCGCTCTCCTGTCGCTTGTCTCCGGCTCGTCGGCGTGGGCGCTTCCAGCCGGCTCCGGTCAGGGAATTCCCGCTCGCACCACAGTAGATCGAGGCACTGACAACGCCACCGGAACGCGGGCGGGGCCCACGCGGGCGGCCCGTGGGACGCGGGTGGGGGCCCACGCGAACAGCCCGTGGGCCCCCACCCTCCCCTCCGGGCACCGCCCTGTCCGTCACGACCGGGGCAGCACCACGACATAGGCGGCCGGATCGCGGTCGGTCGCGGCCATGAGCGCGGTCCGTACGACGGTGGCCTGCTGCTCCATCCCGTCCCTGAGCCCGCGCGGGGTGACGTGGACGACGGTGATGCCCAGCCGCTCCAGGTGCTCGCGCCTGCGGGCCCGCTCGGACTCCTGGGCCTCGGCGCCCTGGAGCGGGGTCCGGGTGTCCAGCTCGACCGCCACCGCCTGCTCGGGCCAGTAGGCGTCCGCGCCGCCGAGGCCGGGGCCGCCGGGCAGCCGCAGGTCGACGTTCCAGACCGGGTCGGGCAGTCCGTGCTCGAAGACCATCCGGTACAGCCGGTTCTCCGCGATCGCCCTGCCCTCCGCCACCAGTGAGTCCACGGCGTCCACGACGTGCGGGCGCTCCAGCAGCCGGGCCGCCGTCAGCTCCTCCACGACCGAGCGCGGTTCGCAGAAACCGCGGCGCACCGCCTCCGTCAGCAGCCCGCGCACGGACTCCGCGTCGGGCAGCTCGGCGACCGCGTCGGCCAGCGCGCGGGGGACGGCCGCGACCGGGACCCCGGCCACGAACGAGGGCGCCGGCAGCACGGTCGTGCGCACGATGCGGACACAGCCGGTCGAGCGCAGCCGGCGCAGCCGGGGGACCAGGACGTCGATCGTGTCGAGCGAGTGCAGCGCCGGGGCGCAGGAGAGACCGTGCAGGGCCAGTGCCGCGAGACCGGTGATCAGCGCGTCCGCGCCGGGCCGCGGGGTGCGCGGTTCCTCGGAGCCGGGCTGGGCGGGGACGCGCGCCGTCGTGCGGGCCGAGGGGGGACGGGCCGTGTAGAGCAGCGCCGCGTGCAGCCGCTCCTCGGGGGTCGGCGGGCCGGGACGCAGCAGGAACACGCCGGGCAGGATCCGCTGCCAGGGTCCCCCGGGACGGCACCGCTCGGTGGCGTCCGCGGTGGTCACGCCGTGGCCGCGCAACTGGGCGGTGGTCAGGACCCGGTGCTGCACGGGGGACGAGGGGCGGTGGGTGCGGGGGGAGAGCGGGGCGCCGTGGTTCATGGTCCGGGGGTTCCCGCTGTGGTGCCGCCTCCTAACCCCTGTTACCCGCCCGTCGGAGAATCGGGACAACCGCTGCGGGAAGCACGCGTGTTCGGCCGCCGAAAGACGCTGGTCCCGTCGCGTGTTCATAGGGGTTACGGCTCTGAATACCTGCATCTCGTAACCAATGCGCGCATCGGATCAGCGGACCAGTCGATCAACGCACCCCGGGCACGCCGTCGGACCCGTGCACGGCGGAGGGCACCGCACGCCCGTGGCGCCGGTGCCCTCCGCTGCCGGGTCCCGTCCGGACCGGGTGATCAGCCCGCGGCGGCGATGTCGCGGGCCTGCGCCCGCAGCGCCCGCGCGAGATCGTCCCGCGACTCGAGGACCAGCCGGCGCAGCGCGGGCGGGGCGTCCTCGTGCGAGGTGAGCCAGGCGTCCGTCGCCGCGAGGGTCTCGGGCGAGTCCTGGAGCGAGGGGAACAGCCCCCGGACCACGTCCATGCCGATCTGGATGGACCGCTCCGCCCAGACACGGTCGATCGCGGCGAAGTACCTGGCGGTGTACGGCTCCAGCAGATCGCGCCGGGATGGCTGGCCGAAGCCGGAGATGGTCGCCTCGACCAGGGCGTTGGACAGCGCGTCGGACTCCACGACGGCCGCCCAGGCCTGTGCCTTGACCGCCGCCGAGGGACGCGCGGCCAGACAGCGGACCTGGTGCCGTTTGCCGGAGGCCGTGTCGTCGCGGGCGAGTTCGGCGGCGAGGACGGACTCGTCGGCGGCGCCCCGCGCGGCCAGCGGCTCCAGGAACGCCCAGCGCAGTTCCTGGTCGACCACGAGACCGTCGATCTTCGCCGTTCCGTCCAGCAGGCCCTGGAGCAGCTGGAGATCGGCGTCGCCGGAGGCGGCGACGGCGAAGAAACGGGCCCAGGCGAGCTGGTGCTCGCCACCCGGCTCGGCGAGCCGCAGCTCCTTCAGCGCGCCGTCCGCGAGCAGCGCCCCGCCCTCCTCGCGCCAGTCGGACGCCGCGTAGTTGACGAGCGCGGAGTTCGCCCAGGCGTGCAGCATCTGAAGGACGCCGATGTCGGACTCGCGGCCCGCGAAGCGCAGCACCAGGGAGATGAAGTCCCGGGCGGGCACGATCGCGTCGCGGGTGAGGTTCCACAGCGCCGACCAGCACAGCGCGCGGGCGAGCGGGTCGGTGATCTCGCCGAGCGCCTCGCGCAGCGTGGCCAGCGAGCCCTCGTCGAAGCGGATCTTGCAGTACGTGAGGTCGTCGTCGTTGACGAGGACGAGCGCCGGGGCCTCCGCGCCGGCCAGCTCGGTGACGACCGTGCGGGGCCCGTCGACGTCCGCCTCGGCGCGCGCGTACCGCACGAGCGGGCCGTCGCCGTTCTCCCGGTGGTACAGGCCCACGGCCACCCGGTGCGGGCGCAGTTCGGGGTGGGACTCGGGAGCCTCCTGGAGCACCGCGAGCTCGGTGACGCGCCCCTCCGCGCCCAGGATCACCTGCGGAGTGAGGGAGTTGACGCCCGCGGTCTGGAGCCAGGACCGGGACCAGGCGGCCATGTCCCGTCCGCTGGTCTCCTCCAGCGCCGACAGCAGATCGCCGAGCCGGGTGTTCCCGTACGCGTTCCGCTTGAAGTAGCGGCGGGCGCCCTCCAGGAACGCGTCCTGCCCGGCGTACGCCACCAGCTGTTTCAGCACGGAGGCGCCCTTGGCGTAGGTGATGCCGTCGAAGTTCAGCTTGGCGTCCTGGAGGTCACGGATGTCGGCCGTGATCGGGTGGGTGGACGGCAGCTGGTCCGCGCGGTAGGCCCAGGCCTTGCGGCGGTTGGCGAACGTGATCCAGGCGTCGGTGAAGCGGGTCGCGCCGACGTTCGCGAACGTGCCCATGAAGTCGGCGAAGGACTCCTTCAGCCAGAGGTCGTCCCACCAGACCATGGTGACCAGGTCGCCGAACCACATGTGCGCCATCTCGTGCAGGATGACGTTCGCCCGCGCCTCGTACGACGTCTGCGTCACCTTGCCGCGGAAGATGTACTCCTCGCGGAAGGTGACGAGCCCCGGGTTCTCCATCGCGCCGAGGTTGTACTCGGGCACGAACGCCTGGTCGTACTTCCCGAACGGGTACGGGTAGTCGAAGTGGTCGTGGAAGAAGTCCAGCCCCTGCTTGGTGACGAGGAAGACGTCGTCGGCGTCGAAGTGGGGGGCCAGGCCCTTGCGGCACATCGCGCCGAGCGGGATCTCCAGCTTCGTACCGTCGTCGAAGGTGCGGGAGTAGGAGTCCGTCACATAGTGGTACGGGCCCGCCACGACCGCGGTGATGTACGTCGAGATCGGCTTCGTCTCGGCGAACGTCCACACGCCGTCGGTGAGTTCGCCGGCGCCGTTGCTCCACACGGTCCAGCCCTCGGGGGCCCGTGCCTCGAAGCGGAACGGGGCCTTGAGGTCCGGCTGCTCGAAGTTCGCGAAGACGCGACGCGAGTCGGCGGGCTCGTACTGCGTGTACAGATACACCTCGCCGTCCTCGGGGTCGACGAAGCGGTGCATGCCCTCGCCGGTGCGGGAGTAGGCGCACCGCGCGTCCACGACGAGCTCGTTCTCGGCGGCCAGGTCCTCCAGACGGATCCGGGAGCCGTCGAAGACCTCACCCGGGTCGAGATCCCTGCCGTTGAGGGAGACGGCCGTCACACTCGGCGCGATCAGGTCCGCGAAACTCGCCGCGCCCGGCTCGGCGCAGCGGAAGCGGAGCGTGGTGACCGAGCGGAAGGTGCGGGGGCCTCCGTCCGGGACGCCGGACTCCGTCTCCCCGACGGCCGAGCGCAGGTCGAGGAAGACCTCGTAGCTGTCGACGGACAGCAGTGCCGCCCGCTCCTGGGCCTCGTCGCGGGACAGATTCTCACCGGGCACGGCTGCACTCCCTCATGGCGTCATAGACATGTGCGAACAGGGCGATCCTGCCATGGGCTCCTCGCGGCGGGCACCGCGACGGCGGCGACACAGGGGAATCCCCATGGCGACCCTGGAATCTCACGGACGCGCCGGGAATGGTGCGGGCGCGTGCCGGTGTTCCCCAGGGAAACACCCCGTTCCGAGGAGAGCCATGCCCGAGCAGACCGTCGAGACCGGTACCGGCAAGACCCCCGTCGACTTCTGGTTCGACCCGCTGTGCCCCTGGGCCTGGATGACCTCGCGCTGGGTGCTTGAGGTGGAGAAGGTCCGTGACATCGAGGTCCGCTGGCACATCATGAGCCTGGCCGTACTGAACGAGCCCAAGCTCGACGAACTGCCCGACCACTACCGCGAGATGCTCGCGACCACGGCCTGGCAGTCCGTCCGGGTGGTCACCGCCGCCTGGCAGAAGCACGGCGAGGACGTCCTCGGCCCGCTGTACACCGCGCTCGGCACCCGCTTCCACAACGAGGGCGCGGGCCCGACCAAGGAGGCGATAGCCGGCGCCCTCGAAGAGGTGGGCCTGCCCGCCGACCTGATCGACTACGCCGACCAGGAGGACTTCGCGTTCGACGCCGAGCTGCGCGCCTCCCACAAGGAGGGCATCGACAAGGTCGGCCAGGACGTCGGCACCCCGGTCATCGCCGTCCCCGGCGCCGACGGCGAGCAGCTCGCCTTCTTCGGCCCGGTCGTCACCCCTACCCCCAAGGGCGAGGAGGCGGCCAAGCTCTGGGACGGCACGCTGATGGTCGCTTCGGTGCCCGGCTTCTACGAGATCAAGCGCACGCGGACGGCGGGGCCGGACTTCAGCAACCTGTAGGCCTTCGGTCACGAGGACCTGGACCTGGACCTGGAGGCCTCCGGTCAGGAGGCCCCGGGCTCCGGGAAGTTGTCGCCGTCGCGCCAGTTGCTCCAGCGCTGGAAGCGGCGGCAGCCCGGGCGGGTGCAGCGATGGTAGGCGGCCGGATCGTCCACGCTCTTGATCCGGCGCACCTCCTCCTGCTCCTGACGGGTGAGCCTGCGGAACGGCTGGAGCGGACCTCCGCAGTTCGGGCAGCGCACATCCACGACGACACCTCCGTACGAGAACCGTCACTGTCGCGGCGGACGGGGGACGGGGAGGGAACACCCGGACGCCGGCCCCGCGAGCGTATGCGTTCGCGCGGCCCGCGACGGGCGAACGGGCCGGCCGTGTCCCGGGACTTCCCGCGCAGCGCCCGCGAGCCCCGCCCGCCCTGGATACTCCGCCTCATGAGTACTACGAGCCGCGCTACGACCCTCCTCCTGGTCCGGCACGGGCAGACCGTCTGGCACGCGGAGAACCGCTACGCCGGAGTGAGCGACGTCCAGCTCACCGAGGAGGGCCGTGCCCAGGCGGAGGCCCTCGGCCGCTGGGCCGCCGCGCACCCCGTCGACGCGATCTGGACCTCGACCATGTCCAGAGCCGCCGCCACCGCGGAGCCCGCGTGCCGCGCCCTCGGACTCGTGGCGCACCGCGAACCGGGCCTGCGCGAATGCGACTTCGGGGTGATGGAGGGCCGCACGCTCGCCGAGTTCGAGCGGGAGAACCCGGTCCGGGCCAAGGCGTTCCGGGCCGATCCGGTGTCCTACCCGTTCCCCGAGGCGGAGGATCCGCGCACGGCGGCGGCCCGCGGGACACGCGCCCTGCGCCGCGTCGCCGACGCCCACCCCGGCCGGCGCGTGCTGGTCGTCGCCCACAACACCCTGCTGCGCCTGGTGCTGTGCAAGGCGCTGTCCATTCCGTTGGGCGAGTACCGGCGTGTCCTGCCGGGCCTGCGCAACGGGGCGGTCACCGAACTCCGGATGGCGGACGGGACGGCGGCGCTGCTCTCGCTGAACGTGCCGAGCGAGCCGTGACGAGGCGGCCCCCGCGAGCGGGATCCTCGCGGGGGCCGTCCTTCGTCCGTCTCACGTCACCCGAGCCGGGACGGTGTCACCCGGCCACCACGGTGTAGTGCGAGGCGTCGCCCTCGATCGAGCGGCTCTCCTCGCCCCCGACGCCGACCGGCACGTCGCCGGCGACGGTCACCCGGTGCAGACGGCGCGGCTGTCCGTCGTAGTTGTCGATCGCGTAGTGCTGGGTGATCCGGTTGTCGAAGAGGACCAGCTGGTTCGGGGACCAGCGCCAGCGCAGGACGTTCTCGGGCCGGGTGACATAGGCCTGGAACAGATCGAGGATCTTGCGGGACTCGCCCACCGACAGTCCGACGATCCGCTGCGCGAACCCGCCGATGAACAGGCCGCGTTCACCTGTCAGCGGGTGGACCCGGACGAGGGGGTGCGCGGTGCGGAACGTGATGGACGTGAACTGGGCGCGCTGCGCGGCCTGTTCCTCGTCGATGGTCTCGTCCGGTACCGCGTAGTCGTAGTCGTTGGTGTGCTCGGCCCACAGGGTGTCGGCGAACGCGCGGAGCGGTTCGGGCAGATCACGGTAGGCGGCCGCGGAGTTGGCGATGAGCGTCTCACCGCCGTACGGCGGGACGGTGATGCTGCGCAGGGTGCTGGCCTGCGGCGGGTTGAGGACGAAGGTCACGTCGGTGTGCCAGTGGTTGGCGCGGCCGCGCTCGCTGTCGACCGGCAGCACGTTCGGGGCGCCCTCGACGGCGGGCACGGTGGGGTGCGCGGTGGTGAGGTCGCCGAAGTGGCGGGCGAAGGCCTGCTGGCCCTCGTCGTCCAGGTCGACGTCGTCGAAGACCAGCGCCTTGTGCTCGTTGAGGGCGGTGCGCAGGGCGGCGGCGGTGATGTCGTCCAGGGGCTTGGAGATGTCGACGCCCAGGACACGGGCACCGATGTTCGCGGTGACCTTCTGGATCTCGATGTCTGTCATGAGGTGCGGGTCCTTTCGGGACGGCGGATCGGGCGTGCGGTGGAGGTGGTCGGAACGCCGGTGGCCGGAACGCCGGCGGGCGGAACGGTGGCGGCCGCGGTGGTGGCCGGGCCGGGAGGGGAGGACACCGAGGTGGTGTACCGGTTGGCCGGGCGGGGGAGTCCGTAGCGCTGCCGCAGGGTCTGCCGGGGGCCGTACTCCCGGCGGAGCAGGCCCCTTTCGCGCAGGATCGGCACGACGTGGTCCACGAACAGGTCGAGACCGGACGGCAGCACGGCGGGCATGATGTTGAAGCCGTCGGCGGCGCCGCCGCGGAACCACTCCTCGATCGCGTCGGCGACCTGTCCGGGCGTGCCGGCGAAGGTCAGATGGCCCCGCCCGCCGCCGAGCCGGCCGATCAGTTCGCGCACGGTGAGCCGCTCGCGCCGGGCCAGTTCCACCACCAGGGTGTAGCGGCTCTTGGCCCCCTCGATCGCGTCCTCCGGCGGCAGACCGCCGGGCAGTTGGGCGTCCAGGTCGAGGGTGCCCGGTTCCAGGTGGAGCAGGTGTTCCAGCCGGTTCACCCCGTGCTCGTACACGATGTGGTCCTCAAGGACGCACTCCTGGGCGCGCGCCTCGGCCTCGGTCGAGCCGATGACCGGGACGATGCCGGGCAGCACCTTGACGTGGTCCGGGTTCCGGTCGGCCCGCTCGGTACGGGACTTGAGGTCGGCGTAGAACTCCTGGGCGCCCGCGAGGGTCTGCTGGGCGGTGAACACCGCCTCCGCGTACCGGGCCGCGAACCGTCTGCCGTCCTGCGAGGAGCCGGCCTGCACGAGCAGCGGATGCCCCTGCGGGCTGCGGGGCACGTTGAGGGCGCCCTCCACACTGAAGTACGTGCCCTTGTGGCGGGCGGGATGGATCTTGCCGGGGTCGCCCCAGACACCCGCCGCCTTGTCGGCGAGGACGAGATCGTCCTCCCAGCTGTCCCAGAGCTTGAGCGCCACGTCCAGGAACTCCGCGGCGCGTTCGTAGCGGGTGGCGTGCGCGGGCTCGTCGTCGAGACCGAAGTTGCGGGCGGCCTCGGCGCCGGCCGTGGTCACGATGTTCCAGCCCGCCCGGCCACCGCTGATGTGGTCGAGGGAGGCGAGCCTGCGGGCCAGGTTGTAGGGGGAGTTGTAGGACGTGGAGGCGGTGGCGATCAGACCGATGTGCTCGGTCGCGGTGGCCAGCGCCGTGAGCAGGGTGATGGGTTCGAGGGAGCCGGAAGGGCGCTGGCCCACACTGTTGAACAGGACCGGGCCGTCGGCGAGGAAGAGGGAGTCGAAGGTGCCCCGTTCGGCGATCCGCGCGAGACGCACGTAGTGGGCCGTCTCGACATGGGCGTACGGGTCGCTCTCCGGGAGCCGCCAGGAGGCCTCGTGGTGGCCGGTGTTCATCAGGAAGGCGTTGAGATGGAGCCGGCGGGGGCTGGTCACGGGCGCTTCTCCTTCCGCTGCGCGGACACGTCGTTCCGGGCCGCGCCGTCCGTCGTCGCCGGGGTCGCGGTCGGGTCCTGCTCCGGGTCCGGGCGCGGTCCGGTCACGTCCTCGGTCACCCCGAGGGCGGTCAGGAGGCGTTCGCGGTATTCGCCGAGCAGCGGGTCGCGGTACGAGCGGGGGTGCGGGCGGTCGATGGACAGGTCGAGGCCGATACGGCCGTGGTCGAGGACGAGCACCCGGTCGGCCAGCACGATCGCCTCGTCCACGTCGTGCGTGACGAGCAGCACCGACGGCCGGTGGCGTTCCCACAGTTCGCGCAGGAGCACATGCATCCGGATCCGGGTGAGCGCGTCCAGGGCTCCGAACGGCTCGTCCGCCAGGAGCAGTTCGGGTTCGCGTACGAGCGAGCGTGCCAGTGCGGCGCGCTGTGCCTCGCCGCCGGACAGCTCGTTCGGCCAGGCCCGTTCGCGCCCCGCGAGGCCCACCTCGGCGAGGGCGGAACGGCCCCTTTGGGCGGCCTCGCGGCCCTCCGCCCCCAAGAGGACGTTGTCGAGGACCCGGCGCCACGGCAGCAGCCGTGAGTCCTGGAAGACCACGGACACCCGTTCCGGCGCGGTGAGTTCGCCGCTTCCGGCGACGCCGTGGTCGAGGCCGGCGATGGCGCGCAGGAGGGTGCTCTTGCCGGAGCCGCTGTGTCCCAGCAGGGCGGTGAACTGGCCGTCGGGAAGGTCGAGGTCGATCTCGTCGAGCACCGTGCGGCCCTCGAAGGACCGGGTGAGCCCGCGCAGTCGGACCGTGGTGGAGCGGGTCAGCTGCTGAGTGTGCGTCGCCACGACAGCACCTTTCGTTCGACGAGACGAACCGCGCTGTCGGAGACCAGCCCGAAGATGCCGTAGATCAGCAGACCGACGAGGATGATGTCGGTCCGCCCGTAGTTCTGGGCCTGGAACATCATGTAGCCGAGGCCGCTGGTGGCGTTGATCTGCTCCAGGACGACCAGGGAGAGCCAGGAGGCGGTGACCCCGAGCCGCAGCCCGACGAAGAAGCCGGGCAGCGCACCGGGGATCACGATCTCGCGGATGAAGCGGAGCCTCGACAGCCCCTGGACCTCGGCGAGTTCCACGAACCGGTGGTCGATGCCGGACAGGGCGGAGTGCAGGTTCAGATAGATCGGGATGTAGACGACGATCGCGATGATCGCGATCTTGAAGGTCTCGCCGATGCCCAGCCAGAGGATGAACAACGGGATCAGGCCGAGGGTCGGGATCGCCCGGTTCAGCTGCACGGTCCCGTCGATCAGCGCCTCCCCGATCCGGCTGAGCCCGGACGCGAGGGCGAGGAGGACACCGGCGATCAGGCCGATCGCGAACCCGTATCCCGCGCGCTCCAGGGACGTCAGCACATCGGTCGGCAGCGTGCCGTCGGTCCACAGGTGACCGGTGGTCCTCAGCACGGTCCAGGGCGCGGGGATCGCGCCGGGATCCAGCTGCCCGGCGGCGGACGCGAGGGCCCACAGGCCGAGGAACACCACCGGTCCGATGAGCCGGGAGGCGGGCAGCCGCTTGCCGGGCGCGAGCGTGCGGCGCCTGGCCCGGGGAGAGCGGCGGGAGGGGCGGGCGGCCCTTTCGCCGCCGGCAGCGGTGTCGGGGGACGAGGCGGCGGCGGGAGCCACGGTGGCTTCCTCCGCCTCCGGGGCCGGGGCCGGGGCCGTGGTCTCGGTGGTCATCGCCGTCACCTCCGGTATTCCGCGGGGACGGCCCTGGACGCGAGGGCCTCGAAGCGCCGGTCGAAGAGCGAGTCGACCGTGAACTTCTTCACGAAGCCGCCCTCCGCCAGCAGATCCGCGGTCTCCTGCTCCCACTTGATGGCCTCGTCCCAACTCGGCGGGAACAGGGGCTTGTTGGCGAGAGCGGTGATCGACCGGGCCTGGTCGAGGGTCAGGTTCTGCGTCTTGACGTAGAACTCCTCGTTCCAGGCGTCCGGGTGCTCGTACGCCCACACCTGGCCCTTGGCCCAGCGGGGGATGTACGCGGCCACCGCGGCCGCCTTGGCGCGGTCGGCCAGCACCGAGGACGGCGCCCAGAGCAGGTTGAGCAGGTCCACCACCTCGGTGGGGATGGTGCGGGCGCCCTTCGATCCGTACTGCTTGAGATAGGCCGGCGCCTGGCTGTTGGCGAGCGGGGCGACGTCCACCTGGCCCGCCTGGAGCGCGGTGAGGAACTGGTTGCTGGTCAGCGGTACGAGCGTCACGTCGCCGTAGGCGATCCCGGCCTGCTTGAGGGCGCGCAGCAGGACGACACCCTGCGCCTGGCCCTGGGAGAAGGCCAGCTTCCTGCCCTTGAACCCCTGGACGTCCTTGATGTCGCTGCCGGGCTTGGTGGCGAACAGGTAGTTGGGCTTGCGGGTGACGTCGATCGCGACGATCTTCGCGTCGAAGCCCTGGAAGTGCGCCTGGATCGGCGGGATGCCCGCGTTGTTCCCGATGTCCAGGGACTTGGCGCGGAAGGCGTTGATGACATCGGGTCCTGCTCCGATGTTCACCCAGTCGGAGACGGTGAACGGCAGTCCGGACAGCCCCGCCAGCTTGAACTGGAGCTGCTGGACGCCCTGGTACGAGGCGACCTTGAGCTCGGTCCCGCGCGGCACCTTGTCCGACAGGGGCGCCGACAGGTCCTCCTTGGACCGGGTGCCGGCCGCACTGGCACCGGCGCAGCCGCTCAGCCCGGCCGCGGCCGCGACCCCGACGAGGGAGGACAGGAGGACACGCCGGTCCACACCGGACGCGGACAGGGGCGAGGAGGAACGGGGTGACCGTGCGGACAGTGGTGGCATGGAAGGACTCCGGGTATTCCAGGTGGCGGGAGAGCGCGCGAGGTTCCGGGCAGGGCGAAGCCGGAGGGATGGCGAGCGCGCACGGAGGACACACGCCGGTGGCGTGCCTGAGGAGACGGGAACGGCCAGGGCGAAGACGGCCGGGCAGGGGTGAGGCGATGCCGGACGACCGGCCCCGGGTACGACGGATCAGCGCTTCAGCGGATCAACGTCGGGGAGGGCGGCGCCGAAGAACCGGTGACCGCGGGCCCGTGACGAAAGGTCAGGGATGGCGGGTCACTGGCGAGAGGTCAGCAACAACGTGTGCGTGCGACCCGCATCAGGTCGACCACACGGCACTTGGTGAGCGGAACCTGCACCCGCGCGCTGCTCATGTCAACGATGCTCCTGTCCGGGAACGAGCCCTGTCAACATTCCGACTTTCTGAATTAAATGACCGCTGGTGGGGAGCCCGGGGAGCCCAGCGGATCGCGGTAGAGCACGTCGAGCACGACCGACCCGCCCGCCACGGCCAGCACCGAATCGGGGAAGCTGGTCGGCACGACCGCGGACGCCCGCTCCGCTCCCACCGCCTCGCGCAGCGCGCTCAGGCAGTCCTCCCGGTGGATGGCGCCGATCTCGGTGACGACGACCGTCTCCGGGTTGAGCACGTCGAGCAGCAGCCCCGCCGCCCGCCCGACCATCCGGGACCGCTCCGTCAGCAGCTCCACCGCCAGCGGGTCGCCGGCCGCCGCCGCGGAGACGACGTGCATCGGATTCGAGCCGTCCGTGACACCGCGCTCCCGGGCCCGCCGGCACAGCGTCCGCTCGCTCAACTCGGCCTGGAGGCACCCCGTCCGGCCGCAGTCGCACCGCTCCGACCCTCCTGTCAGGGGCAGATGGGCGATCGCGCCGGCCTGTGAGCGAGGTCCGTAGTGCACCTGGTCGTGGGTGGCGAAGGCGGCGTCCACCACATTGCCGACGAACAGATGCAGCACGCTGCGGCTGCCCCTGGCCCGCCCGAACAGCCGCTCCCCGTTGACCAACGCCCGTGCGTGGCCGTCCACATGGACCGGCAGCCCCGTGCGCGCCCCGACCTGTTCCCGTACGGCCACGTCGTGCCAGCCCAGCAGCGGATGGTCCACGATCGTGCCGGAGTCCGGGTCCACCCAGCCGCCGGCCGCCACCCCGATGCCGAGGGCGGTGCGGCCGGGAGAGCCGGCGAGGAGAGCGGTGATCGCGTCGGCGGCGTTCGCGAGCACGAGGCCCGGCTCGGTGCGGTCGTGCCGCAGCCGCCGCTCGGCGAGGACCCGTCCGCGCAGGTCGAGCAGCGCCACCGTCGTGTACGGCACCGCCACATGAACCCCGCCGACCACGAAGCGGGAATGGTCCAGGTCGACCGGGAGATGCGGCCGCCCGACCCCGCCCGACCGGCGGGGCGCGGCGGCCTCCCGGATCAGGCCCCGTTCGGTGAACCGGGCGCAGTAGTCGGTCACCGACGCCGGGGAGAGCCCGGTCAGCCGGGAGATGGTGCTGCGCGCGACGGGCCCGTGCTCCAGCACGGACCGCAGGATCACGCTGGCGCTCCCCCGGCGCCGGTCGAGGACGGGGGAGGGAGGGGACGTCGAAGGGGGTGCCACCGTACTGGCCATGGGGTTCATCCTCGGGAGCTGGTCCGGCCGAGCGCCGTCACGTGCGCCGTGCCGCAACGGGTACGGCGTGCGCCTGGTGTGGTCCGCTGTGCTCTCGTCCCGGCGGTCCGGATCCGCTCCGCTCCGCCTCAGGACGGGCGGCGACAGGTGGCGGTGCCCTGGCGTCGCAGGTCGACATAGCGACGCGACGAGAAGTTCAGGGCCTGGGGAACCATGGGGGAAGGGTAGGGGGTCGGCCGGGGGACCGGCCAGGGGCGCCCAAGGACCGGACAGCCGGGCCGGATCCCCACCTGCCGGGCCGGAGGGCTCGATCACGTCTTTGGTGAGTTTCCACAGTCGTCTTCCCGAACCCTCCCGTAGCGGAAACGACTTCACCTCAGTGACCAGCATCACCTTCGGGCAGGTGTACCCGGCACTCTTTGTAAGGAGCCCACCAATCCCCGGAACCGCGCTTTGTCGATCGCTGACGGTGATCACCCGTATGCCCCTGGGATAGCGTCGCCGTGTTCCGCCCTGTCCTCCCCCGGGCTCCCCATGAGCCAAGGGGGTACCCCCTGTTCGCCGGAGTCCTCATGAGCACCGCTGTCGCCACGCCCTCCCGCCCCGGCGAGGTCCTCGCCGACCTTCTTCCGGCCTCCCGCGTCCGTGACGCCGCCCTCGTGCTCGGCGGTGCCGCACTCACCGGTCTCGCCGCCCAGATCTCGCTGCCCGTCCCGGGTTCCCCGGTGCCGGTGACCGGCCAGACCTTCGCCGCGCTGCTCGTCGGCACGGCGCTCGGCGCCCGCCGGGGCCTGCTGTCGCTCGCGGTGTACGCCGTCGTGGGCATGGCCGGTGTCCCGTGGTTCGCCGGGGGTGGCTCCGGTGCCTCGGCCCCGTCCTTCGGCTACATCCTCGGCATGCTGCTCGCCTCGACCGTCGTGGGCGCCCTGGCCCGCCGCGGCGCCGACCGCTCCGTGCTGCGCATGGCGGGCACGATGCTGCTCGGCGAGGCGATCATCTACGCGATCGGCGTGCCCTACCTGGCCCTGGCCACCGGCATGTCGGCGAGCGCGGCCCTCGCGGCGGGCCTCACCCCGTTCCTGATCGGCGACGCCCTCAAGGCCGCCCTGGCCATGGGCATCCTGCCGACCGCCTGGAAGCTCGTCGACAAGAAGTAGGCCGGCGGTTTCGCGCCGGAGGCTCGCCGGGTCGGTGTTCCGACCTCATCCGGCGGGCCTTCGCCCGTTCTCCGGGCACGTACGAAGGATTCTCGGGGGACAAACGAAGGAGGGGCCCGCGGCCATCGGCCGCGGGCCCCTCCTCACTCAGGCGTCGGTGGCGGGTCAGGCGCCGACCTCGGCCTGGGTCTTCTCGCGGGAGCCGCTTTCGAGCGGTTCCGCGGAAGTGCGGGAGCCCGCGCCGGCCTTCTGCCGGACGAAGGCGATGACCAGCACGATCGCCGCGACGAGCAGCGACAGCAGCACGGTCTCGCGGCCGTCGTGCTCGGTGTCGGTCAGCATGTAGCCGAGCACGAACACGATCATCGCGGCCGTGGCCCAGGTCAGGTACGGGTAGAGCCACATCCGCACGACGAGCTTCTCCGGTGCCTCGCGCTGGATGATCTTCCGCATGCGCAGCTGCGAGAAGCAGATGGCGAGCCACACGAACAGGGCCACCGCACCGGAGGAGTTGACCAGGAAGAGGAAGACCGAGTCCGGGAACTTGTAGTTGAAGAAGACGGCCAGGAAGCCGAAGGCGACCGAGACGAGAATGGCGGTCAGCGGCACACCGCGCCGCGTGGTGCGGGCGAACGCCTTCGGCGCGTCCCCGCGCTGGCCGAGCGAGAAGGCCATCCGGGAGGCGGTGTAGAGGCCGGAGTTGAGACAGGACAGCACGGACGTCAGCACGATGACGTTCATGATCTGACCGGCGTGCGCGATGCCGAGGGAGTCCAGGGCGGCGACGTACGAGCCCTTGTCCTTGATCGACGGGTCGTTCCAGGGCAGCAGGGCGACGACGACGAGGATCGAGCCCAGGTAGAAGACGGCGATACGCCAGATGATGCTGTTCGTCGACTTGGTCACGGCCCGCTGCGGGTCCTCGGACTCACCGGCGGCGAGCGTGGCGATCTCGCTGCCCATGAAGGAGAAGACGACCAGCAGCACACCGGTGAGGATCGCTCCGGGGCCGTGCGGCAGGAAGCCGCCGTGATCGCTCAGATTGCCGAGACCTGCCTTCGGGGCGTCCACGCCCGGCAGCACACCGAAGATCGCGAGCGCGCCGACCAGGATGAACGCGCCGATCGCCACGACCTTGATCCCGGCGAACCAGAACTCGAACTCGCCGTACGAGCCGACCGAGACGAGGTTGGTGGCCGTCAGCACCAGCATCACGATGAGCGCCCAGCCCCACTGCGGTACGCCGGGCATCCACCCTTCGAGGATCTTGGCGCCGGCGGTGGCCTCCACGGCCAGCACCACCACCCAGAAGAACCAGTAGAGCCAGCCGATGGAGAAGCCGGCCCAGCGGCCGAGCGCGCGGTCGGCGTGTGCGGAGAACGAGCCCGAGGTCGGGTTGGCGGCGGACATCTCGCCGAGCATCCGCATCACCAGCACCACGAGGGTGCCGACGAGGGCGTACGAGAGAAGGATGCCGGGGCCCGCGGTGGCGATGCCGGTGCTGGAGCCGACGAAGAGGCCGGCGCCGATGACGCCACCGATGGCGATCATCGACAGATGACGGTTCTTGAGCCCGGCGTGGAGGCCGCCACCGGGTTCTCCGGGGCCTCCAGGGGCCTGTGCGGCCTTCGTGGGGGTCGGCTGCGAGGTCATGAGGGGGATTCCTTTGCGCCGGATGAGCAGATTCCCGTGCAGAGCGCCCGATCCGTACGAGCGGTGTACGGGGCGCCCACCGATCCGTTGTAGGGGTCGGCGTACAAGTTGGTCCAGTGAAACGGAGGCAAAGGAATTCGTGAACCTTTGAATCCAGATCGTTACTTGAGGTTTCCTTGAGGTTCTGTAGGATGGCTCACACTTTTCCCGGGCGGGACCCGGCGCGGCCGGGCCGGGACGGCCGTGTCACACTCGGACCATGCGCGTGTATCTCGGATCCGACCATGCCGGTCTCGAACTGAAGAACCACCTCGTCGAGTGGCTCAAGGCCGCCGGCCACGAGCCCGTCGACTGCGGGCCCCACATCTATGACGCCCAGGACGACTACCCGCCGTTCTGCCTCCGTGCCGCCGAGCGCACCGTGGCCGACCCGGGTTCCCTCGGTGTCGTCATCGGCGGCTCCGGCAACGGCGAGCAGATCGCCGCGAACAAGGTCGCCGGCGTACGGGCCGCACTCGCCTGGAGCGAGGAGACCGCCGCGCTGGGCCGCGAGCACAACAACGCGAACGTCATCTCCGTGGGCGCCCGGATGCACACCGAGGAGGAGGCGACGAAGTTCGTCGAGACCTTCCTCAACACGCAGTTCACCGGCGAGGAGCGCCACGTCCGCCGCATCGAGATGCTCGCGGACTACGAGAAGACCCGGGAACTCCCGCCGATCCCGGCCCACCACCCGCAGCAGCCGCAGGCCTGACACCGGCACTCCGGCACTAGGGACTCCGGCACCCCGGCCGGCCGACAGGCCGGCCCGCCGAGCGTCGGACGAGCGAGACAGACAGCAGGAGGAACGGTGCCCGAGGGGCACACCATTCACCGGCTCGCGGAGGACTACCTTGCCGCGTTCGGTGGCCGCGGCGTCCGCGTCACCAGCCCCCAGGGCAAGTTCGCCGACGCCGCGGCCCTCCTCGACGGATCGGTCCTGACCGCGACACAGGCCCACGGCAAGCACCTGTTCCTCGGCTTCGGCCCGCAGCGCTGGGTCCACATCCACCTCGGCCTCTTCGGCAAGGTCGGATTCGGCGGCACACCCGCCCCGCCGCCCACGGACACCGTGCGCCTGCGACTCGTCAACGACACCGCGTACGTCGACCTGCGCGGCCCCACCACCTGCGCACTGATCACGGACGACGAGAAGCACGCGATACACGGCCGGCTCGGTCCGGACCCGCTGCGCCCGGACGCCGATCCCTCGGCGGCCCACCGGCGCGTCTCCCGGAGCCGGACGACGATCGCCGCGCTGCTGATGGACCAGAAGGTCATCGCGGGCGTCGGCAACGTCTACCGCGCGGAGGTCCTCTTCCGGCACGGCATCGACCCGTACCGCGCGGGGAAGGATCTCGGCGCCGGGCAGTGGGACGCGATCTGGGCCGACCTCGTGGACCTCATGCGCGAGGGCGTCCGCAACAACCGCATCGACACCGTCCGGCCGGAGCACACCCCCGAGGTCATGGGCCGGCCGCCGCGCGTGGACGACCACGGCGGCGAGGTCTACGTGTACCGCAGGGCCGGCCTGCCCTGCCACATCTGTGGCGGCGAGATCAGCACCGCCGATCTCGCCGCCCGCAACCTCTTCTGGTGCCCGGGCTGCCAGCGGGCCTGAGCCCGGCCGGGCGCCGGAACCGCCGCCGGGCGACGGGGTCCTAGAACCCGTGCGGCAGCCAGGGGGCGACCACCGAGGCGAACGCCATCGACGCCTCCGCCAGCGCGCCCTGCCGCAGTTCACGCACCCGTCCGGCCGCCGCGAGCGAGGCGAGCGGCACACCGCCGAGATAGGCGGCCCCCAACTCCCGCACGGACAGGGCGAGATCGGGAGCGTCCTCGGTGCGCACGCACACCGCTCCCTTGGCGTCGCCGGTCAGCCGCCAACGCCCCTCGTTCCAGGGGCAGAAGGGGTCCTCGACCTCGAACACCACGTCCACCGGGGCCTGGTAGGTCCGCGCCTCCAGCGCGGCCCCGACCTCCACGAGCCGCACATGCAGCGAGTCCTTCACCCGCACCTGGCAGCGGCGGATGTCGGAGACCAGGTACTGCCAGCCCTCGTCGACGGGGCGGGCCCGGGTCCGCACGGTGGACGTCAGGTCGATGTCGAAGAGGAACCGCCACAGCGCCGCCCGCGCCGCCGGGTCCAGCCCCTCCAGATCCACCATCGTGACGACCCCGTTGTGCCCGGCCGGGCCCCACTCCGGCTTGACCCTGAAGCGGGTGTACCCGACGGTCTCGCCGTCCCGCTCGGCGACCACGCACTGCAACGGAGAGGCCCCGCTCCGCTCGCTCTCCGGGTCCAGGAGCATGAGCCGCTGCCAGCCGGGCCTGCGGGCCAGCATCCCGGGCCGCTGCGGCACGAGCCGCGCGTACACCGCCTCGCACGCGTCCAGCACCTCCGCTTGCGCCGCGTAACGCAGCCGTACGCCGTCGGTACCGGGCGGCACGGACAGCCGCACGCGGGCGGTGTCGATCTCCGCGCTGATCGAGGAGGTCGCGATGCCGTACCCGAACCGCCCGTAGATCGCCGGCTCCGAAGCCACCAGGACGGCGAGCGCCTCACCCCGGGCCCGGACGTCGTCCAGCTGGCGGCGCATCATCGCGGTGAGCACCCCGCGCCGCCGGTGCGTGGCCGCGACGCTCACCATCGTGACCCCGGCCGCCGGAGCGGAGGCCCCGCCGGGGACCGTGATCCGGAAGGAGAACGCCCCCGCCGTACCCACACAGTCCGCCCCGTCCCACACGCCCAGCGAACGGTCGTACTCTGTGAGCGCGTTCCACAGCTCGCGCTCCTCGGACGACTCCGCCACACCTCCGAACGCGCGGATCAGGTTCTCGTACCATTCGTCCCAGTCGGCCTGCCGCAGCACCCGAACGTCAGTCGTCATAGCCCATGCCTACCAGGGCAATGCGGTACGAGCGAGCAAATTTCGCCCGGCCGCGACGGCCCCCGACCGAATGTGCCACCGCGGTTCTCTGTGAAGTTGAGCGCTCGGAGGGGGGACAAGTGGGACCTCCCGTGCCAAGCGCCTGGTCCGATGGATAGGGTCCCGAACTAATGGCAGCAGGACGAGCGCGGCGCGCTGAAGCCGATACGTTCACGGCCCGGTTGAAGATGCAATGGCACCGGGCCCGAACAGGGCTGCGCAGATCCGCCGTCGACTACTTCCGCGGCGACGGCTCCGACTGGATCGCGCTGGCCGGCCTGCTGATCATGATCCCGGTGATCGCCTCCACCACCCTCGTCAACTCGGTGTGGTGCTCACCCGCCGCCCTGGTCCTGCCGATCGTGGCGGGCGGACTGCTGCTGCGGCCCGCCAGCCTGCTCGGTCTGTACGCGGCCGCCGCCACCGCGCTGATAGTGGAGTCCGTGAAGCTCGGTCCGTACACCGAGGGCCCCTCCCGGGTGACACCCGGCGTGGTCCTCGTGGTCGCGGCCTGCGGCTTCTTCGGACTGCTGATCGCGCAGTTCCGCAGCCGCGTGGGCGTGCCCTGGCGGCGCGGCGGCACCATGCTCTTCGACCTGCGCGAACGCATCCGCGTGCAGAGCAAGCTGCCGAAACTGCCGGTGGGCTGGCACCGCGAGATGGCGCTGCGCCCGGCGGGCGGACAGTCCTTCTCCGGTGACTTCGTCGTGGCCGCCCGCACGAACGGCGGCCGCACCCTCGAAGTCGTCCTCACCGACGTCTCCGGCAAGGGGATGGACGCCGGATCCCGCGCCCTGCTGCTGTCCGGGGCCTTCGGCGGCCTCCTCGGCTCGCTGCCGCCGCACGCCTTCCTTCCCGCGGCGAACGGCTATCTGCTGCGCCAGGACTGGGACGAGGGCTTCGCGACCTCGATCCATCTGGTGCTCGATCTCGACTCGGGCGACTACGAACTCTTCTCCGCGGGGCACCCGCCGGGCCTCCAGCTCAGCGCGGGCAGCGGCCGCTGGGAGGAGAAGGTCGCGGAGGGCCCCCTGCTCGGGGTGTACGACGGCGCCCAGTTCGACCCGGTGAAGGGCTCGCTGCGGTCCGGGGACGTGCTCATGCTGTTCACGGACGGGCTGGTCGAGACCGCCGACCGGGACATCGTCGAGGGCATCGACCGGCTCACCGGAGAGGCCGACCGCTATGTCGCCGGCGGTTTCCACGGTGCGGCCTGGCACCTCATCGAGGCGGTGGCCAGGGACGTCAACGACGACCGGGCCCTCCTTCTCATCTGCCGCGACGGTCTGGCCCCGGTACGCTGACCGCGCCCCGCGCCCGCCCGATCCCGGCGACGGAGGCGGCGGCCCGTACCGAGGAGACACTGATCGCGTGACCCGACCTCTCCTGACCCTGGCCGAAGTCGAAGCGCTCGCCCGCGCGGCGCACGCGGCCCAGACCGACAAGGCCGGCCGTCCGTACGCCGAGCACCTCCAGGCCGTGGCGGACGGCGTCCGTGAGCGTGGAGGCGACGACGACCAGCTGGCGGCGGCCTGGCTGCACGACGCCGTCGAGGACGACGCCCTCTCCGCGGAGTGGCTGGAGGAGGCCGCGCTGAGCGCCCGTACGAAGGACATCGTGCGGGCGCTCACCAAGGCGGACGGAGAGTCCCCGGAGTCGTACGCCGGACGAGTCCGTACCACCCGGGGAGCCCTGCTGGTCAAGGCGTCCGATCTGGCGCACAACTCCGACCCGGGCCGCCTCGCGGTCCTCGACGAGCTCACCCGGATCCGTCTGACCAGGAAGTACGCGACGATGCGGGCCCTGCTGGGGCTGCCGCCCGGCTGAACGCGGCGAAGGCCGCGCACGCCGACGCCGAGAAGGGCGGGCCCCAGCACCTGGGGCCCGCCCTTCTCGTACGCGACGCTTCTCGTACGCCACGCCGCTTCTCGTCCGCGCGGTCACGGGGCCGCGGGGCGGCCGGGGACGCGGACGCTAGGCGGTGACCTTGGCCCGCTCCCGGGCGGCCCGCGCCGCGTCCTGCCGGAACGCCCACTCCATCTTCGGTTCCATCGCGAACCGGAAGATCCGCCGGACGGGCCGGGTGCACAGGACCGTGATGAGCGCGGCGGCCACGACCGTCGCGACGGCCTCCCCGAGCGGCGCGCGCAGCCAGTCCTGGTCGAACAAGCCCGCGTACGCGCAGCCCTTGAGGACCAGGCCGTGCAGCAGATAGCCGTACAGCGTGCCCGCGCCGAGCGCCGTGAACCAGAACCTGCGCTGCGGCACCCAGGCGAAGAAGCACGTGGTGAGCAGCAGCGAGCAGGAGTACAGCGCGAGCGTCATGAGGACACCCGTCCACCAGGGGACGCCCATCTCCTGGGCGCTGTCGCGGTGGAAGAACCAGGCGACGTTCATCCGGGGCGCCGCCCAGTAGGCCACGACCAGGGCCGCGGCCACGACGGGCAACGACAGCAGGCGCACGTCACGACGGCGCGCGAGCCGGAAGTGCTCGGGCCTCAGGGTCAGACCGAGGACGAAGAACGGCAGGTACTGAAGCACCCGCTGGAGGGCCAGGTCGTCACCGATCTCCGGCGAGACCGACGCGGCCAGACCGAGGCACAGGGTCAGCGGAAGCGGCCAGCGGACCACCTTCCACAGCGGGGTCGTCAGCCGCCAGACGAACAGCGCGGCCAGGAACCAGGTGAGGTACCAGGGATCGAGCAGACTGATCGTCAGGTCCGAGCCGCCGACCCAGCGGCTGAAGAGGGAGTAGGCCGTCTCGAAGAGGACGTACGGTACGAGAACGCCGGTGACCAGCCGCTTCAGGCGGTCGGGGCGCATGTCGAAATTGCGGGAGAAGTAGCCGGAGATGACGATGAAGGCCGGCATGTGGAAGGCGTACACGAACATGTACAGCGCTTCCAGGAGCCGGCTCTGGCCCTTCAGCGGATCCCACACGTGACCCATGGCCACGAGGACGATCGCCAGGTACTTGGCGTTGTCGAAGAAGGCGTCGCGCTGCTTGGCGGGTCCGGCGTCCGGAGAGGTGGCCGTGCCGGTGCCGTCGGCGGTCCGGGGCGGGCGCGGGTCCTGCGTCCCGTCCGCCGTGACGGCCGGCCGCGGGTCCGTCGGAAGCGCTGATCCCTGGTGGTCGTGGAGTCGGAGCGAGTTGGTCACAGGGTCTCCCGCCGAGAACTCAGAGGGACTGATCTGGACCTCGCTGCGTGTACGGGGGGCGTGGCGGCGTGGAACATCTGAGGCACCCTAGCGTCGTCTGTGCGTTCTCGTAAAACGCTCGATCTCATTCCTGCTATCGCCTGCGTCTACCCCGGATCCGGAGAAGTGTGCCTGCGGATCCGCACAAGGTTCCGGGTATTGATTCCCTTATCAGGGACGGGTGTTGTGTACCGTTCTGCACCGATGAATCGGCGCATACCGCCCGCGGGCGACTCCGGAGACATGTCCGGTCCGATGGGGTTTGACTGCATGCACCCCGCGTTCGACGTGAGCCTGTGACAGTAATTCGGAATATCTGCGAACGAGATGTGTGGACACGGCAATCAGTGCGGTGAATTCACCGTCCGGCCACCCCTGAATTGTGGCGCTGGGCAGTGCTGTTGACGTTTTTTCGTGCGGCGGGGGAAGGGTGGTGCGGCGTTGTTCCGGTGGGGCGCCGGTTCGCTCACGGGGCCGCTCCCGGCCGACGATGCGTCACCTGTCGCATACGAGCGGCCGGTTGGTGGCACGATGGTTCTGGCGGGGGTGTGCGGGGCTGCACCTCCGGGCCGGGAGTGCGACCGACCGTAGGGTGTGATCAGTTGTGGCCATTTCGCTGTCAGTGGTGCTGCTGTTGGCGATCATCCTCGTGGTGCTGATCCGAGGGGGATCCATCAAGGCGGGACCTGCCATCGTCGCGGTGCTCTTCGGCTTCTTCCTCGCGTCGACCGGTATGGCTCCGTCCATCAGCCGGTTCCTCGACTCGATAGCGCAGAGCATCAACTCGATCAGCTTCTGACCGGGCGGCGCCCGGCGCGCGTCACCGGCTGCGCGCGCCGGTGACGGACCTCTCCACGCCCGAAAGTCGTGCCCGGCTCTCCGGCCGCCGTTCCGCCGCCGAGGACGCCGGCGGCCGGCCACAGGACCGGACGGGCACGAACGGGCACGCAGGGTGCGCGAAGGGCCGCTCACGACCCCGGACACGATGAAGGCCAGGCCGGAGGAATCACCCTCCGGCCTGGCCTTTTGTCATCTGGAGCGGGCGACGGGAATCGAACCCGCGTAGCTAGTTTGGAAGACTAGTGCTCTACCATTGAGCTACGCCCGCACAGCACGCGCCGCAGGTCAGCGACCCCGGCACAGAAGGCATCGTAGCGGGTCGAGGGCCCGCAATGCACACCCCGTTCCCGTCCGCGTCGGCGGTCGCGAAATGCGGCAACCGCACTGCCTGCGGGCATGTACCCTACGTGTCGCACCGACGGGGTGTGGCGCAGCTTGGTAGCGCGTCCGCTTTGGGAGCGGAAGGCCGTGGGTTCAAATCCCGCCACCCCGACCACCGACAGGGCCGCGCGGGATCCGCCCGGACAAGATCGCCTTTTGGGGCGTGTACCGCCTGCGGCTACTATGCAAACTGCGTGCCCGTATGTCTGCACTGTTACGTCTCTCAAGGGCCGCGGAATCCGCCCAGGGCTCTCCCCCGGTCGGCAGCGGCACGCAGCAGAACCCCCCAAGAAGTCAGCCACAAGGAGACCGAACCGTGAAGAGCGCCGTGGAGACCCTGAACCCGACTCGGGTTCGGCTCACTGTCGAGGTGCCCTTCGAGGAGCTCAAGGACAGCCTCGACGCGGCGTACAAGAAGATCAACCAGCAGGTCACGGTGAAGGGCTTCCGGAAGGGCAAGATCCCGGCGCGCGTCATCGACCAGCGGTTCGGTCGCGGCGCCGTGCTCGAAGAGGCCGTCAACGACGCGCTCCCGAAGTTCTACACCGAAGCGGTCAACGAGGCTGAGCTGAACGTCCTCGGCCAGCCCGAGGTCGACATCACCGAACTGAAGGACGGCGAGACGCTGAACTTCACCGCCGAGGTCGACGTCCGCCCGGCCATCGAGATCCCGGACTACTCCGGCATCGAGGTCGAGGTCGACGCCATCGAGGTCAGCGACGAGGACGTCGAGAAGGCCGTCTCGGACCTGCGTGAGCGCTTCGCCTCGACCTCCCCGGTCGAGCGCGCCGCCCAGGACGAGGACGTCGTCACCCTTGACCTCGAGGCCAAGGTCGACGGAGAGGTGCTGGAGGACGGTGTCGCCAGCGGCGTCTCGTACACCATCGGCTCCGGCGAGCTGCTCGAAGGCATCGACGAGGCCGTGAAGGGCCTGGAGGCCGGTGGCGAGGCCACCTTCACCTCCGAGCTCAAGGGCGGCTCCGCCGCCGGCAAGGCCGCCGAGGTCACCGTCAAGGTCACCCAGGTCGCCGCGCGCGAGCTGCCCGAGCTGGACGATGAGTTCGCGCAGCTCGCCTCCGAGTTCGACACCCTCGACGAGCTCAAGGCGGACAGCCGCAAGCGCCTCGAGAACATGAAGCAGTACGACCAGGCCACGCAGGCCCAGGAGCGCGTCCTGGAGAAGCTGCTGGAGCTCGTCGAGGTGCCCGTCCCCGAGAAGCTGCTCGAGGACGAGATCAACACCCGTAAGCACAACCTCGAGCACCACCAGCTCGGCCAGATGGGCCTCGACCTCGCGAAGTACCTGGAGATCCAGGGCAAGACCGAGGAAGAGTTCGACGCCGAGACCAAGGACGCCGCGGTCAAGGGCATCAAGACGCAGTTCGTCCTGGACGAGCTCGTCAACAGGGAGAAGCTGAACGTCAACCAGGAGGAGCTCACCGAGCACCTCATGCGGCGCGCCGCCTCCTCCGGCATGTCCCCCGACCAGTTCGCCCAGGCCGTCGTCGAGGGCGGCCAGGTCCCGATGCTCGTCGGCGAGGTCGCCCGCGGCAAGGCCCTCGCGGTCGTCGTCGAGGCCGCCACGGTCAAGGACACCAACGGCGAGATCGTCGACCTGGACGACGAGGAGGACGAGACGGCCGAGACCGTCGAGACCACCGACGCCGCCGAGGCCGAGAACACCACCGAGGCCTGATCGCCTCGGCAGAACACCTGACGGGCCCCCGGGGACTTCACAGTCCCCGGGGGCCCGTCGGCGTCCGGCGGCCCTGTCCCGTTCAGGCCCCCACCGGACCGGCTCAGGGGCGCGAGGAACTGCGCGAGCAACCCCCACCCGGCCGCAGCCGCGGACACGGCCCCCGGGCGCGACGGCGACCGCGGCCTTCCGAGGGCGCCACCCACCCCGCGGGCCTGTCGAGAAGCGGGACCGGACCCCTGGTGAAGCCGGCGCAGCGCATGCGCTCACAGCGAACAGTTCCCTCTGCGGGATTCCCCGGAGGGACCCGCGCGTTAGGGTCCATGAATACGAGGGCAGGGGAGTCCCCGGACGCCGCCGGGAGGCGGCGCGGAACCCGGGGTCCCAGGTTCTGCAGAAGACGTGAGACGGCCCGGCGCCGTCGTAAGACGAGCAGGTGGATACGTGACGAATCTGATGCCCACAGCTGCCGGCGACCCTATCGGTGGTGGCCTCGGCGACCAGGTCTACAACCGACTGCTCGGCGAGCGGATCATCTTCCTCGGCCAGGCGGTCGACGATGACATCGCCAACAAGATCACGGCGCAGCTGCTGCTCCTTGCCGCCGACCCGGACAAGGACATCTACCTCTACATCAACAGCCCCGGCGGATCGATCACGGCCGGCATGGCGATCTACGACACCATGCAGTTCATCAAGAACGACGTGGTGACGATCGCCATGGGCATGGCGGCCTCGATGGGCCAGTTCCTGCTCAGCGCCGGTACGCCCGGCAAGCGCTTCGCCCTGCCGAACGCCGAGATCCTGATCCACCAGCCCTCCGCGGGCCTCGCGGGCTCCGCGTCGGACATCAAGATCCACGCCGAGCGGCTGCTGCACACCAAGAAGCGGATGGCGGAGCTGACCGCGTTCCACACCGGTCAGACCGTCGAGCAGGTCACGCGTGACTCGGACCGCGACCGTTGGTTCGACCCGATCGAGGCCAAGGAGTACGGCCTCATCGACGACATCGTGCCCACCGCTGCCGGAATGCCGGGCGGTGGCGGCACCGGGGCGTCGTAAGCCCCTCCAGTGCCCGCGAGAGCGGCGCGGGGCCCCTTCCCGCCCTTCCGGCGGGGCGAGGCCCCCAGCGTGCCCTCAGCCGACCGCTCAGCCCTTTTCAGGTTTCCAGGAGACACAGTGAACGACTTCCCCGGCAGCGGCCTCTTCGCCCGCACGCAGGCCGAGTACACCGGTCCTCGCGCGGAGTCCCGCTACGTCATCCCGCGCTTCGTCGAGCGCACCTCTCAGGGCGTGCGTGAGTACGACCCGTACGCGAAGCTGTTCGAGGAGCGCGTGATCTTCCTCGGCGTGCAGATCGACGACGCCTCCGCCAACGACGTCATGGCGCAGCTGCTGTGCCTGGAGTCGATGGACCCCGACCGTGACATCTCGGTCTACATCAACAGCCCCGGTGGCTCGTTCACGGCCCTCACGGCCATCTACGACACGATGCAGTTCGTGAAGCCGGACATCCAGACGGTCTGCATGGGCCAGGCCGCCTCGGCCGCCGCGATCCTGCTGGCCGCCGGCACCCCGGGCAAGCGCATGGCGCTCCCGAACGCCCGTGTGCTGATCCACCAGCCCTACAGCGAGACCGGTCGCGGTCAGGTCTCGGACCTCGAGATCGCCGCGAACGAGATCCTCCGCATGCGCGGTCAGCTGGAGGACATGCTGGCCAAGCACTCGACCACGCCGATCGAGAAGATCCGCGAGGACATCGAGCGCGACAAGATCCTCACGGCCGAGGACGCTCTCGCCTACGGCCTGATCGACCAGATCATTTCCACGCGGAAGATGAACAACTCCGCGGTCGTGTGACGTATCGCTGTATCGTCTGCCGCTCCCTGGCGTGGTTCACGACGAAGTGAACCGCGCCAAGGGGGGCCCGAACGAGGGGCTCGGCAAGGTACCGTCGGACATAAGGCAGCACCAGGAGCCGCTGGATCCAGGCGACTCCCAGGCGAAGGGGAAGCACACCGTGGCACGCATCGGTGACGGCGGCGATCTGCTCAAGTGCTCGTTCTGCGGCAAGAGCCAGAAGCAGGTCAAGAAGCTCATCGCAGGCCCCGGTGTGTACATCTGCGACGAGTGCATCGATCTCTGCAACGAGATCATCGAGGAAGAGCTCGCGGAGACGAGCGAGGTGCGCTGGGAGGAACTTCCCAAGCCCCGCGAGATCTACGAGTTCCTCGAGGGGTACGTGGTCGGGCAGGAGTCGGCCAAGAAGGCGCTCTCCGTCGCGGTGTACAACCACTACAAGCGCGTCCAGGCCGGTGAGAACAGCACGGGCCAGAACCGCGAGGACGCCATCGAGTTGGCGAAGTCCAACATCCTTCTGCTGGGCCCCACGGGCTCCGGCAAGACACTCCTCGCCCAGACTCTCGCGCGCATGCTGAACGTCCCGTTCGCCATCGCGGACGCGACGGCGCTGACGGAGGCGGGGTATGTCGGCGAGGACGTCGAGAACATCCTGCTGAAGCTGATCCAGGCCGCCGACTACGACGTCAAGAAGGCCGAGACCGGGATCATCTACATCGACGAGATCGACAAGGTCGCCCGTAAGAGCGAAAATCCGTCGATCACGCGCGATGTGTCCGGTGAGGGTGTGCAGCAGGCCCTGCTCAAGATCCTCGAAGGCACGACGGCCTCCGTGCCTCCGCAGGGCGGACGCAAGCACCCGCACCAGGAGTTCATCCAGATCGACACGACGAACGTCCTGTTCATCGTGGGCGGTGCCTTCTCGGGCCTGGAGAAGCTCATCGAGTCGCGGGCTGGCGCGAAGGGCATCGGCTTCGGCGCGACGATCCGCTCGAAGCGCGAGCTGGAGTCCAAGGACCAGTTCGCGGCGGTCATGCCGGAGGACCTGGTCAAGTTCGGCATGATCCCCGAGTTCATCGGCCGGCTTCCCGTCATCACCTCGGTCCACAACCTGGACCGCGAGGCACTCCTCCAGATCCTGGTCGAGCCGCGCAACGCGCTGGTGAAGCAGTACCAGCGGCTTTTCGAACTCGACGGTGTGGAGCTGGACTTCGAGCGTGAGGCGCTGGAGGCCATCGCCGACCAGGCCATCCTGCGCCAGACCGGCGCGCGCGGCCTACGCGCCATCATGGAGGAAGTCCTCCAGGCCGTGATGTACGAAGTCCCGTCCCGCAAGGACGTGGCCCGCGTCGTCATCACCGCCGACGTGGTCCTGCGCAACGTCAACCCGACCCTGATCCCGAGGGACGCCCGCCGCGGCGGCCCGGGGGAGCAGAAGACGGCGTAGGCACGCGCAGCCAGACGAAAGAGGGGCGCCCGGCGATCAACTCGCCGGGCGCCCCTCTGGCTTGCGGGGTTCCGCGCGACAGGGCCCGGCTCGCGGGCCGGGCCCTGTGCGGAAACGCCGTGCCGCGACGCGTTCGCGCGCCGGGCCGGTGTCAGGCCTTGACGCGGACGTCGTTGCGGAGCTTCGCGGCGATCTCGGCGGCGGCCTCGGGGGTGCTGCTCTTGCCGGCCATCATGCTCGCGAAGTCGATCGGCAGCACGTAGCCGAGCGTGCTGTGGTCGCCCCAGATGCAGACGGGCATCGTGAACGACTTGGGGCCCGAGGAGCTGTTGTTGACCTTGATCTCCTGGCACTTGAGGACGGCGCCGTTCAGCTCGCTCGGCGAGTACGCCTTCGGGCTGCCGATGAACTCGCCGTCCTTGGAGCCGCCCTTCTGGGACTCCTTCTTCATCCCGGCGAACATGTTGTCGACGGTCGCCCCGGGGTCGTCGATCGTTCCCCAGACACCACCGAAGGAGATCTGCTTCATCGCGAGCGGGTTGCTCTTGTCGCCCGACTGGTAACCCGCGCTGACGTCCTTGGGGTTCTTCACACCCCAGCCCTCGGCGTCCTTCAGGTCGTCCTTGGTCATGCCGCCGCTGTCGCCCGAGTCGGCGGACTTCTTGTAGTCGCCGCCGAGGACCGACGCCGGCGTCGTCAGCTTGTGGGGGCCGTCGTCCGCGACGGAGCTGCCGCTGCCGCTGCCGCCGAATGCCAGGTACGCGACCACCGCGATCGCCGCCACCGCGGCCACGCCGCCGATGATCAGGGCCGTCTTCTTCTTGCCGCCGGACGGCTCGGGCGGCATCGGGACCGCGCCGTAGGGAGGCTGGCCGTACGGGGGAGTCTGCGGCGGGACACCCGGAGCCTGCTGCGGGTAGCCGTAGCCGGGCTGGGCCTGGGGGGCCTGCTGGGGGTAGCCGTAGCCCGGCTGCGCCGGGGGAGCCTGCGGGGGGTAGCCGTAGCCGGGCTGAGGGGCCGGCGGCTGCTGGCCGCCGGGCTGACCGTAGGGTCCGGGCTGCTGGGGCTGCCCGCCGTACGGGCCCGGCTGGTTGTAGCTCATTTCTGGGTTCCCCTCCAGATGCCTTATGTGTTCCTGACATCCTGACGCACGGGGCGAGCGCCCAGGTCCGCAGGGGGGCCACCGTTACGAAGTAATCCCGTTTCGGGACAGGGGCGTGACGCCCCTAAACTGATCCCGTGACCGAGAACGCTCAGCAGCAGCCATCAGAGCCCAACACCGAACTGCCGACCCAGTACGCGCCGGCCGATGTAGAGGGGCCGCTGTACGAGCGCTGGGTGGAGCGCGGCTATTTCGAGGCGGACGCGAAGAGCGACAAGCCTCCGTTCACGGTGGTCATCCCGCCGCCGAACGTCACCGGCAGCCTGCACCTCGGCCACGCCTTCGAGCACACCCTCATCGACGCCCTCACCCGGCGCAAGCGCATGCAGGGCTTCGAGACGCTGTGGCAGCCCGGCATGGACCACGCCGGCATCGCCACCCAGAACGTCGTCGAGCGCGAGCTGGGCAAGGAGGGCAAGTCGCGGCACGACCTCGGCCGGGAGGCGTTCGTCGAGCGCGTCTGGCAGTGGAAGGCCGAGTCCGGCGGACAGATCTCCGGCCAGATGCGCCGCCTCGGTGACGGCGTCGCCTGGTCGCGCGAGCGCTTCACGATGGACGAGGGCCTCTCCCGGTCCGTCCAGACGATCTTCAAGAAGCTCTTCGACGACGAGCTGATCTACCGCGCCGAACGCATCATCAACTGGTGCCCGCGCTGTCTCACCGCGATCTCCGACATCGAGGTCGAGTACCAGGACGACGACGGCGAGCTCGTCTCCATGAAGTACGGGGAGGGGGACGACTCCATCGTCGTCGCCACCACCCGCGCCGAGACGATGCTCGGCGACACCGCCGTCGCCGTCCACCCGGAGGACGAGCGGTACAAGCACCTCGTCGGCACGCTCATCAGGCTGCCGCTGACCGACCGTTCCATCCCGGTCGTCGCGGACGAGCACGTCGACCCCGAGTTCGGCACCGGTGCCGTCAAGGTCACGCCCGCTCACGACCCGAACGACTTCGAGATCGGGCAGCGCCACAACCTGCCCAACATCGCCGTCATGGACGAGCACGCGGTCATCACGGTCCCCGGCCCCTTCCAGGGTCTGGACCGCCTGGAGGCCCGTTCCGCGATCGTCGCCGCCCTGCGCGCCGAGGGGCGCATCGTCGCCGAGAAGCGCCCGTACAGCCACTCCGTGGGCCACTGCTCGCGCTGCAAGACCACCATCGAGCCGCGCCTGTCCATGCAGTGGTGGGTCAAGGTCGGCCCGCTGGCGAAGGCCGCGGGCGACGCCGTCCGCGACGGCCGCGTCAAGATCCACCCGCAGGAGATGGAGAAGCGGTACTTCGACTGGGTCGACAACCTCCACGACTGGTGCATCTCGCGGCAGCTGTGGTGGGGCCACCGGATCCCCGTCTGGTACGGGCCCAACGGCGAGATCGTCTGCGTCGGCCCCGACGACGAGGCCCCCACGGGCGAGGGCTGGCACCAGGACACCGACGTCCTCGACACCTGGTTCTCCTCCGGCCTGTGGCCGTTCTCCACGCTCGGCTGGCCCGAACAGACCGAGAGCCTCGCGAAGTTCTACCCGAACTCCGTCCTGGTCACCGGCTACGACATCCTGTTCTTCTGGGTCGCCCGGATGATGATGTTCGGCCTGTACGCGATGGACGGCACCCCGCCGTTCCACACCATCGCCCTGCACGGCATGGTCCGCGACCAGTTCGGCAAGAAGATGTCCAAGTCCTTCGGGAACGCGGTCAATCCGCTGGACTGGATGGACAAGTACGGCTCCGACGCGCTGCGTTTCACCCTCGCGCGCGGCGCCAACCCGGGCGTCGACGTCCCGATCGGCGAGGACTGGGTCCAGGGCTCGCGCAACTTCGCCAACAAGATCTGGAACGCCACCCGTTTCGCGCTGATGAACGGTGCGACGGTCGAGGGCGAACTCCCGCCCGCCGGGGAGCTGTCGGCCACCGACCGCTGGATCCTGTCCCGGCTCAACGCCACGGTCGCCGAAGTCGACGCCCTGTACGACGACTTCCAGTTCGCCAAGCTGTCCGACGCCCTCTTCCACTTCGCGTGGGACGAGGTCTTCGACTGGTACGTCGAGCTGTCCAAGACCACGTTCATGGCCGGCGGCGAGCCCGCGAAGGTCTCCGGCCGGGTCCTCGGCGAGGTCCTGGACGTCACCCTCCGCCTCCTGCACCCGATCGTCCCGTTCGTCACGGAGACCCTCTGGACCACCCTCACGGGCGGCGAGTCGGTCGTCGTCGCGGACTGGCCGACCGACTCGGGCTTCCGTGACACCGCGGCCGAGCAGGAGATCGAGAAGCTCCAGCAGGTCATCACGGAGGTCCGCCGCTTCCGTGCCGACCAGGGCCTCCAGCCGGGCCAGCGGGTCCCGGCCCGGCTGACCCTCGACGGGACCGCGCTGGCCCCGCACGAGGCGGCCATCCGTCAGCTGCTGCGCCTCCAGCCGGAGGGCGACAGCTTCTCGGCCACGGCGACGCTGCCGGTGGCGGGCGCCGCCGTCGCGCTCGACCTGTCGGGCACGATCGACGTCGCCGCCGAGCGCAAGCGTCTGGCCAAGGACCTCGCCGCCGCCGAGAAGGAGAAGGCCCAGGCCAACGCCAAGCTCGGCAACGAGGCGTTCCTCGCCAAGGCGCCCGACAACGTCGTGGACAAGATCCGCGGCCGGCTCGCCAAGGCGGACGAGGACATCGCCCGCATCCAGACCCAGCTGGAGCGACTGCCGGAGGCGTAGCCCCGGCCCCAGGCAACCGAAGGCCCCCGGAACCCTCCAGTTCCGGGGGTCTTCCGCCGTCTCGGCAGGCTTTTCCTCGCCCCCTCCGCCCCTGCCCGTCCCGTACCTGGGGGCTGCCGCCCCCAGACCCCCGCTTCGGCCTGAACGGCCTCGTCCTCAATGGCCGGACGGGCTGAGAATCAGCCCCTCCGGCGATTGAGGAGCGGGGGGCCGGGGGCAGCGCCCCCGAGTACGGGACGGGTAGGGGCGGAGGGGGCGAAAACCCCCACGCGGCCCCACACGCCCCCACACCCCCGCCCCCTCCGTAGACTGGCCCCGTGAGTGACCTCCCCCCGCACGACAGCAGCGCCTCCGACGCCCCGGAGGACCGCGACCCGCACGGCCTCTTCGAGGAGATCGTGGCCAACGAGACCGAGCGCGACCCCGACCTCGCGGTGATCGAGGCCGGCAGTCGTACCCTGCGGACCCAGGGCGGCGGCGACCACCGGGCCGACGTCCCCGGGCGGCCCTCCGACCCCGAGGTCGACAAGGCGCTGCGCGCGGTGGAGTCCGAGCTCGCCACCCGCTGGGGCGAGACCAAGCTGGAGCCGTCCGTCGCCCGGATCGCGGCGCTGATGGACGTCCTCGGGGAGCCGCAGCGCGCGTACCCCTCGATCCACATCACCGGCACCAACGGCAAGACCTCCACCGCCCGCATGGTCGAGGCACTCCTCGGCGCCTTCGAGCTGCGCACCGGCCGCTACACCAGCCCCCACGTGCAGTCGATCACCGAGCGGATCAGCCTCGACGGGGCACCGATGGCCGCCGAGCGCTTCGTCGAGACGTACGACGACATCAAGCCCTACGTCGAGATGGTCGACGGACAGCAGGAGTACCGGCTGTCCTTCTTCGAGGTGCTCACCGGCATGGCGTACGCCGCCTTCGCCGACGCGCCCGTGGACGTCGCCGTCGTCGAGGTCGGCATGGGCGGCAGCTGGGACGCCACGAACGTGATCGACGGGGACGTCGCCGTGGTGACCCCCATCGACCTCGACCACACCGACCGGCTCGGTGAGACGTTCGCGGAGATCGCCACCGAGAAGGCGGGCATCGTCAAGCAGGACGCCACCGTCATCCTCGCCCAGCAGCCGGTCGACGCGGCCCAGGTGCTGCTGAAGAAAGCCGTCGAGGTCGACGCCACCGTGGCCCGCGAGGGTCTCGAATTCGGTGTCGTGGCACGCCAGGTCGCGGTCGGCGGACAACTGCTCACCCTGCGCGGCCTCGGCGGCGAGTACGAAGAGGTCTTCCTGCCGCTGCACGGCGCCTACCAGGCGCACAACGCCGCCGTGGCGCTCGCCGCGGTCGAGGCGTTCTTCGGCGTCGGCTCGGCGCACGCCGAGCGGCTCGACATCGACACCGTGCGCAAGGCGTTCGCCGCGGTCACCTCGCCGGGCCGCCTGGAGATCGTGCGCCGCTCGCCCACCGTGGTGCTCGACGCCGCGCACAACCCCGCGGGTGCCCGCGCCACGGCCGAGGCGGTGAGCGAGGTCTTCGACTTCAGCCGGCTGATCGGGGTCGTCGGCGCGAGCGGCGACAAGAACGTACGCGGGGTGCTGGAGGCCTTCGAGCCGATCCTCGCCGAGGTCGTCGTCACCCAGAACTCCAGCCATCGCGCGATGGACGCGGACGAACTCGCCGGGATCGCCGTCGAGGTCTTCGGCGAGGACCGGGTCCAGGTCGAACCGCGCCTGGACGACGCCCTGGAGGCCGCGATCACGCTCGCCGAGGAAGAGGGCGAGTTCGCGGGCGGGGGCGTGCTGGTCACCGGATCCGTCATCACGGTCGGCGAGGCCCGACTGCTCCTGGGGAGGGGCTGACTCTCGTGCGTACGCTCTGTGCTTCCACGCTGATCGGCGAGGTCTTCGTCATCGGCTTCGCCGGGCTCGTCGCCATGAAGGAACCCGATCTGTCCACGGCCACGGTCTGGACGGTCTGCGGGGTCCTGATGGCGCTGAGCGTGCTGCTCTGCGGCATGATCACGCGGCCCGGCGGTGTCCAGCTCGGCTGGGCGCTCCAGATCCTGCTCGTCGCCGGCGGGTTCGTCGTGCCGTCGATGTTCATCCTGGGCGTGGCCTTCGCCGCCCTGTGGTGGGCCTCGGTCCACTACGGCCGCAAGATCGACGAGGCCAAGGCCCGGTTCGCCGCGCAGGCGAAGGCCGAGCCGGACGGCACCCCGGCGTAGACCGTGACCGCGAGGTCCCGCCCGCCCGGCGGCCGGGACCTCGCGAACGCGCCGACACGACCTGTCCGTGACCGCGGGGCCCCTCGGGCGGGGCGCGCGAGCGCGCGCCACCGGCGGACGGAGGCGTGCTCCCGTACCACCCGGCACTGTGCGACGGCCGCCGGGACACGCCCTGTAGCCTCGTTCATCCGCACAAGTGTGACCCTAAGGAGCCTTCCCGTGAGCCAGCGCACCCTCGTCCTTCTCAAGCCCGACGCCGTCCGTCGCGGCCTGACCGGCGAGATCATCAGCCGCATCGAGCGCAAGGCCGGCTGGCAGATCACCGCGCTGGAGCTGCGGACCCTGGACCAGGACACGCTGGAGCAGCACTACGGCGAGCACAAGGGCAAGCCCTTCTACGAGCCGCTGGTGGCGTTCATGGCCTCCGGCCCCGTCGTGGCCCTGATCGTCGAGGGCGAGCGGGTCATCGAGGGCGTGCGTGCCCTGGCCGGCCCGACCGACCCGATCGCCGCCGCCCCCGGTTCCATCCGCGGCGACTTCGGTGTGATCGTCCGCGAGAACCTGATCCACGCCTCCGACTCCGAGGAGTCCGCCGAGCGCGAGGTGAAGATCTTCTTCCCCGGCCGCGTCTGAGCGTACGGTCGAGGCCCGCGCGCGGCACCCGCGTGCGCGGAGGGTCACGGCCCGGCCTACGGACGGTCGCGTCCGAGGCCGCGGACCTCTGCGGCGGGGCCGTCCGGACGATCTCCGGAGCGCGCGGCGCAGCACGATTTCAAAGAATTTTCTGAGACTGCGTCAGCGCGGCTCCGACAGTCTGACCAGGGACGGCCGTGAAAAATCCGGCCGTCCCGTGGCATATGCGCGCTGATCGGGGGAACGCGTGACCCCGATGGCCCGTCTCCACAAGCGAGCGGCTGCGCCATCTGCCGACAATGGCCAAGACCCTCGCGCAGTGTTCGGGTGGGCGCGTCTACGATGGAGGCGTTCACGTCGCTGCACCAACCTCGCGCCGTCCCTAAAAAGCCGTCAAAGCTCGCTTTGGGAAGGCCAGACGAATCCTGATGGGGAACTCAATGTCGTTCATCGGCCGTGACATGGCTGTCGACCTCGGGACCGCCAACACGCTGGTGTACGTCAGGGGCCGAGGGATCGTACTCAACGAACCGTCTGTCGTCGCGATCAACACCAACACCGGCGGGATCCTCGCGGTGGGCGCGGAAGCCAAGAAGATGATCGGGCGGACCCCGGGCAACATCGTCGCCGTGCGTCCGCTCAGGGACGGCGTCATCGCCGACTTCGAGATCACCGAGCGCATGCTCCGCTACTTCATCCTGAAGATCCACAAGCGGCGCTATCTCGCCCGCCCCCGTGTCGTCGTCTGTGTGCCCTCGGGCATCACGGGCGTCGAGCGCCGTGCCGTCATCGAGGCGTCGTCCCAGGCCGGCGCCCGCCAGGTGCACATCATCGAGGAGCCCATGGCCGCGGCCATCGGTGCCGGCCTGCCGGTCCACGAGGCCACGGGCAACATGGTGGTGGACATCGGCGGCGGCACCACGGAGGTCGCGGTCATCTCGCTCGGAGGCATCGTCACCGCCCAGTCCATCCGCGTCGCGGGCGACGAGCTGGACAACGCGATCATCCAGCACATCAAGAAGGAGTACAGCCTCCTTCTCGGTGAGCGGACGGCCGAGCAGATCAAGATCACGATCGGTTCGGCGTACGACCTCGACAACGACGAGCACACCGAGATCCGCGGCCGGGACCTGGTCTCCGGTCTGCCCAAGACGGTCGTCATCTCCGCCGCCGAGGTCCGCAAGGCGATCGAGGAACCGGTCAACGCGATCATCGACGCCGTGAAGACGACGCTCGACAAGTGCCCGCCCGAGCTCTCCGGCGACGTGATGGACCGGGGCATCGTCCTGACCGGCGGTGGAGCGCTCCTGCGCGGCCTGGACGAGCGGCTGCGCCGTGAGACCGGCATGCCGATCCACATCGCGGAGGACCCGCTCGACAGCGTGGCGCTCGGCTCCGGCAAGTGCGTCGAGGAGTTCGAGGCGCTCCAGCAGGTTCTGGACGCCCAGCCCCGCAGATGAAGTAACACTTCGATTCCGCCGTACGAGATCACCCCTTCTCGTGCGGCGGATCGTTGGTATGGAGGCATAAACTCCTGCGACATAGAGTCATAACCTCCCCCATAACAGCCACCCCGTCTCACCCCCCACTCCAGCCTCATCGCACCGTGGGCATCCTTTTCGCCCAGGGCGCGCCCCTGTTGACCCAATACGACGAGGAAGGCACGGCCGCCGCACGTGAGGGACACACGAGAGAGCCGGCTGCTCCTGGTGCTGCTGATCGCCATCGCGTTCGCACTGATCACGGTGGACATCCGCGGCGGGCAGGACTCACCGGTCGACGGCGCCCGCCAGGCCGCCGCGACGGTCTTCGGCCCGATCGAGAACGGGGTGTCGTCCGCGGTCGACCCCGTCGGCAACGCGATCTCCGCGGTCCGCGATTCGGGCGGACGGCACGATCGCATCGCACAACTGGAGCACGACAACGCGGCGTTGAAGGCGAGCCTCGGCAGCAGCGACCGCAACCGCAGCCGCGTCAAGCAGCTCGACAAGATGATCAAGGTGGCGGGCGAGGGCCAGTACGGCATCAAGGGCGCCGAGGTGATCGCCATAGGGGCGGCCCAGGGCTTCTCCTGGACCGTCACCATCGACGTCGGCGCCAACGACGGCATCCAGCGCGACATGACCGTCCTGAACGGCGACGGACTGGTCGGCCGGGTCACCACCGTCGGCCCGGACACCGCGACCGTCCTCCTGGCCAACGACCCCGACTTCACCGTCGGCACCCGCATGGAGTCGAGCGACGAACTCGGCTTCGCCTCGGGCCAGGGCGACCGCCCGCTGCGCGTCGAGCTCCTCAACGCCAAGGCCAAGATCAAGAAGGGCGACCGGCTGGTCACCTTCGGCTCGCAGTCCGACAAGCCGTTCGTGCCCGGTGTCCCCGTCGGAGTCGTCTCCCGCGTCGACCCGTCCGGCGGCGACCTGACCCGCACGATCTACGTGACGCCCTTCGTCTCGTTCACCAAGCTCGACATCGTCGGCGTCGTCGTCGCGGCACCCAAGAGCGACCCCCGCGACACCGTGCTGCCCCCGAAACCCCGACCGACGCCCACGCCGACCGTGACCGTGACGGTCACCCCCTCGGCGAGCGCCCCCGACCTCGGCCAGCAGCAGTAAGCAGGAGGAGCCGAATCCCATGCGTTTCAACCGGATGCTGCTCTCCGTCACCCTGGTGGTCGTCGCCCTGGTGATCCAGGTGAGCGTCCTCGCCCGACTCCATCTCCCGGGCGCCGTCCCCGACCTGGTGCTGCTGACCGTGCTCGCCCTCGCCCTGGTCTACGGCCATGTCGGCGGCGCGCTCATCGGCTTCGGCGCCGGTCTGCTCTCCGACCTCGTCCCGCCCGCCGACCACGCCGCCGGACGCTACGCCCTCGTGCTCTGCGTCGTCGGCTACCTCGCCGGCCTCGCCAAGCCCGAGAACGGCCGGCTCAAGTCGGCCACCGGCCCCATGGTCGTGGTCGTCGCCGCCGCGATCGGCTCCACCGTGCTGTACGCGGGCGTCGGCGCGCTCGTCGGCGACACCGCCGCCCGCCACGTCGGGCTCAGCAACCTGCTCATCACGGCCACCCTCTACGACCTGCTGCTCGCGCCGTTCGTCGTCCCGGTGCTGATGGCCCTGGCCCGGCGGGCCGAGAACGATCCGCTCGCCGACGGCGGTTCGGCCTCCAAGACGGCCGACGTCTCCTCGGGCTGGCTGTCCTCCGGCACCGGCCTGCGCATCGGCAGCCAGCGCAGCGGACTGCGGGTGAAGGCGGCCAAGGCACGGGTCGCCCGCGCCGGACGCATCAAGGGGGTCAAGCGGCTGTGACGGGTTCCGTTCGGCGCCACCGTCAAACCCCGGGGACGCCAAGAGACTTGACCGGCCGCGGTGTCACCGCGCACAGGTTCGCCGTGTACTCGTATGACACGTACACACACTGAGAGGGGGAGGCAGCAGCAGTGACCAACGCCCACCCGTCGCCCACCACCACCCTTCCAGCGGATGGGCCGCGCCCATGACCAACATCCCCGAGACCGGCCGGACCCCCCGGGTCCAGATCCGTCTCGTCGTCATCCAGATCCTCGTCCTCTCCCTCCTCGGCACCCTCGGCGGACGCCTCTGGTTCCTCCAGATCCGCAACGGCCAGCAGTACGCCAAGGAAGCCTCCGGCAACCACGTCCAGCAGGTCGTCCAGCCCGCGGTGCGCGGCTCGATCCTCGACGCGCGGGGCGTCCCGATCGCCGACAACGAGACCCGGCTCGTGGTCTCCGCCTCACGCACCGACCTGCTGAAGATGGCCGACGACGGCAAGGCCGTCCTCACCAAGCTCGCCGGCGTGCTGGGCCTCAAGCCCGAGGACGTCATCCAGAAGGTCCGCCTCTGCGACGCCAAGACGCCGCAGCCGTGCTGGAACGGCTCGCCCTACCAGCCGATCCCCATCACCGACAAGGCCACCGCCCGCCAGGCGCTCCAGATCCGCGAACGCTCCGAGGACTTCCCCGGCATCACCGCCGAGCCGGAAGCCGTACGCCGCTACGCCGCCCCCGGCAAGTCCAACACCGCGCAGGTCCTCGGCTACCTCTCGCCCGTCACCGACGACGAGATCACCAAGGCCAAGGACACCGACTCGCCCTACCTGCGCTCCGACCAGGTCGGCCGCTCCGGCCTGGAGCGCGAGTACGACAAGGCCCTGCGCGGCAAGGCCGGCGTCACCCGCTACGAGGTCGACAACCTCGGCCGCGTGATCGGCAAGGCCAAGAGCGACAAGGCCGAACCCGGCGCCAACCTCGTCACCAGCATCGACTCCCGCGTCCAGCGCGTGGCCGAGTACGAGCTGAACTACGCGATGGAAGCGGCCAGGACGCAGTTCGACAAGATCACCGGCGAGAACTACAAGGCCGACTCCGGCGCGGTCGTGGTCATGGAGGCCAAGACCGGCCGCGTGGTCGCCATGGCGTCCAACCCGACGTACGACCCGAACGCCTGGGTCGGCGGGATCTCCGGCAAGGACTACACCGCGCTCACCGGCAAGAAGTCCAACTACCCGCTGCTGAATCGCGCCATACAGGGTCAGTCGGCGCCCGGATCGACGTTCAAGGTGGTCTCCACCGCCGCCGCGGTCCAGGCCGGATACGCCTTCGACGGGCACTACCCGTGCACCAGCTCGTACTCCGTCGGCAGCCAGGTCTTCAAGAACTTCGAGGGAGAGAGCTTCGGCCCGATCTCGCTCGGCCGGGCCCTTGAGGTCTCCTGCGACACCGTCTTCTACGGACTCGCCGACAACGAGTGGAAGAAGGACGGCGGCATCAACCCGAAGAAGACCCCCAAGGACTTCTTCTACAAGACCGCCCACCAGTTCGGACTCGGCAAAGCGACCGGCATCGACCTCCCCAACGAGGTCACCGGCCGCATCCCGGACCGCAAGTGGAAGCTGAACTACTGGAAGGCCAACAAGGACGCCTGGTGCAAGACCGGCAAGAAGGGCGGCACCTACGTCCAGCGGATCGAGTACGAGAACTGCCTCGAAGGCAACAAGATGCGCGAGGGCGACTCGATCAACTACTCCATCGGACAGGGTGACACGCTCCTCACCCCGATCCAGGAAGCCGCCATGTACTCCGCGGTCTCCAACGGCGGCACCCTGTACGCGCCGACCATCGGCAAGGCCGTCGTCAGCGCCGACGGCAAGAGCGTCCAGGAGATCAAGCCGAAGGTCAACGGCAAGCTGCCAGTCAGCAAGGCGACGCTCAAGGGCATGAACGAGGCCTTCGCGGGCGTCGTCACCCGCGGTACCGCCGCCTGGAAGTTCGGCGGCTGGCCGCAGGACAAGATCCCGCTGCACGCCAAGACCGGTACCGCCGAGGTCTACGGCAAGCAGACGACGTCCTGGCTCGCCACGTACTCCAAGGACTACACGATCATCATGACGATCTCCCAGGCCGGTACGGGCTCGGGAGCGTCCGGTGAGGCCGTGCGCAAGATCTACAACGCGCTCTACGGCGTCTCCGCCGACGGCACCATCGACAAGAAGAAGGGCCTCCTGCCCACCCCGCAGAAGGGCCTGCCGAAGATCCAGAGCGACGGCCAGGTCGAATCCGGCGCCATCTCCAAGGACCCGGCCAAGGACCAGCAGGCCAGCCAGGCACCCAAGGACGGCACCACGGACCCGAACCTGCCCGCCGGCACCACCGCCTCGCCCACCGCGGGCAATCGCGTCACCCGAAGGCGCACGGCCCGCCCGCCGAAGGGGCGGGGGAAGAGGATCCTGACATGACCGGAGCCAACAACTTCTCCGTCTCCGGGTACGGACCCGAGCGCGCGGGCTGGACTCGGCTGTTCGCCCGCGACTCGATCGCCCGCAGGCTCGACTGGCCGATACTGCTGTCGGCCATCGCGCTCTCGGGGATCGGCGCGGCCCTCGTCTACTCGGCGACCCGCAACCGCACCGAGATCAACCAGGGCGACCCGTACTACTTCCTCATCCGCCATCTGATGAACGCCGGCATCGGCTTCGGCCTGATGATCGGCACGATCTGGCTCGGCCACCGCACCCTGCGCACGGCCGTGCCGATCCTGTACGGGCTCTCGGTCTTCATGATCCTGCTCGTGCTGACCCCGCTCGGCGCCACGATCAACGGCCAGCGCAACTGGCTGGTCGCGGGCGGCCTCTCGCTCCAGCCCGCCGAGTTCATCAAGATCACGATCATTCTGGGCATGGCCATGCTGCTGGCCACCCGGGTCGACGCGGGCGACAAGCAGTACCCGGACCACCGCACCGTGATGCAGGCACTGGGGCTCGCGGCCGTCCCGATGATGGTCGTGCTGCTCATGCCCGACCTCGGCACGATCATGGTCGCCGTCGTCATCGTGCTCGGCGTCCTGCTCTCCTCCGGCGCCTCCAACCGCTGGGTGTTCGGCCTCATCGGCGCGGGCGCCCTCGGAGCGGTCGCCGCCTGGCGGCTGCACGTGCTCGACGAGTACCAGATCAACCGCTTCGCCGCCTTCGCCAACCCCGACCTCGACCCGGCCGGCGTCGGCTACAACACCAACCAGGCCCGAATCGCCATCGGTTCCGGCGGCCTCTTCGGCACCGGCCTCGGCCACGGCTCGCAGACGACCGGCCAGTTCGTGCCCGAGCAGCAGACCGACTTCGTCTTCACGGTCGCGGGCGAGGAACTGGGCTTCGTGGGCGCGGGCCTGATCCTGCTGCTCCTCGGGATCGTCCTGTGGCGCGCCTGCCGGATCGCCCGCGAGACGACCGAGCTGTACGGCACGATCGTCGCCGCCGGGATCATCGCCTGGTTCGCGTTCCAGTCCTTCGAGAACATCGGCATGACCCTGGGGATCATGCCGGTCGCCGGTCTGCCACTACCGTTCGTCTCCTATGGAGGATCCTCCATGTTCGCGGTCTGGGTGGCGATCGGACTCCTCCAGTCGATCGCGGTGCAACGCCCGATGTCGGCCTAGCCGCGGCGGGCCCCTGACGGAGCCCGGACGGAATCCCGGCGTCGGACCCCGGGTGTCGCCTCGGAGAACGCGAGGCGACACCCGGTCCAACGGGAACGAGACGGGAAAAGTCGGCCCCCGGCCAAGCAGGGGCCGGTTGGGTACTGCCCAGCGCCCGCAAACGCGTCTAGATTCGGTTCATGGCGGACACGAAGCGCGAGATCGAGCGCAAGTACGAAGGTCCCGCGGCCGACGGCGGCACCGAGATGCCGGACCTGAGCGGAGTCCCGGGCGTCGCGGGCGTCGTGGACAAGGGCGTCGCCGAACTCGACGCCACCTACTACGACACCCCCGACCAGCGTCTCGCCACCGCCTCCCTCACCCTGCGCCGCCGCACCGGCGGCTCCGACGCCGGCTGGCACCTGAAGCTCCCCGTCTCCGAGGGCGTCCGCGACGAGATCCAGGCCTCCCTCTCCGACACCGTGCCCCGCGCGATCGCCGGCCTCGTCCGCTCCCGCGTGCGCGACGCCGACCTCGTGCCCCTCGTACGCCTGCGCTCCGCCCGCGACGTCCGCCACCTCGTCGACGGCTCGGGCGCCCTGCTCGCCGAGGTCAGCCTCGACCGCGTCCGCGCGGACCGGCTCGGCGCGGGCAAGGGAACCGCCGAATGGACCGAACTCGAAGTGGAACTCGCCGACGACGGCGACCCCGCCTTCCTCGACAAGGTCGAGAAGAAACTCCGCAAGGCCGGCCTGAGCCGCTCCGCCTCCCCCTCCAAGCTGGCCAGGGCGCTGGCCACCACCGGCACGCGCGCCAAGAAGAAGCCCGCCCCCGCCGGGGACCCCGTCACCGCGGGCGACCACGTCCTCGCCTACCTGCGTGCCCAGTACGACGCCATCGTCGACCTCGACCCTGCCGTCCGCCGCGACCTCCCCGACTCCGTGCACAGCATGCGCGTCGCCACCCGCCGCATGCGCAGCACCTTCCGCTCGTACGGGAAGATCCTCGACCGCGCCGTCACCGACCCGATCGGCGACGAGCTGAAGTGGCTGGCCGGCGAGCTCGGCGTCGACCGCGACCAGGAAGTCCTCACCGAGCGCCTCACCGAGTCCCTCGGCAGGCTGCCCCGCACCCTGCTCTCCGGACCCGTCCGCACCCGGCTGCGCACCTGGGCGCACGCCCGTCACTCAGGCTCACGGCGCCGCCTGATCGCCGTCCTGGACGGCAAGCGGTACCTGGCCCTCCTGACCGCGCTCGACGCGCTCGTGACCGCCCCGCCGCTCCTCAAGGCGGCCGGGGGCGACCCCGCGAAGGTGATCACGAAGGCCGTCCGCAAGGACTTCGGCACGGTCGCCGGCCTCGTCGAGCAGGCCCTCGACCGGCCCCCGGGCGCCGACCGCGACCACGCGATGCACGAGGCCCGCAAGAAGGCCAAGCGCACCCGCTACGCGGCCGAGGCCGCCACCCCGGCCCTCGGCGGCCCGGCCGCCGGCCTGGTCAAGTCGATGAAGTCGCTCCAGAGCCTGCTCGGCGACCACCAGGACAGCGTGATGACCCGCGAGGCCCTGCGGGAACTGTCGGCCCTGGCGCACGCGGCGGGGGAGAGCTCCTTCACCTACGGAGTGCTCTACGGCCGCGAGGAGCAGCGCGCCCAGGCGGCCGAGGCGGCGCTGCCGGAGGCCTGGGAGCGGATCGGGGCACAGACGGCGGTCTGAGACCGTTGCCGGGGCCGTGAACCGGCTCGGAGCTGGGGCTTTGCTCCGCCTGCCGGGCCGGGTGTCCGTCCGGCGGTGCGGCGGGCCCCTCCGGCCGCGTTACGCTAGATGGTCACCCCCATCAGCTCACGAAGGTTCGCGAGATGCCTGCCGAAACCGCCGTGTCGGTCTTCCCACAGCTCGAAGCTCTGCTCCCGCATGTGCAGAAGCCGATCCAGTACGTCGGCGGAGAGCTCAACTCCACGGTCAAGCCCTGGGAGTCGTGTGACGTCCGCTGGGCCCTGATGTACCCCGACGCCTACGAGGTCGGCCTGCCCAACCAGGGCGTCATGATCCTCTACGAGGTACTGAACGAGCGCGAGGGCGTCCTCGCCGAGCGCACGTACAGCGTGTGGCCGGACCTCGAGGAACTGATGCGCGAGCACCGGGTCCCGCAGTTCACCGTGGACAGCCACCGCCCGGTGAAGGCCTTCGACGTGTTCGGTCTGTCCTTCTCCACGGAGCTGGGCTACACGAACATGCTCACGGCCCTGGACCTGGCCGGCATCCCGCTGGAGTCCAAGGACCGCACGCTCGACGACCCGATCGTCCTCGCGGGCGGCCACGCGGCCTTCAACCCCGAGCCGATCGCCGACTTCATCGACGCGGCGATCATCGGTGACGGCGAGCAGGCCGTGCTCGACATGACGGAGATCATCCGCGCCTGGAAGGCGGAGGGCCGCCCCGGCGGCCGCGAGGAGGTCCTCTTCCGCCTCGCGAGGACGGGCAACGTCTACATCCCGGCGTTCTACGACGTCGAGTACCTCGCCGACGGCCGGATCGCCCGTGTCGTGCCCAACAAGTCGGGCGTCCCGTGGCGCGTGTCCAAGCACACGGTGATGGACCTGGACGAGTGGCCCTACCCGAAGCAGCCCCTGGTCCCTCTGGCCGAGACGGTCCACGAGCGCATGTCCGTGGAGATCTTCCGCGGCTGCACCCGCGGCTGCCGCTTCTGCCAGGCGGGCATGATCACCCGCCCGGTGCGTGAGCGTTCGATCACGGGCATCGGCGAGATGGTCGAGAAGGGCCTGAAGGCCACGGGCTTCGAGGAGGTGGGCCTGCTGTCGCTCTCCTCGGCCGACCACTCGGAGATCGGCGACATCGCCAAGGGCCTCGCGGACCGCTACGAGGAAGACAAGATCGGCCTCTCCCTCCCCTCCACCCGCGTGGACGCCTTCAACGTCGACCTGGCCAACGAGCTGACCCGCAACGGCCGTCGCTCGGGCCTGACGTTCGCCCCCGAGGGCGGCTCGGAGCGCATGCGCAAGGTCATCAACAAGATGGTCTCGGAAGAGGACCTCATCCGGACCGTCTCCACCGCCTACGGCAACGGCTGGCGCCAGGTGAAGCTGTACTTCATGTGCGGCCTGCCGACGGAGACGGACGAGGACGTCATGCAGATCGCCGACATGGCGATGAACGTGATCGCCGAGGGCCGCAAGGTCTCCGGCCAGAACGACATCCGCTGCACGGTGTCCATCGGCGGCTTCGTCCCCAAGCCGCACACCCCCTTCCAGTGGGCGCCGCAGCTGTCCGCCGAGGACACGGACGCCCGTCTCACGAAGCTCCGCGACAAGATCCGCGGCGACAAGAAGTACGGTCGCTCGATCGGCTTCCGCTACCACGACGGCAAGCCGGGCATCGTCGAGGGCCTGCTGTCCCGCGGCGACCGCCGCATCGGCTCGGTCATCCGCGCCGTCTACGAGGACGGCGGCCGCTTCGACGGCTGGCGCGAGCACTTCTCGTACGACCGCTGGATGGCCTGCGCCGACAAGGCCCTGGTCCCCTTCGGCGTCGACGTCGACTGGTACACGACGCGCGAGCGCACCTACGAGGAGGTCCTCCCCTGGGACCACCTGGACTCGGGCCTCGACAAGGACTGGCTCTGGGAGGACTGGCAGGACTCCCTCGACGAGACAGAGGTCGAGGACTGCCGCTGGACCCCGTGCTTCGACTGCGGGGTGTGTCCGCAGATGGACACCAGCATCCAGATCGGCCCCACCGGCAAGAAGTTGCTGCCGCTGACGGTGAAGAACGCTGGGCCGACGCCGGCGTCGAGCGGTCACAGCCACTGACGTGAGTGACGCACTCGATCGGGTGGCCGAGGCTCCGGCGCGAGCGAGCGAGGCCGCGGTGTCGGCGGCGGTCGGCGGTCGGCGTCCCGCTCCCTCGCCGGTCTGCGCCGTCCTTCCGGGCGCTCCAGCCAGCCCCTGAGGCTGCGCCGCACATCGTCTCCGAGGTGGAGTGGGTCTGAGCGGTCGCGCGCTGCTCAGCGGACTCACGACGCCTTGAGCCCCCTTCCTTGGTTTGGGAGGGGGCTCTTTGCCGTTCGCTGATGTCTTGGCCGACGCTGTGGTCCGGGCGTCAGCTCAGGCGTCCACCGAGTCCGCCGGCAGGTGTGATCTCGGCGATGCGGGCGAGGTCGTCGGCGGTCAGCGTGAGGTCGGCCGCAGCGATGCTCTGTGAGGATCTGAGAACGGGCATCTCGTGGGCATGAAGAACTGTCCGCCGCAGTTCGAGGCGGACGCGGTCCGCTGTACCGCGATCCAGTGTCGCGTGTGTCCAGGACCAAGGGTCAAGGCCGTTCGCGCGGACTGCCCCGCGCACCGCAGCCGTTCGATCGCAGCATGGTGGAAGCCGCTGCTTCATCCGCTTTCCTTGGCCGATGCGCGAAGTTCGTCGATTCCCGCTGCATCCGTGTCCTTGATGGATCCGGAGAGGCGATGAACGACCACCCAGCGGTCGTCGGGCAACGCTCCAGCGAAGACCCTCGATTTTCGGGTGGCACCGTTGTGGTAGGTCAGCGGCAGATCTCCGACCCGGCGCCAGGTGAGCGCCGGCTCACCGAGGGTCTTGTCGACGAGCAGTCCGGTGAGCAGGCCAGCGGTTGTACGAGTGCTGGCCCACATGCCACCCGCGGGCAGGATGGCTCCGGTCATGTCCCATGGCTTCACGGGGCGGCCGAACCAGTTCGACGCCAGTAGACGCTGATCCGCGGGTGGTCTGGCGGTGACCGCCCCTGCGGGCAAGCCGAGAGGCACGAGCACGTGATCACCGACCAGTTGCTCGTAGTTCTGGCCGGCAGCCGACATGAGTGCAGCGCCAAGCACGGCGTACCCGAAGTTGGAATACTCCTCGCGCTTGCCCGGGCTTGCGGTGACCAAGCCGTCGAGACGACCCACGAGCTGTTCGAGTTGAGTCTGCGTGAAGTCCCTGTACGGGTTGAACAGGCCCGTGTCAGGAGGCAGCCGCGGAAGGCCAGAGGTGTGGTCGGCGAGGTGTCGAAGGGTGACACCGGTACCTGCCGGCGCGCTCAGCCACCGTTCGACCGGGTCGTCGAGGGAAACGACGTGCTTCTCGGCAAGCACGGCAAGCACGGTTCCGGTCAGGACCTTGGTGAACGAGCCCAGCTCCACGTACGCGTCGGGATCATGCCGGCCGGTCACACGAGGAGCGTCGAGGTGACTGCCGATGACGCAGGTGGGAGGGCGTCGCACGGGGAGCCTTTCAGTCGGCGGAAGCGGCCGCTACCGGTTCGCGGTTACGTGCCGCACTGCTTCCGGTTCCGTCCGTCGCTGCTCTCTCCTTGCGGCGTACGCTCAGCTTTCGCGCTGCATGCAGTGCACGGGACAGTTCCGGCGACAGGAAGACGAGGTCACACGCAATCATCGTCAATGCGAATCCGGTGAGCCCCATGAAAAAGCCGATGGAGATGTGGAAACCGATGGACGCGGCAGCCGCCCATGGGCGTAAGGACCGTACCAGGACTCCCATGGGGAAATAGACGAGAAAGATGACAGTTGCATAGGTGCCGAGGTACACCAACAGGTCGTTGTTGTACACGAAATGCGAAATTCCGGGGAGCTCGAATTCTGGTACCCTCATGATGTAGAAGAGCGCGGTTCCGTCCTGCCACGCCTGTCCCTGCACCTTGTAAAGCCCGCTGACCATGTAGACCAAGCAGATCTGCACCGCGATCGCGGCGACACCCAGGTTGTGCAGTGGGGTACCGGCAGCTCGAAGGGCCTTGGGTATGCGCTGTATCACCCGTCGCCCCAGAGGAGAGCGCAAGGAGAAATGGTCATAGCAGCGCGTGAGAAGCAGCATGGGGACGACGAGCTGCATGAGGTTGTCGCCGCCGTCCATCAGTGCCGACTGCCGCTGGTAGAGCGACCACAGAAATATGGCGTGCACCGCCAGGACGGGCCGGCCTCCGATACCCAGCGTGACGGCCAAAGCAGCGATCAGTCCGAGGTGGAATAAAACTTCGAACACGACCGGCGAGTTGCTCCATGCGTAGACACTGAAACTCCCCGAGTCCCTCAGCTCGTCAAGGAAGAGATGGTAGGGCAGCAGTGTGTCGTTTCCGGGGCCGAAGAGGTAGCGCCGGTCACCGTACTGGCTGACATAGAACATGAGGCCGACGAACCCCAGTAATGCACGGGTTCCCGACACACCCAGGACCGCGGCAGGACGGCTGGCCCAGGTGTCGATTTTGTCTAATAGTTTCACTGCAGATCAGCAGCTTTCTTCCAAGGGAAGTCGTAGGCGTCGACCTTGTCGTGTGCGTGGGGGTTGTCTCTCTGCGACCAAGGCGGGAGAGACTGGACGTACATCCGGACCTGCACTGCTTGGAGACGACGACCGCCCGTGCACGCCTGAGTCATCTGGGTCAGGGCATACCTCGAGAGATAGTTCACCGCTTGATTGCGCGTGCGCTTCTCGTTCGGCAGCAGCGGAATGGGATTCTTTCCCGGTTTCTTCGCCTTTCCCTTTTCTTTCTGCTCGCGGAGGCGTCTCAGGAGGTCGTCGGTCGAGTTGTACTGTTGGATGCCGTTGCTGACCACCCGGGACATTCGCGAGGGAAAGAACCTGTCGTTCCGGACCCTCTGGATAGATGGGCCCGTCACGTCGTAGTACTTCGTGACCTCGCCGTCGCTGCAGCGGCCCCGCGCGATGATCCCCTGGTCGACCATCACCGGATCAGGGGCGAAGAGCATCCAGTTCTGCGAGAAGTACGGTTCGAGATAGGCGTCCAGGAGCGGCGCCAATTGCACCTTGGCCGGACTCAGCGGCGTCTGGGAGAAGGCCGCAATGGAGAAGTGGGCGCCCAGGAGGGCGGCACCGGCAAGCAGTACCGCCCTCTGGACGCGACGAGTCGCCGTCACCTATCGAACGCGGTCGCGCTGGAGACGCTGCCGGAGATGTTGGCCGGCGGGCTGAAAATCCCGCCGAGGCTCAGGTTGTCCGTCAGCGCTCCCACGGCGTGGCCCACGGAAGGGCAGGCAGCCCTGGCGTGCACGGCTGCCCGGGCGGCCGCCCGGCCGACCGCGCTTGCGGCAGCCTTGGGCGCAACGGCCTCACCCTTGCTGACGGCCACCTTCTCGGTCACCGGCGCCACAGGCGTGGCCTGGGCCGAGCCCTGCATGGTCAGTGCAAGGCACGTACCTGCGACAGCGGCACCGATGACGGCACCGACAGTTCGCTTTTGCATTGTTCCCCATTTCGTTTTGTCGATCATTGCCCACAGCCCCACGGTTCCCGGATCCCGTCGGCGCCTCCGGATGAGAGCGCCACTGATCACCGAGGATGTCCCCCGCGTCCGGAGCTGGAGTCGACTGCGCAGCAACCACGGAGCAAACAAGTCCCAACATCTAGAAAGCCAGGACCTTGGTCGCGTTCGCTCCTGATGGCTAACTTAGCGTGCCTATGATCATGGGACAAGTGATATTTATGAGGCTCCTGTGACTGAAAAGCGACACATCGATCGATCGTTTCTGGAATAAATGAGGCGAAACGAACGAAAACATCCGATACTGCACCTTGCTGAGTTGTGGCGTTTTGTGTTTGCTTTGTCGCACGCCAGGTGAGCCCCTGGCGGCCCTGCGTCGGTCGACCCTGGAGGCGGCGCTTGCCAACGAAAGGGAACAGTCGGTGATGAAGGTGGACGTCGCTATCGTGGGGACGGGTCCGAACGGGCTGGCGGCTGCAGTCGTGATGGCTCGCGCAGGATTGCAGGTGAAACTTTTCGAAGGTCACCACGAGATCGGTGGCGGCCTGCGCACCACGTCACTGTTCGACGCTGACATCACACACGACGTATGCGCGGCCGTTCACCCCATGGCAGCCGCGTCGCGGTTCTTCCGAGAGTTCGATCCGGCCTCGCGTGGGGTGCGCTTACGTCTGCCTGAGATCAGCTACGCCCACCCACTACCCGACGGCACAGCTGCCCTGGCTCACCACGACCTAGAGGCAACCTGTGATCGTCTGGGGGCAGACGGCGAACCCTGGCGACGCATGATGACTCCCCTGCTGGAGCGCAGCTCCGACGTAGTCGACCTCGCCCTTTCCCACCAGCGCGCCATTCCGGAGGACCTGCTCGTCGCAGTCAGGTTCGCTGCGCGGACTCTCTCGCTCGGCACCCGGCTGGGAAAACGCACTCTGGTAACCGAAGCCGGCAAGGCCCTGCTGACCGGTGTTGCGGCACACGCTGTGGGACGACTTCCAAGTCTTGCGTCCGGCGCGATCGCACTGCTGCTGGGGCACCTTGCCCACGGTAGCGGCTGGCCCCTTTCGGAAGGCGGCAGCAGCCGTATTGCCGAGGCCCTGGCCGCGGACATCACCGCGCACGGTGGCACGTTCCACACCGGATGCAAGATCGATGATCTGAGGCAACTACAGGGATCGAAGGTGGTGCTGTTCGACACCGCCCCGAAAGGTCTTCTCCAAGCCGCCGGTGACTTGCTCCCCGCCCGTTACGCCCGCCACCTCTCCCGCTTCCGCCACGGCCCCGGGGCCGCCAAGGTGGACTTCCTCGTCAACGCTCCCATCCCTTGGAAGGACCCTGACGTAGGTTTGGCGGGCACCGTACACCTCGGTGGGACGCAGGCGCAGATACGTCACCAAGAAGGCCTCGTCGCCGCGGGTAACGTCGCACCACAGCCCTTCGTACTGGTCGTCGACCCTGCCGTGACCGACCCCACTCGGGCCCGGGACGGAAAGCGGCCGGTGTGGGCCTACGCCCACGTACCGAACGGGAGCTCCCAGGACCCCGTGCCCATGGTGCAGGCACGTATCGAACAGTACGCGCCCGGCTTCACGGAAACCGTCGTCGCCAGCCGCGGTATCAGCGCCCGCGACTACGAGGCCTACAACCCCAACTACGTCGGCGGGGACATCAACGGCGGTGCTGTGACCCTGAAGCAGAGCGTGCTCCGCCCGGCCCCCCGGGTGAATCCCTACCGCACGCCGCTCCGCGGCGTGTACCTGTGCTCCGCATCCACACCGCCAGGACCTGGCGTGCACGGAATGTCCGGTTACCTGGCCGCCCGTTCCGTGCTGAGGCACGAATTCGGCATTCGCACAACACCGATCCTTGCCCCCTGACCAGATCGCCTGCACAAGTCCATGAGGTGGCGGGCGTGACGCCGCCGAGGTCCCTCGTGCACAGGCTGCGCGGCATGGGCACGTCGCTTACTTGGCCTGGCCCGGGCCTGTACGACCGCGGACCGGACTTGCGTTAATGTGCGAGCCATGACAGCTGATGAACGTGAAAAGCCTGGCACGGAGCACGAGTTAGCGGCGTCTCCCTGGAGCTGGGGAGGCCTGGGCCCGATCGGCGGCTTCCTCTTGATGCTCTCTGGACTCGGTTTGCTCCTGTGGGCGTTTCTGGGCCGGGCAAGTTCCAGCCCTTCACTGATCTACCAGGCTGCGAAGGTCGTGGCGATCGGCCTGGTGGTCACCGGTACGACTCTGATGGCGCGCCGACGCGACTCGTCACGACGCCCCGAGGCGGAGACAGAGCCTCCTCCACGATCGTGAGGAGCTGTTGTCTCTTCCGATCGAGTGCGTGCCGGACGGTGCTGATGCTGCAACCTGCCGGCTCGGCGATTTGGGGTTGCCGTAACTGCTTTTCCTGGTAGAGCTGTTGAACGCTCCGTGGGGCCGGGACTCCCTGTCGTAGGGAGGCGCATGCCCGCCGGAACCCGGCGACGGGGGCGTCGGTCTCGACGGGCAGGAGGCGGAAGGCACCGGACGGCCAGATCATGGCGGGGAGCTTCGACGCCCGGTGGCTCACGTCCTCGTCACTGCGGTCGGGCCAGGCCGGGCGGGGGTGGCGGTACCCTAGCGCAGGCGGGTGATGAGGGTGTCCTGCATCCGCTTGGCGAGTCCCTTGTCGGAGACGTTCGCTTCGGTCATGACCGCGATCAACTGTGCGTTTGGATCTCGGCTCACGCTCCCCTGTCAACCCGAGACCAACTCGCGTAACAGCGCAAGGTCTGCCTTCGTCCACGCGACCTCAACGGCGTACTGCTTCTGGTCTGCCGCGCTTCATGTTCCGATTCGCTTCGCCGTATCGGTCAACGTAGCGTCGTTTTGCCTGAGTTGGTGTATGGCCGCAGATGGACACGAGCATCCAAATCGGCCCCACCGGCAAGAAGTTGCTGCCGCTGACGGTGAAGAACGCTGGGCCGACGCCGGCGTCGAGCGGTCACAGCCACTGACGGGTCTGCGTCGGCTCGGGCGTGACGGTGTAGCCGCGAGCTCCTTCCCGGGCCGGGAAGGAGCTCGTCGGCGTTTGGTGGGGTCGTTGTCGAACGGCCTCGGACGTGTGGGCGGTGGAGAAGGTCAGGCCGGGGTGCCTGCGTCCTGGGAAGCCGTGTAGGCCTCGGGGCCCTGTTCCGCCGCCGCCGGCTCCATCCACATGACCTGCCAGCCGTGGCCGTCGAGGTCGAAGAAGCTGCGGGAGTACATGAAGCCGTAGTCCTCGGCGCCGTCCGCCTCGGTGGCGCCCGCCGCCAGCGCGGCGGCGCTGACCGAGTCGACCTCGTCACGGGACGACACGCTGAAGGAGTAGAGCGCCAGCGCGTGCGTGGTGGGATCGGCCATCGGCAGTTTCGAGAACTCGGCGAACTTCTCGCGGCTGAGCAGCATGACGAAGGCGTGCTCGCCGACCGGCATACAGGCGGCGGTCTCGTCGGTGAAGTTCGGGTTGAAGCCGAACCCGAGCTTGGCGAAGAACGCCTTGCTGCGTTCGAGGTCCACCACGGGGATGTTCACGAACAGCATGCGGCCGGGGTGCGCGGGAGTGGTCATGGTGGGTCTCCAGTCGGTGGCTCGATGGCGTACGTCCTGGTAGACCGGCGCGGTCCGTGGAACTCATCGGTGGATCGCAGAGGTGATTTCGGCTTTGCCGCGTCGGGCTCGGCGGCTTCGCCGGGCTCGGTGGCATGGGCGGGGGAGAGCCCGGGTGGCGGCGTGTGGTGACGTCTTGAGCTCGTTGTATCGGCGTTCATTGATCCAGCCTTGTGTGCTGGATCGAAAAGCGTCAACATAGAGGCATGTCGAAACAAGAGCATGAGGTGACCGCGTGAGCGCTTCGCTCGGGCGGCGCGGCCTGGCCGAACTGGTGGGGACGGCCGCGTTGGTCGCGGTGGTGGTCGGCTCGGGCATCCAGGCGACGGAGCTGTCGCCGGACGTCGGCGTGCAACTGCTCGCCAACTCCCTGGCCGCCGTCTTCGGCCTGGCCGTGCTGATCACGCTGTTCGGGCCGGTCTCCGGGGCGCACTTCAACCCCGTCGTCACCCTGGCCGCCTGGGTCACGGGGCGGCGGAGCGGCGACGGACCGACCGCTCGCGAGGTGGCCGTGTACGTCCCCGCGCAAACCATGGGTGCGATCGGCGGGGCGGTGCTGGCCGATGCGATGTTCGCCGAACCGCTGGTGAAGTGGTCCACGCACGACCGCTCCGCCGGTCATCTGTGGCTCGGCGAGATCGTGGCGACGGCCGGACTCGTCCTGCTGGTCCTCGGGCTGGCCCGGACCGGTCGCGCCCACCTCGCGTCGGCGGCGGTGCCCGTCTACATCGGTGCCGCGTACTGGTTCACGTCCTCCACCTCGTTCGCGAACCCGGCGGTGACGGTCGGCCGGGCCTTCACCGACACGTTCGCGGGAATCGCCCCGACTTCCGTCGCCCCGTTCGTCGCCGCGCAACTGGCCGGTGCCGCTGTCGGCCTGGGTCTGCTGGTGGCCGTGTTCGGCCGACCGGCGCCCGCCGCCACGGACGTCCTCGCCCCTCGCGGCGAACCCGAAGTCGCCCCGTCCGCTCCCTGAACCGTCCGCTCCCTGAACCGTCCGCTCCCTGAACCGTCCGCTCCCAGGCCCGCCTGCTCCCAGGCCCGCCTGCTCCCAGGCCCGCCTGCTCCCAGGCCCGCCTGCTCCCAGGCCCGCCTGCTCCCAGGCCCGCCTGCTCCCAGACCCGCCCGCTCCCCGAATCCGTCTCCTCCCCGGAAAGCAACGCCCCATGAGTGCTGCCACCCCGCGTCCCTCCGTGCTGTTCGTCTGCGTCCACAACGCCGGGCGTTCCCAGATGGCCGCCGCGTTCCTCACCCATCTCGCCGGCGACCGGGTCGAGGTCCGTTCGGCGGGTTCGGCCCCCGCCGACACGGTCAACCCGGCCGTCGTCGAGGCGATGAGGGAAGTCGGCATCGACCTCTCCGCCGAGACTCCGAAGGTGCTGACCGTGGAAGCGGTACGGGCGTCGGACGTCGTCATCACGATGGGATGCGGCGACACCTGCCCGGTCTTCCCCGGCAAGCGCTACCTCGACTGGCAGCTCGACGACCCGGCGGGGCAGGGGGTCGCCGCGGTCCGGCCGATCCGTGACCAGATCGAGCGGCGCATCCGGGGCCTGCTGTCCGACCTGCACGGCTGACCGGGGCGGGCGAGGGTCAAGCGGTGACCCCGGGTTGGCCGCACCCGAGGCGACCCTGAGCGAAATGGTCGATATGTTTCCTGTGTACGTGATGTCTCCTTCACGCTGAGTCGACCCCGCGGAGCTCCCATGACCTCGTTCCCGACCGATCTGGCCCCCCTGACCGGCCGCTACACCATCGACCCCGCGCACAGCAGGATCGGTTTCGTGGCCCGGCACGCCATGGTCACCAAGGTGCGCGGCGCGTTCAACGACTTCGAGGGCAGCGCCTCCTTCGACGGCGCCGACCCGGCCAAGTCGACGGGCAAGGTCACCATCAAGGCCACCAGCGTGGACACCCGCAACGCCGACCGCGACCAGCACCTGCGCAGCAACGACTTCCTCAACATGGACGAGTACCCGGAGATCACCTTCGTCTCCACCTCCGTGAGCCGCACCGACGACACCAGCTTCGAGGTCACCGGCGATCTCACCGTCAAGGGCGTCACCAAGCCGGTGACCATCCCCTTCAGCTACGAGGGCACCGCCACCGACCCGTTCGGCAATCTGCGGGTCGGCCTGGAGGGCGAAGTGACCATCAACCGCAAGGACTACGGCGTCGTCTGGAACGCCGCGCTGGAGACCGGCGGTGTCCTGGTCAGCGAGAAGATCAAGCTCGAGTTCGAGATCTCCGCCATCAAGGACGCCTGACGCCCCGAGCCCGAGACCCCGGTCTGAGGCGCTGAGCCTGAGGCCCTGAGCCCGAGGTGCCGCTGTCCGGAGTCCCCGGGCGGCCGGGTGGCCGGGCGTGACGGAAGGCGGGTACCGACATGGTGGAGGCATCGCCGGACGCGGAAGCGGACGAGGCAGAGGACTCCGCGGCCCTCGGGGGCTATCGGCCGGAGCTGAAGCGGACGCTCGGCTCCTTTCAGGTGTTCGCGATCTCGTTCGCGTTCATCTCGGTGGCGGTCGGCATCTTCTCGACCTACGACGACGTGCTCCAGCACGCGGGGCCGGTGGGCATCTGGCTGTGGCTCGTCGCGACGGTCGGGCAGGTGCTGGTGGCCCTGGTGGTGGCCCAGCTCGCGGGTCGTATCGCGCTCAGCGGCTCGTCGTACCAGTGGGCCTCGCGACTGGCCAACCCGAAGGTCGGGTGGGGGTTCGGCTGGCTGACCTTCTCCTATCTGGCGATCGCGGTGGCGGCGATCGCCAACGCGCTCGCGAGCCAGGCGTTCATGCCGCTCTTCGGCATGAAGCCGGACGAGGGAACCGCTCGCCTGATCACCCTCGCGATCCTGCTGATCCAGACCGTGCTGGTCGTGGCCTCGACCCGCCTCGTCAGCCTGATCAACTCGACCGCGGTGGGCCTCGAACTGGTGCTGGTCGTGGTGGTGGCGCTCGCCCTCGCGGTCGTGGTCCTGGCCACCGGCCGGGGCTCCCTGGACAACCTCACCTCGCGCGGCGTCACCGAGCACACGGCGCACTACTTCGACGTCGGCGGCGGACTGATGATCGCGATGATCATGGGTCTCGCCACGCTCGTCGGCTTCGACTCCGCGGCGAACCTGGCCGAGGAGGCCAAGGACCCCTTCCGCAGCATCCCGCGGGCGATCGTGGGGTCCGTCGTGGCCGCCGGTGTGCTCGGCATGGTGTTCCTGATCTGTCTCACCGTCGCGATCGAGGACATCCCGGGGGTCACCGCGAGCGAGTCACCGGTCGCGGCGATCATGCGGGAGCAACTGGGCCCTGAGACGGAGAAGGCGCTCCTGGTGGCGATCGCGATCGCGTTCTTCGGCGCCGGGACGGTCGTGATGGCCTCGTGCTCGCGGATCGTCTTCGCGATGGCCCGCGACGGACGGTTCCCCGCCCACCAGTTGATGCGCCGGGTCAACCCGCGCACGCACACGCCGATCCCGGCGACGGTCCTGATCCTCGTCGTGGGTGTCGTCCTGATGGTCGCGTTGCCGGGCGACGCGCTGCTTCAGCTGATCACGGCGGGGACGATCATTCCCGCGCTCGTCTACGGAGCGACGATCGTCCTGTATCTCGTGGTGCGCCCCCGGCTGGGCCGGAACAAGGGCGCCTTCGACCTCGGACGGTTCGAACTGCCGGTCGCGGTCTGCGCACTGGTGTGGACGGTGGCGTCCCTGGTCATGCTCGTCTCGCCGTCGGAGGCGCTGGTTCCGTCGCTGATCGTCGTGGGACTGATCGTCGCGGGCGGGCTGTTCTTCGTCGGCCTGCTGCTGTTCAACCGCCAGGCACTGGAGACCGAGCCCGGAATGTCGATGGCGATGCCGGTGGTGCCGAGCACGGACGAGGAGTAGCCCGACGGCTCCACCCCCCTCAGCCCCTTCCTTGCCGGGAGGGGCTTCTTCGGCGTGAGGGCGAGGCGGCGGGCGAGGCGCCGGGCAGGGTGCCGGACGGAGTGCCGGACGGTTGAGCGCGGCCGAAGTCCGGTCCCGGTCCCAAGTCCGGTCCCGGTCTCAAGTCTGGTCCGGCCCGCGTTCCCTTCCAAGGGTCCGCTACGAAGACTTTGCGATTGCACGAGGATCGCTTGAACCGCCCTCCACCTGGGCGGAGTCCACATTGTCCGCCTGAACGGCCGGTCGGTAACCGCACGTTCACCGGCCTCCACTTCCTCGGCTGTCTACGCGCGTGGTGTCATGCCCACGCCCACAGCCCCCCGGGTGGGTCTCAACTCGGTCAGGAGTCAGGCATGTTGTGGAAATTCCTCGGTCGCGCCGGCGTCACGCTGACGGCGGGCGTCGCCGTACTCGCCACCGCAGTCCCCGCGAACGCCGCGAGCTACACGGCGTTCGCCTTCTCCCGGAGCAGCACTCAGCCCGCCGTCTACGACTTCATCGACTCGGCCACCACCTCACTCGACATGACCATGTACGAGCTGGAGGACACCACGGCCGTCAACGACCTCATAGCCCTGGAGAAGAAGGGTGTCGCGGTCCGGGTGATCCTGGACAGCGCGCACAAGTCCGCGAACCAGACGGCGTACAACTCCCTGACGGGCGCGGGCGCCGGTGTGGCCTGGTCGTCCTCCACGTTCGTCTACACCCACCAGAAGACCATCACCGTGGACGGCGCCAAGTCCCTGATCCTCACCGGCAATCTCACCTCGCAGTACTACCCGACCGGCCGTGACTACGGCGTGTTCGACGACGACACCCGCGATGTCGCCTCGATCGAGAAGGTGTTCAACGCGGACTACGCCGGCACCGCGATCACCCCGACCGACGGCGACCATCTCCTCTGGTCCCCGACCGACTCCCGCAGCCGTCTGGTGTCCGTGATCAACAGCGCGACCAAGGCGCTCGACGTCGAGGAACTGGAGTTCAGCGACAGCACGGTGGTCAACGCCATCGCGGCCAGGGCGAAGGCGGGCGTCGCGGTACGGGTGGTCCTGGAGAGTCCCTCCAGCTACTCCAGCCAGGTGTCCGCGATCAAGGCGGCCGGCGGCACCGTCGTCGGGTACTCCGACCCCAACGGCTTCTACATCCACGCCAAGGCGATGGTCGCCGACTACGGACTGTCCACCCAGGCGGTGGAGGCCGGTTCCATGAACATCAGCAGCAACTCGCTGAGCAACAACAGGGAGTTGGGTCTCATCCTCACGGGAACGGGCGTGGCCAGTCCGTCGCCACGACCGTCGAGACCACGTTCGCCAGCGACTACGCGGGCGGCGCCGCGGCCTAGGCCTTGCCCGCGGGCCCGTGGGTAAGCCGCCGGTATCGGCCCAGCGTTGGAATGCGGATGCCCGAACGGCCGGCCGGCGCTAAGGGCTGTCCCGTAATCCCCGGCGGGCACACGACGACAGCTACGGCACCTCGCCGCGTTGTCGGATCGCCCGAATACGCCCAGTATGAGGACGACCCTCCGCCTTGCGATGCACCGCATCTGACGCCGTGCGCTGATCCACCGGGGATTACGGGACAGCCCTTAGCGTAGGCATCGTTCAGGTGCGCAGGTTGCGGCTACTTCTCCTGTCAAGGGAGCGACGCGGGTTCGAATCCCGCCGCCGGCCCCGGCCGGTGTCGTCCAGCGGCCGAGGATGCTACGTCGCCGCCGCCGACTCCGATCTCTGAACCCTTCGGCCGAGCCGCCCGCCCCGGGACATCCGGGTGGGCGGCTTCGTCGTACCGGGGCGGATGCCCCGCACGACCTCGGGGGAGTGGTCCTCGGCCTCTCGGGCGCCCCTCGGCATCTCGCTCACACGCCGCCGTTGACGGCGTCGCGCACCGGCTGCCGGGAGACCAGGACCCAGGGCTTGGGATGGCCCGTGCGGTCGGCGCAGTTCAGCGTCGCGGGGTGGGTCGTGGTGAACGCGACACAGGCGGCTTCCCAGATCTGGCCCGTGGTGGTGATGACGTCGAACTTGATGCGCTTCACCGTGGTGGACCGGTTGTGCGCGTTGACGGCCACGTCGCAGGGCACACCGGCGGCGCCGCCCGCGGGGTAGTCGGGGCGGGCGGTGAGGTCGGTCCACAGGGCGGTCTGCGACTCACCGGTCCGCTGGTCGCGGATGCCCGCGTACGTCCTTCCGCCGGTCAGGGCGAGACGGATCTCGAAGTCCTCGGACTCCTGCGCCGAGTCGAGGCCGACGCACGGTCCCGTCGGTCCTGTCGCGCCGGCCTCGCCCCGGGGGCCGGTGGCCCCGGCCGCGCCTGCCGCTCCGGCCGGACCGGGCGGGCCCTGGGGTCCGGCGGGCCCGGTTTCGCCCCTCGGGCCCCGTGGACCTCTGCACCCCCTCCGGCCGTCGGCGGGTTCGCTCGCGGGGGCCCTGTCGTCGAGGCGGTGCGGTCTGCATCGGTCGCCGCCGTCCGGGGCCGCGGCCGCGTTGCCCGAGGTGTTCAGGTCCGCCGGTGTCGCGGGGCCGACCACGCCGGACGCCATCACCAGGGCCAGCGAGGCGACCACGCCCGCCCTCTTGAACCGGCCGCGGGCCGGCGGGCCTGGCAGCAGTGCGGTCCGGGACTCGGGATTCATACGGGGGCGCTCCTTGAATCGATCGGGGGGATTTCCCTGAAGCCGATCGCGAGCTTGACCCGTTGACGCCGGTCGTACCGGTGCATTCTGTGGAACGCGCCATGCATATCATCAAATCAGCCCAATTAAGGACGTGACGGTGACTCCTATTCAACTGTCGGCTGTTGGTTCGAGGTTGGACTAGTAGCCGGTCGGGGGCGCGCCTGGGGCGGAGCCCGAAACCCGGAGCCCGGAGCCGGGTGAGCGGCAGCGGTGCCGGTCACCGGCACGGCGCATCCATTGCGGCGACCAGTGCGTCTACGCGGGTATGGATCTGGAAAAGCCGCCCGCCGCCCGGCCCGCCCCGCAGGCCGAGGGATGCCTCGCCGTCGCGATCCGCATTCCGGTGCGGATCGTGGTGCTCGTCCTCGTCGTGCCGGTACGGATGCTGTGGGACGCGCTCGCCGTCGGCGGAAGGATTCTCCGGGACGCGCTGCTCCGCCCGCTGGGGCGAGCGCTCGGGACGGCCCTCGGATGGCTGGCGCGGGCGCTGTTCGTATGGCCCTGGGTGGCGCTGTGGCGGTACGTCCTGCTGCCGGTCGGCGCGCTGCTGGCCCGGCTCGGACAGGTGCTGCTCGTCGTGCCCGCCGTGTGGCTGTACCGCACGGTCCTGACCCCCCTGGGGCACGGCCTCGCCCGCGTGGCCCGGGGGACCGGGGCCGTGCTCGCCCGGCTCTTCACGGGCGCGGTGACCGTGCTCGGCTGGTTCCTCGGCGGAGCCATGGCCGCGCTCGGGTGGTTCCTCGACGGTCTCGCGGCCGTGTGCGGCTGGGTGTACGCGCGGCTGCTCACGCCGGTCGGGCGCGCCCTCGCCAGGGTGCTCAAGGGTGTCGGCGTGGTCCTCGCGGCCGTCGCCTACGGGGCGTACACCGTGGTCGCCGCGCTGGTCCGGTGGCTGCTCGTGGTCCCCGCCGTGTGGCTGTACACCTGGGTCCTCACCCCCGTCGGCAGGGGGCTCGCGTTCCTGGCCGAGGGGTTCGTGCGGATCGTACGGATGATCCTCGTGGGCCTCGGTGCCGCGCTGTACCGGACCGGCCGTGTCCTGCTGGTGCTCCCCGCGCTCGCCGTGTGGCGCTGGGTCCTCGTGCCCGTCGGGCGGGCCCTCGCCGTCGTGGCCGGGGAGATCGGCGAGGCGCTCGGGCACGCCTGGCGGGTCGCCGGGTACGTCTCGCTCGCCGTCGGACGGTTCCTGGCGCGTCTTTTCCGGTGGACTTTCGTGGAACCGGCGCGCTGGGTCTATCAGGCCGTGCTGACTCCGGTCGGGCACGCCGTGCGCGACCTCGTGCTGAAGCCCGCGGCCGAGGCGGCGCGCGCGGTCCGGCGGACGGCGCGGCAGGCCCTGGAGGCCGCCCGCGACGGCGTCCGGCAGGCCCGCGCGGACTTCCGGCGGATGCTCTTCGGAGCCCCCGCGGAACCGCAGCCGGTCGCCCGGCGGGAACCAACGGCCGGTGAGACACGTACTCTAGGTAGCAGTACGACCGCACTCATGAAGGACTGAGCGACACTGGGCAAGCGACAGCCCGAAGGCCCGCCGCCCGCACCCGCGGTGCAGCGCATCCGACTGCGCTACACCAAGCGCGGCCGCCTCCGGTTCACCAGCCACCGTGACTTCCAGCGCGCCTTCGAGCGTGCCCTGCGCCGTGCCGCCGTACCCATGGCGTACTCCGCGGGGTTCACGCCGCACCCGAAGGTGTCGTACGCCAATGCCGCACCCACCGGCACGGGCAGTGAGGCCGAATATCTGGAGATCGCGCTCACCGAGCGGCGCGACCCCGAGAAGCTGCGCGAACTCCTCGACGAGTCGATGCCCCAGGGGCTCGACATCACCGAGGCGGTCGAGGCCAGCGTCTCGGGTCTCGCCGACCGGCTCACCGCCTCCGTGTGGGAGATGCGCCTCGACGGCGTGGACCCGGCGGACGCGGAGCGCGCGGTGGCGGCCTTCAACGCGGCACAGACCGTCGAGGTCAGCCGCCGGACCAAGAACGGCATGCGGACGTTCGACGCCCGCAGCGCCGTGGCGAGCCTCGGGACGACCGACGAGACGCACAGTCCACAGGCTGATAGGCCGACCGACCAGCCCTGTGCGATACTGCGGCTGGTTGTTCGGCACGTGACGCCTGCCGTTCGACCCGACGACGTCCTGTCCGGTCTTCGCGCCGTGGCCGACCTGGCGCCGCCGGTCGCCGCTGCGGTGACCAGGCTGGCGCAGGGGCTGTTCGATGAAGAGACCGGCACGGTGACCGACCCGCTCGCGCCCGACCGCGAGGCAGTCGCAGCCGCCCCAGCCGATCGCACAGGGGCCGCCGAAGCTGCCGCCGCGAAGGCGTCGGCGTAAGGAAGGTCCCGCGTAAGGACCGTTGTCGTAGCGCCGCCCTCGTATCCGGGAGCCACCTGGGTCGGGCAGCGCACCGACCTTAAAGACTTTCGCCAGGCCGTGCGCACACATGGTGTACGGAACCGGCGAGACAGGACACAGAGAGCTCCCGTGCGGCGCCCGCGCCCCGGACGGCGGCACCGCGCATCGCGCGAGCCGCGGACGTCACCGGCATCGCCGGACCAGGCGCGACGCCCGGGAGCCTGACGGGAGATCCACCCGCATGCTCGAGCCGATCGAACCCACCGAGGGTTCCGACAACAACACCCCCAGCGACACCCTGCCGCCGCGGCGCCGCCGCCGCGCCGCGTCGCGCCCCGCCGGTCCCCCGACCGCCGCCTCCGAGGCCGCGGCCGAGACCACCGCTCCGGCCATACCGGCCGTGGCGTCCGCCGACCTCGCCGAGGAAGCAGCGGCCGAGGCCCTGGCCTCCGCGAACGCCGAGGCCGAGGAGACGGACGAGACCGAGGAGGCCGCGGTCGAAGCGACCGAGGAGGCCCCGGCCACCGACGAGGCCGCCCCGCGCCGTACGCGCCGCCGTGCCACCCGTCGTGCCACCGCCCCTTCCGGCGCACCCGCGTCGGCCGAGGCCGCCGAGCCCGTCCAGGCGGACGAGGCCGTGGCGCCCGCCGTCGAGCCCGAGAGCCGGCCCGTCGAGGAGCCCGCGGCCGAGGAGCCGGCGCCCGCCGCCCGCAGCCGCCGCCGCGCCACCCGCCGTGCCTCCGCCCCCGCCGGAGCGCCCGCCGCGGCCGAGGCCGCCGAGGTCGTGACGGCCGCCGCCGAGCCGGTGGCCGCCCCCGCCGAGGAGCCCGAGCCCGAGGCGCCCGCCGCCGAAGAGGCCGCACCCCGCCGCACGACCCGCCGTCGTGCCACCCGCCGGGTCTCCGCTCCCGCCGGCGCGCCCGAGAGCGACACCGCCGACGAGCGCGTGGAGACGCCCGTGAGCAGCGAGCGCAAGTCCGAGGAGCCCGCGCGGGCGCAGGCCGTCGAGGCCGAGGCCACGCAGCCCGAAACCGCTCAGGCCGACGCCGCGCAGGCCGAGGACGGCGGACCGCGCCGTGGCCGCCGTCGCGCCACCCGCAAGGCCGCCGTCGGTTTCTCGGCACCCGCGCAGAAGACCGAGGACTCCTCGCGGCGCCCGGCCCGTCCGGCCGTCGCCGTGTTCCAGGCGCCGGTGTTCACCGAGCCGATGTTCCAGACGCCCGAGCGCGCCGCCGCCGCGGCCGCCGCCGAAGCGGCCGAGGCCGCCGAGGTCACGGAGGCCGTGGAGGCCGTGGAGGCCGTGGAACCGGCCGAGGCCGTGCAGGAGCCGGCGGCCGGACGCCGTCGCCGCCGTCGCCGGGGCTTCGAGGACGAGCCGCAGGCCGTGACCGAGGAGCCGCAGGAGTCCGTCGAGGACACCGAGCCCGTCGAGGACGCTGAATCCGCCGAGGACGCGGAGGACGCCGTCGAGGGTGACGAGGGCGAGGAGGAGTCCGCGGGCTCCCGTCGCCGTCGCCGTCGCGGTGGCCGCCGTCGCCGTCGTGGCGAGTCCGCCGAGTCGGACGCGGACGGCGAGGTCGGCGAGGACGACCACGCCGCCGAGCAGGCCGCGCAGGACGCCGAGGACGCCGCCGAGCAGGCCGAGGAGGACGCCGAGGACGCGGACGAGCGCGAGGAGGCGGGCGGCTCCAGCAGCAGCCGTCGCCGCCGTCGCCGTCGCCGTCGCGCGGGTGACTCCGGCGGAGATGCCGAGCAGCCCGGCGAGAACGACCCCGAGCGCACCGTCGTCAAGGTCCGCGAGCCGCGCGGCCGGCGCGAGGAGCAGCCCTCGGACGAGGTGCAGTCCATCAAGGGCTCGACCCGTCTGGAGGCCAAGAAGCAGCGCCGCCGCGAGGGCCGCGAGCAGGGCCGCCGCCGGGTTCCGATCATCACCGAGGCCGAGTTCCTGGCCCGCCGTGAGGCCGTCGAGCGGGTGATGGTCGTCCGCCAGAGCGGCGAGCGCACCCAGATCGGTGTCCTCGAGGACGACGTGCTCGTCGAGCACTACGTCAACAAGGAGCAGGCGACCTCGTACGTCGGCAACGTCTACCTGGGCAAGGTCCAGAACGTGCTGCCGTCGATGGAGGCGGCCTTCATCGACATCGGCAAGGGCCGCAACGCGGTCCTGTACGCCGGTGAGGTCAACTTCGAGGCGCTCGGCATGGCCCACGGGCCGCGCCGCATCGAGGCCGCCCTCAAGTCCGGCCAGTCGGTCCTGGTGCAGGTCACCAAGGACCCGATCGGCCACAAGGGCGCCCGTCTGACCAGCCAGGTCTCCCTGCCGGGCCGGTATCTGGTGTACGTGCCCGAGGGCTCGATGACCGGTATCAGCCGCAAGCTGCCCGACACCGAGCGCGCGCGTCTGAAGACCATCCTCAAGAAGATCGTCCCCGAGGACGCGGGCGTCATCGTGCGCACCGCCGCCGAGGGCGCGAGCGAGGACGAGCTGCGCCGTGACGTCGAGCGTCTTCAGGCGCAGTGGGAGGACATCGAGAAGAAGGCGAAGAGCGGCAACGCCCCGACCCTGCTCTACGGCGAGCCGGACATGACCGTCCGTGTCGTCCGCGACATCTTCAACGAGGACTTCTCCAAGGTCATCGTCAGCGGTGACGAGGCGTGGGACACCATCCACGGCTACGTCTCCCACGTGGCGCCCGACCTGACCGACCGGCTCTCGAAGTGGACCTCCGAGGTCGACGTCTTCGCCACCTACCGGATCGACGAGCAGCTGATGAAGGCGCTGGACCGCAAGGTCTGGCTGCCCAGCGGCGGCTCGCTGGTGATCGACAAGACCGAGGCCATGATCGTGGTCGACGTCAACACCGGGAAGTTCACCGGCCAGGGCGGCAACCTCGAGGAGACCGTCACCAGGAACAACCTGGAGGCGGCCGAGGAGATCGTGCGCCAGCTGCGGCTGCGCGACCTCGGCGGCATCGTCGTCATCGACTTCATCGACATGGTCCTGGAGTCCAACCGCGACCTGGTGCTGCGGCGCCTGCTCGAGTGCCTGGGCCGTGACCGTACGAAGCACCAGGTGGCCGAGGTGACCTCGCTGGGCCTCGTGCAGATGACCCGCAAGCGGGTCGGCCAGGGCCTGCTGGAGTCCTTCTCCGAGACCTGCGTCCACTGCAACGGCCGCGGCGTCATCGTGCACATGGAACAGCCGACGTCCATCGGCGGTGGCGGCAAGCGCAAGAAGCGCGGCCGCGGCGGTGCCGAGCAGGTCCACGAGCACGACCACGAGCTCACGCACGAGCAGGCCGAGGAGCAGGAGACGGAGACCGAGGCCGAGGTGGCTGCCGAGGTCGCCGCGCCCGTCGCTCTGGCCGAGACCGAGTTCCAGCCGGACGAGGAGCTGTACGGCAGCGCGGCCGAGGCGGAGGCCGCGGCCACCCGTGGCCGTTCGCGGCGCCGCACCTCCCGGCGCGCGTCCGCTCCGGCGGGTGCGCCGAGGACCGAGGAGCGCGCTTCCCGGACCCGGCGCGAGGAGCGCGCCGAGCGGGCCGCCTCGCGGTCCCGTGAGACCGCCGAGGCCGAGCCGTTCGCGTCCGAGGACCCGGTCGTCGAGGCCCCTGCCGCCGAGCAGCCTCCCGTAGAGGTGCCGGTCGCCGAGGCTCCGGCCGAGACCGTCACGGCCCCCGCGCCCGAGCCGGAGGCCGCTCCCCAGGGCCGTACGCGCCGTCGTGCGACCCGCAAGGTGTCGGCGCCGGCCGGTTCGCCCAGGTCGGCCGAGGAGGCCGTCGTGACGGTCACGGAGCCGGTCGCGGCTCCGGTGGCCGAGGCCCCCGCGCAGACCGCCGACGAGCCGGAGACGGCGTCCGAGCCGGTGGCCGAGGCCCCCGCCCCGAGCGCCGCGCCCGCCCGTCCGCGCCGTCGTGCCGTGCGCAAGGCCACCGCGCCCACCGCGTCCGAGGAGGGGGCCGTCGTGGTCGTCCCGTCGGCCGCGGCCGAGCCGGTCGCCGAGCCCGAGGCCGCCGGACAGGAGGCCGCCGAGGCCGACGCCGAGGCTCCGGCCGCCAAGAAGGCCGCGGCCCGCAAGACGGCCAAGAAGGTGACGGCGAAGAAGGCCGCCGCCAAGAAGACCGTCGCCGCCAAGAAGACGGTCGCGAAGAAGACCACGGCCAAGAAGGCGACCGCGAAGAAGACGGCCGCGAAGTCCACGGCGAAGAAGACCGCGGCGGCCGAGCAGACGCTCTCCACCGTCACGGCGGCCACCGACGAGAGCTGAGGCTCCGCACGGTGTCCCCGGCCCGCGCGACGCGCGGGCCGGGGACACCGCGTGACCGGTGGCACACCCGCGGGGACCGGCCTGGTTTGACCCTTTCGGCCGTGGCCCCGTAACCTTGACCGTCGGCGTGTCCCCTGACGCGCCGCACCCCGTAAACCTCTTCCTCTCGGACACCCCGGTGCCTGGGAGAGGCCGTCCGTGTTCATTCCCGGTCGGCTGGACTGCGGGGTTCCGTTCCGAGCGAAAGAGAGATCCGCGTGTACGCCATCGTGCGCAGCGGTGGTCGCCAGCACAAGGTTGCTGTCGGCGACATCGTTGAGGTTGACAAGATTCCCACCGCCAAGGTTGGCGACACGGTCGAGCTCTCGACCCTGCTCGTTGTCGACGGCGAAGCCGTGACGAGCGACCCCTGGGTCCTGGCCGGCATCAAGGTCCAGGCCGAGATCGTGGACCACCACAAGGGCGTCAAGATCGACATCCTTCGCTACAAGAACAAGACCGGCTACCGCCGTCGTCAGGGCCACCGCCAGCAGTACACGGCGATCAAGGTCACTGAGATCCCCGCGGCTGCGAAGTAAGGGTAGGGACTGAGACATGGCACACAAGAAGGGCGCATCGTCCACTCGGAACGGTCGCGACTCCAACGCTCAGCGGCTCGGTGTGAAGCGCTTCGGCGGTCAGACCGTCAACGCCGGTGAGATCCTGGTCCGCCAGCGTGGCACCCACTTCCACCCCGGCGTCAGCGTCGGCCGTGGCAAGGACGACACGCTGTTCGCGCTGGCCGCCGGTGCGGTCGAGTTCGGCACGCACCGTGGCCGCAAGGTCGTGAACATCGTTCCGGTCGCCTGACCGACCTGTCGAGGCTGATCCGGTTCCACGCGGACCGGATCGAAGGCCTCGGGGCCCAGGCTCCGTAGAACAGAAGTTCTTCGCGAGGCGGACCTCACTTCCCCCACGGGAAGTGGGTCCGCCTTTCGCGTGTTTACGTAAGAGACATTCCGTAGGTGCCGAGGCATCCGAGGCGCGTACGTACTGAAGTATCCGATGTAACCGAAGTGCTGGAGGCACCCCACATGACCACCTTCGTGGACCGCGTCGAGCTGCACGTCGCCGCGGGTAGCGGAGGTCACGGCTGTGCCTCCGTTCACCGGGAGAAGTTCAAGCCGCTCGGCGGCCCGGACGGCGGCAACGGCGGCCGTGGCGGTGACGTGATCCTGGTCGTCGACCAGTCCGTCACCACGCTGCTCGACTATCACCACTCACCGCACCGCAAGGCGACCAGCGGCAAGCCCGGCGAGGGCGGCAACCGCTCCGGCAAGGACGGCCAGGACCTGGTCCTGGCCGTGCCGGACGGCACCGTCGTGCTCGACAAGGCGGGCAACGTCCTCGCGGACCTCGTCGGCCAGGGGACCACGTACGTCGCGGCTGAAGGCGGCCGCGGCGGCCTCGGCAACGCGGCGCTGTCCTCGGCCCGCCGCAAGGCGCCCGGCTTCGCGCTGCTCGGCGTGCCCGGAGGCATGCAGGACATCGTCCTGGAGCTGAAGACCGTCGCCGACGTGGCGCTCGTCGGCTACCCGAGCGCCGGCAAGTCCTCGCTCATCTCGGTCCTCTCCGCCGCCAAGCCGAAGATCGCGGACTACCCCTTCACGACCCTCGTCCCGAACCTGGGCGTGGTCACCGCGGGCGAGACCGTCTACACGATCGCGGACGTGCCCGGCCTCATCCCCGGCGCCAGCCAGGGCAAGGGCCTCGGCCTTGAGTTCCTGCGCCACGTCGAGCGGTGCAGCGTGCTCGTCCACATCCTGGACACCGCCACCCTGGAATCCGAGCGCGACCCGATCTCCGACCTCGACATCATCGAGGAGGAGCTGAAGCAGTACGGCGGTCTGGACAAGCGTCCTCGCATGGTCGTCCTCAACAAGATCGACGTACCGGACGGCAAGGACCTCGCGGAGATGGTCCGCCCCGACCTGGAGTCGCGCGGCTACCGCGTCTTCGAGGTGTCCGCGGTCGCCCACATGGGTCTGAGGGAGCTGTCCTTCGCGCTCGCCGAGATGGTCGCCGCCGCGCGTGCCGCGAAGCCCAAGGAGGAGGCGACCCGCATCGTCATCCGTCCGAAGGCGGTCGACGACGCCGGCTTCACCGTGGTGCAGGAAGAGGACGGCCTCTACCGCGTGCGGGGCGAGAAGCCCGAACGCTGGGTGCGCCAGACCGACTTCAGCAACGACGAGGCCGTCGGCTACCTCGCCGACCGGCTCGCGCGCCTCGGCGTCGAGGAGAAGCTGATGAAGGCGGGCGCCCGCTCCGGCGACGGCGTCGCGATCGGCCCCGAGGACAACGCGGTCGTCTTCGACTGGGAGCCCACCGTCATGGCCGGCGCCGAGATGCTGGGCCGCCGTGGTGAGGACCACCGCTTCGAGGCTCCGCGTCCCGCCGCGCAGCGCCGCCGTGACCAGCAGGCCGAGCGGGACGAGTCGCAGAAGGAGTACGACGACTTCGAGCCCTTCTAGGGAGCGCTCGGCTCGCCCGGTATCGGGGTGACGACATGAAAGGGCGGGCCGGAGGACATCCTCCGGCCCGCCCTTTCATGTTCCGTGGGACGCGATCAGCTCTCGTCGCCCTGGATCTCCTCGGCTACGTAACTGCGGAGCCAGGTCCGGAAGTCCGGGCCCAGGTCTTCACGTTCGCATGCGAGTCTGACGATGGCACGCAGGTAGTCGCCGCGGTCGCCGGTGTCGTAGCGGCGGCCCTTGAAGACGACGCCGTGCACGGGGCCGCCGATCTTCTCGTCCGTGGCGAGCTGCTGGAGGGCGTCGGTGAGCTGGATCTCGCCGCCGCGGCCGGGCTCGGTGGTGCGCAGTATGTCGAAGATGTGCGGGTCGAGGACGTAGCGTCCGATGACGGCGTAACTGCTGGGCGCGTCGGCGGTGTCCGGCTTCTCGACCAGGCCGGTGACCTTGACCAGGTCGCCCTCGGCGGTGGCCTCGACGGCGGCGCAGCCGTAGAGGTGGATCTGCTCGGGCGCGACCTCCATCAGCGCGATGACGCTGCCGCCGTGCTGTTCCTGGACCTCGACCATGCGGGCGAGCAGGGGGTCGCGGGGGTCGATCAGGTCGTCGCCGAGGAGGACGGCGAAGGGCTCGTTGCCGACGTGCGGGGCGGCGCACAGGACCGCGTGGCCGAGGCCCTTGGGGTCGCCCTGGCGGACGTAGTGCATGGTGGCGAGGTCGCTGGATTCCTGGACCTTGGCGAGCCGGCTCGCGTCGCCCTTCTTCTGGAGGGCGGATTCGAGCTCGTAGTTGCGGTCGAAGTGGTCCTCGAGGGGGCGCTTGTTGCGGCCGGTGATCATCAGGACGTCGTCGAGGCCGGCCGAGGCGGCCTCCTCGACCACGTACTGGATCGCCGGCTTGTCGACGACCGGCAGCATCTCCTTGGGAGTGGCCTTGGTGGCCGGCAGGAACCGGGTTCCGAGGCCGGCCGCGGGAATGACAGCCTTGGTGGGCCGGGACATCACGTGGTGCTCTTCTCTCTCGTTCCGCACGTCAGGCGCCGATGAGGCCGCGCTCGCCGGTCGGCTGCAACGGAATGCGCGCCTTGGCGACAGAGGCGGGGGCGGGCGCGGGCGTCCGCTCGTCCAGGGGCAGTACGGCGGGCGAGGGCTCCTGGCCGAGGAACAGGTGGCGCACGACGCGCTCCGCCGCGTTCCCGTCGTCGAACTGGACGAACCGCTCGCGGAACGCGGCACGCAGCTCGGCGGCCTTGGCGCCGTTCCAGGCTCCCGAACGGAAGGCCTCGATCAGCTCGTCCTCGTTGGTCGCGGTCGCTCCCGGGGTCTCGCCCGGCTCGCCGGAGAGAATGTTGAAGTAGACGCCACGGGCCCGGCGGTAGACCTCCCAGTCGTCCGCGTACGTGACGATCGGGCGGTCGAGGCTCGCGTAGTCGAACATGATGGAGGAGTAGTCGGTGATCAGCGCGTCGGACGCCAGGCAGAGGTCCTCCACCACCGGGTAGTTCGACACGTCCCTGATCAGGCCCCGCTCCTGCAACGCCTTCAGCTGGGGGTCGGCACCGTAGAAGTAGTGCGTGCGCACGAGGACGACGTAGTCGGGCCCCAGCTCACGGCAGAAGCGCTCCAGGTCGATCCGGGGCACGTAGCCCTTCTGGTAGTCGCGCACCGTCGGGCAGTACAGGACGGCGGTCTTGCCCTCCTCGATACCGAGTTCACCGCGGATGCGCAGGACGTCCTCGGCGGTGGCCCGGAAGAAGACGTCGTTGCGCGGGTAGCCGTACTCGACCGCCTCGAAGGCGCAGGGGTACACCCGCTCCCAGGTCTCCGTGGAGTGCTGGTTGGAGGTCAGGCTGAGGTCCCACTTGTCGGCCCGCTCGAGCATCTTGGCGAAGCTCATGTTCTTGGCGGCGGCCGGGTACTTCTGCTGGTCGATGCCCATCTCCTTCAGCGGAGTGCCGTGATGGGTCTGAAGGAATACCTGGCCGGGGCGCTTGACGATGTTGTTCGGGAAGTTGACGTTGTTGACGAGGTACTTGGCCCGGGCCATGACCTCCCAGTACCGCGGCGAGTTGGCCACCACGTAGTCGACGCCCTCGGGCATGTTGTCCACCGCGTCGGGCCGCACGACCCAGACGCCGTGGACGTTCGGGGCGAGTTCCTTCGCCTTGTGGTAGACGGCCGCCGGGTTGCAGGCGACACCGCGGTTCCAGTAGGCCGTGTAGACCGCGAGGTTCTCGTCGATGGGGCGGCGCAGGTGCAGCCGGTACAGCCGGTTGTACGCGCTCTTGCCGAGCTTCGTCTTGACCTTGACCGCGCGCTGGATCACCTGGTGCCGGGTGCTGGCGGCGGTCGTCACGGCCGCGTACGCGGTGTAGGAACCGCGCTCCAGCAGCTGGAACCTGACGCCCTGCGAGCCCTCGGGGAGAACGAAGCCCTTCGGCTTGAAACGCTTGTAGTGCGTCGCCGAGAGCTTGAAGAATTCCGCCCGGTCCTTGGGGACGATGCGGTCCTCGCGGGCGAGGGTGAACAGGAAGTGGCTGGCCGTGCGCTCGAACAGCATCGCGCGCACCGACTCGAGATGAGGGCGTTCGTCGAGGAACTCGAAGAGGCGGGCGTACTGTTCGAAGATCCCGAAGTGCTTGCGGCCGGGCGTGCGCATGGAATTGCCCTGGCGGCGCTGGCGGTACTCGACACAGACGTGGTCGGTGGCGGCGATGCGTTCCGCGGTCAGCATGGTCTTGTAGACCATGAGCGCGTCTTCGTAGATGCCGTCGGTGAAGATGAAGTTGTTGCCGACGTAGAACTCGCGGCGGTAGGCCCGGTTCCAGACGACGGCGAACATGGTGAGGAACTCGGGACGCTCCAGCGCGGTGAAGACGTCGGTTCCCGCGCCCGCGAGGAGTTCACCGGCGGCGCTTTCCTGGACGCGGTTGTTCCAGTAGGTGCGGACGTGGTTCAGCAGCAGGATGTCGGGGTCGCCCGTGACTTCGAGGCGGTCGGCTATCGCCTGGAGCGCGCCCTCGCCGAGGGTGTCGTCGCTGTCCAGGAACAGGATGTACTCACCGCGCGACTTCAGAGCACCGGCGTCCCGCGCCTTTCCGATGCCCTGGTTCTGCTCGAAGTGCACGGGTATGACGCGGCTGTCCAGGGCGGCGTATTCATCGATGATCCGGCCGCAAGCGTCGGGGGAATGGTCGTCGATAACGACTATTTCGAAGTCCCCGAAAGACTGGGAAAGAATGGAATCCAAGCATGCACGCAGATATCCCTGAACTTTGTAGACAGGAACTACGACGCTTATTTTCGGCGAAGCGTTTCCATTCGCAACGGTCATGCTTGGGACTCCCGGACTGTCGGTCAAACTGAACTGCGCCCCGCTACCGGGGCTACGGTGCAGGGCGCAAGAGGCGCAAGGACGGCAACATTAACGTTTGCTGAAGTCTACCGTACGCGGCCTCGCGGATCGGTCCCACCATAGGCCCATCCGTTCCAGGTCAATGGGGGTGTGGTGAGCCTCACCGATGCCCTCGCGGCGGTCAGACCAGGACCTCCTTGTAGTAGACGCTCGTCTTCTTGCTCTGGTCCGTGTCGGATGTGAAGGAGCTGAAACCGCTGCACAGGCGCAGTGCCTGCGGGTTGCTCGGGTCGGGGATCTGGATGGCCATCCCTTCGGGCTCGCGGTAGGAGAGCGTGTACCCGGCCTTGCTGAGTTTCTGCTCGGTGACGGTACCGGTGTTCCAGTCCACAGATGTGATGTAGGTGTTGCCGTTCGGTGACACGGATCCGTTCGTTCCGTACGGCGAGCCGGCCAGGAGGTAGAGGTAGCCGCCGTAGCTCGCGAAGCCCTGGAAGGTGTCGGTGTAGCCGGGCTGGAGATCGGCGGGCTGGGCGACGTCGGCGAGGGCGGTCCGGCTGCCGGACTTGAAGGCAGCGAGGTCGTACAGGCGGAACCGGAAGGCGCCGCTCACCCGGCAGCGGACCGCGAGCCGGTTGTTGACCGGGTCGATGGCGCAGGTGGTGCGGTCGACGCCGTTTTCCAGGGTGTATTGGGTCAGTGCGGGGGAGTCGGCGGTGAGCACCGTTCCGTTGGCGAATTCGAACCGGGCGAGCCGGTCGCCCCAGCCTGTGTAGGTGGTGCCGTCGGAATTCAGGCTGCGGACATTGTGCGTCTCGGTCCAGACGTAGGCGCCGGAACCGGTGGCCTCGACGCCGATCTGCACACCGTGACCGAAGCCGCGCAGATACATGGTGCCGAGGATGTTGCCGGACGTGTCCAGGCGGGTCAGGCAGAGGTCGCCGTTGGCCTCGCGGTCCGCGCCCGAGTAGGTCTGTGTCTCGCCGGGCAGTTGGAGTCCGCCGTCGACCAACTGCACCGTGAAGAGGTGCCCGTTGGTGTTGTCGAAGGCGAAGGACTGCAGTACGCGGGTGCCGCCCAGCTGCACCTCGCGCAGCAGCGCGGTGGACGCGGCGGTGAGGTCGAACCGCTTACTGGCGGCCACGGAACCGGGTGCGGCGTCGTCCTGCGCGGCGCCGCGGGAACGCGCGAGGCCCTGAGCCACCCCGATGGAGACGGCCGGAACGGCGGCCGCGCCGGCGACGATTCCAGCCGTACGCAGAAAGCGTCTGCGATCGAGCATGGTAATTGACCCCCTGAGGAAAAGAGAAAAGCGCCACGGTTCGCGCCTTTGACGCGCAAATGGGACATGCTGCGCCAAAGGGGAGCTGGCTGGATTACCGACGGGCCATTAAAGCACCTGAGAAATCCGGTGCGGCAGAGATGATGGTGGCGCGATTTCCCCTTGGTCATGGAGGCGCAAATTCTTCACCAAGGGGTCTGCGGGGTTCGCGGCCTGCATCGCGCTTTGTCGGAATTGATCCGGTTAAGATTCTGGTTAACCTCTGGTCCACGTGTGTTCGTGACATGTTGGCTTTGCGTGCCCTCATGTCATGAACCCGTCATTTTGACCGTTTATGGTCGATATTCGACCAGGGGTGGGGTTTCGTGATGCGTGCGTCATACAGACGCGGCTTCGTCGTAGCGGTTTCCAGCGTGCTGTTGTCAGGTCTGGTGTCCGCGCCGGCGTTCGCCGTGGTCGTCGGCGCGGCAAAGCCGAAGGACACGACCGTCAGTGTGTCCGCACGCAAGGGCGCGAAGGTGCCCGGGCAGCAGGCGGAGCCGACGATGACCAGGGCGCCGAAGGTGTCCTGGCCGAAGGGGGTGACGGCCAGGGTCGATCTCTCGGCCGTCAAGCCCGGAAAGCCCAGGGCCGTGGCTCCCTCCGGTGCCGTGGTCGACGCCTCGGCCGGCAGCGCCGCGGCCGAGTCCGCCGTCGTCTCGGTCCAGACCCCGACGGCCGCGCAGATCATGAGCGCGGGAGTGCCTCCGCAGTCCGCGTTCACCCGCGCCCGGAAGGGCGCCGTCACCTCGGACAGGGGCGGCCCCGGCCTGGTCCCGTCGGCCCAGGCGCCCAAGGACCTGGACCTCCAGGTCCTCGACCGGGCCAAGGTCGAGAAGCTCGGCGGCATCGGCATGGGACTGCGCCTGACCCGCAAGGACAGGAAGGTCGCGCCCGGGCCGGTCGGCGTCACCATCGACTACTCCGCCTTCAAGAACGCCTACGGCGGTGACTTCGCCTCCCGGCTGCGGCTGGTGCAGATGCCCGCGTGCGCGCTCACCACGCCGGAGGCGCGCGGCTGCACCCCGGACACCCGCCACTACGTCCCCGTCCACAACGACCTGAAGACGGGCAGGCTGACGGCGACGGTGTACGCCGACGCGGACCCCGCTACGACGGTCGGGACCGAGACCCCGACCTCGCAGCTGTCCGGGACCGAGGCCCCGGCCGCGAAACTGTCCGGCGCCCTGATGTCCGCGGCCGTCACGACCGCCACGGTGACCACGCTCACGACCAGTTCGTCCTCGGACGCCGGTGACTACCGGGCCTCCACGCTCAGCCCGAGCGGCAAGTGGGACGTGTCGACCGGTTCGGGTGCCTTCACCTACGACCTGCCGATCACCGTGCCGAAGGCGCCGTTCGGCACGACGCCGGACCTGTCCCTTTCCTACAACTCCCAGTCGGTCGACGGCCGTACCTCCGCGACCAACAACCAGGCGTCCTGGGCGGGCATGGGCTGGGACCTGAGCACCGGCTCCATCGAGCGGCGCTACAAGAACTGTTCCCAGGACATCAACAACACGGTCGGCGACCTGTGCTGGCAGTCACCGAACCACGGCACCGAACCGGACGGCGCCGAATACACCATCAGCCTCAACGGTGTCGACTCGGCCCTGATCCAGGACGGCAACGGCACCGGTTCCTACCACGTGCAGGACGACCCGGGCTGGCGTGTACAGCACCTGACCAACGGGCACGGCGCGGACGACGAGTACTGGGTGATCTCCACCCAGGACGGCATGCGCTACTACTTCGGCTGGGGCCGCGCCGAGCGCACCGGTGACGCGACGCACTCCGTGCTGACCGTCCCGGTGGTCGGTGACGACGCCGGGGAGCCCTGCCACGCCCAGTCCCCGGAGCCCTGCACCCAGGCCTGGCGCTGGAACCTGGACCGCGTGGTCGACCCCAACGAGGTCGAGAACGCGTACTTCTACGACAAGGACACGAACTACTACCGCTCGGTCGTCAACACCGACAAGGCCCGTCAGTACGACGCGGCGAGCTACCTGACGCGGATCGAGTACGGCTGGGCCTCCCAGATCCCCGGCGCGAAGCTGCCGGCGAAGGTCGAGCTGTCCCACGTGGGCCGCTGCGTGGAGCGGATGAGCTACGACGACCCGCTCGGCAAGGAGCCCCCGGCCTGCCCGGCGCTGTCCGATAAGCCCGCTTCCTATCCCGACGTCCCCACCGACCTGATCTGCCGTGGCCCCGACAACGGCGACGACTGCAAGGGCAAGACGTACTACCCCACGTTCTTCACCACCGACATGCTGTGGGACATCAAGACCTACGTCAGTGACGACGGCACGACGTGGGACCCGGCGATGCAGTACCAGATGAAGTACGGGCTCCCCAACCCCGACGGCACGGTGGGCAAGACGCTCTGGCTCGACTACGTCCAGCGCAAGGGGTACGGCGACGGCGCCGACCTGCGCCTGCCGGTGATCAACTTCAACGGTGAGTGGCTGGACAACCAGGTCGGCTCGTCCACGCTCAACTTCCGCCGTGTGAACAAGGTGTACGGCGACCTCGGCTCGGTGACCAGCGTCACCTACGGCCAGCCCGACGCCTGCGACATCAACAGCCTGCCAACGGAGTCCAGCAACACACAGGACTGCTTCTGGCAGAAATGGTCACCCGAGGGCGACTCCACCACGCATTCGGGCTGGTTCAAGAAGTACGTGGTCACCCAGGTGTCCGTGGACCCGGGAGTCGGCAAGGGCGCCGGCGATGACGGCGACCCCGTCCAGACGACCCGCTACGAGTACCACGGCGGCGCGGGCTGGCGGTTCACCAACGACCCTCTGGTCTCGGACTCCGACGAGACATGGTCGGACTGGCGCGGCTACCAGCAGGTCGAGGTCTTCACCGGCACCAAGAGCAACGCTGCCTCCACCTACTACTGGCTCTACCGGGGCCTGGACGGCGACCGCACCTCCAAGACGGACACCTCCGCGACCCGCAGCGTCACGGCCGTGGATGGTTTCGGCACCTCCCGGACCGACTCCGCCTGGCTGGCGAGCAAGACCCTCGAGTACTCGAAGCGCGACGGCGCCGGCACCTCCCACCAGCGCGTCCGCAAGGAGTACTGGGTCCACGACACGGCCCACTACGACGGCCTGCCGGACGCCCGCTTCGTGCGCGACAGCCAGACCACGACCGACAACCTGACGTCCACGGGCTGGCGCGAGAGTGTCGTCAAGGACGAGTACGACGACACCAGCTCCACCAGCACCACCTACGGCCTGCCCCTGCGCACCAACGACTGGGGCCAGGTCGACACCGACGACAACCGCTGCACCACCTACGGCCGCGCCTACAACACGTCGAACTTCCCCAGTTCCGACGTCAAGCGCTGGATGGTCTTCCAGGACGAGAAGCGTCACTACGCCGCCGACTGCGCCGACCGGGCGGCGGCCAACCAGGACGCGTACCAGGTGACGCTGTACGACGGGTCGGGATCCGTCACGGACAACGACGCTGCCCTGACGGATGGCAATGCCACGGAGGAGCGCGTCTACACGGACGCGGCGACCTTCCGTTCCACCCGGTCCGACTACGACGGCGCGGGTCGCCTCATCGCCAGCTACGACGGCAGGAACAAGAAGACCACCACGACCTACTCGCCGGACACGACCTGGCCGACCGACGGTGTCAAGGTCACCACTCCGGATCCCGACGACGGCGGCCCCGCCGCGGCGGAATCCACCACGACCTGGTACTCCCGCCTTTGGGGTGCTCCGTACCGGATCCTCGATGCCAACGGCCACACCACGCGGATCGTCCTCGACTCCGTGGGCCGCTCCAGCCAGGTGTTCAAGGCGACGGAGATCGGCAACTACCCTGCCGGCGACCCGTCGATGAAGTTCACCTACTCCATCCCGACCGGGACCAACAGTGACGGTGTGCCCGACATGGTGACCGGGGCGCCCAAGGTCACCTCCAGCGTCCTACAGTCAGAAACCACGTACGTCGCCTCCACCACGTACCTCGACGGTCTCGGCCGTACTCGCGAGACCCAGTCGACGGCACCTGACGGCGTCGGCCGGGACGTCGTCTCCACCCGCTACGACACCTCGGGCAACGTCACCGGCACCTCCGCCACCTTCTACAACGCGAGCGCGGCCGGCTCGGGCATGGTGCTGCCGACGGTCGACGACCTGCCCTCCTACACCGACCCGGTGATCGACTGGGCAGGCCGGACCGCGCAGACGCGGACCCTGGTCAACGGCACGCCCCAGGCTGCGGGCAACACCCGTACCTACTACTACGGCGACTACACCACCACGGTCCCGGCCACCGGCGAGCGCACCGACACCTACACGGACGTCTTCGGGCAGACCACGAAGGTCGTCGAGCACGGACCGGCCAATGCGAGCACCACGTCGTACGGCTACACGCGCAGTGGCAAGCTGCTGACGATCAAGGACAGCAAGGGCAACGTCACCACCTACGGCTACAACTGGGCCGGTGACGAGACCTCGGTGGCCGACCCCGACGCCGGTTCGTCCTCCACCAAGTACGACGAGAACGGCAAGCTGAGCACCAAGACCGACAACGGCACGACACTGACGTACCAGTACGACAACCTCCAGCGCCAGAAGACCGTTTCGCAGGGCGGCACGCTCCTGTCGCAGCTGGACTACGACACCGCGACCGGCGGAGTCGGTCAGCTCGCCGCGGCGACGTCGTACGTGAACGGCAAGGCGTACACGGAGGCGGTTGCCGGATACGACGAGCGCGGACGGGTGACGGGCAGGTCGTACACGATCCCGGACGACGGCTCCGGGCTGGCGGGCAGCTACACGGTCGGTTACGGCTACGACCTCGCCAACCACATGACGTCGATCAGCTACCCCGAGACCGGTGACCCGTCAGCCGGCCGACTGCCGGCTGAGAAGGTGACCACCTCCTACACGGCCCAGGGGCTCCCGTCCAAGGTCTCCTCGCCGCTGGCCACCTACCAGTCGAACATCGGCTTCGACCGCCTGGGACGGCTCAACGCCCGTGCGTTCGGCGCGAGTGGAGGTTCGGACGCCACGGCGAGCCGTGCCTACACCTACAACGACTCCGACGGCAGCGGGAAGCTCTCCACCGTCCAGACGACGGTGACGACGGGCGCGACCACCAAGACCGCACAGAACGACAGCTATACGCGTGACCTCGGTGGCCAGATCACCGGTGTCACGGACGCCGTGGCCAAGCAGAGCGAGTGCTTCAGGTACGACGAGCTGAACCGCCTCAGCCGGGCGTGGACCACCGAGGCCACCGACGGCTGTACGGGCGCGGCCGCATCGGATCTGAGCAGCAGTCTCGACCCGTACGACCAGTCGTATTCCTACGACGATCTCGGCAACCTGATGTCCGTCAAGGACACCACCGCCGCGGGATCGACGACGAAGAAGTACACCTACCCCGGGTACAGCGCCGACGGCTCCACGTACACGGCGGGCCAGGCCCACCCGCACGCGGTGACCCAGGCCGGATCCGACAGCTTCACCTACAACGCGGCGGGCCAGATGCACACCCGCACGGTGAACGGCGACAGCTCGACGATCGACTGGAACGCCCAGAACCGGGTCAGCCAGATCACCACCACCCGCAAGGCCGGTGGCACCGAGGTCTCGGCCTACGTGTACGACACGGACGGCAACATCCTGCTGCGCACGTCGAAGACCGAGAACGTCCTATACCTCGACGGCCAGGAACTGCACAAGGCCACCGGCGACGGCGTCAAGGCGACGCGTCTGTACAACGCCGCCGGTACCGCGGTCGCCATGCGTCAGGGGGACGGCTCGGCCAACGGCAAGCTGAGCTGGCTCATGAACGACACCCAGGCGTCGACGGCCCTGCTGATCACCATGGGTGGAGTGTTCACCCGACGCCGCTACACCCCGTTCGGCAAGCAGCGCAATGTCGGGAGCGGCGACCTGCCCTCCGGCCTCGACCGCGGATTCCTCGGCAAGCCGGAGGACGACAGCACGTCACTGTCGCTGCTCGGCGCGCGCATGTACGACCCGACGCTCGGCCGGTTCATCAGTCCGGACGAACTGATCGAGCCGTACACGCCGCAGGCATTGAGCGCCTACAGCTACTCCGACAACAACCCCGTCAACTCCACCGACCCCACGGGCCTGAGCAATCAGATCAAGTGCCAGATGGGCAAGGACTGCTCGGACAGCGCGGAGAAGGCGGACAAGTACACGGCCCCTCCGCTCGACAAGGCCACGAAGCCGGGCTTCGACTGGGATGCGTACTACGACCAGATGGAGAAGGTCTACCAGACGCAGAAGGCGATCCAGGCTGTTGCCAAGGCTATTCCTGTGATCAACGTCCCGTTCTCGGATATCGCTGGCACTACGGCCCGTTCGCGCTCCGGTTCCAATGTGCTGAAGTTGCTGAAGGGGTATGTCCCGAAGGCCACGGGCACCTGCGGGACGGTTTCCATCTCTTTCGGAATCGCCCTCTCGGTCAGCGCCTGTCACCTGTTCGACTTCGCAGGCAAGGATTCCGAAGGCACGACGATCACGCCCAGTATCGGTCTGGGCGGGGTGGAGGCCAACTACAGCATCGATGAGTTCTACTCGAACGCAGACGACCTGAGCCAGCTGACAGGGTGGGGAGGTCAGCTCGATGCCAGCGTGGGTGAAGGGGTGACGGGCCACGGCTCGATCGGCACGGGAGGAGCTCACAACGCTGCCGGTGCACTCGTGTACGGCGCGCAGGTCGGATTCGGAGGGGGCTTGAACTGGATTCCGCCCGCTGTGCCGGCGAACCTCACGGCCGGCGTCGGATACACGTTCCTCTGGCCCTTCAGCTGAGTGTTGATATAGAGTGCGGCGGCTCGCCGGTTTGGTGGCCGCCGCACTTCAGAGGACATGAGATGGAATTTCTGGCATCAGCTGCCGCCAGCCCGCCAACAGCCGCGAAGGTTTTCGCCGGAGTTTGCGGCCTCGGTTTCCTGATATTCGGCACGGTACTCGTCTCCAGAAGTCGGAGCGTGGCCGACTTCGCGCGGGAACTGCGCGCGCAAACCGGAGCGGGAGCCGAAGACCTTCCGAACGTCGCGCAGGTACGCATCTTCGGAACGGTGCTGCTCGTGGTGGGAGTCCTGCTGGTGGCGTTCGCGGTAGCTCTGTTCCTGGGTACCTGACGGACTGTCGCTACCCGGCCCTCAGCGCTGCGCGTCCGTAGGGCGGACCGACGCGGCGTGCAGAGTCCCTCTTCGCGTAGATTCGGCCGCAGCAGCCGGAACCGACGCGAGGGGGACGAAAACAAGGTGGCCAGGGCAAGGCAGGCCGTGAACGAAGCCCGCAGGATCATCGTCAAAGTGGGCTCCTCGTCGCTCACCACCGCCTCCGGCGGGCTCGACGCGGACCGGGTCGACGCTCTCGTCGACGTCCTCGCCAAGGCCCGTGACGGAGGCCAGAAGGAGATCGTCCTCGTCTCCTCCGGGGCCATCGCCGCAGGCCTCGCCCCGCTCGGGCTGCGCCGCCGCCCCAAGGACCTCGCCCGCCAGCAGGCGGCCGCGAGCGTCGGCCAGGGCCTCCTGATGGCCCGCTACACCGCCTCGTTCGCCCGCTACGGCATCCGCGTCGGACAGGTGCTCCTCACCTCCGACGACACCAGCAGGCGCGCCCACCACCGCAACGCCTCACGCACCCTGGACAAGCTCCTCGCCATGGGCGCCCTGCCGGTCGTCAACGAGAACGACACGGTGGCCACGGACGAGATCCGCTTCGGCGACAACGACCGTCTCGCCGCCCTCGTCGCCCATCTCGTACGCGCCGATCTGCTGATCCTGCTCTCCGACGTCGACGGGGTCTACGACGGCGACCCCAGCAGGCCCGGCACCGCACGGATCGCCCAGGTGCGCGAGCCCGCGGACCTCGCCGGCATCGAGATCGGCAGCTCGGGCAAGGCCGGTGTCGGTACCGGTGGCATGGTCACCAAGGTCGAGGCGGCCAGGATCGCCGCCGCCGCCGGCATCCCGGTGGTGCTGACCAGTGCCGTCCACGCCGCCGACGCCTTCGCGGGCCGGGACACCGGCACCTTCTTCCACGCCACGGGCAAGCGCTCGGCCGACCGGCTGCTGTGGCTCCAGCACGCCTCCACACCGCAGGGCGCGCTCGTCCTGGACGACGGGGCCGTGCGCGCGGTCGTCGAGCGGCGCACCTCGCTGCTGCCCGCGGGCATCGCGGGCGTCGAGGGCGACTTCACCGCGGGAGACCCGGTCGAACTGCGCGACGGCGCCGGCCGGGCCGTCGCGCGGGGGCTGGTGAACTTCGACGCCAAGGAGATCCCCCAGCTGATCGGACGCTCCACCCGGGAGCTGGCGCGCGAGCTGGGTCCGGCGTACGAGCGCGAGGTCGTGCACCGCGACGACCTCGTCCTGCTGAACCCGTAGGACACGGGTCCCGTCCTGTCGCGCCTGTCGCGCCTGTCGCGCCTGTCGCGTCCTGCCCGTCCGCTCGCGCCCCTGCCCGTGCGCGCGTCGGCGGGGTCCGCGTCCCGGACGGTGGACGTCACGGTGACCCCATCCGTCCGCCGTCGGCACCGGCGTCCCGGACACACCACCGAATCCGCTGTCCGGTACACCCGTAAACGGCCGAATCCCCCGCCCCCAGCGGTGGACGTTCCGTAAAACCGCCACACGGCGGCTTCTCACCTGCTCAACTTTGTGGCAGGGAGAGTCCGCGGGATCGGGTACGACCATCGGGTAAAGGAGGCCGTCGTGAGACGAGTACGCCCTGGGGCGGCGGCGTCCCGCGGTGGTCCCGCCTCCCGCCCGGTGGGTGAGGAGCGGGCCCTGACCAGCGTCGCGGCCGGCGACACCTACGGCGGAGAGCGGCCCGCGGACCAGCCCCGGCTGTGGCACGTCACGCTGAGCGTGTCAGGCGGCGAGGCCCCGCTGACCGAGGTGCGGCGCGGCCTCGAACAGCTCGCCCACGACCACCCCTTCCTGCTCACCAGCCGGTACGCCAACGACCACGCGGAGATCCGCTACTGGGAAGAGGCCCGCGACCTGCACGACGCGGCGGCCGTCGCCCTGCGCCTGTGGGGCGAGCACCGCCAGACCGCCCAGCTCCCGCCCTGGGAGATCGTCGGCCTGGAGGTCATCGACCGCGAGACCTACCACCAGCGGATCGCCGAGGGGTACGGACCACTGCCCGCCACCCCTGTGGGAGTTCATCCCTTTTGAGCCCGTCTCGCCGAATGGGACAACCGCCGAAACGGCCCGCCGGGCGCACTACCCTTCCCCCATGACCACGCTCTCGCCGTACGACTCCATGTCCCCGGTGGCCCAGGCCGCCTATCGCGCGAAGTCCGCTGCCGCCGACCTGGCGCCGCTGCCGCGGGCCGAGAAGGACGACGCGCTGCTCGCGATCGCGGACGCGCTGGAGGTCCGTACGAGCGAGATCGTCGCCGCCAACGCGAAGGACATCGCCAAGGCCCGTGAGGCCGGGACGAGCGAGAGCATCATCGACCGGCTCACGCTCGCCCCCGAGCGGGTGCGCGCGATCGCCTCCGACGTCCGTGACGTCGTGGCGCTGCCCGACCCGGTCGGCGAGGTCGTTCGCGGCTCCACCCTTCCGAACGGCATCGACCTGCGCCAGGTCCGCGTCCCCCTCGGCGTCGTCGGGATCATCTACGAGGCCCGCCCGAACGTGACCGTCGACGCGGCCGCCCTGTGCCTGAAGTCGGGCAACGCGGTCCTGCTGCGCGGCTCGTCCTCCGCCTACGAGTCGAACACGGCCCTCGTACGCGTGCTGCGCGACGCCGTCGGCGGTGCCGGACTGCCCGCCGACGCGATCCAGCTCGTCCCCGGAGAGGGCCGCGAGTCGGTCCGTGAGCTGATGCGCGCCCGCGGTCTGGTCGACGTCCTCATCCCGCGCGGCGGCGCCTCCCTGATCCGCACGGTCGTCCAGGAGTCCACCGTCCCGGTCATCGAGACCGGCACCGGCAACTGCCACGTGTACGTCGACGCCCAGGCCGACCTCGACATGGCCGTCGACATCCTGATCAACTCCAAGGCCCAGCGCCCCAGCGTCTGCAACTCGGCCGAGACCCTCCTGGTCCACCAGGACATCGCCGCCGCGTTCCTGCCGCGCGCGCTGGACGCTCTCGCGGACGCCGGGGTCACCGTGCACGCCGACGAGCGGGTCCTCGCCTTCGCCAAGGACTCCAAGGCCACCGTCGTGGAGGCCACGGCCGAGGACTGGGACACCGAGTACCTCTCCTACGACATCGCCGCGGCGGTCGTCGACTCGCTCGACAGGGCCGTGTCCCACATCCGGCTGTGGAGTTCCGGCCACACCGAGGCCATCGTCACCACCTCGCAGCAGGCCGCCCGTCGCTTCACCCAGCTCGTCGACTCCACGACCGTCGCCGTGAACGCCTCGACCCGCTTCACCGACGGCGGCCAGTTCGGCTTCGGCGCCGAGATCGGCATCTCCACGCAGAAGCTCCACGCGCGCGGCCCGATGGGACTGCCGGAGCTGACGAGCACCAAGTACATCGTCACGGGCGACGGCCACATCCGCCGCTGAGATCCCCCGGCCGGGGCGCGCGGGTCCCGCAACCGCCCCGGCGGGCCCGGAGACGGCCTCGTACGGGCGTACGAGGCTTCCGGGGCGCGTGCCGGACGTACGGGCGGCGCGATGACGGGCGCGGGGCGCGCGGCGGACGGCTCACGGCTCTCGGTCCACTCGGGCGCGGTCACCCGGGAAGACGAATTTCCGTACCGTCTGCCCAAATTGACCCCTCAGGTCTACTCTGGATCCGTGCCGGAGGACGTGGGGGGCACGCCGTTCCCTGACGGCTGGGAGCCCGACGACGACCACGACCGCGGGGGTGCGGACGAAGAGTTCGCCTCCGTGGTCTTCGACGAGGACTTCGTACGGGCGGCGACGTTCCACGAACCGACCGCCGTGGAGAGGCTGCTCGCGGCGGCCCAGGCCCGTGCCGAGGCCTCCGAGGCCGAGGCCCGCCGGGCGCACGCCCGCGGCGCACGCGGCGACGACGAGCGCTACGAGGACGCCTTCGGCCCCGACTTCGCCCACGATCCCGACCTGGACGACCCGGACGACTCCGAGGTCCTGGAGGGCCGCCACGGCTTCCCGGGGCTGTACGGCCGGCCCTACGGCAAGCAGATCCGCTGGCACCGCCCCGTGGCCTGGATCCTCGCGCTCGTCATGGGCATCGGCATGGTCGCCCTCGCCTTCACCGCGGTCTACCGCGGTGCCTCCTCCGGCGGCCGGGACCAGGTCCCCTCACCCGCCTCCTCCGGTCTCGAACAGGGCCAGGAGAAGATCACCGGCCCGGGCCCGTCCTCCTCCCCGGCCCTTCCCCGGGCGACGGTGTCGGCGGTACCGCGGACACCCTGACGCGGGTGTTCACGCCGGGGCGCCCGCGTCCGTCGCACAGCGTGACCGGCCTGGTGGGAACCTGTCAGAACTTGTCGCGCACCACAGCGTTTACCGGAGCCTCCGGAGACCTACTCTGAAGGTATGGGCGGGCCTGGAGACCCACCTGAGGGGACACCCGAGGGTGCTCCCGCCGGTGGCGAGGACGAGTACCGATCCGTCGTCTTCGACGAGTCGTTCGTCCGCGCTGCCCGCCTCCAGGAGTTCTCCGCCCAGGAACGGATGGCCGACCACAGCCCGGCCGTACGCCGCCGGCCGCCCCTGCAACGCGGGCTGTCCCGGCAGGCACTGATCCTCGTCCTGCTGATAGCCATGGCCTTCGGCACCGCGATCTACCTGGGCGTACGGCACCCGTACCCGACCACCGTCACCCAGACGGCCGAGCCGCTGCGGATGACGGTGATCCCGCTCGCCCCGCAGACCGCCGTCCCCGGCGCCGCCGGCACCGACCAGCTGTACCGGAACAGCCCCGCCGCCCAGTTCCGCATCGGCGCCGAGGGCATCACCATGCCGGCCGTCCGGCGCACCGCCCACTTCTCCGAGGACCAGGTCGTCACCGCCCTGACCACCGCCAAGGACTACCTCGTGGAGTCGTCCCTCGACCCGAGCGTCCTGACCGGAGGCGCCACCCGGCCCGTACGGATCCTGCTCGACCCGCGCCAGCTCGACCAGTTCGACCAGAGCTTCGACCAGCCGGCCGCCGACGGACGGCACACCCCGACCGGCTGGCTGATCCGCTTCGACGCGGCCCGTACGCAGCTCGCCGACAAGGGGATCCGGGTGCAGGGCACCCTCCAGGCCGCCGAGTCCGACACGAACACCCTGGAGGTCGTCGCCGACCACACCTTCGTCTACGCGCTGAAGCCGACGGGTGCGAACGCGCAGGCCAAGGCCTCCCTGTTCACCGTCCGGCGCGAGCTGACCTTCCGCTTCGACCGGGACGACCTGCGCATGCACCAGGCCGAACTGGTCACCTCCTACGTCCAGGCCGGTCCGCTCGCCTGCTCCGACGACTCGGTGAGCCGGCTGCGGCCGCTGCTCGCGGGCGAGACGGCGAAGGCGGGCGGTCCGGCCGGCACCGACCCGTACGCCACCGGCAGCGCCACCGCCGTGTGCGGCTCACTGGCCCGGAGCGCGCAGCCGAAGGTGTGACCCGACGATCCGGACAGCCCGGAAGGCCCGGACAGCCGGGCGGGGCTTCTCCGTCCGGTGGCTCGACCGCGCTCCGCGGTGCGAGCCGTCCTCGGGACCCCGCCCCGCCCGGCGCATCAGTCCCGGCCGTTCCCGTTCCCGTCCTTGCCCGCGTCCGAGTCCGTGTCCCCGTCGCCGGGGCGGTCCTCGCGCGGGGTCCGTCCGGCGCCGTCGCCCTCGGCCTTCCCGTCGGACGCGTCGGCCGTGCCGTCCTTGGTCGTGCCGCCCGCGAAGCCCCCGAAGCCGCGCCGTACCCGGCCCCCGAGGTCTCCCGCGCCGCCCGCGATGTCGCTGACCAGCTTCATCAGCGGGTCCTTCGAGCTCTTCACATCGCTCGCGTAACTGGCCGCCGACTGCCGGAAGGAGTCCGACACCGAGGTGTCCTTGTCCTCCTCGCGCCGCGGGTAGTGGCCGTCCATGATCCGCTGGTAGTCACGGGACTCCGCCCACTTCTTCAGCTCGGCCGCCCGGACCGCGGTGAAGGGATGCGTGCGCGGCAGCACGTTCAGGATCTTGAGCACGGAATCCCGCAGGTCGCCCGCCGACTCGTACTCCTCGGCCTGCTCCAGGAACGCGTCCACGTTCATCTCGTGCAGATGATTGCCGCCCGCGATCTTCATCAGACCGCGCATCGAGGCCCGCAGGTCCTGGCCGGCCAGCAGTCCGGCCCGGTCCGCGGACAGCTCCGACTTGCGGAACCACTCGCGCAGCGCCGTCACGATCGTCATGATCGCGAGATTGCCCAGCGGGATCCAGGCGACCCGGACCGCGAGGCTGGTGAGGAACAGCAGGATCGTGCGGTAGACCGCGTGACCGGACAGCGCGTGTCCGACCTCGTGGCCGACGACCGCCCGCATCTCCTCCTCGTCGAGCAGCTCGACGAGCCCGGTCGTCACCACGATGATCGGATCGTCCAGGCCGATGCACATCGCGTTCGGCTGCGGGTCCTGGTTCACGTACATCGGCGGGACCTTCTCCAGGTCCAGGATGTAACAGGCGTCCCGCAGCATGTCGTTCAGGTGCGCGAACTGGGCGTCCGAGACGCGCACCGAGTCGGACAGGAAGAGCAGCCGCAGGCTGCGCTCGGGCAGCAGCCCGCTCAGTGCCTTGAAGACCGTGTCGAAGCCGCTGAGCCTGCGCAGGGCCACCAGGGCCGAGCGGTCCGCCGGGTGTTCGTAGGCCCGCGAGGAGATCCCCGCGAAGCGCCTGCGCTGCCTGCTCGGCACCTTCTCGTGCCCGTTCCGTTCGTGGCCGCCGTCTGACATGTGTTCCCCCATGCGCGTCCGAGTGCCCTATGTGCCCCCAAGGCAGGGCCCAGCCTAGGCGGAGATACCTTTGACGGGCAGTACAGAGAAGGAGTCGTACGACATGGAGCACATCCCCGCAGCCGCGTGGTTCACCGAGGCCGCCGCGGCCGCAGACAAGCAGGGTCCGGGCAATCTGCTCCGCGTCGTGCTGATCGTCATGATCATCGGCGTGGTCCTGGCCGCCTGGTTCCTGCTGCGCGGCTACAAGCGCGACGACTGACGGCCGGCCGGAGCCCCGCGGCCGGAGCGCCGTACCCGACGGCGCCGGAGCGCCGTACCCAACGGCGGAGTCGGCGTGTTCGCGGCGTAGGCGCCCGCATACGATGGGCCGACATCTTCATCCCGCCCTCCCCACCTCTCGATCCAGGTCGAGCGGGGGGACCCTCATCGGATAGGTCTTGCCGAGATGAGCATCCAGCACACCGCCGCACAGTTGGCCACCGTCGTCGCCGAGGGCGAGAACGGCGGCAACCACGAGAGCCTCAGCCCGTACCTGACCGGCGGCGGGGCCCTGTTCATCCTGCTTCTGCTGCTGTGGATCACGACGCGCTTCAACCGCGACCGCTGAGCCCCGAGGGCCCGCACGGGGCCCCTGTCGGCCGGAGCCCCTCGGCCGGGCCGGTAGGGTCTGCACGCATGGGAGAGCAGGACATGCCTACCGGTCCGGCGAATGACACGGAGAGCGGCGCCGTCGGCGACGCCACGGGCGGCGCGGGCGCGGCGGCCGGCGGCTCGAAGCGCCTGGTGATCGGCCCCGGCAACGCCCCCTCGAATCCGGGCAAGCGCCGGCTCGGAGTCATGGGCGGCACCTTCGACCCGATCCACCACGGACACCTGGTCGCGGCCAGCGAGGTCGCCGCGCAGTTCCACCTCGACCAGGTGGTGTTCGTGCCGACCGGGCAGCCGTGGCAGAAGACCGACCGCACGGTCACCCCGGCCGAGGACCGCTATCTGATGACGGTCATCGCCACGGCCGAGAACCCGCAGTTCTCGGTCAGCCGGATCGACATCGACCGCGGCGGCCCGACCTACACGACGGACACCCTGCGCGACCTGCGCTCGCTCAACCCCGACGCGGATCTCTTCTTCATCACCGGCGCGGACGCGCTCGGCCAGATCCTCACCTGGCGCTACACGGAAGAACTGTTCTCCCTCGCGCACTTCATCGGGGTCACCCGGCCCGGTCACACCCTGACCGACCCGGGACTCCCGGAGGGCGGTGTCTCGCTGGTCGAGGTTCCCGCGCTCGCCATCTCGTCCACAGACTGCCGTGCGAGAGTCGCCAAGGGCGACCCCGTCTGGTACCTGGTGCCGGACGGTGTGGTGCGCTACATCGACAAGCGTGAGCTGTACCGCGGCCAGTGAGCCGAGAGGGGCACCCGGTGAACGACCGATACGACGGATACGCGGGCGGCGACCAGCAGTACGAGCTCGTCGGCTACGACGAGTACGGACAGCCGGTGTACCGGCCGGTCCCGCAGCAGCCCGCCCAGGGGTACGCGGGCTACGACGCCGGGCAGCAGCAGGGCTACGGCTACGACCCCTATGCGACGGGCCGTCAGGAACCTGTCCGGCCCTACGGCACGGGCCAGCAAGAAACCGCGTCGTCCTATGACACGGGCCAGCACGAAACCGTGTCGCCCTATGACACCGGTCGCCACGAAACGGTGTCGCCCTATGACACCGGCCGACAGGAGACCGTGTCGCCCTACGACACCGGTCAGCAGCCGGCCGTCTCCTCGTACGACTCCTTCGACCCGTTCGGCACGGGTGCGCCCCGCGGCGGCGCGGCGGGGACCGTCCAGGCGCCGTACGACGGACAGGGGCGCGGCGCCGACACGGCGGGCGCCGCGAGCACCGGCCGGCAGCCCCGGGTCGCCGAGCAGGCCGCCCGCATCCCGCAGCAGGCCCGACCGGCCGAGGACGGCGCCCCCGGGAGCGACCGCGACTACCGCACCGAGCAGTTCGCGTTCGTCGAGGAGCAGGAAGCCGAGTCCGAGGACGTCATCGACTGGCTGAAGTTCACGGAGAACCGCACCGAGCGCCGCGAGGAGGCCAAGCGCCGCGCCCGCAGCCGGGTCGTCGCCCTCGTCGTGGTCGCGGCGCTGGCCGTGGTCGGCGGGGCGGGCTACCTCTGGTACGCGGGCAAGCTGCCCGGCGCCGCCGCGGCCGCCAAGCCGGGCGCCTCGACGCCCGTCGCCGCGCAGAAGCGCGACGTGATCGTCGTCCATCTGCACAACACCAAGGGCGGCGGCACCTCGACGGCCCTACTCGTCGACAACACCACCACCAAGCAGGGCACCACCGTCCTGCTGCCCAACTCCCTGGCCCTGACGGACGACGACAGCTCGACGACCACGCTCGCCAAGTCCGTCGACAACGACGGCTCCTCCGGTACGCGGGACGCGCTGGACACCGTGCTGGGCACCAACATCCAGGGAACCTGGCGGCTCGACACCCCGTACCTGAACAACCTCGTCGAACTCGTCGGCAACATCGAGGTCACCACGAACATCGCGGTGCCCGACCCCGCCGCCAAGAAGAAGGGCGAGGAACCGCTCGTCAAGAAGGGCGAGGACCAGACCCTCACGGGCAAGACGGCCGTCGCCTACGCCACCTACCGTGCCCCCGGCGAGGCCCAGAACGCGCAGCTGGAGCGGTTCGGACAGGTCATGCAGGGCGTGATGCGCAAGCTGTCCTCGGACAAGCAGGCCGCGACCACCACCGTGCAGACCCTGGCCCAGATCCTCGACCCGTCCCTGACCGACCAGGACCTCGGCGCCTTCCTCGCCAAGCTCGCCGACCTCGCCAAGGGCGGCGACTACAAGACCGCGCTGCTGCCCGTGCAGCAGGACGGCACCTTGAGCGCGAGCGCCTCCAGCAGCGTGATCAAGGACGTACTCGGCGGCACGGCCAAGAGCCCCGACGCCGGCTCCGCGGTCCGCGTCGGCATCGAGAACGCCACCGGACTGAAGACGGCCACCAGCCAGGCCCGAGTCGTCCTCGTCAACGGCGGCTACACGTTCCTGGACTCCGGCACCTCCGCCGCCCAGAGCGTGTCCCGGATCACGTACGGCGATCCGGCCAGGAAGGCGGACGCCGTCGAGGTCGCCAAGACCCTGGGCCTGCCGACCAGCGCCGTGACCAAGGGCAAGGCCGGTGGCAACGCGGACGTGTCCGTCGTCCTCGGCCAGGACTACAAGATCATCAGTACCCCGACGGGGTGACCCACGGGTGGCCGGCGTCACGCCCCGGGGACGGCCCGGGGCGTGGCCGGAGAAACGCGTGGGGTGTCCTCGGCGGTCCGTGAGACCCTTGAGTCGTAACCGACCGCCGACGGAAAGCCGCGTAGTGACCGCCACGGACCGCTCCATCGAGCTCATCAAGACCGCCGCACAGGCGGCAGCAGACAAGCTCGCGCACGACATCATCGCCTACGACGTCAGCGATGTTCTCTCCATCACCGACGCCTTCCTGCTGGCGTCCGCGCCCAACGACCGCCAGGTCAAGGCGATCGTCGACGAGATCGAGGAGCGCCTGAACAAGGAGCTCGGTGCCAAGCCGGTGCGCCGCGAGGGCGACCGCGAGGCACGCTGGGTGCTGCTCGACTACGTCGACATCGTGGTGCACGTCCAGCACAGCGAGGAGCGGGTCTTCTACGCCCTGGAGCGCCTGTGGAAGGACTGCCCGGAGCTGGACCTGCCCGAGGAGGCCAAGGCCACCCGCGGCAAGGCCGCCGAGCACGCCAAGTTCCAGACCGAGGAGGACTCCGCCGGCCTGGGGGAACTGCGGTGAGCGCCGAGGCCCGAGGGGCCTCGGCCGACGAGCGCAAGCCGGGCCGGGGCCGTCGCGTCATCCTGTGGCGCCACGGCCAGACCTCCTGGAACGTGGACCGCCGCTTCCAGGGCTCGACCGATGTCGAGCTGACCGAGACGGGCATCGGGCAGGCACGTCGCGCCGCCCGGCTACTCGCCTCGCTGAAGCCCGACGCCATCGTCGCCTCGGACCTCCGGCGCGCCGCGGCCACGGCCGCCGAACTGGCCGCTCTCACCGGCCTCGACGTCACCCACGACGAGGGCCTGCGCGAGACCTACGCGGGCGTCTGGCAGGGCCTGACGCACGAGGAGATCATCGCCCGCCACGGTGAGCAGTACGCCGCGTGGAAGCGCGGTGAGCCGGTGCGGCGCGGCGGGGGCGAGCTGGAGACCGAGGTCGCCGACCGCGCCGCCCCCGTGGTGCTGCGGCACGCGGACAAGCTCCCGGACGACGGCACCCTCGTGGTCGTCAGTCACGGCGGCACGATCCGCACCACCATCGGCCGTCTGCTCGGTCTTGAGTCCCCGCACTGGGAGGGCCTCGGCGGTCTGTCGAACTGCTGCTGGTCCGTCCTCGGTGAGGGCGCGCGCGGCTGGCGGCTCCTGGAGCACAACGCCGGCACACTGCCGGAGCCGGTCCTCGGCGACGACGACTGAGGGGTGCCGGACGGCTCCCCGTCCGGTCGCCCGGGCCCGCCGGGACCGGATTTCACTTTCCGGCTGGTCGCAGGCTAAAGTTCTTCTTGTTCGGCCCGCAGGGCGGGAAGAACGCAAGGGGCTATAGCTCAGTTGGTAGAGCGCCTGCATGGCATGCAGGAGGTCAGGAGTTCAATTCTCCTTAGCTCCACGGACAGACTCTCCGGAGTCGTCGAGAGAGTGATGAAAGATCCCGTTCCCGTCAGGGAGCGGGATCTTTCTTTGTCCGTCCCCGAGTTGAGGCCTCGCCTTCGGAGAAGGCGGCGAGGCGGGCGCAGTTGGCGACCGCGGTCGGCCGATGAGGGCGCGGACGAGGATGCGGGCGACGGACCTGATCGGTGGACGGGGCAGCCGACATCACCGACCAGCGACAGGCGGCCGGCGGCGGCCAAGCCCGCTCCCGTCCCGTGGACGCCGTGGTCTTCGGCACATTCATCGGGAACCCGCTTGAGTCACTTGGGGTCTCTGGGGCGTATACCTCTGCGGACGCGCTCCCGGCGTGCTCGTATGCGCCGCCCGCCACAGCCCTGCCGGGTGCCCGTGTCCGGACTGGTACGCAGGCGTCGCTGACCGTATTGCTCCGGCCGTGGCAGAATCAAACGGCCGGAAGGGGGCGCGGCCCGACGGGAGGGAGTAGCGATGCCTGCCAGCATCCTCGAGGAGGTCGACGATCTCCTCGAAGTGGCACTGAACCGTAAGAAAGTCACCCTCCTCGACTGCCCTTCCTGTGGATCGGTCCACGTTGCCCAGGTTCTCGGTGACAACGGTGGAATCTCCTACGTGTGCACGGCCTGCGGCCACAGCTGGAGCTGATTGATGGGTGCGCACAGGCGGAAATGCGATTGGTGCGGCAGTGGTACGCCGATCGTCCGCGACATGGAGCCGGTCAACCACGACTACCAGTACTGGTGCGAGGAATGCGCACGGGCGCTGATCATAAAAGGCGACCCGATCGAGACGTATCGGGAGCTCGAGGGCGAGCCGATCTACGCGCGGCTCCTCGACGAGCACTGCACGCTCAAGCGGTTCTACTCGTTCGCCACGGCCTGACCCCAGGACCGTACGACCCCCTGGACCGCGTGACCCCCGGGAGGCTTCTGCCCCGGGGGTCTTCTGGTTCCTGGCCCCGCTCCTCCCGGCCGCGCCCGAGCGGGAGGCCTGGCCGCCCCGGAGCGGACCCCGGGCTCCCTCAGGGCCCCTGGAGCCGAACGGGCCGCCGTGAGGCCCGTGGAAGCCCGCGAGAGCCCGTGAACGCCGGCGGGCGGCGGCCCGGCGGCCCGGCGGGCACCCAGGGGTCCTGCGCCCCTCTTCGGCCCCGGCCGTCCGCCCGGTGTTCATGCCCGCACCTCCAGAAAATGCGACATGGCGCCCGAATCGGTACACACGGGAAACGATTTGGTGGTTCACCTGGGGAACCGTGTAATGTTGGCGTCGCCGCCGGGGAAACCGGGCGACACGGTGAAAACGCGGTTCGACCGCGTGGCCACAAGGGGCTATAGCTCAGTTGGTAGAGCGCCTGCATGGCATGCAGGAGGTCAGGAGTTCAATTCTCCTTAGCTCCACAGACGTTGAAAGCGGATCATCCGAACAGGGTGGTCCGCTTCTTCGTTTCCCGGGCATTCCCGCGGTAACTCCCGCCCCGCGGTCGCGCCTCCGACGGAACAGGTGTGGCGACCGGGCCGGAACGAGGTAGGGCGACCGGGCGGAACACGCCGAAGGCGGGCCACCGGCAACCGGTGGCCCGCTCCTTCGTGTCAGCGGCCGCTGCCGAGCGCGCGGCGCCCGCGTCCCTGGGAGAGGACCGGCAGGTTGTTGCGCGACGACGACGCCCCCCTGGTGTCCTCCTCGATGCGCAGCGCGAGCGCCGGGCAGCGCCGCACCGCACGCAGGGCCTTGGCCTCGGCGAACCGCGGCACCGAGGCCTGCGCCACGGTCGGGAAGCCGTCGGCGCCCAGTTCGAAGACCTCGGGGAGAAGGTCGGCGCACAGACCGTGCCCACGGCACAGGGTCCAGTCGACGAAGATCTTCTGGCGGCTGGGACCCGCCTCCTGCTCACCGGGACCGGTCAGGACGCCCATGGGAACCTGACCGTCCTCGAAGAGCGGCAGAACGCCCTCCACGGGCCTTCCGCAGCCGTTTCCGAGGACATGCGCGGCCAGGTCGTCCGTGAACGCCTTCAGGGTCGACTCGATGAACATCGCCGAACCGTCCGGGTGGGAGCAGGCACCGCGTCGCTTCACCGACTTGGCGACCTGCTTCACCGCCTCCAGCGCGGCCGGGCCGCCGCCGTTGAGGATGTCCGCCAGGCCGCGTGCCGCGGCGGGCAGACCGAGATAGCAGGGACCGCACTGGCCCGCGCTCTCGTCGGCCAGCCACTGCGCCACGCGCAGCGACTCGCCGAGGGGACAGGTCTCCTGGGTGATGGGGAGGATCGCGCCGGCGCCGAGCGCGCCGCCCACCGCGGCCAGGGAGTCCCGCGAGACGATCGCCTCGTTGACCGTCGCCGCGTCGAGCCACTTGCCGTGGTAGCCGCCGGTCAGGACGCCCTGGGGCATCGCCGGGGCACCGGCCAGCTGGAGCACGTAACGCAGGGGTACGCCGGTGGGGACCTCGATCACCATGGGGCGCGCGACCGCGCCCGAGACGGTGAGCAGGACGGTGCCGGGCTCGTCGTACAGACCCGTGTTGCGGTAGCGGTCGGGGCCGATGCGGGCGGCGATGGCCAGCTGCGCGAACGTCTCGGCGTTCGACAGGAGGGTGGGTGCGCCCCCGACGCCCGACTGGGACGCGCTGACCTTGCGGCCGGGCGGCACCGCGGGGCCGCCGTCGATCGAGCGGATCAGCGACGCGGCCGCGCCGGTCACCATGCGCACGGGGTTGCGCTGCACGCGCGCGCGCAGGGGCGAGCCCCTGCGGTTGCTCAGCCCCCGCTCGGCCAGCGCCGCCTCCATGGAGCGCTGCGTGGACTCGCGGGTCACGCCGATCACGAGCGTGCGGGCGCCCATGGCCTCCGCGACCAGGAGGGCGCCGTCGAGGATGAGGTGCGGGGCACGGTTGATGAGCACCGTGTCCTTGCGGCAGGCCGGTTCGTCCTCGCTTCCGTTGACGACCACGACCGGGCGGATGCCCTTCTTGATGGCCGATTCGGCCACCGAGCGGAGTTTCTTGCCGAACGGGAAGCCCGCCCCGCCGCGTCCCTTCAGATTGATGTCCTCGGCGAGGCTGGCGAGGTCTTCTCCCCCCAGGGGTTCGAGCGGACCGTGCACCTTGAGGTGCATGGGCAGATCAAGGCGTTCAACCAGGTCGAAACCCGACGTGAGCTGCGGAAGTCCGACCACGCGGACTTCCGGGACGTCGGGCAGGGCCTCGTTCACTAAAAGCCTCCGGAAGGGGCATTCCATGATTCACCGGAGCCAGGAGCGTCGAAGGCGCCCGGCAGTACGTCAGTCGCGGGACCGCTGTCGTACGTGTCGTTGGTGTTGTACGTGCGGTAGGACGCGTTCGTCTCACCGGTGTTGTACACATCACTCGTGCCGTAGCTTCCGGCGGCCGGATTGCCGTAGACGGGGGTGGTGTATCCGGTGTCCTGGAGCGGGTCGTACGCCGATGCCGGGGCCTCGCCCACGGGGGCCGCCTGGGGGGCCGGCCAGGAACCCTGCGCGGCGCTGTTGCCGGCGAGGGGAAACGTCTCTGTGGGCTGCGCGTTCACGGGCATGGGGAACTGCTGCGTCCCCGGCATGGCCGGTGCGTTGCCGGGCGTCGCGGTGGTCCGGTAGGCCGCGGCGAAGCCGGCCGTGTCCGCGGCGGCCTGCGCGCCGCCGAACAGCGTGGACGAGGACTCCTTGCGCTCCTTGCGCGGGGACGGGACGCCGTCCTCGGCTGCGGAGCGCCGCTCGGCGCGGCCTCCAGGACCCTGCGGCGACCCCATCGCGGCGGCGCGGGACGCGTCCAGCTCCTCGCGGAAGTCGCGGGCGCCGCCGCCGCCGGTGAGCGCCAGGATCCGCGCCGCGACCTTGTGCTTGAAGGCGTTCGGGGCAGCCCGCAGCAGGAGGGCGCCCATGACGCCGACCAGGCACAGCTCGTACGAGATCATGAAGAAGGGCTTCGCCGCCCGGCCCGCGAACAAGCCGTGGACGAGGGCGGCGCACAGTGCGGGGTAGGCCAGCATGTGCATCGCGCGCCAGCGGGCGGCGACCACGCCCTGCCCGGCGAACTGGTTGCGCAGCGCGCCGGTGATGCCTACGAAGATCATGAGGAGGCCGGCCAGCGAGCCGAGGCCGATGAGCCCTCCGAGGCCCGTGACGCCCAGGCTGAAGGGGATCAGCGCGGCGATCAGGACGGTGTGGTCCAGTGCCAGCTTGACGGTGATGTGCACCAGGAGGAACGCGATCGAGGCGACGGCGGTCACACGGTGCACGCCCTGCGCGACGATCCGCTGACGTGTGTCGAGGAGGAGCCGGTCCTGGGCGACCAGGCCCCAGATCACCGAGCAGGTCAGGGAGACCAGCGACAGGACGCCGGCACCGAAGTTCAGGAAGTCCTGGACTGCGTTGCCTCCCACCAGCACGATCGCGGGTATGAGGATCAGGGCGGCAGCCGACGCCGCCCCGTAGGCCGAACGGCCCATCCGGGGAAGCGAGCTGTTGGTACGGCGAGGGTTCATGAGGGGTACTCCCTACGGTTCGGGGAAGCGGTCCCGAAGGCGCACTCTAGGTCGAGAAACGGCCCCGAGCTCAACGTTTGAGTTATTGCGTTGTTACCAAAGGGCAATGAGGTCTTTGTGTTGTCCGCAAGCGTCCGTTAAGCGAAGTAAAATTTGAACATCGGTCAACGATCTTCACGGGTACCGGGGGCCGTTCCGGGTATCAGGAGCGCCCGGAAGCTCGTCGCGGCCCGCGCGGGCGCTGCGGTACCCTGACGCCATGCGTGCCGTACGCCTTCTGCTTAGCGAGCCGCGCTGATCAGTCCCGACCGCTGACGCATCGTGGTCGGCATCAGCGCGGCGTCCCCTCCTGTGCGAGGGGTTTTTTCATTTCTGCTGGCAGAGACGATCGATGGAGCTTTGAGGACATGAGCGAGACGAACACCGCTGCCGCCACCGCAGAGTCGGCCGCGCCGCACCGCTACACGGCAGCCCTGGCCGCCGACATCGAGGCACGCTGGCAGGACTTCTGGGACGCCGAGGGGACGTACGAGGCCCCGAACCCCACCGGCGACCTGGGCGGGGACCCCGAGCTGGCCGCCCGGCCCAAGAAGTTCATCATGGACATGTTCCCGTACCCCTCGGGCGCGGGTCTGCACGTGGGCCACCCCCTGGGTTACATCGCCACCGACGTGTACGCCCGGTTCCAGCGGATGACCGGCCACAACGTCCTGCACACCCTGGGCTTCGACGCCTTCGGCCTGCCCGCCGAGCAGTACGCCGTGCAGACCGGTACGCACCCGCGCGTGTCCACCGAGGCCAACATGGAGAACATGAAGGTCCAGCTGCGCGCGCTGGGCCTGGGCCACGACAAGCGCCGGTCGTTCGCCACGATCGACCCGGAGTACTACAAGTGGACCCAGTGGATCTTCCTGCGGATCTTCAACTCCTGGTACGACGACGAGGCCGACAAGGCCCGCCCCGTCTCCGCCCTGGTCGCCCAGTTCGAGAGCGGTGAGCGTGCCGTCCCCGCCGTCGGCGGCACCACGCGCGCGTGGAACGAACTGAGCGCGGGAGAGCGCGCCGAGGTCCTGAGCGGCTACCGCCTGGCGTACGCCTCCGAAGCGCCGGTCAACTGGTGCCCCGGTCTGGGCACCGTCCTGGCCAACGAGGAGGTCACCTCCGACGGCCGCAGCGAGCGCGGCAACTTCCCTGTCTTCAAGGCCAAGCTGCGCCAGTGGAACATGCGGATCACCGCCTACGCGGACCGCCTGCTGGACGACCTGGACGCGCTGGACTGGCCCGAGGCCATCAAGCTCCAGCAGCGCAACTGGATCGGCCGCTCCGAGGGCGCCCGCGTCGACTTCCCGATCGACGGCGAAGCGATCACGGTCTTCACCACCCGGCAGGACACCCTGTTCGGCGCCACCTACATGGTGCTGGCGCCGGAACACCCGCTGGTCGAGAAGTTCACCCCGGACGCCTGGCCCGAGGGCACCCACGACGTGTGGACCGGCGGTCACGCGACGCCGGCCGAGGCCGTCGCCGCCTACCGCGCGCAGGCCGCCTCGAAGTCCGACGTCGAGCGCCAGGCCGAGGCCAAGGACAAGACCGGCGTCTTCACCGGCACGTTCGCCACCAACCCGGTCAACGGCGAGAAGGTCCCGGTCTTCATCGCCGACTACGTGCTGATGGGCTACGGCACCGGCGCGATCATGGCCGTCCCGGCGCACGACAGCCGCGACTTCGCGTTCGCGCGCGCCTTCGAGCTGCCCATGCGCTGCGTGGTCGAGCCCTCGGACGACCGCGGCACCGACGCCTCCACCTGGGACGACGCCTTCGCCTCGTACGACGCGAAGATCGTCAACTCCGCCGGCGAGGACATCTCCCTGGACGGTCTGGGCGTCGTCGACGCCAAGGCGCGCATCACGGAGTGGCTGGCGCGCCGGGGCATCGGCGAGGGCACGGTCAACTTCCGGCTGCGCGACTGGCTGTTCAGCCGCCAGCGCTACTGGGGCGAGCCCTTCCCGATCGTCTACGACGAGGACGGCGTCGCCCACTCGCTGCCCGAGTCGATGCTGCCGCTGGAGCTGCCGGAGGTCGAGGACTACTCCCCGCGCACCTTCGACCCGGACGACGCGAACACCTCCCCCGAGACCCCGCTGTCCCGCAACGAGGACTGGGTGAACGTCACCCTGGACCTGGAGGACGGCCGCGGCCCCCGGAAGTACCGCCGCGAGACCAACACCATGCCCAACTGGGCCGGTTCCTGCTGGTACGAACTGCGCTACCTGGACCCGCACAACGACGACGCCCTGGTCGACCCGGCCATCGAGCAGTACTGGATGGGCCCGCGCGAGGGTCAGCCCACGGGCGGCGTCGACCTGTACGTCGGCGGCGCCGAGCACGCCGTGCTGCACCTGCTGTACGCGCGCTTCTGGTCCAAGGTCCTGTTCGACCTGGGCCACGTCTCCTCGGCCGAACCGTTCCACAAGCTGTTCAACCAGGGCATGATCCAGGCCTACGTGTACCGCGACAGCCGCGGCATCGCCGTACCGGCCGCCGAGGTGGAGGAGCGCGACGGCGCGTACTACCACCAGGGCGAGAAGGTCTCCCGGCTGCTGGGCAAGATGGGCAAGTCCCTGAAGAACGCCGTCACCCCGGACGAGATCTGCGCCGAGTACGGAGCGGACACCCTGCGCCTGTACGAGATGGCGATGGGTCCCCTGGACGTGTCCCGCCCGTGGGACACGCGCGCGGTCGTGGGCCAGTACCGCCTGCTCCAGCGGCTGTGGCGCAATGTCGTCGACGAGGCCACCGGCGAGGTCACGGTCGTCTCCGCCGAGCCGGACGAGGACACGCTGCGCGCCCTGCACAAGGCCATCGACGGTGTCCGCCAGGACCTGGAGGGCATGCGGTTCAACACCGCCATCGCCAAGGTCACCGAGCTGAACAACCACCTGACCAAGGTGGGCGGCCCGCTGGCGCGCCCCGTCGCCGAGGCGCTGGTGCTGATGGTCGCGCCGCTGGCCCCGCACATCGCCGAGGAGCTGTGGAGCAAGCTGGGCCACGCCGACTCGGTCGTCCACCAGGACTTCCCCGTCGCCGACCCCGCGTATGTCATCGACGAGGCCGTGACCTGCGTCGTGCAGATCAAGGGCAAGGTCAAGGCCCGCCTGGAGGTCTCCCCGTCGATCACCGACGCGGAGCTGGAGAAGGTGGCGCTGGCCGACGAGAAGGTCGTCGCCGCGCTGGACGGCGCCGGGATCCGCAAGGTGATCGTGCGCGCGCCGAAGCTCGTGAACATCGTCACCGCGTAGCCGCCGCGGCACGGACCGGTCCGTGTGACGGCTCGGGGTAGTCCCCTACGGGCAGGTTCGGGGTTCTTTCGGAACTCCGGACCTGCCCGCAGCGTTTACCGTTGAGAGCGCGGCACCAGGAGCCGCGGCCGGTCGGAGGAGGAGTGTGATGGGGACCGTGATCACCGTAATCGCCTTGCTCTTCCTGCTGTTCGTGGTGTTCGGCGCGTACGCGACGGTGAAGGTGGTCGGCGCCGCCAAACGCGGTGTGGACCGCACCATCTCGCAGGCACGCCGCACGGTGGAGGACACCACCCTGCGCGCCAAGACCTTCGCCCAGCCCGGCCCCCAGGGCGAGCTCGCCCAGCTCAGACTGGCACTGCGCACCTCGATGCGCGCCACCCAGGAAGCGCTCCAGGCGTGCGCCGTGGAGGACGAGTCCCTCAAGGAGTCCCTGAACCTCTTCGAGCGGCTCAGCACGCACGGCCACGAGCTGGACGCCGAACTCAAGCGCCTGGAGGCCGAGCCCGACCGCGGCACCCTGGCCACCCGGCTGCCCGGCCTGCGCGAGCGCACCCAGCGGATCACGCGGTCGGCGGACTCGCTGCGCTGGGCGGCCCGCGACCGGGCCCACCGCTTCGCGGGCGACGACCTGGACACCCTGAGCGCCCAGATCGACGTGGAGGCCGGCGCGCTGCGCCACTGGACCAAGGAGCCGGGTCCCGCCACGTCCTGGCCGGACGCTCCCGCCACGGACACGGGCGTCCCCGAGGGGCGGACCGGGCCGGCGAGCCCTCGGTCCCGTCCCGAGGACCGGCCCGGGCGTTCGGCGATCACACCCCCCGGCCAACGGCCCACCTACCCTTGGCAGAAGAAGCCCCGCCCCGAGAGCACGACATGATCCGGCCGTTCCCGCCGCAGGTGGAAGGGGCCGGGCTGCCGCGCACCCGCCCCGCCAGGTAATCTCCAGCTCATGTCCCGCCATGTCGCGATCGTCACCGATTCAACGGCCTACCTGCCGCCGTGGACGATGGAGCGCCACGGCATCACATCGGTTCCCCTGACCGTGGTCCTCGGGGACCAGGCGCTCGAAGAGGGCACCGAGATCTCGGCCCGCTCCCTCGCCCAGGCACTCCAGAAGCGGCGCCCCGTCACGACGTCCCGGCCCAGCCCCGAGACGTTCGCCGCGACCTACCGCCAGGTCGCCGAGTCCGGGGCCACAGGCATCGTCTCGCTGCACCTGTCCTCCGAGTTCTCGGGCACCTACGACGCCGCGGTGCTCGCGGCGCGCGAGGCCCCCGTCCCGGTGCGCGTCGTCGACACCGGGATGGTCGCCATGGCCCTCGGGTTCTGCGCGCTGGCCGCCGCCGAGTCCGCGGAGGCGGGCGGATCCGTCGACGACGCGGTCACGGCCGCCGAGAAGCGGGCCGCGGGCATGTCCGCCCACTTCTACGTCGACACGCTCGACTATCTGCGCCGTGGCGGCAGGATCGGGACCGCGCAGGCCCTGCTGGGCTCCGCGCTCGCGGTGAAGCCGATCCTGCAACTCCACGACGGCCGCATCGAACTCCTCGAAAAGGTCCGGACGTCGTCCAAGGCGATCGCGCGCCTTGAGGAGATCGTCGCCGAACGGGCGGGCAGCGCACAGGTCGACATCGCCGTTCACCATCTGGCGGCCCCGGAGCGGGCGTCGGCCCTCGCGGACCGTCTGCGGGCACGCGTACCGGGACTCGCCGAGCTGCACGTCAGCGAGGTGGGTGCGGTGATCGGAGCCCACACCGGTCCCGGTCTGCTGGCCGCGGTCGTGTCACACCGCTGAGGAGCCGCCCGGCGGCTCTCGGTGGCGCTCGCGTAGCTCGTGCGGGTGACGGGGTTGTCCACAACCGGGGTGCCCTCCACCGGAATTGAGCAAGATCATCGCGAGGGTGCCGGGTTGTCGCATTCTCGCCGCATGGCACTTCGATCGAGCACACGCACCGCTACACCGACCAGCGGCCCGGGTCGAGGACCCCTGTCCGACAGCCGCAGCCGCAGCCGCCCGCACCGTCGAGACCGGCGGACCGCGACCCGTCGCGAGGGGCGGACCTGGACCCGCCGCCAGGAGGCCTCGGCCGCCGCCCTCCGCCTGCGCGCCGACGCGCTCTTCACCGAACACGCCGAAGAGCGGCGGGAGTCGGGGAGCGGGCCGCCGGAGGGCGGGGCACCGGGGGTCGGGCCGTCCGGGACCGGCCGCGACGCCCGGGCCGGCTCCGGGGTGGATACGGGGGCGGGTTCGCCGTCGGTTGTGAGGGCGCGGCCGGCGAGTGATCGGGTCACGGTTGAGCCGGTTTCACGTGGGCCGGTCGCGGATGGGGCGGTCGCGCACGGACGGGTCATGCACGGGTTGGCCCCGGATGAGCCCGTCACACACGGGGCGGTCACGTATGAGCCGGGCCCGCATGAGCCGGTTCCGCACGACCCGGTTCCGCACGACCCGGCTCCGCACGACCCGGTTCCGCGCGAGCCGGCCGAGGAGGCGGGGGCCTGGCGGGACCGGGCCGGGCTCGCCGTGCGGGAGCGGCTCCCGATGTGGCTCCAGTCGAGGTGCGGACTGGAACGCAGGAGCGTGGCCGCGCTGACCGTGCTGCTGGCCGTCGCCGCCGTCTTCGCCGTGCAGCACTTCTGGGCGGGGCGGACGCGGCCGGTCCGGGCTCCCGAGGTGGTGGGCGCCGCGGCGCCCTTCGGCGGGAAGCGCGCGCCGGGTGAGGAGCAGGGTGACCGGCCGGGAGCGGGCTCCGGCGCCCCGAGCGGAGCTGCGAGCGCCGGAGGGACCGTGGTCGTCGTGGACGTGGGCGGCAAGGTGCGCGCCCCCGGACTCCAGCGATTGCCCGCCGGGTCCCGGGTCGAGGACGCCCTGCGGGCCGCGGGCGGGGCGCGGCCCGGCACGGACACCGAGCACGGAGGACGGGAGCACGGAGGACGGGAGCACGGAGGACCGGAGCACGGGGAGGCGAGGGACCGGCACGGGTCAAGGGCGAACGGTGGGGCGACGGGTGGGGCGAGGGACGGGGCGGCCGGGGTTGTGGGTGTCCGTCGCCGCGGTCCTCCTCTGTGTCGGGGCGGCCGCGGCCTCGGCGGGGCTGCACGCGGCGGACCTGAGACGCGGCCCCCTCCCCGCGCTCGCGGAGAAGTTCGCCGACGTGACCGTCGAGGTGGAGATCACCTCCGATCCCCGGCTCACCCGGCCCCGGATCAACGGGGATCACGTCGCTCCGGCGGCACTGCTGTTCGACGCCGACGTCACGCGGGTCGTCCGGGCGGACGGCACGGTGCTGGCCACCCGGACGCCGGTGCTGGTGTTCGTCGACACCCACTCGCGACGGGGCGCGCCCCGGGGAGCGGACGGGCGGGTGCGACGGGGGGTGCTCCAGGACGCCGGTGGGCGTTCGGCCTGGTCGTCGCTGCTGCCGTCGACCCGGCTGCGGATCGCGGCACGGGTCGTGCCCGCACTGTCGGACGGGGACGACATCGCGGCGGTGCTGCGGGTACGGGGGAGCGCGCCGCCGCGGGTGGTGGGAGCGCCGTCCGGTCCGCAGCGGTTCGCGGGCCGGCTGCGCGAAGGACTGCGGAAGGCGACCGACGGCCTGGACGCCGACGCCCGGGCGCTGCTGCCGGGGCTGGTCGTGGGGGACACCTCACGGGTCACGCCGGAGCTGGACGAGGCCTTCAGAGCCACCGATCTCACCCACCTCCTGGCCGTCAGCGGGGGCAACCTCGTCATCGTCCTCGCGTTGTTCATCGGGCCGCCGGGCCTCGCCCAGCGGGTGGAGCGCCGGGGCCTCGCGTCCCGGCTCGGGGTGCCGCTCCGGGCGACCGCGCTGCTCGGCGGAGTGCTCACGCTCGCCTTCGTGATCGTGTGCCGACCGGACCCGAGCGTGCTGCGGGCGGCGGCCTGTGGAGCGATCTCCCTGCTCGCCATCGCGACCGGGCGCCGCAGATCACTGATCCCGGCGCTGGCCGCCGCGGTCCTGCTGCTGGTGCTCTACGACCCCTGGCTCGCCCGCAGTTACGGATTCCTGCTCTCCGTCCTCGCGACCGCGGCGCTGCTCACGCTCGCCCCGCGCTGGAGTACGGCACTCCAACGGCGTCGTGTGCCCGCGCGGCTCGCCGAGGCGCTGGCCGCGGCCGCCGCGGCGCAGGCCTTGTGCGCTCCGGTGGTCGCCGTGCTGTCGGCCCGGGTGAGCCTGGTGGCGGTGCCGTGCAATCTCCTCGCGGAGTTCGCGGTCACACCGGCCACGGTGCTGGGGTTCGCGACGCTGGTGACCTCCTCCTGGGCGATGCCCGTGGCCAAGGTGCTTGCCTGGTGGGCGAGTTGGCCCGCACGTTGGATCGCCGGCATCGCGCGTGCGGGGGCGGCCCAGCCCGGTGGGGGAGTGGACTGGGCGGACAGCTGGACGGGCGCTCTGCTGCTGGCACTCGTCACGGTCGCCGGTGTGGTTGTGGGCCGGCGGCTGCTGAGACATCCGTTGGCCAGCGGTGTCGGTGCGGTGCTGCTCCTGCTGTTCGTGGTGCAGCCGCCACCGCTCACCAGGGTGATCACGGGGTGGCCGCCGCCCGGCTGGAGATTCGTGATGTGCGATGTGGGGCAGGGCGACGCGGGGGTGCTCGCGGTGGGGGACGGCAGCGCGGTGGTGGTGGACGCGGGGCCCGATCCGGCGCTGGCCGACCGCTGTCTGAGCACACTCGGCGTCACCAGAATCCCGCTCGTCGTCCTGACGCACTTCCACGCGGACCATGTCGCGGGTCTGCCCGGTGTGCTCCGGGGGCGTTCGGTGGGCGCCATCGAGACGACCGGCTTCGAAGAGCCGCTGGAGCAGGCCGAGTCGGTACGAAGGGAGGCGGCCGCATGGCACATTCCCGTGACCCGGGCCGTCGCGGGGGAGAGGAGGCGCGTGGGACGCCTGGACTGGCGGGTGCTGTGGCCGCCGCCGGATCCGGCCGTGCCGCCGGACGACCCGAACGACGCCAGTGTCACGCTGCTCGTGCGGTCCTCGGGGCTGCGGCTGCTGTTGCTCGGCGACCTGGAGCCGCCCGCGCAGCGGGCCTTGGCGAGATCGACGGCGGCCGCTGAACTGGACGGTGTGGACGTGCTGAAGGTCGCGCATCATGGTTCGGCGTACCAGGATCCGGAGCTCATGCGCCGGGTCGCGCCGCGGCTCGCGCTCATCTCGGTGGGCCGGGACAACCCGTACGGACATCCGGCTCCGAGTACGGTCGCGGACCTGCGGGCGCGGGGCGCGATGGTGCTGCGTACGGACGAGGACGGTGATCTCGCCGTGACCGGTGCGGGCGGAGGGTCGGCGGTGGCGCGACACTGAATGCATGAATTCCGCACAGGCAGACGCCTACCTTCGCCGTATCGGGGCCCAGCACCCGGCATGGCCCACGTCCGATGTGCTCCGTGAGCTTCAGCTGTGCCATCTGCGGACGGTGCCGTTCGAGAACCTGTCGATCCACCTCGGCGAGGAGATCGTGCTGGAGGAGGAGCGGCTGTTGGACAAGGTCGTGGGCGCCCGCAGAGGGGGCTTCTGCTACGAACTGAACGGCGCGTTCGGGGCGTTGCTGAGTGCGCTGGGCTTCGACGTGACGCTTCTCGCGGCGCGGGTGTACGGGGACGAGGGGAAGCCGGGGATCCCTTACGACCATCTCGCGCTGCGGGTGAGGACGGTGGACGGGGGCGACTGGCTGACCGATGTCGGGTTCGGGGCGCACAGCCACTATCCGCTGTCGTTCACCGAGCGGGGTGAACAGCGGGATCCCGGCGGGATGTTCAGGGTCGTGGAGTCGGCGCCGGACGCGGCGGGGGTGCGGGGAGCCGGAGGTTCGCGGGAGCACGAGGACCTCGACGTCATCCTGGGGGACAAGCGTCAGTACCGGCTGGAGGTACGGCCGCGTGTGCTCGGGGACTTCGTCGCCGGGGCCTGGTGGCACGGCACCTCGCCGCAGTCGCATTTCACCCGGTCGCTGGTGTGCTCGCGGGTCACCGAGGACGGAGGCCGGATCACGCTCGGCGGACGCAGGTTCACCGTGTCGACGGCCGAGGGGACCAAGGAGGTGACGGAACTGGCGACGGACGAGGAGGTGCTGGCCGTCTACCGGGAGCGGTTCGGGATCGAGCTGGACCGGGTGCCGGAGGTCGGGGAACGCCGGTAGCGGGTCAGGAGCCGCGTAGATCACACGCTCCGGAGCCCGATCCCGGCGTCGGCGGCGTCGGGTGTGCCGGAAAATGTCGGGGTGAGCGATGTGAGACATGTACTGGTGCTGCCCGACCGTGACGCGGCGCGGGAGGCGGCGGAGGCCGCCGGTGACCGCTTCGGACTGCATGAGGAGCCGCAGCTCGTGAGGGACGCACTCGCGGGTGAGGACGACGCCGAGGACGCGCAGTGGCTGGTGGTCCTGACGGACCCCGAGGCACGGCTGGACCCGAAGGAACTGGACGAGTTCGCGTCCGAGTGGGACGGCTGGCACGAGGAGCCGTAACCCGACCCGGCCGGGCCCCCGGGCCTGACCCCGGTCGGACCCCACGGGAGTGGCCTCGACCGAGCCCTACGGGCCCGCCCCCTGTCGTGGCTTTGGGGGTGGGTTGTCGGTGGCGCGTGGGATGCTTTCGGGGATGGCCAAGAAGACCGCACAAGACGACCCTCTCGCCCCTGTCACGCTGGCAGTGGGCCAGGAGGATCTCCTGCTCGACCGTGCCGTGCAGGAGGTGGTGGCCGCCGCCAGGGCCTCCGACGCCGACACGGACGTACGGGATCTCACCCCGGACCAGTTGCAGCCGGGCACGCTCGCCGAGCTGACCAGTCCCTCGCTCTTCGCCGAGCGCAAGGTCGTGGTCGTACGCAACGCCCAGGATCTGTCCGCGGACACGATCAAGGACGTCAAGGCGTATCTGGGGGCTCCCGCCGAGGAGATCACCCTGGTGCTCCTGCACGCGGGCGGCGCCAAGGGCAAGGCGCTGCTCGACGCCGCGCGCAAGGCGGGCGCGCGGGAGGTGGCCTGCCCCAAGATGACCAAGCCGGCGGACCGGCTGGCCTTCGTGCGCGGCGAGTTCCGCACGCTCGGCCGGGCGGCCACCGCGGAGGCCTGCCAGGCGCTGGTGGACTCCATCGGCAGTGATCTGCGGGAGCTGGCGTCGGCCGCGTCGCAGCTGACCGCGGACGTCGAGGGGACGATCGACGAGGCCGTCGTCGGGAGGTACTACACCGGGCGGGCCGAGGCGTCCAGCTTCACCGTCGCGGACCGGGCCGTGGAGGGGCGGGCGGCGGAGGCGCTGGAGGCGTTGCGCTGGTCGCTGTCGACCGGGGTGGCCCCCGTCCTGATCACCAGCGCGCTCGCGCAGGGAGTGCGGGCGATCGGGAAGCTGTCCTCCGCGCGGGGTGGCAGGCCCGCCGACCTGGCCCGTGAGCTGGGGATGCCGCCGTGGAAGATCGATCGCGTGCGGCAGCAGATGCGCGGCTGGACCCCGGACGGGGTCGCCATGGCGCTCACGGCCGTCGCCGAGGCGGACGCCGGCGTCAAGGGCGGCGGGGACGATCCCGAGTACGCCCTGGAGAAAGCGGTCGTGGCCGTAGCCCGCGCGGCCCGCTCCGGCCGCCACTGACCGTGCCGCGAAGTCTCGCCTGCCCGGGGACGCCCGGCACGCCTGGGCCCGCCCGGCAAGCACGCCCGGGGACGCCCGGCACGCCCGCCCGGGCCCGCCCGTGACCGTGGCGGCGTCCCGGAGGCCGGGCTCAGCCCGCCGCTGACCCGCCAGGGTGTCGCGCCCGAAGGCCCAGCGGTACACCGAAGACGCTGTGGCTGGCACACCGAAGACCCGCCCGGGGGTACACCGAAGGCCCCGCTCGTTCTCCCGGGGAAGGGAGGGGAGCGGGGCCTTCGGTTCAAGCCGGTGGACTCACGCCCGCGTGGCGAACGCAGATCGTGCGTGAATCCGGTACGTCGGTCGGGAGCGGGAGAGAGGGCCCGCTCAAGTCCGGCCGACGGTCAAGTCAGGGGTTGAGCCCGAAAGAGCTCAGCCGACTCAGCCCTGGAGCGCGGAGACCTTCGAAGCAAGCGCCGACTTCTTGTTGGCGGCCTGGTTCTTGTGGATGACGCCCTTCGAGACGGCCTTGTCGAGCTTGCGCGAAGCCTCGCGCGCCGCGACGGTGGCCTTCTCGACGTCACCCGCGGCAGCAGCCTCGCGGGCCTTGCGGATCGCGGTCTTCAGAGAGGACTTGACGGCCTTGTTGCGCAGCCGGGCCTTCTCGTTGGTCTTGATCCGCTTGATCTGGGACTTGATGTTCGCCACGAATGAGCCTTTACAGGTTCAGGCGTGTGAGACGTCATGCCTCACCCGCCGTTTGATTTTCTTGGGTGCGTCTCGTGCTGAGAGGGCATGAGACACAGCCACCCAGGCTACCAGCCCCCGCCCGACCGGCCCAAACCGGCCGTACGTCCCCGCTCCCGCGGCCGGTCGCCGAAGTCCTGGTCAGGGCCTTCGGGCCGGGCGCCGCCGTTTCGCTCCCGTGGCCCGAACCGGTCGCAGCCCGCCGCGCGTGGGACCATGGAGCCTACGTATCGATCCGACCCGAGGCGACAGGCGCCTCAAGAGACAGGACCCTGCGTGCCCGCGACCCCTAACAATGTGCCCGAGCCGAGCCGTACCGACCCGGCTCTGATCCGCAATTTCTGCATCATCGCGCACATCGACCACGGCAAGTCCACGCTCGCCGACCGCATGCTCCAGCTGACCGGGGTGGTTGATCAGCGGCAGATGCGCGCTCAGTACCTCGACCGTATGGACATCGAGCGCGAGCGCGGCATCACGATCAAGTCCCAGGCGGTCCGGCTGCCCTGGGCCCCGTCCGAGGATCCGGGACGCACCCACATCCTCAACATGATCGACACCCCCGGGCACGTCGACTTCACGTACGAGGTGTCGCGGTCCCTGGCGGCCTGCGAGGGCACGGTCCTGCTCGTCGACGCCGCCCAGGGGATCGAGGCGCAGACCCTCGCCAACCTCTACCTGGCGATGGAGAACGACCTCAAGATCATCCCCGTACTGAACAAGATCGACCTGCCGGCCGCCCAGCCGGAGAAGTTCTCCGAGGAGCTCGCGAACCTCATCGGCTGCGACCCCGCGGACGTGCTCAAGGTCTCGGCCAAGACGGGCCTGGGCGTCGAGGCGCTGCTCGACAAGGTCGTCGCCGAGATCCCCGCCCCGGTCGGCGTCCAGGACGCCCCCGCGCGCGCGATGATCTTCGACTCGGTCTACGACTCGTACCGCGGTGTCGTGACGTACGTGCGTGTCATCGACGGGCAGCTCAACAAGCGTGAGCGCATCAGGATGATGTCCACCGGCGCCACGCACGAGCTGCTGGAGATCGGCGTCTCGTCCCCCGAGATGAAGGCGGCCGACGGGCTCGGTGTCGGTGAGGTGGGTTACCTCATCACCGGCGTGAAGGACGTCCGCCAGTCCAAGGTCGGTGACACGATCACCACCCTGCACAAGGGCGCCACCGAGGCGCTCGGCGGGTACAAGGATCCCCGGCCCATGGTCTTCTCGGGCCTGTATCCGCTGGACGGCTCCGACTACCCCGAGCTGCGCGACGCCCTGGACAAGCTCCAGCTCAACGACGCTGCGCTGGTGTACGAGCCGGAGACCTCGGCGGCGCTCGGCTTCGGCTTCCGTGTCGGCTTCCTCGGACTGCTGCACCTCGACGTGATCCGTGAGCGGCTGGAGCGCGAGTTCGGGCTCGACCTGATCGCGACCGCCCCGAACGTGGTCTACCGCGTCGAGATGGAGGACCGCAGCGAGCACACGGTCACCAACCCGAGCGAGTTCCCCGAGGGCAAGATCGACAAGGTGTACGAGCCGGTCGTGCGGGCGACCATCCTCGCCCCCTCGGAGTTCATCGGCGCGATCATGGAGCTGTGCCAGACCCGGCGCGGCACCCTGCTCGGCATGGACTACCTCTCCGAGGACCGGGTCGAGATCCGCTACACCCTGCCGCTCGCGGAGATCGTCTTCGACTTCTTCGACCAGCTCAAGTCCAAGACCCGCGGCTACGCCTCGCTGGACTACGAGCCCACCGGCGAGCAGGCCTCCAGCCTGGTCAAGGTCGACATCCTGCTGCACGGCGACAAGGTCGACGCCTTCTCGGCGGTCACGCACAAGGACGCGGCGTACGCGTACGGCGTCCGGCTGGTCGCCAAGCTGCGCGAGCTGATCCCGCGGCAGGCCTTCGAGGTGCCCATCCAGGCGGCCATCGGCTCCCGTGTCATCGCCCGCGAGACCATCCGCGCCATCCGAAAGGACGTCCTCGCCAAGTGCTACGGCGGTGACATCTCCCGTAAGCGGAAGCTGCTGGAGAAGCAGAAGGAAGGCAAGAAGCGGATGAAGATGGTGGGCTCTGTGGAGGTTCCGCAAGAGGCCTTCATCGCCGTGCTGTCCAGCGACGACAGCGGCGGTTCGGCCAAGGGCAAGAAGTAGTCCCGCCGAATCCCGGAAAATCAGGGCCCGTCGCGCTTCGGCGCGGCGGGCCCTGTGCTTGTCTCATGGATGTGTCCTGCAAGAAGTGACCGGCCATCGCCTCTTACGCACCGGCCGGACGCGCTCTAGTCTGATCTCTGCTCGGTAGTTACTCGCGAGTTAAACAACAGCCGCAATTGAGCCAGCCGCACTGCCGCGGGCCCCGGAGGATGTCGTGAGCGACACACAGACCCTGATCGAGAACCGTCCGCCGTCCGTCGCCGCCCTCTTCCTTGAGCGCGTGGCGGCCACACCCGACGCCGAGGCATACCGCTACCCGGTACCGGCCTCGGGCGGGCCGGACCAGTGGAAGTCGCTGACCTGGGCGCAGGCCGCGGAGCGGGTCTACGCCATCGCGGCCGGTCTCATCGAACTCGGCGTCCAGCCGGAGCAGCGCGTCGCGCTCGCCTCCTCGACCCGGGTCGAATGGATCCTGGCCGACCTCGGCATCCTCTGCGCGGGCGCGGCCACCACGACCGTGTATCCGCAGACCAACGCCGAGGAGTCGGCGTTCATCCTCTCCGACTCCATGAGCCGGGTCCTCATCGCCGAGGACGCGGCCCAGCTCGCCAAGGCCCGCGAGAAGCGCGCGGAGCTCCCCGAGCTCACGCATGTCGTGGTCATCGACGCGGAGGGCGTGGAGAGCGAGGACTGGATCCTGACGCTCGCCGAGCTGGAGGCGCGGGGTGCCGCGTACCTGGAGAAGCATCCCGAGCTGATCAAGGAGCGGGTCGGCGCGATCACCGCCGACCAGCTCGCGACGCTCATCTACACCTCCGGCACCACCGGCCGCCCCAAGGGTGTCCGGCTGCCGCACGACAACTGGTCCTACATGGCCAAGGCGATCTCCGGGACCGGACTGGTCACCCAGGCGGACGTCCAGTACCTGTGGCTGCCGCTCGCGCACGTCTTCGGCAAGGTCCTGACCTCCGGACAGATCGCGGTCGGGCACGTCACCGCCGTCGACGGCCGCGTGGACAAGATCATCGAAAACCTTCCGGTGGTGCGGCCGACGTACATGGCGGCCGTGCCCCGCATCTTCGAGAAGGTCTACAACGGGGTCGCGGCCAAGGCGCGGGCCGCCGGCGGCGCCAAGTACAAGATCTTCCAGTGGGCCGCCGAGGTCTCCCGCGAGTACGCGAAGGCCAGCCAGGACAACTTCCGCCGCACCGGCTCGGCCTCGGTGCCGTTCGCGCTCGGTGCCAAGCACAAGGTCGCCGACGCGCTCGTCTTCGCCAAGATCCGCGAGGCCTTCGGCGGCAACCTGCGGGCCTGCATCTCCGGCTCCGCCGCGCTCGCGCCGGAGATCGGCTACTTCTTCGCCGGCGCCGGCATCCACATCCTGGAGGGCTACGGACTCACCGAGTCCTCCGCCGCCTCCTTCGTGAACCCGGGCGAGGCCTACCGCACCGGCACGGTCGGCAAGCCGCTGCCCGGCACCGAGGTGCGCATCGCGGACGACGGCGAGATCCTGCTGCGCGGCCCCGGCATCATGGAGGGCTACCACGGGCTGCCGGAGAAGACCGCCGAGGTCCTGGAGGCCGACGGCTGGTTCCACACCGGTGACATCGGCGAGCTGTCCGCGGACGGCTACCTGCGGATCACCGACCGCAAGAAGGACCTCATCAAGACCTCGGGCGGCAAGTACATCGCGCCCGCCGAGGTCGAGGGCCAGTTCAAGGCCGTCTGCCCGTACGTCTCCAACATCCTCGTGCACGGCGCCGACCGGAACTTCTGCACCGCGCTCATCGCGCTCGACGAGCCGTCCATCCTCGACTGGGCCAAGGACAACGGCCTGGAGGGCAAGTCGTACGCGGAGGTCGTCGCGGCGCCGACCACGATCGCCCTCGTCGAGGGCTATGTGAAGGAGCTCAACGGCGGTCTCCAGCGCTGGCAGACCATCAAGAAGTTCCGTCTGCTGCCCCGCGACCTGGACGTCGAGCACGGTGAGATCACGCCGAGCCTCAAGCTGAAGCGCCCGGTCGTCGAGAAGGCGTACAAGCACCTGATCGACGAGATGTACGCGGGTACCCGCGAGGCGTAGACCGGTATCGGCACCCGGCTTCCGGCCCAGCTCCGTGCGGGCCGGAAGCCGGGTGCTCTAGGTCTATCCGTCCCGCCTCTGCCGCATCCGGCCCAGCAGCTCGTCCATCTGCCGTATCTGGCAGCGGAGTTCGGGTATGTCCTGGGTGGTGCCGGCCGCCAGCTGGGCGTCCATCCTGCCCAGGCGGGCGGCGAGTTCGTCGATCTGTTCCTGCTCGCGGGCCAGCAGGCACTCCAGCCGGCGGTTCTTGCGGTGCAGGTCGAGGAAGACGGTGACCTTGGCGCGCAGGACCCAGGGGTCGAAGGGCTTCGTCAGATAGTCGGCGGCGCCCGTCGCGTACCCGCGAAAGGCGTAGCCCGCTTCGGCGTCCGTGCCCGTCAGGAAGATGATGGGCACGTCCTTGGTCCGGTCGAGCCGCTTGATGTTCGCGGCCGTCTCGAATCCGTCCATGCCCGGCATCCGGATGTCGAGCAGGACGACCGCGAACCGCCGCCGCAGCAGTGCCTCCATCGCCTCCTCGCCCGAACGCGCCCGCACCAGCGGTTCGTTGAGGGAGCGCAGGACGGCTTCCAGCGCGACCAGGTTGTCTTCCATGTCGTCGACCAGGAGGATGCTCGCGCCCTCGTCGGTCCTCGTCCCGGCGCTCATGATGACGGTGCCTCACTCGGTCCGTGGTTTCCCGTTCCCCGCGGCCCGGCGACCGGCCCGCACCGGATGCTCGATTCTGTCCGACTTCGAACACATCCATACCACTGATCTCACTCGTGGCGGTCCAGTTCGGTGACTCGGCGCTTATGAGTGCCGCCAGTCTGTCACCCTGGCCGCATCGTCCGAGGTGTATTCGTCCGAACTGCCCAGGGAGCCGCACAGTGGGGGCCATTCCGACGCAACGGGAGTCCACGGCGTGCGCACCGGACACGCTCGCGCACCACCACGCAGGCCGGGACGCCGTGTCCCGCACATCGCTGCCGGGCACTCCGCTCGCCCCCGCCGCCGCGCGCCGGTTCCTCCGCGACGCGCTCCTGAGCTGGACCGACCTCGCCCTGCCCGGTGCCGGGATCATCGACGACCGGCTCACCGAGGACGCGGTCGTGGTGGTCAGCGAGCTCGTCACCAACGCGGTCGTGCACGCGGGCACCGACGTCGAGCTGCTGTGCCGTCTGGAGAACAGCCCGGCCGACGGACCGCCGGGCACCCTGGTCGTCGAGGTCTCCGACCACCATCCCTCGCGCGCCATACGGGAGGACAGCACCGAACCGCCCTACGGGACACCGGAGTACGGCCGGGGCCTGCGTCTGGTCTCCGCGCTCTCCGAGGCCTGGGGGATCACCTACCGTCCGGGCGTCAAGACGGTGTGGTCGCGGCTGCTGGTCGACGGGACGGCCGGCGCCCGGCCGGCGGCGGACGTGTTCACCGGCATCGGCGCCCCGCGCCGTCCGGGCCCCTTCGACGACACGGACGGGCTCCCGGAGCCGGGCGGGTTCGCGGGGGCCGGCCTGCTCGGGGACGGCGAAGACCGTTCCGGACCGGGAGCGTTCGCGGCCGCGGGCCCGCTCGGCGGACCGGGAGATTGCGAGGACGCCGACTGTCTCGTGGGAACCGGCGCCTTCGCGGGGACGAGCGGGTTCCCGGGACCGGACGGATTCGAGGGGGCCGACGGGTTCGCCGGTCCCCCGGGCGGTTCCGGGCTGGCCGGGGCCACCGGGTACACCGAGGGGCTGGTGCCGGGGCCCGGCGGCGCGCCGTACGGTCCCGTGTCCGCCCGTGGACCGGACCTGAGCGCCGCGCGGGGCCACAACTGGCTCGACCGCGGTGCCCTCTCCTTCCTCGCCGAGGCCTCGGACCTGCTCGCCGGACAGCTCGACGAGGACCTGGTCGCCGCACTGGCCGGACAGCTCCTCGTCCCGCGCCTCGCCGACTGGTGCGCCGTATGGCTGGAGGACGAGGCCACCGACCGTGCCGGTGGCCTCGGTCTCGCGCTCGGACCCCGCCTCGCCCGCGTCTGGCACGGCAGCGAGAACCTCATCGAGGGGCTGCGCCACGCCCTGGAGAAGGACCCGCCGCGGCTGCCCGACGCGGTGCGCTCCCGTGCCGTCGCGGTGCCCTGGCCCGGCGAGGCGCTGGGCGCCCGCGGGGCGAGCGGGGCGGCCCTGGCGTACCGGCTGATCGCGGGCGGCCGTCCCCTGGGCACGCTCGTCATCGGCAGGGCGGGACCGCCCGACTTCCCCGACGAGGTCACCGGACTCGTCGAGGACCTCAGCCGCAGGATCGCCCTGGCCATCGGCGCGGCCCGGCAGTACGCGCGCCAGGCCACCATCAGCCGGGTCCTCCAGCGCGGACTGCTGCCGGGCGCGGTCGCCGAGATCCCCGGAGTGCGCAGCGCCCTCGTCTACGAGCCGCTCGACAAGGGCGGGCCGAGCGGTGACTTCTACGACGTGTTCCCGGCGGGCGACGGACGCTGGTGCTTCGCGGTCGGCGACGTCCAGGGCAAGGGCCCGGAGGCCGCCGTCGTGATCGGCCTGGCCCGGCCCTGGCTGCGGCTGCTGGCCCGCGAGGGCTACGACGTCGCGGACGTCCTCGACCGCCTCAACCAGCTCCTCCTGGACGACGCGACGGAGGCCGCGGACGCGGCGGCCCGCGCGCTCGTGGCCGCCGGCGGACCCGGACTCGGCGCCGACCTCGGCCCGCAGACACGTTTCCTTTCCATGCTCTACGGCGAGCTCGTCCCCTTCGACGGCGGAGTGCGCTGCACGCTCGCCTCGGCCGGACACCCGCTGCCGCTGCTTCTGGGGCCCGACGGCTCGGTGCGGGAGATGGCCAGGCCGCAGACCCTGCTGGGCGTCTTCGAGGACCCCGAATACCTCTCCGAGTCCTTCGAGCTCTACCCCGGCGACACCCTGCTGTGCGTCACCGACGGGGTGACGGAGCGGCGCGACGGATCCCGTCAGTTCGACGACGACGACGGTCTCGCGCACGCCCTCGCGGGCTGCGCCGGCCTGAACGCCGAGCTGATCGCGGAACGCATCCGCGCGCTGGTCCACGCGTTCGGCCCCCGCCCGCCGGAGGACGACATGGCCCTGCTGGTGCTTCAGGCGGAGTAACGGGACTCACCCGGACCGGGGCCGCCGGACCCCGTCCGTGCTGGACAATGGAACGCATGCCTTCCGCACTTCCCGACGGTGAGCCCGTCCCCGACGACGGGGCGCTGCCCGCGCACGCCCTGGCCGGGGCGGCCGAGCGGCCCCTCGGGTTCTATCTCCACGTCCCGTACTGCGCGACCCGCTGCGGCTACTGCGACTTCAACACCTACACGGCGACCGAGCTGCGGGGCAGCGGAGGTGTGCTCGCCTCCCGCGACAACTACGCGGACACCCTGACGGACGAGATCCGGCTCGCCCGCAAGGTCCTCGGCGACGACCCCCGCCGGGTCCGCACGGTCTTCGTCGGCGGCGGTACGCCCACGCTGCTGGCCGCCGACGATCTCGTACGGATGCTGGGCGCGATCCGGGACGAGTTCGGGCTCGCGGACGACGCGGAGATCACGACCGAGGCGAACCCCGAGTCGGTCGGCCCGGAGTACCTCGCGACCCTGCGCGCCGGCGGCTTCAACCGGATCTCCTTCGGCATGCAGAGCGCCCGGCAGCACGTCCTGAAGGTGCTCGACCGCACGCACACGCCGGGCCGCCCCGAGGCCTGTGTCGCCGAGGCCCGCGCGGCCGGATTCGCACATGTGAACCTTGATCTGATCTACGGCACGCCCGGAGAGTCGGACGACGACTGGCGGGCCTCGCTCGACGCGGCCCTCGGCGCGGGCCCCGACCACATCTCCGCCTACGCGCTCATCGTCGAGGAGGGCACGCAGCTCGCCCGCCGCATCCGCCGCGGCGAGGTCCCGATGACGGACGACGACGTGCACGCGGACCGCTATCTCATCGCGGACGAGGTGATGTCGGCGGCGGGCCTCGACTGGTACGAGGTGTCGAACTGGGCCGCTTCCGAGGCCGGACGCTGTCTGCACAACGAGCTCTACTGGCGGGGCGCCGACTGGTGGGGCGCGGGCCCCGGCGCGCACAGCCACGTGGGCGGCGTTCGCTGGTGGAACGTGAAGCATCCGGGGGCCTACGCGGCCGCGCTGGCCGCGGGCCGGTCGCCGGGCGCGGGGCGTGAGCTGCTGTCCGAAGAGGACCGCAGGGTCGAGCGGATCCTGCTCGAACTGAGGCTGCGCGAGGGCTGCCCGCTCTCCCTGCTCCGCCCCGACGGCCTCGCGGCCTCCCGTCGCGCGCTGTCCGAGGGCCTCCTCGAAGCCGGCCCCTACGACGCGGGCCGCGCCGTCCTCACCCTGCGCGGCCGCCTCCTCGCGGACGCCGTCGTCCGGGATCTGGTGGACTGAACACCGCCGGGGCCGGGCGCGGGCACCGCGACGCCGGTCATTCCGGGGCGGTGACGAAGTCGATCAGTTCCTCCACGCGGCCCAGGAGGGCCGGTTCCAGGTCCTTGTAGGAGCGGACCCCGGCCAGGACGCGCTGCCAGGCCGCGCCGGTGTTCTCCGGCCAGCCCAGGGCCCGGCACACGCCCGTCTTCCAGTCCTGGCCGCGCGGGACGCGGGGCCAGGACGCAATGCCGACGGAGGACGGCTTCACGGCCTCCCAGACGTCGATGTACGGGTGGCCGAGGACCAGGGCGTACTCGCTCGTGACCGCCTCCGCGATCCGGGACTCCTTCGAACCCGGGACCAGGTGGTCCACGAGGACGCCGAGCCGGGCGTCCGGGCCCGGGGCGAACGTCTCGACGACCGCGGGGAGGTCGTCGACGCCCTCCAGGTACTCCACGACGACCCCCTCGACGCGCAGGTCGTCGCCCCAGACCCGCTCGACCAGCTCGGCGTCGTGGCGCCCCTCGACGTAGATGCGCCCGGCGCGCGCCACCCGGGCCCGGGCGCCGGGGACCGCCATCGAGCCGGAAGCCGTACGGCCGGGGCGGACCGGTGCCGCCGCGGCCGGGCGGACCAGGGTCACCGGCCTGCCCTCCAGGAGGAAGCCGCTCGGCTCCAGCGGGAAGACCCGGTGCTTGCCGAAGCGGTCCTCCAGGGTCACCGTGCCCGCCTCGCAGCGGATCACCGCGCCGCAGAAGCCGGTGCCCGCCTCCTCGACGACCAGACCCGGGTCCGCCGGGACCTCGGGTACGGACCGGGGCTTCTTCCACGGCGGAGTCAGGTCCGGAGAGTACTGGCGCATTCGGATGACGATAGGAGAAGCCGGCCGGGGCTCACAGCGACACGCCGAAACGCGCGGCCAGGGCGTCCCGCTGGGCCCGTACGAACGCGGCGTCCACCACCGCCCCGTGCCCGGGGACGTACAGCGCGTCCTCGCCGCCGAGCGCGAGCAGCCGGTCGAGAGCCGCGGGCCAGCGCGACGGCACGGCGTCAGGGCCCGCCTGCGGCTCGCCCGACTCCTCGACCAGGTCCCCGCAGAACACCACCGCCGGGTCGCCCGGCACGACGACCACGAGGTCGTGGGCGGTGTGGCCCTCACCCGTCCGCACCAGCCGGACCGTGACGCCGCCTTCGAGGTCCAGGTCCCAGGCGCCGCGGACGAGCCGGTGGGGCCGTACGAGGGTGTCGGCCGCCTCCTCCGCCGCCCGGGGGTCCAGCCCGTTGCGCACCGCGTCCGCGCACAGCTCCTCGCGGCCGTGCTCGTACACCTCCGACGAGCCGCAGGCGGCGAGGATCTCCACGCCCGCGAAGGCGGCCGCGCCGAAGACATGGTCGAAATGCGGGTGGGTGAGCGCGACATGCGTCACACGCGCGCCGGTGAGGGCCCGCGCCTCGACGCGCAGCCGGGCGCCCTCCGCGAGGCTCGACCCGGCGTCGATCATCAGCGCCGCCCCCTCGCCGACGACGAGCCCGGCCGTGCAGTCCCAGTCCGGAAGCCGCCGCCGCCCCACCCCGGGCGCCACCCTTTCCCACCCGAGCTCTTCCCAAGTCAGCCTCATGCGGCGACGCTAACGGTGACGGGGCGCCGTGGACGACATCGCAGGCCCGCCCTTGCCCGGGCCGTGCCTCACCGCCGTACACTGGGCCGGGGAACGTTGGCACTCGTGTGCGCTGAGTGCCAGGCGAATGCCACGAAGGCCACGAAGACCACCGAGTCGACTTCTGGAGGTGCGCGATGCTCAGCGAACGCAGGCTCGAGGTACTGCGCGCCATCGTCCAGGACTACGTGGGCACCGAGGAGCCGGTCGGCTCCAAGGCGCTCACCGAGCGGCACCGCCTGGGCGTCTCGCCCGCGACCGTCCGCAACGACATGGCGGTCCTGGAGGACGAGGGCTACATCGCCCAGCCGCACACCAGCGCCGGACGCATCCCCACGGACAAGGGCTACCGCCTCTTCGTCGACAAGCTCGCCGGCGTCAAGCCGATGACCGCGCCCGAGCGCCGCGCCATCCAGAACTTCCTGGACGGCGCGGTCGACCTGGACGACGTCGTCGGACGGACGGTGCGGCTGCTCGCGCAGCTCACCCGGCAGGTCGCCGTCGTGCAGTACCCCTCGCTGACCCGCTCGACCGTGCGTCATGTGGAGCTGCTCTCACTCGCCCCCGCGCGGGTGATGCTCGTGCTGATCACGGACACCGGCCGGGTCGAACAGCGCATGATCAACTGCCCGGCGCCGTTCGGCGAGACGTTGCTCGCGGACCTGCGGGCCCGGCTCAACAGCCGGGTCGCGGGACGCCCCTTCGCGGACGTCCCGCAGCTCGTCCAGGACCTCCCGGACGCCTTCGAGGCGGAGGACCGGGGTACGGTCTCGACGGTGCTCTCCACACTGCTGGAGACACTCGTCGAGGAGACCGAGGAGCGTCTGATGATCGGCGGTACCGCCAATCTCACGCGCTTCGGACATGACTTCCCTCTCACCATCCGTCCGGTGCTCGAAGCGCTGGAGGAGCAGGTCGTGCTCCTCAAGTTGCTTGGAGAGGCCGGGGATTCGAGCATGACCGTGCGAATCGGGCACGAGAACGCTTACGAGGGACTCAACTCCACGTCCGTGGTCTCCGTCGGCTACGGTTCGGGCGGCGAGGCAGTAGCCAAACTCGGCGTGGTCGGCCCGACCCGCATGGATTACCCGGGAACGATGGGAGCGGTACGAGCGGTGGCACGGTACGTCGGACAGATCCTGGCGGAGTCTTAAGTGGCCACGGACTACTACGCCGTACTCGGCGTGCGCCGCGACGCGTCCCAGGACGAGATCAAGAAGGCGTTCCGGAGGCTCGCTCGCGAGCTGCACCCGGACGTCAATCCCGATCCGAAGACGCAGGAGCGGTTCAAAGAGATCAACGCCGCGTACGAGGTGTTGTCGGACCCGCAGAAGAAGCAGGTCTACGACCTCGGCGGCGACCCGCTGTCCCAGCAGGGCGGCGGTGGCGCCGGTGGCTTCGGCCAGGGCGGCTTCGGGAACTTCTCGGACATCATGGACGCGTTCTTCGGCACGGCGTCGCAGCGCGGACCGCGCTCGCGCACCCGCCGCGGCCAGGACGCCATGATCCGTCTGGAGATCGAGCTCGACGAGGCGGCCTTCGGCACCACGAAGGACATCCAGGTCGACACGGCCGTCGTCTGCGGCACCTGCAACGGCGAGGGCGCCGCGCCCGGGACCTCCGCGCAGACCTGTGACATGTGCCGCGGCCGCGGCGAGGTGTCCCAGGTGACGCGGTCCTTCCTCGGCCAGGTCATGACCTCGCGGCCCTGTCCGCAGTGCCAGGGCTTCGGCACCGTCGTCCCGACCCCGTGCCACGAGTGCGCGGGCGACGGCCGGGTCCGCTCCCGCCGCACCCTCACGGTCAAGATCCCGGCCGGTGTGGACAACGGCACCCGCATCCAGCTCGCGGGCGAGGGCGAGGTCGGCCCCGGCGGCGGCCCCGCCGGCGACCTGTACGTGGAGATCCACGAACTGCCGCACTCGATGTTCCAGCGGCGTGGCGACGACCTGCACTGCACGGTCACCCTTCCGATGACCGCGGCGGCCCTCGGCACCAAGGTGCCGCTGGAGACCCTCGACGGCATGGAGGAGGTCGACATCCGTCCGGGCACGCAGTCCGGTCAGTCGATCCCGCTGCACGGCCGGGGTGTCACGCATCTGCGCGGCGGCGGTCGCGGCGACCTCATCGTGCACGTCGAGGTCATGACGCCGACCAAGCTCGACCCGGAGATGGAGCGGGTGCTGCGCGAGCTCGCCAAGCTGCGCGGCGAGGAGCGGCCCACGGGTCAGTTCCAGCCCGGTCAGCAGGGGCTCTTCTCCCGTCTGAAGGACGCCTTCAACGGCCGCTGACGAACGAACGGCACGGGGCGGGAAACCGCCCCGTGTCCTTCGCTCCGAAGACCGGAATCCGGGCGGACGACCGGATTCGGACTTGCCCGAGGGACGTGACAACATGCCGTCATGTCCACCGCGCTGACCGATCTCTTCCCTCACCCGATCGTGCAGGCCCCCATGGCGGGCGGCGTCTCCGTCCCGCAGCTCGCGGCCGCCGTGTCCGAGGCCGGCGGGCTCGGCTTCCTCGCCGCCGGGTACAAGACCGCCGACGGCATGTACCAGGAGATCAAGCAGCTGCGCGGGCTGACCGGCCGTCCCTTCGGCGTCAACCTGTTCCTCCCGCAGCCCGAGCACGCGGACGCGGCCTCCGTCGAGGTGTACGCCCACCAGCTGGCCGGCGAGGCCGCCTGGTACGAGACCGAGCTCGGTGATCCGGACAGCGGCCGCGACGACGGCTACGACGCCAAACTCGCCGTCCTCCTCGACAAGCCGGTGGCGGCCGTCTCCTTCCACTTCGGTGTCCCCAAGCCGGAGACGCTGGAGTCGCTGCGCCGCGCCGGCACCCTCACCCTGGTCACCGCCACCACCACCGAGGAGGCCCTGGCCGTGCAGCGGGCCGGCGCCGACGTGGTGATCGTGCAGGGCATCGAGGCCGGGGGACACCACGGCACCCACCGGGACAACCCGGAGACGGACGGCACGGGCGTCGGCCTGCTCACCCTGGTCGCGCAGGCCCGCGAGACCGTGAGCATCCCGGTCGTCGCTGCGGGCGGTCTCATGCGTGGAAGCCAGATCGCGGCCGTCCTCGCCGCGGGCGCGAACGCCGCCCAGCTCGGCACGGCCTTCCTCGCCACCCCCGAGTCCGGGGCGAGCACCGTGCACAAGCAGGCGCTGACCGACCCCCTCTACGTACGCACGGAGCTCACCCGCGCCTTCACCGGACGCCCGGCACGCGCGCTGGCCAACCGCTTCATGCGCGAGCACGGCCCGTACGCGCCCGCCGCCTACCCCGAGATCCACCATCTGACCGTGCCGCTGCGCAAGGCGGCCGGGAAGGCGGGCGACGCGCAGGGCATGGCACTGTGGGCGGGGCAGGGGCACCGCATGGCGCGTGACCTGCCCGCCGGGCAGCTGGTGGAGGTACTGAACGCAGAAATCACGGCCGCCGAGACAGCGTTGTCGGCCGCCGCCGAGATCCCGGAAGAGGGTGCGCCCCGATGACGGCACCGGTGTTCCTGGTCGAGCACTTCGACACGGACGGCGAGGGACGTCATGTCCTCGACGGACCCGAGGGACGGCACGCCGTCTCCGTGAAACGGCTGCACAGCGGCGAGGACGTGGTGCTCACCGACGGGGCCGGACGCCGGGCGGACTGCGTGGTCCTCGGAACCGAGGGCAAGGACCGGCTGATCGTACGGATGGGGGCGGTCACCGAGGAGGCGGCCGAGGAGCCGCGCATCACGGTCGTCCAGGCACTGCCCAAGGGCGACCGGGGCGAGCTGGCCGTCGAGACCATGACCGAGACCGGCGTCGACGCGATCGTCCCCTGGGCCGCCTCCCGCTGCATCACGCAGTGGAAGGGCGAGCGGGGCCTGAAGGCGCTCGGCAAGTGGCGCGCCACCGCCCGTGAGGCCGGCAAGCAGTCCCGGCGGGCGCGCTTCCCCGAGGTCGCGGACGCGATGACGACCAAGCAGGTTGCCGCACTTCTCGCCAAAGCCGATCTCGCCGCCGTGCTCCACGAGGACACCGCCCTGGGCACCGAGCCCTTCGCGACCGCCGCGCTGCCCGCCTCCGGAGAGATCGTCCTCGTGGTCGGCCCCGAGGGCGGGATCTCCGCCGACGAGGTCGCCCTCTTCACCGGGGCCGGCGCGAGGACCTTCCACCTGGGGCGCACGGTGCTGCGCACCTCGACGGCCGGGACCGTGGCCACGGCCCTGCTGCTGGCTCGCACCGGCCGCTGGTCCTGACCGCCCGACCGCCTGACCGCCGCACTCGGGACCGGCCCCACCGACCGCACTCCACCGGGGAATCCATGGAACTCGCTCAGGTACGACTGCTCGTCTCCGACTTCGCCGCCTGCTACCGCTTCTACGCCGAAGTCCTCGGCCTCAAGCCCCAGTCGGGCGCCGCCGAGGGCCCGTACGAGAAGTTCAGTCCCGTCGTCGGATCGGCGGGCATCGCCCTCCAGGACCGCGCCATGATGGCCGAGATCCTCGGAGAGCTCGGCGACACCGTGACCGGGCACCGGTCGCTGGTCGTGCTGCGGGTGGACGACCTCGACGACTACTGCGAGCAGGTCGTCGCGCGTGGTGCCACCCTGCTGCACGGCCCGGCGCCCATGACGGACCGCATGCGGGTCGCCCACCTCAAGGACCCCGAGGGCAACCTGGTGGAACTCCAGGAATGGCTGCTGATGTTCGGCTGACGGCGACTCCTTCGAGTGGTTGTGTCCCCGATGGCCGCATGCGGTCTACCGCGCGTCGCCGTGCGGTGGGACGCTGCCGTCCATGGGGGCTTTGAGGTATTTCAGGCGCCGGACGAGGCGCGGGCGGGCCGTGATGGCCCTCGGACTGGGCGCGGCCGGAGTGATCGCGGTGACCGGGTGCCGGCCCTTGGACGGACTCAGCACCGCGACGGTGGCCTACACGACCGACCAGACGGCGACCAAGGAACTCGAACGGCAGCACGTGGACGTGCGCTGGCTCACCTGCACCGCCCGCCTGGGCGGCGCGGGCGGGACGTCCGCCCCGGGAAAGGCGTCCTCGCCGGGCGAGAACACCGTGGCGAGCGTCGACTGCCGGGGCCAGACCGGCGACGGCCGCGCCGTCGTCGTCAAGGGCAAGGTCACCCGCGCCGTCAACGGCGCCTGCGTACGCGGGGATCTGCGCGCCACCGTCGGCGGCCGGCAGGTCTTCCACGTGAAGGGCCTCGGCGACTGCGACGCCGGACCCACCCCGCCGGTCACCTACCACCCCACCAACGGGCAGCCCGACCCCACCGTCACCGTCACCGTGACCAGGACGATGTGGTGCAAGGGCGACCCCACCTGCTGGCCCTCGCAGGGCAAGTGACCTGCCGGGTCGTCCACGGATCAAGGGATCCAAACCCCTGTCGGGCCGCGCGTGCGCTGCATAGGGTGATCGGGTGACTGAGTCCGCAGCCTCCGCGTACATCCGGTTCCCGCATCTGCACGGCGAGTTGGCCGTCTTCACGGCCGAGGACGACATCTGGGCCGCGCCGCTCGACGGGGGCGGCCGCGCCTGGCGGGTCAGCGCCGACAACGCACCGGTCAGCCATCCGCGCATCTCCCCGGACGGCACCACCGTGGCCTGGACGTCGACGCGCGACGGAGCCCCCGAGGTCCACGCCGCCTCCCTGGAGGGCGGGCCCGCGAAACGGCTGACGTACTGGGGCAGCGTCAAGACCCAGGTACGCGGCTGGACCCCCGACGGACAGGTGCTCGCCCTGAGCACCCACGGCCAGGCCAGCCTGCGCCGCACCTGGGCCCGTGCCGTCCCGCTCGACGGCGGCCCCGCGACGACCCTGCCGTACGGGCCCGTCGGCGACGTCGCCCACGGCGAGGGCGGCGTCGTCCTGCTGTCCGCCCCGATGGGACGCGAGGCCGCCTGGTGGAAGCGCTACCGGGGCGGCACGGCCGGCAAGCTGTGGATCGACCGGGAAGGCGACGGCGAGTTCGTCCGGCTGCACGAGGACCTCGACGGCAACCTCGAACACCCCCTGTGGGTGGGCGAGCGGATCGCCTTCCTGTCGGACCACGAAGGCGTCGGCGCCCTGTACTCCTCCCTCGCCGACGGCGCCGACCTGCGCCGCCACACCCCTCTCGACGGGTTCTACGCCCGTCACGCGGCCACCGACGGCACCCGCGTCGTGTACACGTCCGCCGGTGAACTCTGGCTCCTGGACGACCTCGACGGCGCCGAGCCGCGCCGCCCCGGCATCCGGCTCGGCGGCCAGCGCGTCGACCAGCAGCCCTACCCCGTGAGCGCCGCGCGCTGGTTCTCCGCCGCCGCGCCCGACCACACCGGACGCGGCAGCGCGGTCTCCGTGCGCGGAGCCGTCCACTGGGTCACCCACCGCTCGGGACCCACCCGCGCCCTCGCCGCGGAACAGGGTGTCCGCGCCCGGCTGCCCCGCACCTTCCGCGCCGAGGGCGAGGAACACGTGGTGTGGGTGACCGACGCCGAGGGCGACGACGCCCTCGAATTCGCCCCCGCCACCGGAGCCGCCCCCGGAGCCACCCCGCGACGGCTCGCCGCCGGCGCGCTCGGCCGGGTCCTCGGCATCGCCGTGGCACCCGACGGAAGCCGCGCCGCCGTCGCCTCGCACGACGGGCGCGTGCTGCTCGTCGAGCGCGAGAGCGGCGAGGTCCGCGAGGTCGACCGCAGCGAGGACGGCGAGGTCACCGGACTCGTCTTCTCGCCCGACTCGGCCTGGCTCGCCTGGTCCCACCCCGGCCCCCGCCCGCTGCGCCACCTCAAGCTCGCCAACACCACCGACCTGTCGGTCACCGAGGCGACCCCGCTGCGCTTCCGGGACTACGCGCCGGCGTTCACCCTCGACGGCAAGCACCTCGCCTTCCTGTCGGCCCGCGCCTTCGACCCCGTCTACGACGAGCACGTCTTCGACCTGGCCTTCGTCGGCGGCTCCCGGCCGTATCTGATCACCCTGGCCGCCACGACCCCGTCCCCCTTCGGACCGCAGCGGCACGGCAGGCCCTTCGAGGCCCCCGACAAGGACGAGACACCCGACAGCGAGGGCGCCCCCAGCACCCGTATCGACCTGGACGGACTCGCCGACCGGATCGTGCCGTTCCCCGTCGAGGCCGCCCGCTACTCCACGCTGCGCGCCGCCAAGGACGGACTGCTCTGGCTGCGCCACCCGCTGCGCGGCGTCCTCGGCTCCTCCCGCGCCACCCCGGACGACCCGGACCCCAAGACCGAACTGGAACGCTACGACCTCGCCCAGCAGCGGATCGAGCATCTCGCCGCCGACGCCGACCACTTCACCGTCACCGGCGACGGCAAGCGGGTCCTGCTGTGGACCGACGGCAAGCTCAAGGTCGTCCCCAGCGACCGGCGCGCCTCGAACGACGACGAGAGCGACACGAACATCACCGTCGACCTCTCACGGGTGCGCCAGAGCGTCGACCCGGCCGCCGAGTGGCGCCAGATGTACGACGAGACCGGCCGCCTCATGCGGGACAACTTCTGGCGGGCCGACCTCGGCGGCGTCGACTGGGACGGCGTCCTCGACCGGTACCGGCCGGTCCTGGAACGGGTCGCCACCCACGACGACCTCGTCGACCTGCTGTGGGAGGTGCAGGGCGAACTCGGCACCTCGCACGCGTACGTCACCCCGCGCGGTGGCTGGGGCGCCGGCGACCGGGCGCAGGGCCTTCTGGGCGCGGACATCTCCCGTCACGAGGACGGCAGTTGGCGCATCGACCGGATCCTCCCCTCGGAGACCTCCGACCCGGACGCGCGGGCCCCGCTCGCCGCGCCGGGTGTCGCGGTGCGTGCCGGGGACACGATCGTCGCCGTCGGCGGCAGGCCGGTGGACCCGGTGGCCGGGCCCGCGCCGCTGCTCGTCGGCACGGCGGGCAAGCCCGTCGAGCTGACGGTCTCGCCCTCCGGCGGCGGCGATCCGCGGCACGCGGTCGTCGTCCCGCTCGCCGACGAGGAGCCGCTGCGCTACCACGCGTGGGTCGCCGACCGGCGCGCCTACGTCCACGAGCGGTCCGGCGGACGCCTCGGCTATCTGCACGTGCCGGACATGGTCGGCGCCGGGTGGGCGCAACTGCACCGCGATCTGCGGGTCGAGGTGGCCAGGGAGGGCCTGGTCGTGGACGTCCGCGAGAACCGGGGCGGCCACACCTCGCAGCTCGTCGTGGAGAAACTCGCCCGGCGGATCGTCGGCTGGGACCTGCCCCGCGGGCTGCGGCCCTACAGCTACCCGGAGGACGCGCCGCGCGGTCCCGTCGTCGCCGTCGCCAACGAGTTCTCCGGCTCCGACGGCGACATCGTCAACGCGGCGATCAAGGCGCTCGGCATCGGGCCCGTGGTCGGCACCCGCACCTGGGGCGGTGTCATCGGCATCGACAGCCGCTACCGCCTCGTCGACGGCACCAGCGTCACCCAGCCCAAGTACGCCTTCTGGATGGAGGGTTACGGGTGGAACGTCGAGAACCACGGCGTGGATCCCGACGTCGAGGTCGTCCAGACGCCGCAGGACCACGCGGCCGGGCGTGACACCCAGCTCGACGAGGCGGTCAGGATCGCGCTGGCCGCGCTGGAGGAGAACCCGGCGAAGACCGCGCCCACGCTGCCGCCGCTGTGACCTCCGCCCGGCGGGGCGGACGGCGGCGGCGCGAGCCGCACGCGAGCCGTCCGGCCCGCCGGGCGGCTAGCATGCGATCGGTAGATGACCGGCTGGCGTGAGGAGGCACACGCATGGCGCAGGAGCCGAGGCGGGACGCGGGCGGGGAACCGCAGGACGACTGCCTGTTCTGCAGGATCGTGGCGGGGCAGATCCCGGCGACGCTGGTGCGCGAGAGCGACACGACCGTGGCGTTCCGCGACATCAACCCGCAGGCACCGACGCACGTCCTGGTCATCCCCAAGCTGCACTACCCCGACGCCGCGTCGCTGGCCGCCGCCGAGCCCGCCGTCGCGGCGGACGTCCTGCGCGAGGCGGGCGAGGTCGCGGCCGAGGAGAAGCTGGATAGCTACCGCGTCGTGTTCAACACGGGCAGCGGCGCCGGCCAGACCGTCTTCCACGCGCACGCCCACCTCCTGGGCGGCCGTGGCATGCAGTGGCCCCCGGGATAACCGGCCTTGTCCGCCCGTGAACTGGTGGTCCTCGGCACCGCCAGCCAGGTCCCGACCCGGCACCGCAACCACAACGGCTACCTGCTCCGCTGGGACGGCGAGGGTCTCCTCTTCGACCCCGGAGAAGGCACCCAGCGCCAGATGCTGCGGGCCGGGGTCGCCGCGCACGATCTGAACCGCATCTGTGTCACCCACTTCCACGGCGACCACGCGCTCGGACTCGGCGGGGTGATCCAGCGCATCAACCTCGACCGCGTCCCGCACGAGGTGACCGCGCACTACCCGGCCTCCGGAGCGCACTTCTTCGAGCGGCTGCGGTACGCCACCGCCTACCGCGAGACCGTGCCGCTGACCGAGGTGCCGGTCGAGGACGACGGCGTCCTCGCGACGACCCCCGCGTACACCCTTCAGGCCCGCAGGCTCTCGCACCCCGTCGAGTCCTTCGGCTACCGGCTGGTCGAGCCGGACGGCCGGCGGATGCTGCCGGAGCTGCTCGCGGAACACGGGATCAAGGGGCCCGACGTCGGGGTGCTGCAACGGGACGGCTCCCTGCGGGGCGTCACGCTGGACGACGTCAGCGAGGTACGGCGGGGACAGAAGTTCGCGTTCGTCATGGACACCCGGCTGTGCGAGGGCGTGGACGCGCTCGCCGAGGACTGCGACCTGCTGGTCATCGAGTCGACCTTCCTCGACGGCGACCATCAGTTGGCATCCGATCACGGCCATCTGACGGCCGGTCAGGCCGGCCGGGTGGCCAAGGAGGCGAGGGTGCGGCACCTCGTGCTCACCCACTTCAGCCAGCGCTACCCCGACGCCGGGGAGTTCGAGCGCGAGGCCCGCGCGGCGGGGTTCGACGGGGAGCTCACGGTGGCGCAGGACCTGGTGAGGGTCCCGGTCCCGAAGCGGCACTGAGGACGCGGCGGACCGGGACCGGGACGCCGCTGCCGGGAAGGTGCCGTTTTCGGTACGTCGGGGGAGGAACCGTACGATGCTTCGATGTCCCTCCCCAAGGCTGAACTGCACCTCCACATCGAAGGCACCCTCGAACCCGAGCTGGCCTTCGCCCTCGCGGCGCGCAACGGCGTCACCCTGCCGTACGCGAACACCGAGGACCTGCGCAAGGCGTACCTCTTCGAGGACCTCCAGACCTTTCTGAACCTGTACTACGAGCTCATGGCCGTCCTGCGGACCGAGGCGGACTTCGCCGACCTGGCCGACGCCTATCTCGCCCGCGCCGCCGCGCAGGGCGTACGGCACGCGGAGATCTTCTTCGACCCGCAGGCCCACATCGCCCGGGGCGTGCCGATGGGGACGGTCGTCGAGGGGCTGTGGCGGGCGCTCGGGCGCAGCGAGGAGACCCACGGCGTCTCCACCCAGCTGATCATGTGCTTCCTGCGCGACGAGTCCGCCGAGTCCGCGATGCGGACCCTGGAGGCCGCGAAGCCCCACCTCGACCGGATCACGGGCGTCGGTCTGGACTCCGCCGAGGTCGGCCACCCGCCCGTCAAGTTCCGCGCGGTGTACGAGGCCGCCGCCGAGCTGGGTCTGCGGCGCGTCGCGCACGCCGGTGAGGAGGGGCCGCCCGCGTACATCACCGAGGCCCTCGACATCCTCGGGGTCGAGCGCGTCGACCACGGGCTGCGCTGCATGGAGGACCCCGAGCTGGTCGAACGGCTGGTCCGTGAGCGGGTGCCGCTGACCCTGTGCCCGCTGTCGAACGTACGGCTGCGCGCCGTGGACGTCCTGGCGGAGCACCCGCTGCCCGCCATGATGGACGCCGGTCTGCTGTGCACGGTCAACTCCGACGACCCGGCCTACTTCGGCGGTTACGCCGGGGACAACTTCGGCGCGGTGCGCGAGGCCCTCGGTCTCGGCGAGGAGCGGCTGCGGGAGCTGGCGCGCAACTCGTTCGAGGCGTCCTTCCTGGAGCACGACGAGGAGCGCAGGGCGCGGTACATCGCCGAGGTCGAGGCGTACGTGTTCCCGTAACCCCTGTAACCCGTCGAACGCCCGCCCACCCTCCCCTCCGATGGGCGGGCGGGCGCTCGCGGGAGTCAGGCGCGCACGGGACCGGGTACGGGCGAGGCCACCGTGCGCCGCGGCCCCGCGGTCCCGTACGCCTCCCGCTGCGTGGGCACGGCGCCCAGCGGGATCTCGGCGAAGGAGATCTCCGGCACGGCGATCTCCACGACCGGGACGTCCATGACCGGGATGTCCGCGACCGGGATGTCCATGACCGAGGTGTCCACGACCGGGGTGTTCAGGCCGGGGATCTCCGGCACGGGAATCTCCACGACCGGGAGGTCCGCCACGGTCGTCTCGGCCGCGGCGGGTGCCACGATCTGGGTGGTCTGCCGCGGGCGCAGGGCCACGAGCGTCATCGGGACGCCGATCAGCAGCAGGGCCGCCGCCAGGACCGTGCCCATCGCCGGGTAGCCCTCCCGCGCGGACAACAGGCTGCCGGTGAGCGGGCCGCACGCCGTGCCGAGCGAGGAGGCGGAGCCGACGAGGACCGCCCACCGGCCGCGCGGGTCCATGGACGCGGCGAGGCCGATCACGTACGAGAGCACGACCGGGTACAGCGCGTTCCAGGCGATCTCGCCCGAAGCGAAGGACGTCAGATCGGTGGCCGCCGCGCTCAGCGCGATGCAGCCGGCTATCAGCGCCGTGCCCAGGCCGATCGGAAGCGCCCGGCCGAGCCGCGAACCGAGGGCGCCCGCGCCGACGGTCCCGAGCAGTCCCGCGCCGAGCGCCACCGCGAACACCGCGCCGACCTCGACCTCGGAGAGCCCGGCCTGGGTCAGCCCGATCCGGCCGCTGACCCCCCACAGGGAGTTCTGCGCCAGGGACCAGAAGAGCAGCGCGCCGGCGAGGAGCAGACCCGAGCGGCGGTGCGGGAGCGGGGCGGCGGTGTGCCGGGTGTGGGCGGCCGGGGTGCGCGCGGGAAGCCGTCCCGTGAGGGACAGCGCCAGCAGCGCGGTGCAGGCGATCGCGGCGAGCGGGTAACCGTGACCCGGGCCCAGGTGGGGGATGGTCAGATACAGCGCGCCCGCCAGGCCGGAGACGCCGAACAGGCCCAGGGTGGTGACCCGGTGGGCATCGGGCCGGCCGGCGATCCCGGTCGCGGCGACCGTGGTGGCCGTGCCGGAGCCGAAGCCGCCGGCGATCGCGCCGCCGACCACGAGGGGCAGCGCCGACGACAGGGCCGCGGTGCCGAAGCCGGCGGCCGCGAGGAGCAGCCCGGCGCGGGCCAGCGCGCGCGGGCCGAAGCGGTCGACGCGGGAGGCGAGCAGGAAGCCGGCCGAGGCCGAGCTCAGCAGCAGGACACTGCCGACGGCTCCCGCCTGGGTGGCCGACAGCGGGAGTCCCGCGTCGAGGCGGCCGACGGTGGTGGGGAGCAGATAGGCGGCGAGGTACCCGGCCGTGAAAAGGGCGACGAGGGGCCAGGGCGTGGGGGTGCGGGCGGACACGGGCGTTCCCAGGGCAGGCGAGGGCGGCTCACGAGGAGAGGGGGGAGGGGCGGCCGTCGAAGGACAGGAACGCGCGGGCAATTTGTATCAAGGTGGGGGGTCCGCGAAGAAGGCGTGACGGTGTGATCTGGGGCACTCTTTGTTTGCCGTGGGGGACCAGGGGTACAGGCGCCTCCTTCCGGCCGCCGGGCGTGGAGCCGAGACCCGGCGGGGCCGGGGCCGGGACGGGTCCTTCCGTCCCACGGACAGCGGACGCCCCGGCGTGATCAGCGGTCCCTGTGGCCGGTGTGGTGCACACTGGCCAGATCCGGACCACCCCAGGGAGCGCACCGTGATCAACGGCGAGGGACCGTTCAGCCCGGCCCATGTCGACCCGCTCGCCGGGCTGCGCACGGCCGACGACCCGCCCTGGGACGTCTATCTGACCGGCACGGTCTTCCTGGACATCATCTTCACCGGGCTCGACTCCGCTCCCGTGCGCGGCACCGAGTCCTGGGCGCGCGGCATGGGGTCGAGCCCCGGCGGCGTCGCGAACATGGCGACCGCCCTCGCCCGGCTCGGCCTGCGGACCTCCCTGGCCGCCGCCTTCGGCGACGACCACTACGGGGAGTACTGCTGGGACGCCCTGGAGCAGGGCGAGAACATCGATCTGACGCCCTCGCGGACGGTGCCCGGCTGGCACTCGCCGGTCACCGTGTCGATGGCGTACGAGGGCGAGCGGACCATGGTCAGCCATGGGCACGAGCCGCCGCCGCACGAGGAGCCCGCCCCGGACCACCCGCCGCGCGCGCGTGCCGCCGTCGCGTCGCTGACCCCGGGAGTCCGCGCGCCCTGGATCGAGCAGGCCGCGAGCCGGGGCACCCGGATCTTCGCGGACGTCGGCTGGGACGACACCGGCCGCTGGGACCTGGCGGGCCTGGCCGATCTGGCGCACTGCGAGGCGTTCCTGCCGAACGCCGAGGAGGCCATGCGGTACACGGGTGCCGCCTCGCCCCGCGCGGCCGCGCACGCGCTGGCCGACCATGTGCCGCTGGCGGTCGTCACCCTCGGCTCCGACGGGGCCTACGCCGTGGACGGACGCACCGGGGAGAGCGCCGAGGTCCCGGCGATCGCCGTCGAGGCGCTGGATCCAACCGGCGCCGGGGACGTCTTCGTCGCCGGCTTCGTCACGGGGACCCTGGCCGGGTGGCCGCTGGCCGACCGGCTCGCCTTCGCCGGGCTGACCGCCGCGCTCTCCGTCCAGGAGTTCGGCGGCTCGCTGTCGGCGCCCGGCTGGTCGGAGATCGCCGCCTGGTGGCGCCGGGTCCACTCCGTCGCCGACCAGGACCCGGCGGCCCTGAGCCGCTACGCCTTCCTGGAGGGACTGCTCCCGGAGGTCACCCGCCCCTGGCCGCTGCGCCGGGCGGTCCCCACGATCGGCTTCGGCCGCTCGGCCTGAGGGCCTGAAGGCTTGAGGGCTGAGGGCTGAGGGCTGAGGGCTTGCGGGCTCGGAGGCTGACGGCTTGAGGGCTCGGGGGCTGAGTGCTTGCGGGTCTGACGGCTTGCGGGTCCGAGAGGCCGAGGGGCCTCCTCAGGTCACGACCTCGTCACCGCGGGAAAAGCCCTACGGGTCCGTGTACGCCGCGACGTACGCTGGGAACCGCAAGGCTGCCCGTGTGGCAAGCGTGCCGACCTAGGAGGTAACGCAGGCCTACAGAGCCGGCCCATGACTCAGACACCCACAGCTCACGGCCCCGCCCAGGGGCAGGCACGCGCGCACTTCACCGTCCCGGCCAAGCACCCCATGGTGACCGTTCTGGGTTCCGGCGACTCCCTGCTGCGCGTGATCGAGAAGGCCTTCCCGGCGGCCGACATCCACGTCCGGGGGAACGAGATCAGTGCGGTGGGCGATGCCGGTGAAGTCGCGCTCGTCCAGCGCCTGTTCGACGAGATGATGCTGGTGCTCCGCACGGGGCAGCCCATGACGGAGGACGCAGTGGAACGCTCGATCGCCATGCTCAGGGCGAGCGGGAACGGGGAGGGCGACGGCCAGGAGACTCCGGCCGAGGTGCTCACGCAGAACATCCTGTCCTCGCGAGGCCGCACGATCCGCCCCAAGACGCTCAACCAGAAGCGCTACGTCGACGCCATCGACAAGCACACGATCGTGTTCGGCATCGGACCCGCGGGCACCGGCAAGACCTACCTCGCCATGGCGAAGGCCGTCCAGGCGCTCCAGTCCAAGCAGGTCAACAGGATCATCCTGACCCGCCCGGCGGTCGAGGCCGGCGAGCGTCTGGGCTTCCTGCCCGGCACGCTCTACGAGAAGATCGACCCGTACCTGCGCCCCCTGTACGACGCGCTGCACGACATGCTCGACCCGGACTCGATCCCGAAGCTGATGGCCTCGGGGACGATCGAGGTGGCGCCGCTCGCGTACATGCGCGGCAGGACCCTGAACGACGCCTTCATCATCCTGGACGAGGCCCAGAACACGAGCCCCGAGCAGATGAAGATGTTCCTCACCCGGCTCGGCTTCGAGTCGAAGATCGTGATCACGGGTGACGTGACGCAGGTCGACCTCCCGAGCGGCACGAAGTCGGGTCTGCGGCAGGTCCAGGACATCCTGGAGGGCCTCGACGACGTCCACTTCTCGCGGCTCACGTCCCAGGATGTCGTCCGGCACAAGCTGGTCGGCCGTATCGTCGACGCGTACGAGAAGTACGACAGCGAGAACGGCACCGAGAACGGCTCCCACAAGAGCCGGGGCCACAAAGGGAAGTAGACCAGCACAGCCATGTCGATCGACGTCAACAACGAGTCCGGAACCGAGGTCGACGAGCAGGCGATCCTCGACATCGCCCGCTACGCGCTCGCACGGATGCGCATCCACCCGCTCTCCGAGCTCTCGGTGATCGTCGTGGACACCGACGCCATGGAGCAGCTCCACATCCAGTGGATGGACCTGCCGGGCCCGACGGACGTCATGTCCTTCCCGATGGACGAGCTGCGCCCGCCGTCGAAGGACGACGACGAGCCGCCGCAGGGCCTGCTCGGCGACATCGTGCTCTGCCCCGAGGTCGCCGAGCGCCAGGGCAAGGAGGCCCCGACCGAGCACTCCATGGACGAGGAGCTCCAGCTGCTCACCGTCCACGGTGTGCTGCACCTGCTCGGCTACGACCACGAGGAAGCCGACGAGAAGGCCGAGATGTTCGGCCTCCAGGCCGCCATCGTGGACGGCTGGCGTGCGGAGAAGGGCATCACGGGTCCGTCTCCGGCCCCGACCGTGTCATGAGTCCACAGCTGGTCATCGGTGCCATCGTCCTGGTCGTCGTCGCCTGGCTCGCCGCGTGCGCGGAGGCGGGCCTGGCGCGCGTCTCCAGCTTCCGCGCCGAGGAGGCGGTCCGCGGCGGCCGGCGCGGCAGCGCCAAGCTCGCCCAGGTCACCGCGGACCCGACGCGCTATCTGAACGTGGCGCTGCTGGTCCGCGTGGCCTGCGAGATGGCGGCCGCCGCGCTCGTCGTCTACGCCTGCCTCAAGGAGTTCGACAAGACCTGGCAGGCCCTCGCGGTCGCGATCGCCGTCATGGTCCTCGTGTCGTACGTCGCGGTGGGGGTCTCGCCGCGCACCATCGGCCGCCAGCACCCGCTGAACACCGCCACCGCGGCCGCGTACGTCCTGTTGCCGCTGGCCCGGATCATGGGCCCGATCCCGCCGCTGCTCATCCTCATCGGCAACGCGCTCACCCCCGGCAAGGGGTTCAGGCGCGGCCCGTTCGCCTCCGAGGCGGAACTGCGGGCGATGGTCGACCTCGCCGAGAAGGAGTCGCTCATCGAGGACGAGGAGCGCCGCATGGTCCACTCCGTCTTCGAGCTCGGCGACACCCTCGTGCGCGAGGTCATGGTGCCCCGCACCGACCTGGTCGCCATCGAGCGCTACAAGACCATCCGGCAGGCCCTCACCCTGGCCCTGCGCTCGGGCTTCTCGCGCATACCCGTGACCGGCGAGAACGAGGACGACATCGTCGGGATCGTCTATCTCAAGGACCTGGCCCGCAAGACGCACATCAGCCGCGAGGCCGAGTCCGAGCTGGTCTCCACGGCCATGCGGCCCGCCACGTTCGTGCCCGACACCAAGAACGCCGGCGATCTGCTGCGCGAGATGCAGCAGGAGCGCAATCACGTCGCCGTCGTCATCGACGAGTACGGCGGCACGGCCGGCATCGTCACCATCGAGGACATCCTCGAGGAGATCGTCGGCGAGATCACCGACGAGTACGACCGCGAGCTGCCGCCCGTCCAGAAGCTCGGCGACGACCGCTTCCGGGTGACCGCCCGCCTCGACATCGGCGACCTCGGCGAGCTGTACGGCTTCGAGGCCTATGACGACGAGGACGTGGAGACCGTCGGAGGGCTGCTGGCCAAGGCGCTGGGACGGGTCCCGATCGCCGGGGCCTCCTCGGCGGTCGAACTGCCCGACGGGCGCGAGCTGCGGCTCACCGCGGAGGCCGCCGCCGGCCGCCGGAACAAGATCGTCACGGTCCTCGTCGAGCCGGTCGGCCCGGCGGGCTCCCCGAGGCAGGAGAAGCCGGAGTGACCCCGCAGCAGCTGCGCGCGTTCTGCCTGTCCTTCAACGCGGCCGTCGAGGACTTCCCCTTCAACCCCGAGACCTCGGTCTTCAAGGTGCTGGGCAAGCTCTTCGCGCTGACGCACCTGGACGGGCGTCCGCTCACGGTCAACCTGAAGTGCGACCCGGACGACGCGATCCGGCTGCGCGAGCAGCACCCGGGGCTGATCGTCCCCGGCTATCACATGAACAAGCGGCACTGGAACACGGTGACCGTCGACGGCGGGCTCCCGGACTCTCTGGTCCGGGAGCTCGTCGAGGATTCCTACGATCTCGTCGTGGCCGGTCTGCCGCGCGCCGAGCGCCTGCGTCTCGACCGCCCCTGACCCGGGGCCGACCCGCCCCCGGCCTGGGGCGGGCGGTCCCGCGCCGCCTCAGCGGGTGCGTGCCGCGCCCCGCCGCCCGAGTCCCACCGCGATCAGCGCCGCCGCCGCGAGCACGATCGCCGCGTCCAGGGCGAGGACCGTGTGGACGCCGCTCAGCAGGTCGCCCGAGGTGGTCGCGAGGACACCGAGGAGCGGGATGCCGACGGTGATGCCCACCTGCTGGGTGGAGGTCACCAGGCCGGTGGCCAGCCCCTGCTCCTCGTCGGGGACGCCCGAGGTGACGGTCAGGCCGTACGAGATGATCGCGCCCAGGTGGAACATGCTGGCCAGCGACACCCCGGCGACGGCGATCCAGACGGACCGGGTGTGCGCGTCCAGCAGCAGCATCCCCGCCACGAACACCCCCTGTCCCGCCAGTGAACCGGCCAGCGTGCGCCGGGCGCCGAAGCGGCCGATGACCTTCGGCGCGTACATCCCGGCGACGGCCGACAGCAGACCCTGTACGCCGAAGACCAGACCGGTCTCGAAGGCCGAGAGGCCGAGCGTCTCCTGGAGGTAGAGGGTCAGCGCGAACACGACCGTCGACATCATCGAGAAGGTGACCAGGCCGCCCAGGTTGCCCCATGCCACGGTGGGACGGCGCAGCATCCTCAGGCTGACGAGCGGGGCGGCGGCACGGGACTCGATCCGGACGAACGCGCCGAGCAGCAGCGAGCCCAGGGCGAGTGTCGTGACGACGTCCGCCCCGCCGAAGCCGCGCTCGGCCGCCGTCGACAGCGCGTAGATCAGCGACAGCAGGCCACCGGTGACGGTGACCGCGCCGGGGACGTCCAGACGGGGGCGGCCCTGGGCGGCGGCCGGGCCGGCGTCGGCGTGCCGCGTCCGGGACGCGGGCAGCAGAACGGTCGCGAGCGGCAGCACGATCAGCGCGAACAGCGACAGCAGGCCCATCGTCGAACGCCAGCTCAGTACGTCGGTCAGGACGCCTCCCGCCACCATGCCGATCGTGAAGCCGAGCGAGAGGAGCGTGCCGGAGATGCCGAGCGCGCGGTCGCGCGCGGGGCCTTCGGGGAACGTCGTGGTCAGCAGTGACATGCCGGTCGGCACGATCGCCGCCGCGGCGAGCCCTTGCAGGGCCCGTCCGGCCAGGAACGAGGCCGGGTCCCAGGCCAGGGTCGCGAGCAGCGAGGCCGCCCCGAACAGGGTCAGCCCGGCGAGGAAGAGGGCCCGGCGGCCGAACAGGTCGCCGATCCGGCCGAAGAGGAGCAGGAAGCCGCCCGAGGGCAGCGCGAAGGCGGTGACGGCCCACTGGAGCGCGGACGGGCTCATGCCGAGGTCGCGGCCGAGGACGGGCAGCGCCACGTTCAGGACCGAGAAGTCCAGCGCGACCATGAACTGGGCGGCGCACAGCACGAAGAGCACGAGGGCGTCGCGCCCGGAGAGCCGGCCGGCGCGTGCGGGCCGGCCGTCCCCGGGGCGGTCGGCCGGGGCCGGACGAGCGGAGGAGGTCTCGGCCCGGGGGCCGTTCGTGGTGGACGGATCGATGCCCGGCGTGGCGTCGCCCGGGGTGCGGGTGGTGGACCCGGTGGCCGTCTCGGTGGTCGCTTCGGTGGTCATGGGAAGAGCGTGCGGCGGCCGGAATATCCGTGGGGAGCCGGAACTTATGCTGGTGGCCGCACCACCAGTCACCGAAGGGGGAGACACGTGACGGAGGACGCGCCGAAGACCCAACGACGCCCGGAGATCCGCGAGTTCCTGATGAGCCGCAGGGCGCGGGTCTCGCCGGCCGAGGCCGGGCTCCCGGACGGCGGCGCCCGCCGCCGCACCCCCGGGCTGCGCCGCGAGGAGGTCGCCGTCCTCGCGGGCGTGGGCGCCTCCTGGTACCAGTGGCTCGAACAGGGCCGGGACATCTCCGTGTCGTCGCAGGTCCTGGACTCCGTCGCCCGCGTGCTGCGGCTCAGCAACACCGAGCGGCGCCATCTGTACACCCTGGCCGGACTGAACCCGCCCGCGCCCGAAGTCGCTCCCGGGGACCGGGACATGTGCGAGGGGCTGCGGCGGCTGATCGACACGTGGATGCCGTATCCGGCGCACATCATGGACCCGTACTACAACTGCGTCCTGTACAACGACGCCGCCGCGGTGGTCCTCGGCATGCGTCCGGAGAACACCCAGAACTGCGTCGTCGACTTCTTCACCGACCCGCTCTACCGCGGCCGTTCGCGCACCTGGGAGACCAACGCCCAGACCGTCGTGGCCCAGTTCCGCGCCTCGTGCGCCGCCGCCCCTGACGACGAGGGATTCCGTGAACTGCTGGCCGAACTGACCGCGGCCAGCCCGGAGTTCGCGGAGCTGTGGGACCGGCGGGACATCGAGGACGCCGGGCAGATCCGCAAGGAGCTCGACCATCCCCTCGTGGGGCTGCTCGCCGTCGAGTCCACCGCGATGAAGGTGCCGGCGCGACCCGACCTCACGATCGTGCTGCACACACCGCTGCCGGAGGAGAACACGGCCGCGAAGCTGGAGTGGCTCGCCTCGCCCGAGGGCCGCCGGGGCTCGATGTACCCGGTGGCCGGGTGACCCGTCGGCCGGAGACGGTGCCGGTACTTCGTATGCTCTGGTCATGACCGACAGCAGCGCGCTCGACCCCGAGGACCGCAAGATCGTCACCCTGGCCCGCTCCGCGCGGGCCCGCAACGGTGTGCCCGAGGGCGCGGCCGTACGCGACGAGACGGGACGTACGTACGTCGCCGGGACCGTGGAGCTGGAGTCCCTGCGGCTGAGCGCCCTGCGGACGGCCGTGGCGATGGCCGTGGCGTCCGGGGCGAAGTCCCTGGAGGCGGCGGCCGTGGTGTCCGAGGCCGCCGCCGTCGCCGACGACGACCGCGCGGCCGTACGGGATCTCGGCGGGCCCGCCACGCCGGTGCTGCTGGCCGGGCCCGACGGCGCCGTGCACTCGACGGTCACCGCGGGCTGAGCACGGTCACCGCGGGCCGAGCACGACCGCGCCCCGGGGGACCGATCTCCCCCCGGGGCGGTGCCGTACTTCACCGGGCGCCCAGGAGCCTTGTCCTGGCCGCCCCGGGAGACTTCTCGCGGTGGCCTCAGAAGCCGAGCTTGCGCAGCTGCCGGGGGTCGCGCTGCCAGTCCTTGGCGACCTTCACGTGCAGGTCGAGGAAGACCGGCGTGCCCAGCAGGGCCTCGATCTGCTTGCGGGACTTGATGCCGACGTCCTTCAGACGCTTGCCCTTGGGACCGATGATGATCCCCTTCTGGCTGGGGCGCTCGATGTAGAGGAAGGCGTGGATGTCCAGGAGCGGCTTGTCCGCGGGACGGTCCTCGCGCGGCAGCATCTCCTCGACCACGACGGCGATGGAGTGCGGAAGCTCGTCGCGGACGCCCTCCAGGGCGGCCTCGCGGATCAGCTCCGCGATCATGACCTGCTCCGGCTCGTCCGTCAGGTCGCCCTCGGGATAGAGGGCCGGCCCCTCCGGAAGCAGCGGGACGATCAGATCGGCCAGCAGACCCACCTGCTTGTCGCCGACCGCCGACACCGGGACGATCTCGGCCCACTCGAACCCGAGCTCACGGCCGAGCTGGTCGATCGCGATGAGCTGTTCGGCCAGCGTCTTGCTGTCGACCAGGTCGGTCTTCGTGATGATCGCGATCTTCGGCGTCTTCTTGATCGACGCCAGCTCCTTCGCGATGAACCGGTCGCCCGGGCCGAGCTTCTCGTTCGCGGGCAGGCAGAAGCCGATCACGTCGACCTCGGCCCAGGTGGTGCGCACGATGTCGTTGAGCCGCTCGCCCAGCAGGGTGCGCGGTTTGTGCAGGCCAGGGGTGTCGACCAGGATCAGCTGGGCCTCGGGCCGGTGGACGATGCCCCGCACGGTGTGCCGCGTGGTCTGCGGCTGGTTCGCGGTGATCGCCACCTTCTGGCCGACCAGAGCGTTCGTGAGGGTGGACTTGCCCGCGTTGGGGCGGCCCACGAAACAGGCGAAGCCGGCGCGGTGGTTCCCCATCGCCTCGGGGGCGTGAGAGGTGCCCCCGCCCTCGGACGGCTCGGATGACTGGTTGCGAACGCTCATGGCGCCCATTGTCCCTGATCGTCGGGGGCCCGCCGTACCAAGCTGTTCGACAGCCGGGAAGCGGTCGCCCCGGCACCCTCGCCGCGGTCGCCCCGGCGCCCTCGAAGTCCTCGTTCCGCTACCCCCGCGCGGAGCGTGCCACGGGCGCGGACCGCGTGCCTCCCCGGTGAGGATTCGGTAATCGGGGCGCAATGAAACACGGCGGAAACGCGGGCGTGCGCAACCGGAAACGCGAGGCCACGACGCTCTGACGACGCCCCCACTCGTGCCCCCACTCCGTTGGAGAGACCGTGACTCTGGCCGCTTCCCGGATCGACACCGGCGACACCGCCTGGCTGCTCGCCGCCACCGCGCTCGTCCTCCTGATGACCCCCGGCCTCGCCCTGTTCTACGGCGGCATGGTCCGCGCGAAGAGCGTGCTCAACATGCTGATGATGAGCTTCGTGTCGATCGCGCTGGTCACGGTGGTGTGGCTGACCGCCGGCTACTCCCTCGCCTTCGGCCAGGACGCCTTCGGCGGGCTCGTCGGCGGTCTCGATCACGCCGGAATGGCCGGAATAGGGCCGGACAGCGTCCGGGGCACCGTCCCCACCCTGCTCTTCGCCACCTTCCAGCTCACCTTCGCGATCATCACCGCAGCGCTGATCAGCGGCGCGGTCGCCGACCGGACGAGGTTCGGGGCCTGGCTCGTGTTCGTGCCCGTCTGGGCCCTGCTCGTATACGTTCCCGTCGCCCACTGGGTGTGGGGCCCGGGCGGCTGGATCCACGACGGCCTCGGCGCGCTCGACTTCGCGGGCGGCATGCCGGTCGAGATCGCCTCCGGGGCCTCCGGGCTCGCGCTGTGCCTGGTGCTCGGACCGCGTCTCGGCTTCAAGAAGGACGCCATGCGGCCCCACAACCTCCCCATGGTCGTGCTCGGCGCCGGTCTCCTGTGGTTCGGCTGGTTCGGCTTCAACGCCGGGTCCGCCCTCGGCGCCAACGGTCTGGCCGCCGCGGCCTTCCTCAACACCCTCGCCGCCGGCTGCACGGGCCTGCTCGGCTGGCTCCTCGTCGAGCAGCGCCGCGACGGCCACCCGACCACGCTGGGTGCGGCCTCGGGCGCGGTCGCCGGTCTGGTGGCCATCACCCCCTCGTGCGGGGTGGTCTCCCTGCTGGGGGCGCTCGTCGTCGGGCTCGCCGCCGGTGTCGTCTGCTCGTACGCCGTGGGCTGGAAGTTCAGGCTGAACTACGACGACTCGCTGGACGTCGTCGGCGTCCACCTGGTCGGCGGTGTCATCGGCACGCTGCTCATCGGCGTCTTCGCCGTCCACGGGATGACCGGCGGACCGGAGGGGCTGCTCTACGGCGGAGGGCTCGCGCAGCTCGGCCGGCAGCTGGTCGCCGTCCTGGCCGTCGGCGCGTACGCGTTCGGCGCCACGTACGGCATCGGCACCGTGATCGACCGGTTCGTCGGGCTGCGCGCGGACGAGGAGCAGGAGCGGACCGGCCTGGACCTTACGGTGCACGCCGAGAGCGCCTACGATCACGGGGTCCTGGGCCACGGCGCCCCGGTGTCCTCGTCCCTCCCCGTCGCGCAGAAGGCCAAGCCCCAGGCATGAAACTCATCACCGCGATCGTCAAACCCCACCGGCTCGACGAGGTCAAGACCGCCCTCCAGGAGCTCGGCGTGCACGGCATGACCGTCACCGAGGCCAGCGGCTACGGACGCCAGCGCGGGCACACCGAGGTGTACCGCGGCGCCGAGTACCGCGTGGACCTGGTGCCCAAGGTCCGGATCGAGGTCGTCGTCGGGGACACGGAGGCCGACGCGGTCATCGACGCGGTGGTCAGGGCCGCGCAGACCGGGAAGATCGGGGACGGAAAGGTGTGGTCCGTACCCGTGGAGACGGTCGTACGGGTACGGACGGGCGAACGCGGGCCCGACGCACTCTGAGCGTCACCACCACCCCCGCGCCCGCGACCGCGATGAGCACGGCCACCAGCCAGGGCAGCGCGAGGAACGACACCCGCGCCGACTCCTTGGTCCCCGGCGCGCTCGCGGTCAACGTCACGTCGCCCCAGTCGAGTTGGGGAGCCCCGTGCCAGGGGGCGCTGAGTCGCACCCGCTGGCCGGGGAGCAGTTCCGAGGGAACGCCCGCGAGCTCGCGGGACAGCAGCGTGCGCCCGAAGAGGCCCTCGGCCCTCAGCCGCACCCTGGGATCGAGCGTCACGTTGCCCGTGTTGTGGAGGGTGTACGAGACGGTGGCCGCGGCGGAGCCCGTGCCGGGGATCAGCGGCTGGTGGTGGGTGAGGCGCACCTTCTCCACGGCCAGGGCGGGGACGGCGGGCCCGCCGACCCGGAGATAGACCCGGGCGGCGACGGCGCGCCGCACCCCGACGGACAGGGAGCCCGAGCCCTTCTCGATCCGTTCGTCGAGCGCCACCAGCGCGCCCGGATGGTCGCCGGGCTCGGCCCGCTCCGGGACCCGCAGCGTGAACGGCACGGTCACCCTGCCGTGCGCGGGCACGGTGACCCGGGAACGCGCGGGCCGGGCCCACGCTCCCACCCCGCGCTGCTTCTCGGCCAGGGTGCGGACGGCGAAACCGCCGTCGCGGGCGGTGTTGTAGGCGTCGGCCGCGTACAGCCGGAACGTCATCGGCGCGCCGGTCCTGTTGGCGACGGTGACCTTGTCCCGGAGCGTCTGGCCGGGGTCGGCGGAGAGATAGAAGTAGGGCCGCGCGGCGATGCGCGAGGAGACGGGGTAGACCGACCAACTGCCGTTGTCGGCCGCGTACGAGGGCGTGGCCACGAGGGCCAGGAAGGCGGGCAGGACCAGGAACACGCTCAGGAGGAGGGCGTACGGCTTGCGCATGGGTGCGGACCCCCGCGGACGGCATCGGCGGACTGATGGCTGTCGTCGTGACAGCCCCTGCGTGGACGGGCGGGTGCGCGCCCGGCCACCGGGGTGCGGAAGACCGGTCGAGTGGCGGACCGGTCAGCTGAGCGTCAGCGTGAGCACACCGGAGTAGGTGCCCGGGGGCGTGAACTCCGGCACGTTCAGCGACAGTCCGGCGTCGACGGTGAACTCACCGCCGGTGAGCGCCCCGTTGGGGGTGGACGCCAGCGTCGCCCCCGAGGTGCCCACCGTGCCGGACGAGCCGGCCTGGCAGGTGCTCGGGCTGCCGGCCTTGGTGGAGCAGGCCGGGGTCCAGCTCAGGGCACCGGCGCCGATCTTCGCGCCGGGGCCGGTGAAGTCGGTGACCTTGCCGGTCAGGGACCAGCCCGCGGGTCCGCCGCGGAAGTCCTTTACCGTCACCGTCTGGAGCGCGCCCGTGGAGGCGCCGCCCTTGCCGTAGTCGACCGCCGACAGCGCGACGGCGTCCCCGGCCTGGGTCATCGACAGCGTTCCCGCCCTCACCGTGGTGGTGAGTTTCTGACTGCCGTCGGGGACGGGCGTGTTGTCGATGACGACGTACGCCGCGGGACCCGCTCCGGTGTCCGCGTTCCAGCTTCCTCCCTCGTACGCGACCACGCCGGTCGTCGTCTTGTCGTTGACGACGAGCGAGCCGCTGAAGGAGCCCTGGGCGTTCGCGGTCACGGTCGCCGTGTCGGCGGTCTGGGTGGACCCGGACCGTCCGGCGAGGGTGACGCTGGCACCCGGGGTGAAGTCGCTGCCGGTGACGGTCACGCTGTCACCGGGGTTGCCGGAGGCCGAACCTAGCTGGATGGCCCGGGTGTTGGTCTGTCCTCCGCCGGTCGCGGTGACGGTCTCCGACACCGGGGCGGGCGGGTTGGTGACCGTGCACGGGGTGTCCAGTTCCAGGATGTAGCTGGTGTGGATGTTGTAGTCGCCCGGCGAGAGGGTGATCGCGCCGGGAGCGGTGACCGTGAACGTGCCGGTCATGGAGAACGACGGGAAGGCGCCCCGTCCCGGCACCGGGTCGTTCTTCTTCGGCCCCGCGACCGTGACACTGCCCGTCTGCGCACCACCGACGGTGACCTTGCCGGTCGGCGTCATGATGTCGGCCGGCAGGGCGAGGTCGGTGGGGTTGCTCGCGGCGGGTGTGACCACCGTGTAGGTCACGGTGACGGTGTCGCCGACCTTGGGGCTCGCGTTGTCCACCGTGATCTTCGCGGTGGTGGTGCCGTCGATCGGGGGGAGGCCCGCGATCGCCGGCGGAATACAGTGCGTGGCGAAGTCCACGTTCACGGCAGCGGCGCCGGCCGGGGAGGCCAGCGCACCTCCCGCGGTGAGCGCGAGCACGGTCGCCCCGAGCAGTGCCGCGAGGCGGCGTCTTCGGGTTGTCGGACCCGTGGTTGACATGGCTGTTGCCCCCTCCTGAGGGATGCGGGCGCAGCGGCTCGTCTGCGCCGCCAGGGGGACATTGATGTGCCGGTCGTGCGAGAAGTCAAGGGAGTCCCGGCGCAGCGACTGATGGCCCATCAGTTTCTGTCATGGTCGGCAACTCGGCTTGCAGGGGGCGGAGTTGTCGCCGGTGTCGAGACTGCGGGGGAGCCGGGCCGGTGTCGCTGCGCGCGGGCGGCACCGGCCCTCTTCACGTCGGGGCGGGGTGGATCAGTCGAACACGAACGGACCCGGGGACTGCGGTGCGTCCGCCGTACAGGTGATCGTGATGCCGAAGATGGTCATCTTCAGGGAGCCGCCGTAGAACTCCAGGCTGTCGCCGGAGGCGACGGTGCCGTCGAGGGGGCCCACCGACACCCCGCCGCCGATGGCCATCGCGGGGTTCTTCTTGCCGGTGAAGGCGGTGGTCCCGCCGCTCGCGTTCACCAGGGAGAGCGTCGAGGTGACCGAGTTCGCGGCGATCGGGATCGGTGCCGTGATGGCGGTGGAGCTGAGGGTGATGGTCGCGGCCGTGCCGTTCTGGGTGGCCGTGAGGGTGGCCGCGCCGCCGCCACCGATGGTGCAGGTCGCGTTGACGGTGGCCGTCTGGGGAGTGACGGCCGCGGCGGCCGGCGCGAAGGCCAGACCGGCCGCGGCGAGGGTGCCGGCGGCTAACGCCGAGACCGTTGCGAGTCGCTTGCCTCTCATCGAAATCCCTTCCCTTGTGGGGAATTGCCATGTGGGGATGGTCGGGACGGAGCCGTCCGCCCTGGTCCGGGCACACGGGCTCCTCACCTTCGTGCCGGTGAGGGTGCGGGGAGACGTGTACGCGGACCGTCCGCTCGTGGGGTGCGGCACGCCGTGCGGAGGCGTGTCCGACGGTCCGTCGGAATGTGCGGTTCCATTGAGGCGCGGGTGCCTTGCGATGACAAGAGAAGCGGGCCGGCCCCTTCGACGGTGCTGAAGAATGGCCGAAGTTGGACCCGGGTAGCCGGGCCTCTGGTGATCGGGCGCCCCGGCCCGGGAGGTCACCGCCGGCCGGTGGCGGGAGCGAGGTCCTGGAGGCCCACCACGCGCAGCAGCCGCAGACGCTCGTGGGACTCGGTGCCGGGGCGTGCCGTGTGGACGACCAGGAGTTGGTTGTCCCCGGAGCTGAGCAGGATCTCGCAGTCGAGTTCCAGCAGGCCGACCGTGGGGTTCAGGAACCGCTTCGTCGCGGAGCGCCGCACGGCGACCTCGTGGGACTCCCAGAGCTCGGCGAACTCCTCGCTCGTGGCGCGGAGTTCGGCCACCAGCGCGGCCGGGGCCGGGTCGGTGGGGCGGGCCGCGGTGACCGCGCGCAGGTTGGCGACATGGGAGCGGGCGTGCCCGGCGCGGTCCTCGGGCGGGAAGAGGGACCGGGCGGCCGGGTCGGTGAAGAACCGGCGTACGAGATTGCGCCCCGGTTCGGCCTGGCCCGTCAGCGCCGCCGCCATCGCGTTCTGCGCGAGCAGCTCGCCGAAGTCGGTCACGACCTGGGCGGGCGCGTCGTGCAGCCGGTCGAGGATCAGCAGCAGCCCCGGGCGCACGTGCGAGGAGGCGCCCGGGGCGCGGGGCGGTTCCTCGCCGGCCAGATGGAAGAGATGGTCCCGCTCGTCGCCGGTGAGCCGCAGCGCCCGCGCCAGGGCGCCCAGCATCTGACGGGAGGGGCGGGGTCCGCGGGACTGCTCCAGCCGGGTGTAGTAGTCCACGGACATGCCCGCGAGCGCCGCCACCTCCTCGCGGCGCAGGCCGGGGGTGCGGCGCCGGGAGCCGGCCGGGAGCCCCACGTCGGAGGGCTCCAGACGGGCTCGGCCACGGCGCAGGAAGTCGGCTGTCCCGGGTCGGTCCACCTCTCCAGGGTGACGCGTCCCGCCGGTCTTATCCAGGGACCGCCGATCCCTGGATCAGGAGGTCTCTCCCGCCCCGTCCGGCACGGGGGGACGGTGGAGGCCGACGAGAGGAACACATCATGCTGACACTGGTGACCGGAACCACCGGCGAGGTCGGACGCCGATTCGTCCCCCGCCTGCTGCGAGCGGCGCCCGCCGGTGACCGGGCGAGGATCCTGGTCCGCGACGAGTCCAGGGCGGCGGCCCTGGCCGGGCTCACCGGTCCGACCGGCCTCGGTCCCGAGATCGCCGTCGGGGACCTGCGCGACCCGGAGACGCTGGGAAAGGCCCTGGTGGGAGTGGACGCGGTGGTGAACATCGCGGCCGCCTTCCGCGGCGTTCCGGACGACGAGGCCTGGGCGGTCAACCGCGACGCGGCGCTGGAACTGGGCCGCGCCGCCGCCTCCGCGGGGGTGCGCAGGTTCGTCCAGGTCAGCACCAACCTGGTGTACGGGACCGGCCGGGGCCGCCCGCTCACCGAGGACGACCCGAGCGTGCCCGGCGGCGAGATGTGGGGTGCCTATCCGGCCTCCAAGGCGGAGGCCGAGCTCGGCCTGCTCGCCCTGGACACGGACATGGAGGTCCGGATCGGCCGCCTGCCCTTCGTGTACGGGGAGGGCGACCCGCACCTCGCCGCCTCACTGCGGTGGGCCGGGCGGTGGGCCGCCACCCAGCGGCTTCAGATGGTCCACCACGCGGACGTCGCCCAGGGCCTGCTCCGGCTGCTCCACGCCCCCGCCGTGGGCGGCACCCCGGTCTACAACATCGCCGACGACGCCCCCGTCACCACCGTCGACCTGCACCGGATCAACGGCGTCGAGGTGCCGCCCGCCCTGTACGAGCGCACCGACCCCGACCCCTGGAACGGCATCGTGTCCACCGACCGCATCCGGCACGACCTGGGCTTCCGCCCGGTGTACCCGTCCCTGTGGACGGCTCGCGACGCCGGCGCCCTGTGACCTGCCCGGCGGCCCTCTCCCGGAGCCTGCCCGGGAGCGCCGCCGGTTCGGGCCGCCGCCGGTTCAGTCCACCCCCTTGATCCGCACCACGAGCACCGCCCCCGCGAGCCCGATCACCGCCGAGATCAGGTACAGGACCCGGTACCCGCCCAGATACGTCACGATCGGGGCGGCCAGGACCGGGGCCGCGACCTGGGGGAGGGCGTTGGCGATGTTGATGACGCCGAGGTCCTTGCCGCGGTCGAGGGCCTTGGGCAGGACGTCGGTCATCAGGGCGAAGTCCACGGAGGTGAAGACCCCGAAGCCGATGCCGAGGACGGCGGCGGCGGCGATCGCGCCGGGCCAGGTCTGCCAGCCGGCCAGTGCCGCCGTGGCCACCGCCATCAGCACGCCGGACCAGATCACGAACGGCTTGCGGCGCCCCAGCCGGTCCGACCACACTCCGCCCACCACGACCGTGGCGAGCAGCGTGATCCCGTTCACGGCGGTGAGGACGAGAACCCCCTGCTCGGGGTCGTCGAGGTGGAGCCGGTCGCGCAGGTAGTAGAGCAGGTACAGCAGCACGAGGGCGTTGCTGAGGTTGATCAGGAAGCGGGTCAGCCAGGCCCAGGCCAGGTCGGGGTGCTCGCGCGGACTCAGCCGGAAGGAGGCGAGGAACTCCCGCCCCGACCAGGGCGGCCGGGCCGACGCGGGCAGCCGCAGGTCCTCGAAGCGCACGACGTACGGCAGGACGCCGACCAGGGTGAACACCGCGCACGCCGCGTAGCCGCCGCCGGTGCCCCCGGCCACCGTCGCGAGCCCGGTGCCGCCGACCACGCCGAGGATCTGCGCCGCGCCCAGCCAGCCGCCGACGCTGCCGCGCTGGAGCCGCGGCACCCGGTCGGGCACCGCCGCGGTGACCGCGGCGAACGCGGCGTTCAGGGTCAGCTGGACCAGGCACCAGCCCGCCGCCATCGTCCACACGCCGCCCGCGCCCGCGAGCAGCAGCAGGGACAGCGCGCCGCCGGCCGCTCCGGCCACGATCCACGGAGTCCGTCGGCCCCATCGCGCGGTCGTCCGGTCGGACAGCGCGCCGAAGAGCGGGTTGGCGACCAGCGAGACGACCGCGCCCGCGCCCGTCACCCAGGCCAGCATCGTCTCCTTGGACATGCCGGAGCCGGTCGCGAAGTCCTCCGCCTGGGAGGCGAGGAGGATCTGGAGGGGGCCGTACCAGCCCACCCAGATCGCCCCGTTGGCGAGCGAGAGCGCGGACGTCCAGCCCCGGCCTACCCGTTCGACGGGCTCGGCGAGCGCGGACGCGGGCAGGGGAACGGCGGCGTCGGCCGCGGTCATCTCTGTGCCCGCAGGGCGTCCCGCAGCCAGGCGTACGAGGCCTTCGGGGTCCGTTCCAGGGTGTCGTAGTCCACGTGCACGAGGCCGAAGCGGCGCTGGTACCCCTCCGCCCACTCGAAGTTGTCCATCAGGGACCACACGAAGTAGCCGCGGACGTCGACGCCCTGCTCCAACGCCCCGTGCAGCGCCCGTATATGACCGTCCAGGAAGGTGATCCGCTCCTGGTCGTCGACGCCCTCGTACGAGCAGCCGTTCTCGGTGATGACGACCGGCGGGAGCCTGTCGCCGTAGCGCTCGCGGAAGCCGGTGAGCAGCTCGGTGAGGGCCTCGGGCACGACCGGCCAGCCGAAGTCGGTGACCGGGTACCCCTCCAGTTCCTTGACGGTGAACGGCAGTTCGGCGGGCAGGGTGAGTCCGCCGAACTCGATCTCCGCGCCCTCGGGGGCGCCCACCTTCGTCGGCTGGTAGTAGTTGATCCCGTACCAGTCGACCGGCTCGCCGATGATCTTCAGGTCCGACTCGACGTCACCGGGCATCAGTTCGGCGATGCCGTCGGGGTAGCGGCCCAGCAGGACGGGGTCGGCGAAGAGCCGGTTGAGCAGCAGGTCGTAGAAGTCGGCAGCCTCGACGTCCTCGGTGCGGTCCGAGGCCGCCCAGGTCGGGCCGTGCGAGTTGGCGATCCCGATGTCGCCCGCCCCGGCCGCGCGCAGGGCCCGTACGGCCAGACCGTGGGCCAGGAGCTGGTGGTGGGCCACCGGCAGAGCGTCGAACAGGAGCTGTCTGCCGGGGGCGTGGGCGCCGAGCGCGTGCCCCAGCAGGGTGTGCTCGGCGGGCTCGTTGAGGGTGATCCACTTCTTGACGCGGTCGCCGAGGCGTCCGGCGACGACCGAGGTGTACTCCGCGAACCGCTCGGCGGTGTCCCGGTCCATCCAGTCCAGTTCCGCCGGAAGGTCCCAGTGGAAGAGGGTCGGCACGGGCCGTACGCCCGCCGCGCACAGCGCGTCGACCAGGCGGTCGTAGAAGTCGAGGCCGCCGGGGGAGTTCACCCGGGGCCAGGAGACGGAGAAGCGGTACGCGTCCACGCCGAGGCCGGCCAGCAGCGCCACGTCCTCGGGGTAGCGGTGGACGTGGTCGCAGGCCACCGCCGCCGTGGAGCCGTCCTTGATGTGTCCGGGCGCGGCCGTGAAGGTGTCCCACACCGAGGGACCGCGTTCGTCCACCGCGCCCTCGATCTGATGGGCCGAGGTGGACACGCCCCAGAGGAAGCCGGAGGGGAACTGGGGGAGAGGGATCGTCGCCATGCGCGATCATCCGTACCTGCGGTAACGGAAGTCAACGGTGCGGCGTGAACCCGTGGCCGGGGGCCTTCGGCACCCCGCCTTCGGGCCCAGCTCACACGCCTCCCTCGGGCCCCTGCCTCAAGCCCCCTCCTTCAGCACCCGGGAGATCAGCTCGCGCTGGTCGTCCGTGAGCCTCGGGTCGGCGGCGTGGACGGTCCTGCCGTCCACGGTGATCTCGTAGCTGAAGCCGTCCGGGACGCCGGCCGGGGGCGTGCTGTGTCCGGCGGCGAGCGCCCGTTCGGCCAGGGCGCGCCACTCGGGGGCGTCGGGCCGTGCCGAGGTGTCCACCTCGGCACGGCGCTCGATGCCCGCGAACCCGCCCGTACGCCGCACTTCGATATGCATGGGGTCCTGTCTAGTACGAGTCGGGCGCCGGGGGCTATGGCGCTTTCCGCCGGGCCTACGCGGACGGCACCCCGACCTGTTCCCAGGCCTTCGTCACGGCCAGGAGTTCCTCCCCGTCGTTGTACCGGGTCCTCGCCGCGGCGAGGGTGAGCCGCGCGAAGTCCGAGAAGAGGGCCTGCTGCGGGAGTTCGCCACCGGTCAGCACGTCGTACCAGATCTGTCCGGCCCGCTCCCAGGCGTGGCCGCCGAGGGCGCCGGCGACGAGGTAGAAGGCGTGGTTGGGGATGCCCGAGTTGATGTGGACGCCGCCGTTGTCGCGGTCGGTCCTCACATAGCCGTCCATGGTCCCGGGCTGCGGGTCCTTGCCGAGCGCGTCGTCGTCGTACGCGGTGCCGGGAGCCTTCATGGAACGCAGGGCGGTGCCGGTGACCCGCGGGGCGAGCAGTCCGGCGCCGATCAGCCAGTCGGCCTCGGCGGCGGTCTGGCCGAGCGTGTACTGCTTGATCAGCGAGCCGAAGACGTCCGACATGGACTCGTTCAGGGCGCCGGACTGGCCGTAGTAGGTGAGGTTCGCCGTGTACTGCGTGACGCCGTGGGTCAGTTCGTGCCCGATGACGTCGACCGGGATGGTGAAGTCGAGGAAGATCTCGCCGTCCCCGTCGCCGAACACCATCTGCTCGCCGTTCCAGAAGGCGTTGTTGTAGTGCGTGTCGAAGTGCACGCTGGCGTCCAGCGGCAGGCCCTCGCCGTCGATCGAGGTGCGCTGATACGCGTTCAGGTACAGGTCGAAGGTCGCCCCGAGGCCGGCGTAGGCGCGGTTGACGGTCGCGTCCTTGCCCGGCTTGTCGCCCTCGGCCCTGACCTTCTTGCCGGGGAGGTCCTGACGGTGGCGGGCGTCGTAGATCGTGCGGTGCGGCGCGGGGGCGCCGGTCCCCGCGGGCGCGGCGACGGCGGGCGCGCCGATGACGGTGGTCAGCCGGCGGTGGGTGCGCTCGTACGCGTCGCGCTCCAGGGTCTGGCGCGCGGGACCGGAGAGCGCGGGGTCCTCGTGCTGGGCGAGCTTGTCGAGGACGTGGGGCGGCACGATGGTGCAGTGGACGGGCTCGAAGCCCCCGTTGGTCGTCATGCCCGGCACCCTTGCACTGCGTGATCTCGTTGTCACTACGTGCAACCATGATTGGTGAAATGGGGCGATAAGGAGCCTGCGGTTCCGCATGGAAGTGGTATGGCGCACTTTTTGTCCCTTTCGGGGCATGCGATCCCGCATACTGATACGGCCCTCCGCACGGAGCGAGGCTCCGCTAGGCTGCGGAGCATCATGCGTTTCGGGCTGCTTCTCCTTAGCTGCCGCGGCGAGGGCCTGTAGTCGAGGCCGACCCCCTCCCCGCGGAGTCTGGCGTTGCGCCGTCGGCCGTCCTTCCGGACATCCTGAGGAGCCTACGCATCATGGCGGACAGCCAGACAAGCCAGCACGCCCGTATCAACCGTCAGCGGCCCACGTCGATGCCGGTCCACAAGTACGGCCGGTACGACCAGGTCGACATCCCCGACCGGAACTGGCCGGACAACCGGATCACCGTCGCCCCCCGCTGGCTCTCCACGGACCTGCGCGACGGCAACCAGGCCCTGATCGACCCCATGTCGCCCGCGCGCAAGCGTGAGATGTTCGACCTGCTGGTGAAGATGGGTTACAAGGAAATCGAGGTCGGCTTCCCGGCGTCGGGCCAGACGGACTTCGACTTCGTCCGCTCGATCATCGAGGACGAGACCGCGATCCCGGACGACGTGACGATCTCCGTACTGACCCAGGCCCGCGAGGACCTGATCGAGCGGACCGTCGAGTCGCTGAAGGGCGCCAAGCGCGCCAACGTGCACCTGTACAACGCCACCGCCCCGGTCTTCCGCCGCGTGGTCTTCCGCGGTTCCAAGGACGACATCAAGCAGATCGCGGTCGACGGCACGCGTCTGGTCGTCGAGTACGCGGAGAAACTGCTGGGCCCCGAGACCGAGTTCGGGTACCAGTACAGCCCCGAGATCTTCACCGACACCGAGCTGGACTTCGCCCTGGAGGTCTGCGAGGCGGTCATGGACGTCTGGCAGCCCGGCCCGGGCCGCGAGATCATCCTCAACCTGCCCGCCACGGTGGAGCGTTCGACCCCCTCCACGCACGCGGACCGCTTCGAGTGGATGGGCCGCCACCTGTCCCGCCGCGCGTACGTCTGCCTGTCGATCCACCCCCACAACGACCGCGGCACCGCCGTCGCCGCCGCCGAACTGGCGCTGATGGCCGGCGCCGACCGGGTCGAGGGCTGCCTGTTCGGCCAGGGCGAGCGCACCGGCAACGTCGACCTGGTCACCCTGGGCATGAACCTGTTCTCCCAGGGCGTCGACCCGCAGATCGACTTCTCCGACATCGACGAGATCCGTCGTACGTGGGAGTACTGCAACCAGATGGAGGTCCACCCGCGCCACCCGTACGCGGGCGACCTGGTCTACACGTCCTTCTCCGGCTCCCACCAGGACGCCATCAAGAAGGGCTTCGACGCGATGGAGGCCGAGGCGAAGGCCAAGGGCGTCACCGTCGACGACATCGAGTGGGCCGTCCCGTACCTGCCCATCGACCCCAAGGACGTCGGCCGCTCCTACGAGGCCGTCATCCGGGTCAACTCGCAGTCCGGCAAGGGCGGTATCGCGTACGTCCTGAAGAACGACCACAAGCTGGACCTGCCGCGCCGGATGCAGATCGAGTTCTCGAAGATCATCCAGGCGAAGACCGACGCCGAGGGCGGCGAGGTCACCCCGAAGGACATCTGGGCGACCTTCGAGGACGAGTACCTGCCGAACCCGGACAACGCCTGGGGCCGCATCCAGGTCCGCACGGGCCAGTCGACCACCGACACCGACGGCGTGGACACGCTGAAGGTCGAGGCCACCGTCGACGGCCGGGACACCGTCCTGACCGGTACCGGCAACGGTCCCATCTCCGCCTTCTTCGACGCCCTCCAGTCCATCGGCATCGACGTACGCCTGCTGGACTACCAGGAGCACACGATGAGCGAGGGCGCCTCCGCGCAGGCCGCGTCCTACATCGAGTGCGCGATCGGCGACAAGGTTCTGTGGGGAATCGGCATCGACGCGAACACGACACGCGCCTCGCTGAAGGCCGTCGTCTCCGCGGTCAACCGCGCTGCCCGCTGACCTCTCCCACCTGGTCCTTTCCGGCCCCGTCCGCCTTTCGAGGCGGGCGGGGCCGGGTCGTGTCCCGGCCAATTCGTGTGCAGGTCACAAGCAGGTCTCGTCGCAGGTACTGACTACACCTCAACAATGTGGCTAACATCACGCCAGCGCGGCGATGTTGCCGTGGCGTTACGGAGGTGTGCGACGTGCTGCCAGGATGGGGACGAAACGGTCGTGCAGTTCAGGTTCCCCGCATCCTGGGCACCCGTACGGCGTGGAGCACCGTGGGCGACGGGGAGTTCTTCTGCCCCGGCTGCGGCGGCGACCGCAACTACGAGCGGCTCACCGGCCGGCGCCGCTTCACCCTTCTGGGTGTTCCCGTCCTCCCGCGCGGGGAGACGGGGCCCGTCGTCGAATGCGCGGCCTGCCGCAGCCACTACGGCGCCGACGTCCTGGACCACCCCACCACCACCCGCTTCTCCGCGATGCTCCGCGACGCCGTCCACACCGTCGCCCTCGCGGTCCTCGCCGCGGGCGGCTGCTGCGCCCGCTCGTCCCTGGAGACCGCCGCCGCGACCGTCCGCTCGGCGGGCTTCGAGGACTGCACCGAGGACCAGCTGGGCGCCCTCGTCGACGCCCTCGCCGCCGACACGGGCCGCTTCCTCGGCGAGCCCTGCGGAGCGAGCCTTGCCATAGAGCTCCACGAGGCCCTGGACCCGCTGGCCCCGCACCTCGCCGCGACCGGCCGCGAGGCGATCCTCCTCCAGGGCGCCCGCATCGCCCTCGCCGACGGCCCGTACACCCCGGCCGAGCGGGACGCCCTCGCCACCGTGGGCGCGGCCCTGACGATCTGCTCGGACGACGTGACCCGCCTCCTGGCCACGGCCCGCACCCCGTCGTAGCGGCCCCGCCGCGCACCGCCGCGGTACTCCCCGGGGAGTAACGGCCGCCGCTGCACACCCGGCGCAGTAGGGCCCGGCTCGCTCCCGCGGGCGACGAAAGGCGGCCGCCGGACCGGAAGTCTGGAACGGGAAACAGACATCCGGACCGAAGGGAGGCCCTGTCCATGGGGCCCGGAGGAACACGTACGCGATGGCGGGCCGTGCCGTGGGCGGTGCTCGCCCTGTGGGTCGGGCTGCTCGCCGCCGTCGGGCCGTTCGCGGCGAAGCTGTCGGACGTGCGGCACGACGGCGCCGTCGACTATCTGCCGTCGAGCGCCGACTCGACCCGGGCCGCGCGGATCGAGGACCGGCTGCCCGGCGGGGAGGTCACCGAGCTGGTGCTCGTCTACCACCGCGACGGGGGCCTGCGACCGGCCGACCGGGACACCGCGGCCCGCCAGGTCGCCGCGATCACCCGGGCGAACCCGCTCACCGCCACCCCGAGGGCCGTGCCGTCCCCCGACGGCACCACCCTGATGTATCCCCTCGCCTCCACCGCGCCGGGCACCGACGAGAAGAAGCGCGACGCGTTCGTGAACGGCGTCCGTGACCTCGCCCGGGACTCCGCCGGGATGAACGTCGTCGTCGGCGGGCCCGGGGCCCTGGCCACCGACGCGGGCGAGGTCTACGACTCCCTCGGCGGACCGCTGCTCTACACCACCGTCGCGGTCGTCGCCCTCCTGCTGATCCTCATCTACCGCAGCCCGCTGCTCTGGCTCGTCCCGCTCGCCGTCGCGGGTGTGGCCGACTACCTGTCGATGGGCGTCACCTACGGCCTGCACCAGGCGTTCGGCACCAGCGTCTCCGGCCAGAGCACGGGCGTGATGACGATCCTCGTCTTCGGCGCGGGAACCGACTACGCCCTGCTGATCATCTCCCGCTACCGGGAGGAACTGCGGCGCGTGGAGCGCCCCTACGACGCCATGAAGGAGGCTCTGCGTGGCTGCGGACCCGCCGTGCTCGCCTCCTCAGGGACCGTCGCGGCCGGACTGCTCTGCCTGTTCGCCGCCGACCTCAACAGCAGCCGGGGCATGGGCCCGACCGGCACCGTCGGCGTGCTCTGCGCTCTCCTGGCCATGCTGACCCTCCTGCCCGCCGTGCTCGTCCTGCTCGGGCGGCGGGTGTTCTGGCCGCTCGTCCCGGCCCACGGCAGCGAACCCCGGCAGCGGCGGAGCCTGTTCGCCGCCATGGGGTCCTCCGCGGGCCGCAGGCCACTGGTCGTCCTGGCGAGCGGAGCCGCCCTGCTCGGGGCCCTCGCCCTCGGCACACTGAACCTGCCGGGACCGCTCAAGCAGCAGGACTCCTTCGCCCACCGGCCCGACTCGGTCACCGCGATGGAGACCCTCGCCCGCGCCTACCCCGGGCGGGGCACCCGGCCGATCACCGTGATCACCCCCACCGGACGGGCCGACGCGACGCTGTCTGCCGTACGCGGCCACACCGGGGTCGCGAGCGCGGTGCGCGGACGCAGCGGCGGGGGCTGGACGGAGATCTCCGTCATCGCGCGCGGCGCCCCGCAGTCGGCGGCCGAGACCGCCACGATCAGGGCCCTGCGCGCGGACCTCGGCGGATCGTACGTGGGCGGCCCGAGCGCCCAGCAGATCGACCTCCAGGACACAGACGCCCGCGACCGGCTCGTCGTCGTACCGATCGTGCTCGTCTCGGTGCTGCTGATCCTCGTCCTGCTGCTGCGCTCCCTCGTGGCGCCCCTGCTGCTCGTCGCCGCCGTCATCGCGGTGTGGGGCGCGGCCCTGGGCATCGGCGGTCTCGTCTTCGGCCCCCTGCTCGGGTTCGCGGGCACCGACCCCGGCCTCGGCCTGCTGTCCTTCGTGTTCCTGGTCGCCCTCGGCGTCGACTACGGGATCTTCCTCATGCACCGGATGCGCGAGGAGTCCCTCTCCGGCGCCGAACCGGCCGCCGCCGCGCTGACCGCGCTGCGCACCACCGGGGGCGTGATCGCCTCGGCCGGCCTCGTCCTCGCGGCCACCTTCGCGGTGCTCACGAACATGGGCCTCCTCCAACTGGTCGAGCTCGGCTTCGTCATCTCGGCCGGGGTGCTCCTCGACACCTTCCTCGTCCGTACGTACCTGGTGACCAGCGCGAGCGTGGCACTGGGACGGACGATGTGGTGGCCGGGAGGCCTCTCCCGCGAACCGGACCCCGAGGCGGCCGGACGGCCGGACCCCCTCCCCGTCGGCTGAGCCGCACACCGGACGACCGGCAACGGGCGCCCCCGCCTCCCGGCGGGGCGCCCCCTCACGGAAGATGAAGCGGTGGACGTCGAACGCATGCTGCACCTCACCGGTCTCGGACACCGGGGGAACACCGACCCGGCGCGGGTCCTGCGCGAGGACGCGCTGCTCGCCGCCGTGCTGCTCGCCGCCGACGCCACCGTGGAGCTCACCGTGCACACCGGCGGCCGGCACGCCGACGCGCTCGGCTGGACCCTGCTGACCGGCGCGCACCTCGCGGTGATCTTCCGGCGGCGTGCCCCGCTCGCCGCGTTCCTCGCCCTCGTCGCCTGCGTCGCCCCGTACCACGCGCTCGACTTCGACCACAGCGCGCCGCTGCTCGTCTCGATGACCGCGCTGTTCACCGTCGCCGTCACCGGGAGCCCGCCGCGCTCCCTGGTCATCGGCTGCGGGGTCATCGGCATCATGCTCACGGTCAAGTTCGCGCAGGGCACCGCCGAGGGCACACAGGCACTGCGCGTCGCCGGCTGGATCGTCGCGTTCATCGTGCTCGGGGTGTACGTCCGGGTGCACGGGCAGTACGTCGCCTCGGTCGTCGAACGGGCCGAGCGCGCCGAACGCACCCGCGAGGAGGAGGCCCGCCGCCGGGTCGCCGAGGAACGGCTGCGCATCGCCCGGGACCTGCACGATCTGCTCGCCCACAGCATCACCCTCATCGGGGTGCAGACCTCCGTCGCCGCCCACGTCCTGACCGCAGACCCCGACCGGCTCGACCGGACGGCCGTCGCCAAGGCCCTCGACGACATCTCCGGGACCTGCCGCAGCGCCCGCGGCGAACTGCGGACCACCCTGGAGGTGCTGCGCGACTCCGAACACGGCGCCGGCGACGGCCGGGGGCCGCTGCCCGGCCTCGACGGGGTCCCCGACCTGGTGGCGGCGGCCCGCGCGGCGGGTACGGAGGTGGAGCCGCCGGCCGCGGTGGGAGCCGACGGCGTTCCCTCCGCCGTGGGCGCCGCCGCCTATCGCATCGTCCAGGAGGCGCTGACCAACGCGGTACGGCACGCGGGCCCCGGGGCGAGCGTCCGCGTGGACCTGGGCACGGACGGCCTGGCGCTGCGGGTGCGGGTCACGGACGACGGCCTCGGCGACACGGGCGGTCCGCCCGGCTTCGGCCTGGTGGGCATGCGGGAGCGGGCCCGCAGCGTGGGCGGCACGCTGGAGACCGGGACACGGGAGGAGGGGGGATTCGCCGTGGTGGCGGTACTGCCCCTTCAGGGCGGGACGCGATGACCATCCGCGTGGTCCTCGCCGACGACCAGCACCTCGTACGGGCCGCGTTCGCCATGCTCGTGGAGTCGGCGCGGGACATGGAGGTGGTCGGACAGGCGGCCACCGGCCGGGAGGCCGTCGAGCTGGCCCGCTCCGGGCGCGCCGACCTGGTCGTGATGGACATCCGCATGCCCGACCTGGACGGCATCGAGGCGACCCGGCTCATCGCCGCCGATGAGGACCTCGCCCGGGTCAGGGTGCTCGTGCTCACCACGTACGACACCGACGAGCACGTCGTGGAGGCGCTGCGCGCGGGTGCCTCCGGCTTCCTGGTGAAGGACACCAGGCCCGCCGAACTCCTCGACGCGATCCGCACGGTGGCCGCCGGGGACGCCCTGCTCTCGCCGGGGCCCACCGCCCGTCTGGTGGCCCGCTTCCTGCGCGCCCCGTCCGCCCCCGCGCTCACGCCGGGCGGTCCCGAGGGGCTCTCCGACCGCGAGCGCGAGGTGCTCACCCTGGTCGCCCGCGGCCTCAACAACACCGAGATCGCGGCCGCGTTGGGGCTCAGCCCGCTCACCGCCAAGACCCACGTCAGCCGCATCATGGGCAAACTGGGCGCCCGCGACCGGACCCAGCTGGTCATCGTGGCGTACGAGTCGGGCCTGGTGACCCCGGGGGCCTGACGATCCACCACCGGGTGCTGTGGCCATGGGTATCGCCGTGGGCCCCGGGGCACATTAGACGCACGGACATCCCACGTCCCATGTTCACGATCGATGCCCGACGCAGCCGACACGGCCGACACGGCCGACGCAGTCCAGGGAGCGCCATGACCAGCAGGAGCCAGACGCTCGCGTTCGCCGCCGCCACCGGACTCCTCACCGCCCTCGTCGCCACCGGCGGCACCGCCTCCGCCGCGCCCCGGGGCGGCGGCGGGGGCTGCGCCTCCTCGGTCCCGTACACCGCGGGCCAGGACGGCTACGACACCTACCGCATCCCCGCGACCGTCACGACCGGGGCCGGCACGCTGCTCGCCTTCGCCGAGGGGCGGCACAGCGGGGCGGGCGACACCGGGAACATCGACGTCGTCCTCAGGCGCTCCTCCGACGGCGGCTGCACCTGGGGCCCGCTGCGGGTCGTCGCCTCGGGGGACGGGGACACCCGCGGCAACCCGGCGCCCGTGGTGGACCCCGGAACCGGCCGGATCGTCCTGCTCACGTGCTACAACGGCGGTGCCGTGACCGAGGCGCAGATCATGCGGGGCGAGGTGACGGCGGAACGGGGCCGGCGCGTCTTCGTCCAGACCAGCCGTGACGACGGGCGGCACTTCACCGACCCGCGGGAGATCACCGGCGAGGTGAAGCGGCCTGGCTGGCGCTGGTACGCCACCGGGCCGGGCCACGCGATCGCCCTGCGCCACGGACCGCACGCGGGGCGCCTGGTCGTGCCCGCCGACCACTCCGCGGCCCCGCCCGCCGGTTCCTCCGACACCGGCCAGGAGGCCAGGTACTACGGGGCGCACGCGCTCTACAGCGACGACGGCGGGCGCACCTGGCGGCTCGGCTTCGTCGACGACACCTACGACGGACTCGACAACGCCAACGAGAGCTCGGTTGCCGAACTCCCCGACGGGCGGCTCTACTTCACCTCGCGCGACCAGAACGGCACCCGTCCGGGCAACCGCCTCGACGCGTACTCCGGCGACGGCGGCGAGACGCTGGACCGTCCGTTCACCGTCCAGTCAGCCCTGGACGACGTCCCCGTCGTCCAGGGAAGTGTCCTCCAGCCGACGGGCCGCCGCGCCCCGCTCCTCTTCTCGGGCCCCTCCGTCCCCACCGCCCGCCGGTCCATGGCCGTCTGGCGCAGCACGAGCGCCGGCGCCGACTTCGTGAAGGCCACCACCCTCTCGACGCGGCCGGCCGCCTACTCGGACCTGGTCCAGCTCGGCTCCTCCCGGGTCGGCATCCTCTACGAGACCGGTGACACGGGCCCGTACGAGTCCATCGCGTTCCGGCGCCTGCCGGTCGGCGGTCTCCTCGGGTAGCTCAGAGCAGTCCCGCCGACGCCAGATACTTCCCGACGAGCTCGACCTCGCCCGGCGACAGCGGCACCTGGGGTTCCGCCGTCGCGGGGCAGTCGATGACGCCCCGCAGGCGCAGCGCGGCCTTGAAGGCCCCGAGCGCCGAGGAGCTGCCGCCCATCCGGGCCGGGTCGCCGACGCCCACCAGACCGAACAGCTCGCACAGCCGCTCCTGTTCGGCCCGCGCCCGCGCCCAGTCACCCGCCGCGCACAGTTCGTAGAGCCGGACGTAGCCCACCGGGTCCACGTTGGCCAGACCGGGGACGACGCCGTCCGCGCCTAGGGCCAGCGCCGCGTCGACGACCACCTCGGAGCCGGTCAGCGCGGTGAAGCCGTCGATGCCGGGCCGCGTACGGGCACCGGTGACGACCGTGCGGAAGCCGCCGAGGTCGCCGCTGGAGTCCTTGAGGCCCGCGAGGACGCCGTCGGCGGCGAGTTCGAGGACCACGTCGGGGCTCAGCTTGCTGTGGACGGAGGCCGGCAGGTCGTAAGCGAAGACGGGCAGCCCCGCGCGGGCGGCGACGAGACGGAAGTGGCGGGCGATCTCCACGGGATGGGTGCGGGTGTAGAAGGGGGCCGTGACGACGATCGCGTCCGCGCCCGCGGCCCGGGCGGTGCGCGCGTGGTCCAGGACGCGGGGCGTCGTCATGTCGATGGCGCCGGCCAGGACGGGGAGCTGACCGCCGACGTGCCCCGCCGCCGTCTCCACCACCAGCCTGCGCTGCGCGTCGGTCAGATAGGCCACCTCGGACGTCGAGCCGAGGACGAACAGACCGTGCACCCCGGCGTTCACGAGGTGGTCGATCAGCCGGGTGAGCGACGGGACGTCCACCTCGCGGTCCGGTGTCAGGGGCGTGCAGACGGGCGGTACGACACCGGTCAGCGGGGCGGGCAAGGTCATGAAGACTCCCTGATGTGCTGCTGGGGCGGAACGTCGGCCGGGGCGGCGGCCCCCGTGGCGGCCTCCGCGGCGGACCCGGTCCGCGCGGACTCCGCCTGCGCGACGAGGGTGCGCGTGGGCCGGCCCTCCTCCACAGGATGGTGGCACCGGAAGCGGTGCCCGGGGGCCGACGTGGCCGTGAACTCCGGCATCCGGGTCGCGCACTCCTCGTCCGCCCGCCAGCACCGGGTACGGAAGGGGCAGCCGCTCGGCGGGCGCGTCGCCGAGGGGACGGGCCCCGTCAGCGGGATCGGCTCGACCGGGTCGAGCAGGCCGGGCGTCGCCGAGAACAGCGCCCGGGTGTACGGGTGACGGGACCCCTCGGTGACCTCCCCCGCCGGGCACTCCTCGACGATCCGCCCGAGGTACATCGTGATCACCCGGTCGCTCATCCGTCGCACCGTCTGGATGTCGTGGGACACGAACACCAGGGCCAGGCCCAGACGTTCCCTCAGATCGAGGAGCAGGTTGAGGATCTGCGCGCGCACCGACACGTCCAGCGCGCTCGTCGGCTCGTCGGCCACCACCAGGCCGGGGTCCAGCGCCAGTGCGCGGGCGATCGCCACGCGCTGGCGCTGACCGCCGGAGAGCTGGCCGGGCAGCGCGTCCGCGAGGGCCCAGGGCAGACCGACCAGGGACATCAACTCCCGCACCCGGTCGGCGCGTTCGACGGCGCTGCCGCGCCGGTGCACATCCAGCGGGTCGCGCAGGATCCGGTGCACGGGCAGCCGGCGGTTCAGGGCCGTCGACGGGTCCTGGAAGATCATGCCCGTGCCGGCCCCGACAGCCGTGCGCCGCTCGTCCGGTCGCAGGGACCACAGATCACGGCCACCGAACGTCACCGTGCCGGACGTCGGCCGCTGCACCCCCACCAGCACCTTCGCGAGCGTCGACTTGCCGCAGCCCGACTCGCCGACGACCCCGATCGTCTCGCCGGGCGCGACGGTGAGATCGGCGCCGGTCAGGGCGTACACCCGGTCCCGGGTGAACACACCGCCACTGCGCGCCTTGTGGACGACGTGCGTGTCGGTGAGCCGCACGAGCGCGTCCGCCGGACGGACGGCGGCCCCGGGAAGCGGCCCGGTCATGCGACGGCTCCGGCCGCCGCCGGGAGGATCATCACGTCACGGCCTCGCTCTCCGTGGTCACCAGGTCGACGGCCGGATGGTGGCAGGCTGCCGTGTGGGTGCGGGGGCCGACGAGGTCGGGCGCCGTCCTCCGGCACGTCTCGTCCGCCATCGGGCACCGGTTCGCGAACCGGCAGCCGGCCGGGAAATCCGCGGGGGAGGGGACGACCCCCCTGATCTGCGTCATGCGCTCCGCCGCCGACTCCAGGGACAGGACGCTGCCGAGCAGCCCGCGGGTGTAGTGGTGCGCCGGGGACTCCACCAGGTCCGCCGTCACCCCCGTCTCGACGATCTGGCCGCCGTACATCACGACCACCCGGTCGGTGACCGCCGAGATCAGCGCCAGATCGTGCGAGACCAGGACCAGGGCGAAGTCCAGTTCCGCCCGCAGCCTCAGCAGCAGCTCCATGACCTGAGCCTGGACCGTCACGTCCAGCGCCGTGGTCGGTTCGTCCGCGACGATCAGCGCGGGCTCCCGGGACAGCGCCATCGCGATCAGCACCCGCTGGCGCTGGCCCCCGGACAGCTCGTGGGGGTAGCTGCGCAGGGTGCGCTCGGGATCGAGGCCGACCAGGACGAGGAGTTCGCCCGCCGTGCGCCGGCCGCCCCGCCGTATCACCTGCTTGAGCTGCGCCCTGATCGTCATCGCCGGGTTCAGGGACGACAGGGCGTCCTGGTACACCATCGCCATCTCGTGGCCGAGCAGCCGGCGCCGTACCCGCATCGGCTCGCCGACCAGCTGCCGCTGCCGGAAGCGGACCTGGCCGCGTACCCGCGCGCCCTTCGGCTCCAGGCCCATCACGGTCAGGGCCGTCAGCGACTTCCCGCAGCCCGACTCGCCGACCAGGCCCAGGACTTCACCGGGGTACACCTCGAAGCTGATGCCGTCGACGATGTCCACTCCGGCGTGCCGGTCCGCGAAGCCGATGGCCAGCCGTTCGACGGCCAGCACGGGCTGCCCGCCCGTGACCGGCGGCCGGGCCCGTGCGCGCAGCCGGGCCGCGGCCCGCGCCAGACCGGGCAGTTCGACCACCGTGCCGCTGCCTGGCTCCGGGGCTTCGAGCCGGTCCTCGGCGGGCGGCACGGACACCTCGCGGGCGGCCGGCGCGGCCCACGCGTCGGAGACGCCCTCGGAGAGGATGTTCAGCGACAGCACGGTGAGGAGCATCAGCAGGCCCGGGAAGACGGTGGCCCACCAGCCGCCGGTCAGCACCATGTTCTTGCCGTCCGCGATGACACTGCCCCAGGACGGGTCGGGGGGCCGTACCCCCGCGCCGATGAAGGACAGCGAGGCCTCGAACACGATGGCCTCGGCGACCTGCACGGTGCAGAACACCAGGACCGGGGCCGCGCAGTTGACGGCCACGTGCCGCAGGACGATGTGCGGGGTGCGGGCGCCGATCACCTGCTCGGCGGTGACGTAGTCCTCCCCGTACTGGGCCAGGACGTTCGCCCGTACGACGCGGGCGACGGGCGGGGTGAACAGGAAGGCGATCGCGCAGATCAGGACGGTGATCCCGCCGCCGAACACCGCGACGAGCACTGCGGCGAGCGCGATCCCGGGGAACGCCATCACCACGTCCAGGGAGCGCATCAGCGTCTCGTCGACCTCCTTGCGCGAGGTCGCGGCGAGCGCGCCGAGCAGCGCGCCCACGACCAGGGCGAGCGCGGTGGCGCCGAGACCGATGGCCAGGGACCAGCGCGCCCCGTACATCAGGCGGCTGAGGATGTCCCGGCCGAGGCTGTCCTGCCCCATCCAGTGTGCGGTCGTGGGATGCCCGGTGCCGTCGGTCTGGGGCTGCTGGTCGAGCGGGTCGTCCGGCGCGAGCAGCGGGGCGAACACCGCCACCACCAGGACCACGGCCAGGAAGCAGACCGCGATCCTGGACAGCGGCGGCAGTCTGCGCAGGCCGCGCAGCCGGACACCGGGCCGGGCCAGGGCCTCTGCCAGTTCCTTCCGCGTGATCATCGGGTCGCTTCCCTCAGTCGTGGGTTGACCAGCAGATACAGGATGTCGATGACGAGGTTCACGACCACGAAGCCGATGGCCGTGGTGAGGACGACGCCCTGCACGACCGCCGGGTCCCCGTTCTGCACGGCGTCGATCATCAGCTTGCCCATGCCGGGCAGCGAGAAGATCGTCTCGATGACGACCGCCCCGCCCAGCAGATAGCCGACGCGCAGCCCCAGCACGGTGAGCGGATTCATCAGGGCGTTGCGCAGGACGTTGCGGCCGACGACCACCCGGGGCGGCAGTCCGCTGCCGATCGCGGTGCGGACGTAGTCCTTGTCGAGCTCCTCGACCACGGAGGTCCGGACGATCCGGGTGAGCTGGGCGGCGACCGGCAGGGACAGCGCGAGTGCCGGAAGCGCCATGGTCTTCAGCCAGCCGGTCAGCGAGTCGGCCGGGTTGACGTAGCCGCCGGTCGGGAACCAGCCCTGGCCGACGGCGAGGTACTGGATCATCAGCAGGGCCAGCCAGAATCCGGGTGCCGCGACCCCGGTCAGGGACACCACCCGGATGATCTGGTCGGGCAGCCGGTCGCGGTGGATCGCGGCCGTCACCCCGCCGAGCAGCGCCAGCACCACCGCGATGCCGAGCCCCAGGAAGGTGAGCTGGAGGGTGAGCGGCAGCGCGGTGGTGACCTGGTCGACGACCGGCGCCCTGGTCAGCGCGCTGGTGCCCAGGTCGCCGTGCAGCAGGTCACCCACGAAGTGGAAGTACCGCACCGGCAGCGGATCGAGCAGCCCGTTCCGCTCTCTGAAGTCGTGCAGCTGCCCGGGGGTCGGGTTGGCGCCCTGGAAGAACGCGGACGCCGGGTCGACGTCCGAGAACCGCATCACCAGGAACACGAACAGGACGATCCCGAGCATCAGCGGTACGAGCAGCGCGATCCGGCGCAGCAGGATCCTGACGATGGCGACCACGTACGAACTCCCCGTCGCCTAGACCCACTTGGCTTGCAGCAGGTTGATGCCCGGGTAGGGCTGGGGCCTTATCCCCGAGAGGCGGCGCGGATTCCACGCCGTCATCAGCTCGTTGTGCACGACCGGGTAGAGGACGGCCTGTTCGGCGACGACGTCGATGTAGTCCTGGATCATCGTCTTCTTCCTGTCGGCGTCCGGTTCCCGGGTCGCCCGGTCCATGTCCTTGAAGAGCTGCCTGGCGACCGGGTCGCCGGCCCAGCGGGCATAGCCCATCCAGTGGTTCTGGGTGCCGTAGTTGTAGTGCATGATCAGGTCGGCGTCGAGGCCGAACTGGTTGGGGTTCGAGGCGGCGGCGACGACCTGGTAGTCCTGCTTCTGGTCCATCTTGGTGAACACGGCCGTGGTCTCCTGCGGGGACAGCGTCGTCTCGACACCGATCGCGTCCCAGGACGCCTTGACGGTCGGCAGGCAGTCGACGATCCAGCTGACGTTCACCGACAGGATCTCGACCTTCAGGCCCTTGACCCCGGCCGCCTTCAGGAGCTTCTTCGCCTTCTCCGGGTCGTAGGAGTAGACGGTCTTCGCGGGCCGGTAGGAGGGGTTGGCCTCGTTGAGGAAGGAACTCGACGGCTTCCCGTGTCCCCTGAGGGCGACCTCGACCATCTTGCCGGTGTCGATCGCGTAGTGCAGCGCCTGCCGGACCCGGACGTCGTCGAACGGCTTGTGCCGGGTGTTGAACATCAGGAACAGGTTGTTCATGCCCGCGCCGCCCTGGACGGTCATGCCGCCCTGCCGCAGCCGCGCGATGTTGGCGTACGGGATGTTGTCGGCGATCTGGGCACCCGCGCTCGCCCCGGAGATCCGCGCGACGCGGGGCGCGGCGTCCACTATGGTCAGCCAGTTCATCTTCTTGAAGGCGGCCCTGCGCGGCCCGTTGTAGGCGGCGAACGCCTCGAAGGTCGTGTTGGACTTCGGGTGGTGCGCGGTCTGCCGGTAGGGGCCCGAACCGACCGCCTTGCCCTTGATCGCGTCGTCCCAGGCGCCCGGCAGGGAGAAGACGTGCTGGGGCATGATCTTCGCCAGGGTGAGCCGGGAGATCCCCTCGGGGAAGGGGAACTTGAGGACCAGTTCGACGTTCCGCGCGTCGATCTTGCGCACGTCCTTCAGCCAGGGGGCGAAGAAGCCCTTGGCGAGCGTCTGGGTCTTCGGATCGAGGATCCGGTCGAAGACGAAGACCACGTCGTCGGCGGTGACCGGCTTCCCGTCGTGGAAGGTGGCACCGGCCCGCAGCGTGAACTTCCAGGAGGTGCCGGTGAGGTCGGCGGGCACCTGGGTGGCGAGCGCGGCATAGGGCTCGCGGGAGATCGGGTCGGTGTCGAGCAGGCCCTCGTAGATGTGGTTGTTGGCGGCCATGGAGAAGGCGGACGCGGTCTGCGTCGGGTCCCAGCTGCCGTCGTTCCCGTAGCCGATCACGGCCGTCAGCGTGGCGTCGCGCCCGCTGCCCGAACCACCGGTGTCGTTCGTCGACTCCGGTCCCGACGAGCAGGCGCCGAGCGTCGAGGAGAGGGCGGCGGCCGCGCCCAGGGCCCCGGTGTACTTCAGGAACGAACGGCGGTGCGGCGTCGGAGTGGGGTTCACGTCGCGCACGGTTCCTCCAGCAAGGAGTGGTCCAGTTGAACGGTCCGGTGAGGTGGTGGAGCGGTCGGTGCGGTGGGCCCGGGACACAGGAGATACGACGTCCTACGTCATAGGGGGCAGCGCGACCATAGGAAAGGCCGCGGAGGGGGTCAAGGGCCCGCACGCGAATGGCGTATCTTCCACTGGCGCGACCAATGGCGGTAAGAATCAGGGGCAGTTGGCCGAACTTGGCGTTTAATCAGCCCGGAGGTGGGACGTCCGATGTCCAGCGAGCGTACGATGCGGCGCATGCCTGAGGAGACCGGGAACCGGCGCCGGCCCGAGCGCCGGGTGAGCAGTCAGATCCAGCGCGAGGTCATGCAGCTGATCCTCGACCAGGGACTTCCGGCCGGTGCGCCGCTGCCCACCGAGACCGAGCTGATGAACGATCTCGGGGTGAGCCGCAACTCGGTCCGTGAGGCGCTCAAGGCCCTTCAGGCGCTCGACATAGTCGAGATCCGGCACGGCTACGGCACCTATGTGGGTGAGGCGTCCATGACGCCGTTCGTCGACGGACTGACCTTCCGCACCCTCGCCCGTCCGGACGATCCGACGGCGGCGCTGGCCGAGATCCTCCAGGTCCGGGAGGTGCTGGAGGAGGGGCTGATCAGCCGGGTGGCCGAGGTGCTGACCGAAGAGGAGCTCGACCGGCTCGAAGCCGTCGTCACGGAGATGGAGATGGCGGGCGACGACGGCCGCTCCTTCCCCGAACTCGACAGCGAGTTCCACGAGTTGCTGTACGCCTCGCTCGGCAACCCGCTCGTCCCCCAGCTGCTCGGCGCGTTCTGGACCGTCTTCCGGCGGGTCGCCGCGGTGCGCGGCTGGAGCGAGGACATCACCCCGGAGGTGACGGCCCGCCGCCACCGCGACATCCTCACCGCCCTGCGGGTCCGCGACGTCGAGGGCGCACGGCGCGCGATGGCCGACCACTTCCGGGGCATCGAGGCACGGGCCGCCCAGGGCTCCCGCGGCGTGAGCTGACCGGAAACCCCTCTCACCCCGGCCGACCGGCCGGCGGTGTCGACCCCGGTCGTACGTCCCCGGTCCGATGCCCGCTCCGGGCCGTCTGCCTACGATCGGGCTCATGCATGTCACGCCGTCGCTTCCCCCGCTCAAGCGTGTTCCGCCCGGCGCCTGGGTGGCCCTGGCCTGGTGCGCCAGCACCGTGTTCACGGTCCTTGCCCGGATCAGGCTGCCCGGCCAGAACGGGCCGAACGAGATGGCCGCCGCCCAGTTCTACCGCTGGGACGGCCTGCTGTTCTTCACCGTGGCCTGCGTCCTGGCCCTGGCCGGCAGCGCCTGGCTCGGCCGCCGGCCCCTGGCCGCGCTGACCCTGCTGCTGGCGGCGGGCGCCCTGTTCACCACCAACCTCGCCGTCGCGGCGATCCAGCTCGCCCAGTACCTCGCCGTCGACGTCGCCCTGTACTTCATCGCGGCCGGCCGCTCCCGCCGCACCGGAGTGACCGGGCTCGCGATGGCGCTCGCCGTCCTGGTCGCGTGGCTGTCGGGACGGCTGGTGCAGGGCTGGGGGATCGGCACGCTCGTCGAGCTGACCGTGGCGCTGACGGTCGTCGTCGCCTGGCTGCTCGGGGACGCCTCCCGCCGTACCCGGGTCCACGCCGAGCAGCTGCGCGTCCGGGCCGCCGGCCAGGCCGTCACCGACGAACGTCTGCGCATCGCCCGTGAGATGCACGACATGGTCGCCCACAGCATCGGCATCATCGCCCTCCAGGCGGGCGCGGCCGCCCGGGTCGCGCACACCCAGCCGGACGCCGCCCGGGAGGCGATGGCCGCGGTCGAGACGGCGGGCCGGGAGACCCTCGCCGGGCTGCGCCGCATGCTCGTCGCGCTGCGGGCGGCGGACCAGGGGGACGGACAGGACCGGTCCGTCCGGACGGACCCGGACGGGCGGCCCGGCTCGTCCGCAGACCCGGGCGACCGAACCTCCGTTGCGTCCAACGGACTTGACGGTCCGGGCGAGGACAGCGAATCGGCCACGCCGGGCCCGGCCCGCGGACCCGCGGCGACGGACCTCACCGGGGCCGCCGACGACGACCGCTTCGGCACCGCGCGGTCCGTGCCGGCGCACCCCGCCGAGGGGCTGGCCGACCTCGACCGCCTCGCCGCCGCAGCGACCGCGGCCGGGGTCCGCGTGGACATCCACTGGACCGGCGAACGGCGTCAACTCCCGGCGGACGTCGACCTGTCGGCGTTCCGGATCGTCCAGGAGTCCATCACCAACGTCTTACGCCACGCGGCGACGACCGTCTGCCGGGTGACCGTCGACCACCGGGACACCGAGGTCGCGGTCGAGATCACCGACGAGGGCCGGGGCAGGGGCAGCGCCACGGACACCGGATTCGGCCTCATCGGCATGCGCGAGCGGGCCGCCCTGCTGCACGGCGAGTTCACCGCGGGCCCGCGCCCCGAGGGCGGATTCCGGGTGAGCGCCCGCCTTCCGCTCCCGGCCACCGGTGGGGCGGACGCCCGATGACGGTACGCGTGGTCCTCGCCGACGACCAGCAGCTCATTCGCACGGCCCTGCGCATGGTCATCGCCGACATCGCCGACATCGAGGTGGTCGGCGAGGCCGAGAACGGCGAGGAGGCGGTGGCGCTCGCCGGAGAACTGCGCCCCGACGTCGTCGTCATGGACATCCGCATGCCCGGCATGAACGGCATCGAGGCGACCCGCCGCATCACGGCGGACACCGGAGCACCGGCGAGCCCGACCAGGATCGTCGTCCTCACCACCTTCGACGACGACGACTACGTCTACGGGGCGCTGCGCGCCGGCGCGTCCGGATTCCTGGTCAAGGACATGGGCCTGGACGACATCCTCGCGGCCGTGCGGGTGGTGGCGGAAGGGGACGCCCTCATCGCCCCCGGAGTCACCCGGCGGCTCATCCAGGACTTCACCGCCGCCCGCCCCGAACTGACCCGGGGGAGCTCCGAGTTGAAGGGGATTACCGAGCGGGAGCGCGAGGTCCTCACGCTGGTCGGCAGCGGGCTGTCCAACACCGAGATCGCCGAGCGGCTCTTCATCAGCGTGGCCACGGCGAAGACGTATCTCACCCGGCTGCTCTCGAAGCTGGACGCGCGCGACCGCGTTCACCTGGTGATCATCGCGTACGAGGCTGGGCTGGTGTCGGTGACCCGGCCGACGCGAACGCCCTGAGCCCGGCGGCTCGCTGTCCAGGACCCGTTCGAACTGGCCGATACGGCGCCCCCGGAGACGAAAACCCGCGCCCCCGGCCTCACTTGGGTGAAACCCGCGTCCTCCTGCGTCGTTCCAGTTACTGGACCGAAGAATTCCGGCACTCGGCGCACCGCGTCGAAGAGGCGGAGGAAACTGTGCAGGACTTACGGACGACGCTCGCACGGGCCGGAATCACCTCGCCGTCCCTGCGGGCCGGTCCGGCGAGCGTGGCGCGCGAGACCCCCGCTCCACCGGTCACCCTGGGCGGCTGCTCCGCCGAGGCAGCCACCCGGCTCGCGGCGGCCCCGCGATGAAGGCCGCGGCGCCGCCGGCCGGCTCCTGCGCCGTCGACACCCGCACGGGGAGGATCGGCGTGGTCATGGGGCACGAGGGGCCGTACGTGCAGCTGAGACCGCTCGGCGGCGGCAGGGAGTGGGACTGCCTGCCCGAGGCCGTGCGGCAGGCCACCACGGCGGAGCGGACCGGCGCGGCGGCCGCGTACGCCGACGCGCGCACCCGCGGCGAGGCGACCTGAGGGGCCGGGTGCCACCCGGGCCGGAGAGGTCCCGGACACCGTACGAACCGTCCGGGCCTGGCTGACCGCGTCGTAGGCGAGAATGGCCGCATGAGTCTGTTCCGCGACGACGGCATCGTGCTGCGCACCCAGAAGCTGGGTGAGGCGGACCGGATCATCACGCTGCTCACACGCGGTCACGGCCGGGTACGGGCGGTCGCACGCGGGGTCCGGCGCACCAAGTCGAAGTTCGGGGCGCGCCTCGAACCCTTCTCCCACGTGGACGTGCAGTTCTTCGCGCGGGGCAGTGAACTGATCGGCCGCGGGCTGCCCCTGTGCACCCAGAGCGAGACGATCGCTCCGTACGGTGGCGGCATCGTCACCGACTACCCCCGCTACACCGCCGGCACCGCGATGCTGGAGACCGCCGAGCGCTTCACCGACCACGAGGGGGAGCCCGCGGTGCAGCAGTATCTGCTGCTGGTCGGCGGGCTTCGTACCCTCGCCCGCGGTGAGCACGAACCGCACCTCGTCCTCGACGCCTTCCTGCTGCGCTCCCTCGCGGTCAACGGCTACGCGCCCAGCTTCAGCGACTGTGCCAAATGCGGCATGCCGGGACCGAACCGCTTCTTCTCGGTCGCGGCGGGAGGAACCGTCTGCGCCGACTGCCGGGTGCCCGGCAGCGTCGTACCCTCGCCTCAGGCCCTCGAACTCCTCGGCGCGCTGCTCACGGGAGACTGGGAGACCGCGGACGCGTCCGAGCCGCGGCACGTCCGGGAGGGCAGCGGGCTGGTGTCGGCCTATCTCCACTGGCATCTGGAGCGCGGACTGCGCTCCCTGCGGTACGTGGAGAAGTAGCGCCGACCCGGGGGGCCGGGGCGGCGACAACGCGCGGGCTCGGCACGAGCGCGCGAGAACAGCACGGAAAAAAGCAGGCAGAGCGAGGCGAGCGCCCGGCGCACGCGAGCACGTCAGAGGGAGACGAGAGACACATGGTCGTACGCGGGATCCTGGGCCGCAGGCGCCGCGAGTACAAGGCGCCGGAACCGCACCCCTCCGGTGCCCGCGCGCCCAAACTCCCCGGCGAGCTCGTCCCGGAGCATGTGGCGATCGTCATGGACGGGAACGGCCGCTGGGCCAAGGAGCGCGGGCTGCCCCGCACCGAGGGCCACAAGGTCGGCGCCGAGCGCGTCCTCGACGTCCTCCAGGGCTCGATCGAGGTCGGTGTCGGGAGCATCTCCCTGTACGCCTTCTCCACCGAGAACTGGAAGCGCTCGCCCGACGAGGTGCGCTTCCTGATGAACTTCAACCGCGACTTCATCCGCAAGACCCGCGACCAGCTCGACGAGCTCGGCATCCGGGTCCGCTGGGTGGGACGCATGCCCAAGCTGTGGAAGTCGGTCGCCAAGGAGCTCCAGATCGCCCAGGAGCAGACCAAGGACAACGACCGGCTCACCCTGTACTTCTGCATGAACTACGGAGGCCGTGCCGAGATCGCCGACGCGGCGCAGGCGATGGCCGAGGACGTGAAGGCCGGCCTCCTGGACCCGTCCAAGGTCAACGAGAAGACCATCCAGAAGTACATGTACTACCCGGACATGCCGGACGTGGACCTGTTCCTGCGCCCGAGCGGCGAGCAGCGCACCTCGAACTACCTTCTCTGGCAGAGCGCCTACGCCGAGATGGTCTTCCAGGACGTCCTGTGGCCCGACTTCGACCGGCGCGACCTGTGGCGGGCCTGCGTCGAGTACGCCCAGCGCGACCGCCGCTTCGGCGGGGCCGTCCCCAACGAGCAACTGCTCGCGATGGAGCGGGACATGAGGGGCGACGGCTCCTGACCCCCGCCACCCGCGGCCGAGCCGCCCGAGCGGGCCGTCCGCGCTCCCGGGGACGTCGACCGGCCGCGGGCGATCCTCGACCGCGATCCGACGCGCGTCCGATCCGCTCCGGGCTTCAGGCGCCGGCCGTGGCGCACTCCGCGCACGTGCCGAAGATCTCCACCGTGTGGGCCACGTTCACATAGCCGTGCTCCGCGGCGATGGCCTCCGCCCACTTCTCGACCGCCGGGCCCTCCACCTCCACCGCCTTGCCGCAGACGCGGCAGACGAGGTGGTGGTGGTGCTCGCCGGTGGAGCAGCGCCGGTAGACGGACTCGCCCTCCGAGGTGCGCAGCACGTCGACCTCGCCGGCGTCGGCGAGGGACTGGAGCGTGCGGTAGACGGTGGTGAGCCCGACCGAGTCGCCCTTGTGCTTGAGCATGTCGTGGAGCTCCTGCGCGCTGCGGAACTCGGTCACCTCGTCGAGCGCCGCCGCCACGGCGGCACGCTGCCGGGTGGAGCGGCCCCGGACGGGCGATCCAGCGGTTGTCACCGTTGCCTCCTCGCGTCTGCCCTTGCCCGGCCATTGTGCCAGTCCGGGCGGGACGTGGTCAGACGCCGACGGTGCTCTCCGGGCCACGGGTGGCCGGAATCGCGCACTCCGCCGGGTCTCCCGCGGTCTGCGCGGCGGCCAGGGCGCGGGCCCGGCGCCGGGCCAGCGGCGAGGCCAGCGCCGTCAGGGCGACGAAGGCGCCGATCGTCAGCAGGACGATCGTCGAGCCGGGCGGAACGTCCTGGTAGAACGACGTCACCGTGCCGCCGATCGTCACGCTCACCCCGATCGCCACCGCGATGGCGAAGGTCGCCGCGAAGCTCCGGGTGAGCTGCTGGGCCGCCGCGACCGGCACCACCATCAGCGCGCTCACCAGCAGCAGGCCGACCACCCGCATCGCGACGGTGACCGTGACGGCCGCCGTGACCGCCGTCAGCAGGTTCAGCGCCCGCACCGGCAGACCGGTCACCCGGGCGAACTCCTCGTCCTGGCTGACCGCGAACAGCTGGCGGCGCAGGCCCAGCGTGACCGCCATGACGAAGGCGGCCAGCAGGCAGATCGCCGTCACGTCGGACTCGCTCACCGTCGACAGCGAGCCGAAGAGGTACGAGGTCAGGTTGGCGTTCGAGCCGCCCGGCGCGAGGTTGATGAACATGACGCCGCCCGCCATGCCCCCGTAGAAGAGCATGGCCAGGGCGATGTCCCCGCGCGTCCTGCCGTACCAGCGGATCAGCTCCATGAGCACGGCGCCCAGCACGGAGACGGCCGTGGCCATCCACACGGGTGACGTGTTGAGCAGGAAGCCGAGGCCGACGCCCGTCATCGCCACATGGCCGATGCCGTCGCCCATCAGGGCCTGACGGCGCTGGACCAGGTAGATGCCGACCGCGGGGGCGATGACGCCCACCAGGACGGCGGCGAGCAGCGCCCGCTGCATGAAGGCGTAGTCGAGGATGTCCATCAGCTGAGCAGTCCCGTCCTGAGGGGTTCGGCGTCGTGGGCCGCGTGCGGGTGTACGTGGTCGTGGCCGGGCAGGGCGTGCTGGCCGACGGCTCTCGGCGGCGGGCCGTCGTGCAGGACGCAGCCGTCCCGCAGCACGACGGCGCGGTCGATCAGCGGCTCCAGCGGGCCCAGCTCGTGCAGGACGAGCAGTACGGACGTGCCCTGGGCGACCTGGTCGCGCAGGGTCGCGGCCAGCACCTCCTGGCTGGCCAGGTCCACGCCGGCCATCGGCTCGTCCATGATCAGCAGTTCGGGTTCCGAGGCCAGCGCGCGGGCGATGAGGACCCGCTGGTGCTGTCCGCCCGACAGGGCGTTCACGGAGTCCTTGGCGCGGTCGGCCATCCCGACGAGCTCGAGCGACCGCCGTACGGCCGCGTGATCGGCCTTGCGCAGGATGCCGAAGCGGGCGCGGGAGAGCCGTCCCGAGGCGACGATCTCGGTGACCGTCGCCGGCACACCGCCCGCGGCCGTGGTCCGCTGCGGGACGTAGCCCAGCCGGTGCCAGTCGCGGAAGCGGCGGCGCGGAACGCCGAAGATCTCGATCTCGCCGGAGCTGACGGCCACCTGGCCGATGATGCTGCGCACGGCGGTCGACTTGCCGGAGCCGTTCGCGCCGAGCAGCGCCACGACCTCCCCGCGCCGCACGGTCAGGTCCATGCCGCGCAGGACCGGGCGCGTGCCCAGCTCCGCGCGGACGCCCCGCAGGGACACGACGGCTTCGCTCATGACGTCCTCCACAGTGATCACCTGGTCCCGAGAGCGGTCTGGAGTGCCTTCAGGTTCGACCGCATGACCTGCATGTAGTCGCTGCCCCTGGACTTGTCCGTGATGCCTTCGAGGGGGTCGAGGACATCCGTCCGCAGCCCCACGTCCCGGGCGATCGTGCCGGCCGTCCTGTCGCTGACGAGCGTCTCGTAGAACACCGTCGTGACGCCGTCGGCCTTCGCCAGGTTCTCCAGCCCCTTCACCCGGTTCGCGCTGGGCTCCGACTCGGGGTCGAGGCCGTTGACGGCCTCCTCGGTGAGCCCGTAGCGCTCGGCGAGATAGCCGAACGCGGCGTGGGTGGTGATGAAGGTCTTGGTCCTCGTGTTCGCGAGTCCGTCGCGGAACTCGGTGTCGAGCGCGGCGAACTTCTTCCGCAGCGCGGCCATGTTCTCGTCGTAGTCCGCGGCGTCCTGCGGGTCGGCCTTCTTCAGCGCGGCCGACACGCCCTCGGCGACCTGGGCGAAGCGCACGGGATCGAGCCAGATGTGCGGGTCGGTGGCGCCGGTGTCCTCGCCCTCGCCGCTGTCGTGGGCGGCGGCGTGTCCGCCGACCTCGTTGCCGTGCTTCTCCAGCGTCGTCAGCGAGGCCGCGTCGACCTTGGTCCGCACGCCGGACTGGGCCACCGCGTCGTCGACGGCCGGCTGGAGGTTCCTGAGGTAGAGCACCGCGTCCGCGTCCTGGAGCCGCGCGGTCTCCCGGGCGCTGATCTCCAGGTCGTGCGGCTCCTGGCCCGGCCGGGTCAGGTTCGTGACGTCCACGTGGTTCCCGCCGATCTCCTCGGCGAGGTACTGGAGCGGGTAGAACGACGCGACCACGTCGAGTCTGCCGTCGTCGCGGGCATCGGCCGAGGCGGAACCCGAGCAGGCGGTGAGCGAGCCGAGGCCGAGGGCGGTGGCCGCCACGACCGCGGACCCCGGTATGAGGCGTCGTCGTACGTTCATGACAGTCATTTTCAACAAATCTGGAAACGATTGTCAACAAGCCCTCGGGCGGGCGCCCGCCCGGCTCGCGGCAACGGGTATCAAGTGGATCCAATCGGCAGGAAGCGGCCTCCCGCGGGAACCGATTTGATGCGGGGGTGGCCGACGCCGGTAACCTGAAGCATTCGCTGCCGTCCGTTCGTAATGAAGAGAGCACCGTGGCCGCCGACAAGATCGATTCCATCGTCAGCCTGAGCAAGCGCCGTGGCTTCGTTTTCCCCTGTAGTGAGATCTACGGCGGACAGCGGGCCGCCTGGGACTACGGCCCGCTCGGTGTCGAGCTCAAGGAGAACCTGAAGCGCCAGTGGTGGCGCTACATGGTCACGTCGCGCGAGGACGTGGTCGGTCTGGACTCGTCCGTGATCCTGGCCCCCGAGGTGTGGGTCGCCTCCGGTCACGTCGCCACCTTCACGGACCCGCTGACCGAGTGCACCTCGTGCCACAAGCGGTTCCGCGCCGACCACCTGGAGGAGCACTACGAGGCCAAGCACGGCCGCCTCCCGGAGAACGGCCTCACCGACCTCAACTGCCCCAACTGCGGCAACAAGGGCACCTTCACCGAGCCCAAGCAGTTCTCGGGCCTGCTCTCCACCCACCTCGGCCCGACCCAGGACAGCGGCTCCGTCGCCTACCTGCGCCCCGAGACCGCCCAGGGCATCTTCACCAACTTCGCCCAGGTGCAGGTCGCCTCGCGCAAGAAGCCGCCGTTCGGTATCGCCCAGATGGGCAAGTCCTTCCGCAACGAGATCACGCCCGGCAACTTCATCTTCCGCACCCGCGAGTTCGAGCAGATGGAGATGGAGTTCTTCGTCAAGCCGGGCGAGGACGAGCAGTGGCAGGAGTACTGGATGGAGCAGCGCTGGAACTGGTACACCGGTCTCGGCCTGCGCGAGGAGAACATGCGGTGGTACGACCACCCCAAGGAGAAGCTCTCCCACTACTCCAAGCGCACCGCCGACATCGAGTACCGCTTCCAGTTCGGCGGCAACGAGTGGGGTGAGCTGGAGGGCGTCGCCAACCGCACCGACTACGACCTCGGCGCGCACTCCAAGGCCTCCGGCCAGGACCTCTCCTTCTTCGACCAGGAAGCCGGAGAGCGCTGGACCCCGTACGTCATCGAGCCCGCCGCCGGTGTCGGCCGCGCCATGCTCGCCTTCCTGCTCGACGCCTACGTCGAGGACGAGGCCCCGAACGCCAAGGGCAAGATGGAGAAGCGCACGGTGCTGCGCCTCGACCACCGTCTCGCCCCGGTGAAGGTCGCGGTCCTGCCGCTGTCCCGCAACCCGGAGCTGTCCCCGAAGGCCAAGGGCCTGGCCGCCGCGCTGCGCCAGCACTGGAACATCGAGTTCGACGACGCCGGCGCCATCGGCCGCCGCTATCGCCGTCAGGACGAGATCGGCACCCCGTACTGCGTCACCGTCGACTTCGACACCCTCGACGACAACGCCGTCACGGTGCGCGAGCGCGACTCCATGAAGCAGGAGCGTGTCTCGCTCGACCAGATCGAGGGCTACCTGGCCGGCCGCCTCGTCGGCTGCTGACCCGGGCACGCACGAAGCCCCAGGCACGCACGAAGCCCCAGGCACGCACGAAGCCCCCGGCTCCCGAACAGGGAGCCGGGGGCTTCGCGTCGTCCCGGGCCAGGGGCTCTCCGGGCGCCGGCGGCACGGGCGCGCCCCGCCGGCCGTCCGGAGACGGGCTCAGGCCTCCTTGGGGTCGACCGTCGCCTGGTGCTTCTCGGCCAGATGTTCCTCCGCCTTCAGCCAGGGGAGGAACTGGGTGTTCTTGCGCCAGCCGCACGTCTCGCACCGGATGGTCCGCTGGACGCCCGACCGCTCCACGCGGACGGTGTGTTCGCGGCCGTGCTGGTCCCAGCGGCTCACTTTGCTCGTGTTGATCTGAAGCATGACGCCTCCTGGTTCTCCCGCTTCGCCTGCGCAGCAAGGAGTGTGCAGCATGGTGAAGATCAACGGGGATTCTCGGGAGGTGAGTTCGCGGAGTCCGGCGCGGAGTTCGGCGTGAAGTCCGGCGCGGGGCCGAGCGGGGTCAGGACGGGGCGAGATGTCCCTCGGCGGCCTCGACGGCGGCCGTGGTCACGTTGACCTGGTGTTCTATCTGCCGGTCCACCGGTACCCAGGTCGCCGTGAAACTGGCCGAGTAGGCGGCGCACCACCCCGCCACGAGGGCTTCCAGTTCGGCCCGCTGGGACGCGGTCCCCGGGGCGGGCGCGTACTCCTCCAGGAGGCGCAGCAGCATGGCGGCGGCCCGCAGCGGGGTGCGGCGGGCGAAGCCCTCGATGCTGGCGGTGCGGGCGAGGGTGAGCCCGGGCAGCGGGGTGAACGACGGGTGCGCGGGATCCCAGCCGTCGGCCAGCGGACCGCACACGCGCAACGTCTCGACCACGGCCCTGCGCATGCTGAATCCGGGGTCGGGACCGGGCGCGGGGAGGTGGGGGCGGGCCCGCTCGTAGTGGACGCGCACGGTGTGGGCGTAGTCCCGCAGTCGTTCCGCCCAGTGCCGCAGCCGCTGTTCGGGATCGGGGTGCGGAGCGAGGTCGGCGAATCCCTCCGCGGCCCAGACCGGCACCTCAAGGACCGCGGTGACGCCACCGTGGGCGTGCGGGGCGAGCCAGGTCGAGCGGTGGGCGTTCTCCGGGAAGGCGGCGGGGCGTTCGGGCGCTCCGGGCGGCGGCAGGACGAAGACGCCGGGAGCGCTCGTGGGCCAGTGCAGGGCGTCCAGCGGGGCCCGCTCGACCGGGATGCCGAGCCGTTCGGCGGAGGCCGCGAGGGTCCGGTCGAGACCCGGGACGTCCCGGGTGAGCTGGGCGAAGGTGCCGCCGATGTCCGTGCTGTGCAGGGAGATCTGGATGTAGGGCCGCAGCCGCTGGATGACGTCGAGCAGCGCGCGGCTCTCCGGCAGGACCCGTGGGCGCGGCAGGGCGGGCGCCCACTCGGGCTGTTCGTCGGCGGTGGGCCGGAAGAAGGACCGGTAGTGGCCGAAGAGCGTGTCCGCCCGGTGCCCGCCCTCGTTGAGGCGCGCTCCGTCCGGGTCGAGGCACAGCACCAAGTGCCATACGGTGCCGGGCCGTTCGCCGCCCAGTGCCCGGTGGGCCAGCGCCAGAAGGGTGCCCCCGCCGACGTACTCGTTGGGGTGTGCGCCCGCGACCACGAGGGCGTGCCGTGGCCCTTTCCCGACGCTGAGCATGCGCAGCGGGACGCCGTGCCGGGAGTGGCCGATCGTGCTCAGCCGGCACAGGCCGGGATACCGGGCGGTCAGGGCCTCGGCGGTGCGGGTGACGTCGTCGGGTGTGGGATAGCTCAGTGTCCGGAACCGCTGTCGTCCCGGGTCCTTCTCCGGTCCAGCGCGCGGATCTTGATCTCGGCCACGGAGTCTCCTCGGATCGTGGATCGCCGGTCGCGGGTCGGCCGGACGGAACGCGCCGGACCAACGCCGGGCACGCCCCGTTCGACTTCGGTGCGACTCAGTACGACATGGCGCACCACTGGTGTCAACAGCCCCTGGGGGTCGGGCGGCAGGCTCATAGCCAGGGCATATGCCGGTGGCCGCACGGGAGTTGGAGCCCGGCTGCCCGGCCGGTCCCTCAGCTGACCGTGCGCGGCAGCCGCAGGCTCAGCGCGGTGGTCAGGGCCACGCCGGCCAACTGGACCAGGAGGGTCGTCACCAGGGCGTCACGCATGCCGTGGGACGGGACCAGCGACAGGAACAGGGTGCCGAGGGTGGCCACACCGACGGCGAGCGCCGCCTGCTGGGTGGTGGCCATCACGCCGCTGCCCACGCCCGCCCGCGCCGCGGGCACCTCGGAGAGGATGATCCGGATGAGGACGGGCAGCTGGAGCGCCTGTCCCGCGCCCGCGAGGGCCGCTCCGGGCAGCAGCCGCACCAACCCGAGGTCGGGCCAGGAGCGCCACGCGGCCAGCACGATCAGGGCGAGGCCCGCCGCCTGGAGCAGTCCGCCCGCGGTGACGACCCGGGTGCCGAAGCGGGCGATCAGCCGCGGTCCGCACAGGGAGGTGGCGAAGAAGACGACGGCCATGGGCGCGAGGGCCAGCCCCGCCGGGACGGGACCGAGTCCCTCGCCGCGCTGGAGGGCCACCGCGATCACGAACATGAAGCCGCTGAACCCGATGGAGAACGGCACGATCATGATCAGGCCCCGGCGCAGCGAGGTCAGCTCGAACAGGCTCGGCGGGACCAGAGGGGTGCGGCCGTGCCGGTCCGCGTGACGTTCGACGAGGTAGAACGCGGCGGCCGCGAGCGGGAACAGGGCGAGGGACACCCGGGTCCACAGCGGCCAGCCCGCCGCCCGGCCCTCGGTGAGCGGGACCAGCAGGGCCAGCAGCGCGACCGCGAGCAGGACCGTGCCGGGGGCGTCGACCGGCTCCGGGCGCTGCGAGCGGGTCTCGGGGACCGCGCGGCGGGCCAGGACCAGGCCGAGCACGACGACGGGCACGTTCACGAGGAACACCGAACGCCAGCCGGTGCCCGCGATGTCGGCGGCGACCAGCAGGCCGCCGAGGATCTGCCCGGCCACCATCGACAGACCGGCCGTGGCGCCGTACAGGCCCATCGCTTTGGCGCGGCGCTGCCCGGAGGTCGCGGACTGGATCGTGGCCAGGACCTGCGGCAGCATCGCCGCGGACGCCGCGCCCTGGGCGACGCGCGCCGCGACCAGGGTCCAGGCGGTGGGCGCGAGGCCGCAGGCGAGCGAGGTCAGGCCGAAGGCCGCCATGCCGCCGAGGAAGAGCCGGCGGCGCCCGAAGAGGTCGCCGAGACGCCCTCCGAGGACCAGCAGGACGGCGTACGCGACTCCGTAGCCGGCGACGACGAGTTCGAGGACGGCCTCGCTCGCGTCCAGGTCCTTGCCGATGGTCGGAAGGGCCACGTTGACGATGAAGAAGTCGATCAGGGGCAGGGCCGCGCCGAGCAGCACGGTGAAGAGTCCGAGGCCGCCGAGCGCGGGTGGCGCCGTGGGGGCACGGACGGTGGTCTTGAGCGTTCCGGTTTCGGTCACGTCCCCAGACTTCTCCCCGGCGCAGACGGGTACCAGAGTCTCCTTATCCTGGTACAAGCGCTACCTGGCAACAGGCTGCGGCGAGCGGCAGGCTGGAGGAATGACGACGATGGCACAGGAGACGACCGCCGGGAACCGCCCCGCACCGGCGACGGCGTCCGGCCCCCGGGCGGGGGAGATCCGCCGGCACGAGCTGGCCACCTTCCTGCGCAGCCGCCGCGAACGCATCACGCCCGAGCAGGTCGAGCTGCCCCGTGGCCGCCGGCGCCGCACACCGGGCCTGCGCCGCGAGGAGGTCGCCCAGCTCTCCGCCGTGGGCGTCACCTGGTACACCTGGCTGGAGCAGGCCCGCGACATCCAGGTCTCCGAACAGGTCCTCGACGCACTGGCCCGCACCCTGCTGCTGGACGCCAGCGAGCGTGCCCACCTCTTCCAGCTGGCCGGAGCGGTCGACCCCACGCCCGCCGCGCACTGCCCCGTGATCACCCCGGCGCTGCGCCGGATCCTGACGCAGCTGGAGCCGGTCCCGGCCTGCATCCAGAACAGCCGCTACGACATCCTGGCGTACAACCGCACCTACGCGCGGCTGATGATGCGCGACCTCGGCGGGGTCCCGCCCGCCGACCGCAACTGCGTCCTGCTCGCCTACACGAACGCGGAGTGGCGCGAGTCGATCGTGCTGCTCGACGAGACCACGCGGCTGATGGCCGCGAAGCTGCGCGCGTCGATGGCCGGGCACCTGGGGGAGCCCGCCTGGAAGACCCTGCTGAAGCGGCTGCGGGCCGAGTCGGCCGAGTTCCGCGAGAACTGGGACCGGTACGAGGTGGCCGCGACCCGCGGCAAGACCAAGAAGTTCATGAACCCCTACGTCGGTCTGGTCACCGTCGACCACACGGATCTGTGGCTCGCCCCCGACCTGGGCGCCCGCATGGTGACGTACCCGCCCCACGACGAGGAGAGCCGCGGACGGCTGGAGAAGCTGCACATGATCGCACTGGAGGCGGAGGCGGTGGCGGAGGCGCCCGGGACGGAGGTCCTGGACCGGGCCGGGGCGGCCTCCCGGGCGGAGACGGCGGGAGCGCTCTGACCCGGACGCGCCCCGCCCGGCCGCCGGGACGCCCCGCTTCCTCGGCGGCCCCCGGTCCCTCAGGCGGCCGAGGGGTCCTGGGCCCGTACGCCCGCCGCGTCCCTGATCTCCGGGGACTCCAGCAGGAGGGCCGTGCGTTCGGCCGAGGCGCGGGCCCGCAGTCCGCTGCTCAGCAGGCCGATCGCCAGGACCGCGACACCGCAGGCGGTGATGATCCACCAGCCGGGGCGTGAGGCCGCGACGAACGTCTCCCGGTAGGCGGAGGCCTGGATGCCCGAGGCGAGGGCCGCGCCGATGACGGCGACTCCGAGGGTGCCGCCGATCTGGCGGCTGGTGGAGGCGACGGCGGCGGCGACGCCCGCCTGCGAGCGGGGCATGCCGGAGACGGCGGTGTTGGTGATGGGCGCGTTCACGAAGCCGAAGCCGATGCCGAAGAAGATGTAGCCGATGACGAGCGTCACGTTCGAGGTCTCCGCCTCGAAGGCGGCGAACAGCACACCGCTCACGGTCATCGCGACCCCGGCGATCAGCAGTGACGGCCGGGGACCGCGACTGCCGACCAGACGTCCCGAGACGGGCGCGCAGACGAAGCACAGGACCGCCATGGGCAGCATCCACAGGCCCGCGTGCAGGGCGTTCAGACCGCGCACGTTCTGGAGGTACAGCGTCGACAGGAACAGGAAGCCGCTGAGCGCGGCGAACGCGCTCACCGCGATGACGGTGGCCCCGCTGAACGGCACCGACCGGAAGAAGCGCAGGTCGATGAGGGGTTCGTCGCGCCGGGGCTCGTACCACAGGAGTCCCAGGAGCGCGGCGAGGGCGATGGTGCCGAAGGTCAGGGTGTGGGCGATCCCGGAGGTGGGCGCCTCGATGATCGCGTAGGTCAGGGAGCCGAGCAGGGCGATGACGAGGAGCTGGCCGACCGGGTCGGGGCGGCGGGCCTTCGGGGCGCGGGACTCGGGGACGAACCGCAGGGTCAGCAGGAAGGCCGCGAGGCCGACGGGGAGGTTGATCCAGAAGATCGACCGCCAGCCGACGGAGTCGACGAGCAGCCCGCCGACCATCGGTCCCGCGGCCATCGAGATACCGACCACGGCGCCCCAGACGCCGATCGCGCGGGCCCGCTCACGGGGGTCCGTGAAGGTGTTGGTGATGATCGACATCGCCACCGGGTTCAGCATCGAGCCGCCGACGGCCTGGACCATCCGGAAGACGATGAGGGTGTTGAGGTCGGGGGCCAGGGAGCAGAGCACCGAGCCGATGGTGAACAGGACCAGGCCCGCCATGAACACCTTGCGCCGGCCGATGCGGTCGGCGGTGGAGCCCGCCAGCATCAGCAGCGAGGCCAGCACCAGGGTGTAGGCGTCGATGGTCCACTGCATGCCCGCGACGCTCGCGTGCAGCTCCCGCTGCATGGAGGGCAGGGCGACGTTCAGAACCGTGACGTCGAGGCTCACGATCAGCAGACTCATGCAGCAGATCGCGAGCACCAGCATCCGGTGACGGTGGCTGAGCTCAGGCATGGAGTCAGCGTACGTCGTTGTCGATAGTGTGTCTAACTAATGACTGCTACACGATCTTTCGTGCGAGCATCCGGCGCCGTACGCCACAATGGGGGAATGCCCACGCCCACGTCCACGGTGGACCCCACGCTGACCTCCTCGCTCGCGATCGGCCCCCACACGGCCCGGCCGCCCGTCGTCCTGGCCCCCATGGCCGGGATCACGAACGCGCCGTTCCGCACGCTGTGCCGCGAGTTCAGCGGCGGCAAGGGCCTGTTCGTCAGCGAGATGATCACCACGCGGGCGCTGGTCGAGCGCAACGAGAAGACCATGCAGCTGATCCACTTCGACGCGACCGAGAAGCCGCGCTCGATCCAGCTGTACGGAGTCGACCCCGCGACCGTCGGCAAGGCCGTCCGCATGATCGCGGAGGAGGGCCTGGCCGACCACATCGACCTCAACTTCGGCTGCCCGGTCCCCAAGGTCACCCGCAAGGGCGGCGGGTCCGCCCTCCCGTACAAGCGCAACCTGCTGCGCGCGATCCTGCGCGAGGCCGTCGGCGGCGCCGGCGACCTGCCCGTCACCATGAAGATGCGCAAGGGCATCGACGACGACCACATCACCTTCCTGGACGCTGGACGGATCGCGGTCGAGGAGGGCGTGACGGCCATCGCCCTGCACGGCAGGACGGCGGCCCAGCACTACGGCGGCACCGCCGACTGGGAGGCCATCGCCCGGCTGAAGGAACACGTGCCGGAGATCCCCGTCCTCGGCAACGGCGACATCTGGTCGGCGGACGACGCGCTGCGGATGGTGCGCGAGACCGGCTGCGACGGGGTCGTCGTCGGACGCGGCTGCCTCGGCCGGCCGTGGCTCTTCGGCGACCTGGTCGCCGCCTTCGAGGGCCGCCCCGACGACTACGCGCGGCCCACGCTGCGCGAGGTCGCGGCCGTCATGGTCCGCCACGCCACGCTGCTCGGCGAGTGGATCGGCGACGAGACGCGCGGTGTCATCGACTTCCGCAAGCACGTCGCCTGGTACCTCAAGGGCTTCTCGGTCGGCTCCGAGATGCGTAAGCGCCTCGCGATCACCTCCTCGCTCGCCGAACTGTCCGACGGACTCGCCGAGTTGGACCTCGACCAGCCGTGGCCGACGGGTGCCGACGGGCCCCGCGGACGTACCTCGGGCAACAACCGGGTCGTCCTGCCGGACGGCTGGCTGAAGGACCCCTACGACTGCGCGGGCATCTCCGAGGACGCCGAACTGGACACCTCGGGCGGCTGATCCGCCGGCGGTCCGGTGCACGCGCCGCCCCGCGCGCACACCGGACCTGTCCTCGGACCACCCGGACCGGACACGGCCTAGGCCCCTCCCACCGCCGCGAGCAGTGCCAGCGGTGCCGCCGCCGAACGGGACTCCCGTACGCAGGCGTGCGGGTAGGGCACCGGCTGGGCGTGGGTGTCGCGGCCGTAGCCCGCGATGACCTCGGGCAGGCGGTGACCGGTGGCCGTGGCCGCGTCCACGAGCGCGTGCGCCACCGTGCGGGCCTCGTCGTGCAGTCCGTACCGCGCGAGACCCAGGGTGATCAGGGCGTTGTCGTGGGGCCAGACGGAACCGCGGTGATACGACAGCGGGTGGTAGGCGTCCTGACCCGAGGCGAGCGTGCGCACACCCCAGCCGGAGAAGAAGTCCGGTTCGAGGAGCCGGCGGCCGACCAGTTCGCCGTACTCCTTGTCCAGCAGACCGGACCACAGCAGATGACCCGCGTCCGAGGCGAGCGCGTCGACATGGCGGCCGTCGCCGTCGAGCGCCAGCGCCGGGAAGGCGTGGTCCCTCATCCAGAAGTCCCGCTGGAATCGGTCCCGCAGGTCGGCGGCGGCCTGTTCAAGGAGCGCCGCGTAGACCTCGTCGTCCCAGACCGTACGGGCCAGCTGGGCGGTGCGGCGCAGCGCGTCGTAGGCGTATCCCTGCGCGCCCGCGGCCATCACCGGACCGCTCGGGCGGCTGCCGTCGGCCGAACAGATGGCGCCCGGGGAGTCCTTCCAGTTCTGGTTCGCGAGGCCGCCGCCGTCCGCGCGGTAGACGAGATAGCCGCGTGAGGTCAGCCCGCCGTGGTCCAGCATCCAGCCCACCGCCGCACGGGCGTTGGGTTCGAGACGGCGGGCCAGGGCGAGGTCCCCGGTCTGCTCGGTGTAGGCGCCGAGCAGCACCAGGAACAGCGGTGTCGCGTCCACCGAACCGTAGTAACGCCCGTACGGCACCTGCCCGAAGTGCGCGAGCTCGCCGTGCCGCACCTCGTGCACGATCTTGCCGGGCTGGGCGACCGCGCCCGCCCCGACCTCGACCGCCTGGGTGGCGGCCAGCGCGGGCAGGGTGGCGGCGGCGAGGCCGGGCCGGTAGGGCAGCGCGAAGAGCGAGGTGAGCAGCGCGTCGCGGCCCAGCAGGGTGAGGAACCAGGGGACCCCGGCCGCGGGCACCCGCAGCTCCTCGCCGTCCAGGCCCGTCGCCGGGACCTGGAGGACGGCGAGGTCGGACAGTCCGCGCGCGCAGGCCGCGGCCAGCTCGGGCCAGCCGGTCGGGAACGGCACCCCCTGCGCGAACTCGTCCTCCAGGGCGAGGAGTCGCTCGCCGGCCGCGGCGGGCGAGGCGGGGACGCGCGGCTCCTGCGGGGAGCCGTGCGGACGTGCCGCGACGCGCAGCGCCAGCTCCGCCGAGCCGTGCGGTTCGAGGCCGAGGGTCCATACGAGCCGGCGGGCCCCCGTGCCCGTCTCCTCCACGCCGTCCGGCGCGGGCTCGGCGGTGACCGTCGTACGGGACCGCCAGTCCCCGCGCCGATAGCTGAACTCGACCCCGTCGTCGAGGATCTGACGCTGGCGCACGACACCGGTCTTGGCATACGTGCGGTGGTCGGAGCGTAGTTCGAACTGGTCCGTGAAGTCGGCGTCCGCGGTGACCGCGATGCGGACCGTGGTGGCCGTCGGGCGATTGCTGGTGACGCGCAGCGCCTCCACGAACGAGCCCTCGGCGACGGCCTGTTCACGGAAGAGCGTGTAGGCGGGCGGTTCGTTGCGGCCACCGCGCGGCACCAGCACGCAGCGTGCCGTGTCGCCGTCCGCGACCGGCGTGAGCGCCTCGGGCACCGCGCCGTCCACCGTCAGCTGCCAGCGGCTGAGATGACGGGCGTCGCGCACGAACAACCCGTCCGGGGAGCCGCCGCCCCGCACTCCGCTGATGTCCCCGCCGTCCCCCACGGCGGCGAACGTCCCACCGTGCACGAGCAGATGATGCCGGTCCGTCATTCCCGGTCCCCTCCCTTGGCGTCCGTTCCCCAAGCGCCTGCGCGCTGTCCCGCACCGTCGACGCGGTGGTCACCGCCGGCGTCGGCGCCGGGTGCCGTGTCGGTCGACGTCTCGCGCCCCCACGGGGACACGACCGGTTCCGCCCCGGAGGGCTCGTGCAGCAGGTCGAGCGTCAGCGCCGCCGTCCAGCTGAATCCGAGTGCTCCGCAGGCCTCGCCGGTGAACGGGTCCACATATTCCGCGAACCCGGATTCCCCGGCCGTCTCCAGCAGGGCGGTCCGCAGCGCGTCCGCCCTTCCGTGCTCCCCGTGCAGCCGAAGCCCGCGCACCAGCAGCCAGTTGGTGTTGAACCAGGCGGGCCCGCGCCAGTAGCGGTGCGGATCGAAGGCCTCGCCCGTCAGGTCGTAACTGGGCGCGAGACGGGTCGTGTCGCCCAGCCCGAAGTGCGGCCCGCCCGCCGTGCGGACGAGCGTGGCGGCGATGGAGCGCGGCAGCGCGGGCAGGATGAGGGGCAGCAGCCCGGCGACACTGCGCTCGCGCATCGGAGCACCGCGCCCGCCGGCCCGCTCGTCGCGACAGAGGAACATGCCCTCCGCCGGGTCCCACAGCCGATCCACCAGCGCCGCCGTCAGCCGCTCCGCGCGGGCGTGGCGCGCCGTCCCCGTCGCGCCCAGTTCCCGCGCGATCTCGGCCAGCGCGTGCTCCGAGGCGATCAGCAGGGCGTTGAACAGGGGGTCCTCGACGGCGAACTCGCCGCCGCCGTCGGTGTATCCACGGTCCCGGTAGTCCGCGGCCAGCCGTACGTACCGCCCGTAGTCGAGATCCGTCGGCCGGTCCTCGGCGGCGCCGTGGTCGAGGTCGGCGCGCCGGAAGGAGCGGGCCGGCGCCGGCGCGACACGGCTCAGCGGGGCGTCCCAGCAGGGGCTGTTGTCCATGCCCTGCTCCCAGGGGTGGACCACGCTGGCCAGGCCCGCGCCGCCGAGGTCCCGGCGGTGCAGGAGATAGCGGTGCCAGGCCGCGAGGCGGGGATACATCCGGGAGAGGAACGAACGGGCCCGGGACAGCCCGGGGTCCGCCCGGTGCACCAGCCACACCGCGAGCGCGTGCACGGGTGGCTGCACGATGCCCGACGTCTGTACCGTGCGCGGGGCGCCCGCCGCGCGCCCGGCGGTCGAGGAGCGCCAGAAGTCGGGGCTCGGGAAGTACGCGTCGAGCGGGACGGAGGGGTTGAACACGATGTGCGGGACACGCCCGTCGGCCCACTGCGCGCCGAACAGGGTCTCCAGCTCCGTCTGCGCCCGCAGGGGGGACAGATGGCGCAGGCCGATCGCGATGAACGCGGAGTCCCAGGACCACTGGTGCGGATACAGGCCGCGCGAGGGCACCGTGGACGTTCCGGTCCAGTTGTCGTCCAGCACCCGCGACGCCCTGAGGTGCAGCGACGCGGACGGGCCGCCGGGATCGTATACGGGTGGTCCGTCCCGGACGACGCCGTCCGCACGGGACGCGGGGGGCGGTCCGGAGGCGTGCGCGGGAGTGCCCGTGGTGCTCACGGGGGCCATGGGTCCCCGGTGCGGTGCGGTGAGCTGGGTTGTGCTGTCCACTCAGGTCTCCCCGAAGACGTCCGGTCGGCCGGTTCGGCAGTATCTGCCGTAGGGTTACGTCTATTTAACACGCAAAACTCAATATGTAATGCAGAGTTGGGGAACGCAAGAGGGTGCGCATGACGGAAAGGGCGGGGAGGACCGTGAAGACCGGGAACCAGGCAAGTGCCGGAGATCTGCTCGAACTGGTCCGCAGCGGCCGGGCCACCACGCGCGGTGCGCTCCAGCGGGCCACGGGTCTGTCACGGGCCACGGTCGGCCAGCGCCTCGAACGGCTGTTCCGCGCGGGCTGGCTCCGCGAGGGAGCGGGCGGCCCGGTCGACTCGCCGCTCGGCGGGCGCCCCTCCATCACGCTGGAGTTCGACGACGAGCACGCCGTCGTCCTCGCCGCCGACCTCGACACCCGGCACGGCAGGGCCGCCGTCCTCACCCTGACCGGCGAGATCCTGGCCGAGCACGCGGGCCCCCTGGTGATCGACGACGGTCCCGAGGCGGTCCTCGGCGAACTCGGGCGCTGGTTCGCCGAACTGGCCGCCAAGTCCGGCCGGGGCGCGGACGCCGTCTGCGGCATCGGGCTCGCGGTGCCGGGCCCGGTCGACAGCGAGACCGGCCGCGTGGTCCAGCCGCCGATCATGCCGGGCTGGGACGGCTACGACATACGCGGCCGGCTGGGCCGCGCCTTCGCCGAGCACGCGGGCACCGGCTCCGCGCGCGTCCCCGTGCTCGTGGACAACGACGCCAACCTCATGGCGTACGGGGAGCAGCGCGCCGGCTTTCCCGACTGCTCGGCGTTCGCGCTGGTCAAGGTCTCCACCGGGATCGGGGCGGGCATGGTCGTCGGCGGCACCGTCTACCGCGGGATCGACGGCGGGGCCGGGGACATCGGTCACATCCGGGTGGGCGCGGACGCGCTGTGCCGGTGTGGCTCGTACGGCTGTCTGGCCGCGGTGGCCAGTGGTGGCGCGGTGGCGCGCCGGCTCGCGGAGTCCGGGGTCCCGGCCGCGTCCGGCTCGGACGTGCGCGAACTGCTGGCGGCCGGGCACCCCGAGGCGACGGCCCTCGCGCGGGAGGCGGGCCGGCGGGTGGGGGACGTCCTGGCGACCGTGGTGACCCTGCTGAACCCGGGCGTGCTGATGATCGCCGGGGATCTGGCCGGAACCCCCTTCCTCACCGGCGTCCGCGAACTGCTGTACCAGCGGGCGCTGCCCCGCTCCACCGCTCATCTGGACGTGGTGACCTCCCGGCTCGGTGAGCGGGCCGGGCTCGTGGGCGCGGCGGCGCTCGTCGTGGAGCACCTGTACGCGCCGGAGCGGGCCGAGGAGCGGCTGGCGGCGCTAGGTGTGTGAGGGGGTCACCCGTGCGGGGTATCGGTGGACGACGTCCGTGTGTCGCGTCCGGATCACGGTCCGCATGATGAAATCTGGGCCCCTCCGGTGGCGTGATTCTCGCCACCCTTGATAAGGGTCACGCTCAGATGAGCGGATCTTGCGCGATTGCACTTCCCTAAGGGGTGGCACTGAGTGCCACCCTCTGATCGTTCATCGATTAAACTCAGACGTGGCGAAGCGTGCTCAGCTGAGCGGCTTGCGCGGTCTGTGCGGGCCGATTCGTTCAAGAAGTGAAAACATCCACCCCCGATGACTTGCCAAGGCTTGACTTTGGATCCGGTGGCGGACGACTGGTTACAGGCGCATGACGCACAAGTGGACGTACCCAGACGCCTTCGATCTGGGTATGTTCCCCGTCGTCAGGGCAGCCACCGCGACGTCGAGGAGTCAGACTCGTGTCGGAAAACAAAGATCCCCACGTAGCCGGAAGCGGCGTTGGCGGAGCGAAGTTCGTTTATGACTTCACCGAGGGAAACAGGGACCTCAAGGACCTGCTCGGCGGCAAGGGTGCCAACCTCGCCGAAATGACCAACCTGGGGCTTCCCGTCCCGCCCGGCTTCACCATCACCACCGAGGCGTGCAAGACCTACCTCGACAGTGGCGAGGAGCCCGCGGCACTGCGTGACGAGGTGAGTGCGCACCTCGAAGCCCTCCAGGCCACGATGGGCAAGAAGCTCGGCCAGGCCGACGACCCGCTGCTCGTCTCCGTCCGCTCCGGGGCGAAGTTCTCCATGCCCGGCATGATGGACACCGTCCTGAACATCGGGCTCTCCGACAAGTCCGTGCAGGGCCTCGCCAAGCAGGCCGGCGACGACCGCTTCGCGTGGGACTCCTACCGCCGCCTGATCCAGATGTTCGGCAAGACGGTCCTCGGCGTGGACGGCGAGCTCTTCGAGGAGGCCCTGGAGGAGGCGAAGGCCCTCAAGAAGGTCACCGTCGACACGGACCTGGAGGCGGCCGACCTCAAGAAGCTCGTCACCAGGTTCAAGAAGATCGTCAAGACCGAGGCCGGCCGGGACTTCCCGCAGGACGCGCGCGAGCAGATGGACCTCGCCATCCACGCGGTCTTCGACTCCTGGAACACCGACCGCGCCAAGCTCTACCGCCGCCAGGAGCGCATCCCCGGCGACCTCGGCACCGCCGTCAACGTCTGTTCGATGGTCTTCGGCAACCTCGGCCCCGACTCCGGCACCGGCGTCGCCTTCACCCGCGACCCCGCCTCCGGCCACCAGGGCGTCTACGGCGACTACCTCCAGAACGCCCAGGGCGAGGACGTCGTCGCCGGTATCCGCAACACGGTCCCGCTCGCGGAGCTGGAGTCGATCGACAAGAAGTCGTACGACCAGCTCATGCAGATCATGGAGACCCTGGAGAACCACTACAAGGATCTCTGCGACATCGAGTTCACCATCGAGCGCGGCCAGCTCTGGATGCTCCAGACGCGTGTCGGCAAGCGCACCGCGGGCGCGGCCTTCCGCATCGCCACGCAGCTGGTGGACCAGGGCCTGATCGACGAGGCCGAGGCGCTCCAGCGGGTGACGGGCGCCCAGCTCGCGCAGCTGATGTTCCCGCGCTTCGACGAGGACGCGAAGGTCGCGCAGGTCGGCCGGGGCATCGCCGCCTCGCCGGGCGCCGCGGTCGGCAAGGCGGTCTTCGACTCGTACACCGCCGTCAAGTGGTCCCGCTCCGGCGAGAAGGTCATCCTGGTCCGCCGGGAGACCAACCCCGACGACCTGGACGGCATGATCGCGGCCGAGGGCATCCTCACCTCGCGCGGCGGCAAGACCTCCCACGCGGCCGTCGTCGCCCGCGGCATGGGCAAGACCTGTGTCTGCGGCGCCGAGGAGCTGGAGGTCGACACCAAGCGCCGCCGGATGACCGTGCCCGGCGGGCACGTCGTCGAGGAGGGCGACCTCATCTCGATCGACGGCTCCAGCGGCAAGGTGTACCTCGGTGAGGTCCCCGTCGTCCCGTCGCCGGTCGTCGAGTACTTCGAGGGCCGGATGCACGCCGGCGCCGACGACGCCGACGAACTGGTCGAGGCCGTCCACCGGATCATGGCCTTCGCCGACCGCAAGCGCAGCCTGCGGGTGCGCGCCAACGCCGACAACGCCGAGGACGCGCTGCGCGCCCGCCGCTTCGGCGCCCAGGGCATCGGTCTGTGCCGCACCGAGCACATGTTCCTGGGCGACCGCCGCGAGCTGGTCGAGCGTCTGATCCTCGCGGACACGGACACCGAGCGCGAGGAGTCGCTCAAGGCGCTCCTGCCGCTCCAGAAGAAGGACTTCGTGGAGCTGTTCTCGGCGATGGACGGCCTCCCGGTCACCGTCCGTCTCCTGGACCCGCCGCTGCACGAGTTCCTGCCGGACATCACCGAACTGTCGGTGCGCGTCGCGCTCGCCGAGTCCCGCAAGGACGCCAACGAGAACGACCTGCGCCTGCTCCAGGCGGTCCACCGCCTGCACGAGTCGAACCCGATGCTGGGCCTGCGCGGGGTGCGTCTCGGCCTCGTCATCCCCGGCCTGTTCACCATGCAGGTACGGGCCATCGCCGAGGCGGCCGCCGAGCGCAAGAACGCCAAGGGCGACCCGCGCGCGGAGATCATGATCCCGCTCGTCGGCACGGTCCAGGAGCTGGAGATCGTCCGCGAGGAGGCCGACCAGGTCATCGCGGAGGTCGAGGCGGCGACCGGCGTGCGGCTGAAGCTGGCGATCGGCACGATGATCGAGCTGCCGCGCGCCGCGCTGACGGCCGGGCAGATCGCCGAGGCGGCGGAGTTCTTCTCCTTCGGCACGAACGACCTGACCCAGACGGTGTGGGGCTTCAGCCGCGACGACGTGGAGGCCTCCTTCTTCACGGCGTACCTGGAGAAGGGCATCTTCGGCGTCAGCCCGTTCGAGACGATCGACAAGGACGGCGTCGGCTCCCTGGTGAAGTCCGCGGTCAAGGCCGGCCGCGCGACCCGCCCCGACCTGAAGCTCGGCGTCTGCGGCGAGCACGGCGGCGACCCCGAGTCGGTCCACTTCTTCCACGAGGTCGGACTCGACTACGTCTCCTGCTCCCCGTTCCGGATCCCGGTCGCCCGCCTGGAAGCGGGCCGAGCGGCCTCCAGCTCGACGGGCAGCGACCACCGCTAGACCCCGGCGGGAGAAGACCCCGGGGCCGCCGCCTGTCCCCGACCCTCAAGACCGATGGGCGGCGGCTCCGGCTCACGAGAGAGGGCGACACCCTTGTGCGGGGGTGTCGCCCTCTCGGGTTCGTCCGGGGCGGGCGCGCCGGCCCCCGTGCCCCGTGGGGGGACCCGGGTGACGTGCCGGGTGGACCGGCGCTCGTAGGGTGGGGGCGAGGCAGTGGGAGGAGCGGTCATGGGTGGCTGGAGCGCGCAGGACATACCCGGGCAGCGGGGGCGGGTCGCCGTCGTCACCGGGGCCAACAGCGGGCTGGGGCTCGTCACCGCGCGGGAACTGGCGCGCAACGGGGCCCGGGTGGTGCTCGCCTGCCGCGACGAGGCCCGCGGCGGTGCGGCGGCCGAGCGGATCGCCGCCGAAGTGCCGGGTGCCGAGGTGGAGTTCGCCCGTCTCGACCTGGGCGACCTGGCCTCCGTGCGGAAGTTCGCGGGCTCCTTCCCCCACGACCGTCTCGACCTGCTCGTCAACAACGCGGGCGTGATGGCGCTGCCGTACCGGACGACGGCGGACGGCTTCGAGACACAGTTCGGTGTGAACCACCTCGGCCACTTCGCGCTCACGGGACTGCTCTTCCCGGTGATCGCGAGAACCCCCGGCGCGCGGATCGTCACCGTGTCGAGCATGTTGCACGCCCTGGCCGACCTCGACCCCGAGGATCTCGGCAGCGAGAAGGGGACCTACCGCAAGTGGATCGCCTACGGCCGGTCCAAGAGCGCCAACCTCCTCTTCACGCACGAGCTCGCGCGGCGGCTGTCCGGCTCAGGATCCGAGGTCGTCGCCGCGGCGGCGCACCCCGGGTACGCCTCCACCAACCTCCAGGCCGCCGGGCCCCGGCTGGAGGGGCGCAAGGGCACGGAGCGGCTGATGGAGGTCGGCAACCGCGTCCTCGGCCAGAGCGCCGAGGCCGGGGCCCTGCCGACGCTGTACGCGGCCACCGCGCCCGGCGTGCGGCCCGACACCTTCGTCGGACCGTCCTTCGCGATGTGGCGCGGCTCGCCCGCTACGTCCTGGCGGGCCCGCCGCACCCGCGACGACACCCGGTCCGGGCTGCTCTGGGCCGCATCCGAGCGGATGACGGGCGTCGTCTACGAGGGACTCGCCGACTGACGGACGCCGCGTGCCCCGGTCCCGTGTTCCGGTCCGGCGCCACGGCGCGGTGTCCCGTTCCCGGGGCCCGGGGCCCGGCGGGGATCAGGCCGCCCGCACCTCGTACGTCGCCACCCGGACCTCCTCGTCGTCCAGGCACCGCCCGGACTCCAGGTCGAAGCGCTGCTTGAGCAGCGGCGAGGCGACGAACGGGCGGCCCCGGTGGGTGCCGGTCAGCCCGCGGGAGAGCACCGCCGCCCCGCTGAAGGGATCACGGTTGTCGATCGCGTACGCCCGTCCCGCGCGGTCGGTGAACACGGCGACCTGACGGCCGTCCGGGAGGAGCGCCGCGACTCCCCGGCCCGGGGTCAGCAGGGACAGTTCGCAGACCGTGAACCAGTCGTCCTCCAGCAGGAGTTGGACCGTCAGGGCCGTCGTGGTGCGGGGCGTCTCGGGTGCCAGGGTCATCGCTGGGCACTTCCTTCCAGGGCGGGCAGGGGACGGTGTCCGATGGTCAGCAGCGGCAGGTCGGGCTTGATCTGGTCACGCTCGGGGACGAAGCCGACGACCGGGTCCGGGGTGTCGGGGGCGTTCACGAACGACACGAACCGGCCCAGCTTCTCCGGGTCGTTGATGGTCTCGGCCCACTCGTCCCGGTAGTTCGCGACATGCGCGGTCATCAGCGACTCCAGCTCCTCGCAGATGCCGAGCGCGTCCTCCACGACCACCTCGCGGACATGGCCGAGGCCCCCGGGAATCCGCTCCAGCCAGGTCGAGGTGCGCTCCAGGCGGTCAGCGGTGCGGATGTAGAACATCAGGAACCGGTCGATGAGACGGACCAGTTCGGCGTCCGACAGGTCCTGGGCCAGCAGGTCCGCGTGCCGCGGGGTCGCGCCGCCGTTGCCGCCGACGTACAGGTTCCAGCCGTTGGACGTGGCGATGACGCCGAAGTCCTTCGACTGCGCCTCGGCGCACTCGCGGGCACAGCCGGAGACCGCCGACTTCAGCTTGTGCGGGGACCGCAGACCCCGGTAGCGCAGCTCCAGGTCGATCGCCATCCGCACCGAGTCCTGCACGCCGTACCGGCACCAGGCCCGCCCGACACAGGACTTCACCGTGCGCAGCGACTTGCCGTACGCGTGCCCGGACTCGAAGCCGGCGTCCACCAGCCGCGCCCAGATCAGCGGGAGCTGCTCCACCCGCGCGCCGAACAGGTCGATCCGCTGACCGCCGGTGATCTTCGTGTAGAGCCCGAAGTCCCGGGCCACCTCGCCGATCACGATGAGCTTCTCGGGGGTGATCTCGCCGCCGGGGATGCGCGGCACGATGGAGTACGAGCCGTTCTTCTGGAGGTTGGCGAGGAAGTGGTCGTTGGTGTCCTGGAGCGCGGCCTGTTCGCCCCCCAGGACATGGCCGTCGGCACCGATCGTCGGGGCGAGCGAGGCGATGACCGAGCCGACGGCGGGCTTGCAGACCTCGCAGCCGTCACCGCCCCGGGCCTCCTCGCGCCCGTACCGGTCCAGCAGGGTCCGGTACGAGGTGATCCGCAGCGCCAGGACGATCTCGTACAGCTCCTCGCGGGTCTGCCCGAAGCAGCCGCACAGGCCCTTGTCGACCTCGACGCCGCCCGCCTCCAGCTCGGCGGTGACCAGCTGGCCGAGCACCTTGACGCAACTGCCGCAGCCCGTACCGGCCTTGGTGCACTTCTTGACCTCGGCCACACCGGTGCAGGAGTGCTCCGTCACCGCGCCGCGGATCGTGCCCTTCGACACGTTGTGGCAGGAGCAGACGACCGCCTCGTCGGGAAGGGCGGAGGGGCCCAGCTGCGCGGGTGCGCCCGCGCCCGCCGGCAGGACCAGGGACTCCGGCGCCACGGGCGGGATCGAGCCGGTGAACGCCCGCAGCGTGCCGTACGCCTCCGCGTCGCCGACCAGGATGCCGCCGAGCAGCGTGCCGTCCCGGCTGATGACCAGCTTCTTGTACAGGCCCGCGCGGGAGTCGGAGTAGACGACGTCCACGCAGTCCTCGGTGGTGCCGTGCGCGTCGCCGAAGGAGGCCACGTCGACGCCCAGCAGCTTGAGCTTGGTGGAAAGGTCCGCGCCCGTGAACGCCCTCTCGTTCTCGGCGATGGTCGCCGCGGCGGTCTCCGCCTGCTCGTAGCCGGGCGCCACCAGGCCGTAGACCCGGCCGTCCACCGCCAGCGCGCACTCGCCGATCGCGAACACCCGAGGATCGCCGACCGTACGGCACTGCTCGTCGACGGTGATGCCGCCGCGCTCGCCGACCGTCAGGCCGCAGTCCCGGGCCAGTTGGTCGCGGGGACGGACCCCGGCGGAGAACACCACCAGATCGGCGGCGAGTTCGGAGCCGTCGGAGAGCCTCATACCGGTGACCGCGCCGTCGTCGCCGACCAGGATCTCCTGCGTGCCGACCCCCGTGTGGACGGCCAGGCCCATCTCCTCGATGGTGCGCAGAAGCGCCGCCCCGCCGCCCGCGTCGACCTGCACCGGCATCAGCCGGGGCGCGAACTCGACGATGTGACTGGTGAGTCCGAGACCCTTCAGCGCACCCGCGGCCTCCAGGCCCAGCAGACCGCCGCCGACGACGGCTCCCGTCGTGGCCCGCGACCGCGCGTACTCCTCGATGGCGAGCAGGTCCTCGATCGTGCGGTAGACGAAACAGCCCTCGGCGTCCTTGCCGGGGACCGGCGGGACGAAGGGGAAGGAGCCGGTCGCCAGGACGAGCGTGTCGTAGCCGACGACGAGGCCGGAGCGGGCCGTCACCTCGCGCGCCGCGCGGTCGACCGTGACCGCCGGGTCGCCCAGGCGCAGCTCGATGCCGTGCGCGCGGATGAACTCCATGTCGGTCAGGGAGAGTTCGTCGGGACTCTTCCCGGAGAAGTACGAGGTGAGGGCGACACGGTCGTACGCGGGGCGCGGCTCCTCGCACAGGACGACCACACGGTGCGAGGCGGTCAGACCGCGTTCGGCGAGCGCTTCGAGGAAGCGCTGGCCGACCATGCCGTGGCCGACGAGCACGATCGTGGGGATGGCCCCCGGGGCGGCAGTCATCAGGAGCCTCCGTGGTGGGTGAGCAGGTGGAGCCGGTGTTCCTCCGCGCCGAGGAGCGGCGCGAGCGCGCCGGGCCGCCGGGCGGGCCGCCCGCCCGCGGGGCCGGCGCCGATCACCGCCACCCGCGGGTGCGAGGTCATGACCACACCGTGCGGCGCCGGTGTTACCCGGTGGCATCACACCTGTTTCCCGGGAGGAACGCTGCCCTCAGCGGGGGCGGGGCGCTGCTGTGAGGCCCCCCGCGGGCGGGTACGGCCGCCGCCGGCGAACCTCTGGAATCGCTCAAGCCTTCCGGGGTCCGTGCAGAGCGCACCGATCCGTCCCATAGGGTCGCGATCATGCCCGACATATCGCTGACCATGGTTCTTGTGCTCTGTGCCGCCGCGCTGGCGGCCGGCTGGATCGACGCCGTGGTCGGCGGCGGCGGGCTGCTCCTGCTGCCCGCCATGCTGCTCGGGCTGCCCGCCGGCACCCCCGCGGCCTACGCGCTCGGCACCAACAAGGCGGTCGCGATCGTCGGCACCACCGGCGCCGCGGTGACGTACGCGCGCAAGACGACCGTGGACGTGCGGCTCGCCGTGCGGATCGGACTCGCGGCCCTCGCCGGGTCCACGGCGGGCGCGTTCGTCGCGGCCGGGCTGAGCACCGAGGTGCTCAAGCCCGTCGTCATGGTCGTCCTGCTCGCCGTCGGCGCCTTCGTGATCCTGCGGCCCGCGTTCGGCACGGCGCCGCCGGCCACCCCGGTCGGCGCCCGCCGCGTCCTCGCCGCGATCGGTCTCGCGGGCCTCGGCATCGGCTTCTACGACGGGCTCATCGGCCCCGGCACGGGCACGTTCCTCGTGCTCGCCCTCACCGCCCTGCTCCACCTCGACCTGGTGACGGCCTCAGCCACCGCCAAGATCGTCAACTGCTGCACCAACGCGGGCGCCCTCGCGACCTTCGCCTGGAAGGGCACGGTGTTCTGGCAGCTGGCCGCCCTGATGGCCGTGTTCAACCTGGCGGGCGGCATGGTCGGGGCGCGGACCGCGCTCAAGAAGGGCAGCGGGTTCGTCCGGGCGGTGCTGCTGACCGTGGTGTTCGCGCTGGTGGCCAACCTGGCGTACCAGCAGTGGCTCGCCTGACCCCTCCGCGGGGTCCGCGACCCGCGCGGACTACCGGCTGCTGCCGGTGAGATGGGCGAAGACGACCACGTTCCCCTGGTAGCCCGTGGTCCGCGAGTAGCCGCCGCCGCAGGTGATGACCCGCAGCTCGGGCCGGTGCGCGGCGCCGTACACCTTCGCGTCGGGGAAGGAACGGGAGTCGTAGACCGCGACCGCGTCGACGGTGAAGACGGCCGTCCTGCCGTCGAGCCGGTCCACCTCGACCGTGCTGCCCTTGCGGAGCGAGCCGAGGTCGTAGAAGACGGCGGGGCCCTCCGCGTTGTCGACGTGTCCGGCCACGATCGCCGTCCCGCGCTCACCGGGGCTGGTCCCGGCCTTGTACCAGCCCGCCAGGTTCTTCTTCTGCGCCGGCGGCACGTCCAGGCTGCCCTGAGGGGTCAGGCCCAGACCGATCAGCGGGGCGTCCACGCCGATCGCGGGGATGCGGATGCGGTCCGGCGCGGAGTGCGGCATCGAGGGGGCCACGGACCGCGCCGGTCTCCCGGACGCCGTCGCCTGCGCCGCGGACGGCTGGGGCGGCGGGTGCGCCTCGGAGCCGCTGCCCAGCAGCCAGGCGCCCGAGCACAGGGCGACGACCGTGACCGACGTTATGACGGCGTTGCTGACCCGGGACACACGAGCCTCCTCACGGGTTCCCTTCCGAAGCGGGACCGGCCGGCGCCCGCGACGCGGCCGGGAGTGTGCTGACAGTGCCGGTCCCTTCCCCCTCCGGGCCGCGAGGGGCGTCGGGCCACGGAGGGGGAGGGACGGCGGTACCGGCGGACGGACAGCGGAGGGTGCCCGTCAGATCCCGTCGCCTCTCGCCCGGCGATGCAGGAGCCAGGTACCGCCCGCGGCGGCGACGGCCAGCGCCGCCATTCCCGCCGCGGTCTCTACGGGGTCGGGGCCCAGCGCGCCGCCGACACCCGTGTCCACATGCCCGCGCGGTTCGACCTCGCGCGCGGCGGTGAGGGTCACCAGGAGGTCGCCGGTGACCCGGCGGCCGTGGGAGCACGAGGCGACGATCTCGTACGTCCCCGGCTGCGCGCTCGGCGGCACCTGGAACTGGCCGATCGCCTCGTGCTCGTGCGCGCTGGCGGCGAGCGTGAAGGAGCCCCCGCCCACCGCTCCGGCGTCCCCGCTCGCGGTGCCGTCCGAGCCGCACGCGGCCGTGTTGACGGTGACGTCGGCGCCCGGCACGACGCTGGAGGGGAACACCTCCAGCGTCCCGGTGTCCCCGCCGTACACGGGCGCGGCGGCCAGCCCCGCGACGGCGACGGCCAGCGCGGTACCGGTCAGCAGACGGGCGGTACGTCGCATCGTGCCAGCTCCTCCGAGGGGGCGCGGCCCGCGGCACCCTCAAGTGCCGCAGCGTAGGTCGTGCCCCTGCCCTTCCGAGGTAACGGGCACACGACCGCGACCGCTCTCTGATGGAGCGTCAGAAATGATATGAACGGGTGTCAGGCCGGAACCCGGACGGAGCCGGGGCCCCGGCATTCCGGCAGGTCACCGGTGTGGACCTGGTGTACGGCACACGGGAACCCGAAGCGGCCGCGCCGGGGGTGTGAATGGGTGACCCGGGTCCGCGGGGCGGCCGGAAACGCGCGTACCGCCGGCGTGGGAGGACTAGCACCTGCCCGGGGTGGACATGCTCATGGCGAGCCGTGGGCAGACGAACCTGACGGCGCCTGCCCACGGCGACACGGTGTCCTCGCCCTGCCGCCGGTCAGCCCACGGAGACCGCGGACCAGGCCGCCGCCACGGCGTTGTACTCGGTGCTGCCCGCTCCGTACAGGTCCTTGGCCGCGTTCAGCGTGGCGGTACGCGCTCCGGCGTAGTTCGTCGACGAGGTCATGTAGACCGTCAGCGCGCGGTACCAGATCTTGCCGACCTTGTCGTGGCCGATGCCGGTCACGGTGGCGCCGTTGCAGGTGGGGGAGTCGTACGCGACGCCGTTGACGGTCTTGGCCCCGCTGCCCTCCGAGAGCAGATAGGCGAAGTGGTTGGCGACGCCCGAGGAGTAGTGGACGTCGAGGTTGCCGACCGAACTGCTCCAGCAGTCAGCCGAGTTGCCGTCCTTGGAGGGCTTGTCCATGAAGCGGAGGGCGGGTTTGCCGAAGCCCGGACGGACGATCTTCTCGCCGATCAGGTAGTCGCCGGGGTCCGAGGCGTTGTCCGCGTACCACTCCACCATGGTCCCGAAGATGTCGGACGTGGCCTCGTTCAGGCCGCCGGACTCGCCCGAGTACGTCAGCGCGGCCGTCTTCGAGGTCACCCCGTGCGACATCTCGTGCCCGGCGACGTCCAGCGCGACCAGCGGCCCGAACGTCGAGCCGTCACCGTCGCCGTACGTCATGCAGAAGCAACTGTCGTCCCAGAAGGCGTTGTTGTAGTTCTTGCCGTAGTGGACGCGGTTGTACGAGCCCTTGCCGTCGCCCGCGATGCCGTTGCGGCCGTGGACGTTCTTGTAGTAGTCCCAGGTCGCGTTCGTGCCGTACTGCGCGTCCACCGCCGCGGAGGAGCGGTCCGAGGACGTGCCCGTGCCCCAGTGGTTGTCCGCGTCGGTGAAGAGCGTCGCGGGCGCCCGGCTGATGCAGATGCCGAAGATGCACAGGTCCGTCTTGTTCGCCGCGTCGCCCGTGTACGTGTTCCCGCGCGTCGGGTCCTTCAGCTGGTACGCCGATCCGGACGCCGTGGTCTCCAGCGGAACCGTGCCGCTGTAGAGCGAGCCACCGTCGCCCGCCGCCGTCTCGACGCTGTCCCACGCGTCGATCCGCGCGCCGGTGCGGGCGTCGGTCAGGACCGTGCGGGCGACCGGGTTGCCGAGCGAGTCCTGGGCCACCGCGTCGGTCCGCCAGGCGAGCCGCGGGGCTCCGTGCAGGGCGTCGACGATCAGCCGCGGCCTCGCCGTCACCTTCTTCAGCGCCTCACCGGGGTTGGCGGCGCGCAGCGCGTCCACCGCCAGACCGGCCGCCTTCGCGCCGGAGAGCAGCGGGGTGACGCTGGTCAGGGAGATGGCCTTCCGGGTCGCGCGGTCGGCGCCCCGGTAGGCGCCGCCGGGTGCCAGATGGACCACGAAGTCGCCGCCGAGCACGGGAAGCTGACGGTAGGTCCGGTCGTAACGGACGTGCTGGGTGCCGTCCTTGTCGACGACGACGTCCCGGACGGTCGTGTGCTGGGCGGGCGTGAGACCCAGGTTCGCGGCCTGGGCCGCCAGCGCCGAGGCCGCGTTCTCGACGGCGGTCGCCCGGGTCGGCCGGCTGTCGGCGTTCGCGGCCGGGGCGAGCGCGGCCGCCAGCAGGGTGGCCGTGGTGACGGCCGCTCCCGCGGTGGCGAGAGAGGAACCTCGGATGTGCCGTATTCGACTCATCGGTCTCCTTGGAAAGGTGCCTTGGGGATGGCGTGTGGGGGGTGGGGCCCGTGGGGGGAGGTGCTGAGAGCTGGATCCGATTTAAAGGTGCATGACATGTCATGTCCATAGCGCCCGCATGGTGCGTACGGGATGCGGCGAGAATCGTTTCCGTACCCCCACGAATGGAGGCGCTCATGGAACTGCCGGTCTGCCTGGCCGTCCTGACCACGACGGACGCGGTGGAGAAGGCCGAGGCCCTGGCCCGGGGCGCGGTGGCGGCGCGGGTCGCGGCCTGTGCGCAGATCTCGGGGCCGGTCACCTCCGTCTACCGCTGGGAGGGCGCCGTGGAGACGGCCTTCGAGTGGCGGATCCAGTTCAAGACGACCGCGGCGCGCTATCCGGCGCTGGAGGCCTATCTCCTGGAGGCGCACGACTACGACACCCCCGAGATCATCGCGACCCCGGTCGTGGCGGGAAGCCCGGACTATCTGCGCTGGCTCGAGGAGGAGACCGCCCCGTGAGTCACCGGGACCCCCACGACAGCCCCCCGGATGCCCCTCCCGAGGCCGGACTGCCCTTCTTCGTCTACGGCACCCTGCGCCCCGGCGAGCACAACCACGACCTCTTCCTGCGCGGCCGCACCCGCTCCGAGGAGCCGGGACGGATGCGCGGGCTCGTGCTCTACGCGGGACCCGGATACCCGTACGCCGTCGAGGACCCCGGCGGCACGGTGTGCGGCGAGATCGTCACCGCGAGGCCCGGCGCGTACCGGGAACTCCTGGTGGAACTGGACGCGTTGGAGGAGTACGTGCCGGGCGACCCGCGCAGCCTGTACGAACGGGTGGCGCGCGACGCCGTTCGGGCCGACGGCGTCACGGTCGTCCGGACCTGGGTGTACGTCGCCGCGCCCGCGGTGGCGGCCCGCCTGCGGTCGCACGGCACGCCGATCGGGGACGGGGACTGGCGGGGGAGTCGCCGCCGGGCGCGGGAGGGTTCCGGGCGGCCGCCGCCGTGATCCGGTGCGGCCGTGCGGGTGGCCGCTCCGTGCGCCCCCGGGGCCGTGGCCCCCGCCGCGCCTAGGGTCCGGCCATGACCGACCGCGACCTGACCAGACGACGTGTCCTCGCGCTCAGCGGGGCGGCCGCCGGTGCCGCCCTGGGCATCGGAATCAGCTCCTGCTCGGCCGACGCCCCCGAGCCGGGCGGGCAGCGGGGCTCCGGCCCGCAGGACGTGCCCGCGTCCCCAGGGCACCCCGGCCCGCAGGACCGGGACGGCCGCTGACGACGCGCATCCGCCGGTGAGGCGCATTGGCCGGTGAGGCGCATCCTCCGACGACGCACATCCTGCGACGGGGCGGACGCGCCCTAGCGGGCCGCCGCCAGTGCGCGGGTCACTCCGTGTTCCTTCGGGCCCAGGAAATGCGGGTTCGGTTCGAACAGCACGTCCAGCGCGGCCTTCCCCGCGGCGAAGATCTCCCGGGTGCCGCCGTAGTACCAGGTGACATCGTGTCGTGCGTCCACACCGATGCCGTACGAGCGGACGCCCGCCGCCCGGCACAGGGCCAGGGCACGGCGGATGTGGAAGCCCTGGCTGATCAGGACGGCCTCGTGGACACCGAAGATCTTCCGGGCCCGGACGCAGGAGTCCCAGGTGTCGAAACCGGCGTAGTCGCTGACGATCCGCCGGTCCGGTACCCCGTGGGCGGTGAGGTAGGAGCGCATCGCGTCGGGCTCGTCGTAGTCCTTGCGGCTGTTGTCGCCGGTGACGAGGACGACCTGGATCCGGCCCGCCCGGTACAGCTTCGCGGCGGCGTCCAGACGGTGGGCGAGATACAGGGACGGCCCCCCGGCCGACAGACCCGCGCCGAAGACGATCGCGACCTGGGTGCGCGGGGCGTCCGCCGTCGTCCGCAGCCGGTCACCCGTCGACGCGTACAGCCAGGTCATCGGGAGCAGGGCCAGCAAACACAGCGTCATCAGCGCCTGCACGGCCCGCCGTTGCCCCGTGCGCGTACGCGGCAGCGCCGGGAGGCGGAGCAGGCGGGGCCTGCGGAAGCTCGGGCGCTTCGGGCGCGGCAGACGCGGCATGATCGATGTCCCCCAGGTGTCGTCACTCGCGACGGTGCGCGGATCCGTACGTCCGGCGCACTCGTGCCGGACACGGCGCCGGATCCCGCGTCCCCCTCGACGGATGAAGACGCATCGTAAGCTCGTCCGGTTCGCCCCGACGCGCCGACCCCGACCGTCCTGTGCGAGAGAGCCGCAGGTCGGAACCCTCACACCGGGCCGCCTCCGCGTGGTGAAGCACCGGAAAACGCCCGTCATACCCACGCAACGGCTCGGCAACCTCCTCCCGCCAGGATCGACCCATGACGGCCCCGAACCCCGCTCGCGACGCGTTCTCCCACCGCCCCGGCGGTCCGCCGCCCGGCGACGCCGGCCTCGAAGGCCACCCCGTAGGCCACCTCGACAGTGCGGCGCAGCTCATGAACCGGATCGCCGGGCAGCTCGGCAGCCGGCTCGGTCTCGTCGCGCCGGACGGCACCCGCCGCCCGCCGCCGCCCTCGCTCGTCCTGGTCGCCCACGGCAGCCGCGACCCGCGCGCCCTCGCCACCGTACGCAGCCTGATCGAACGCGTCCGCGAGCTGCGCCCGCACCTGTCCGTGGGCCTCGGCCACATCGAGCTGAACGAGCCGCTCCTCGGCGACACCCTCGCCGCCCTGGCCGGCCGTCAGGACGCCGTCCTCGTACCGCTGCTGCTCGGCCGCGGCTACCACGTACGGCGTGACATCCCCGAGGCCGTCGCCGCCGTCCCCGCGCTGCGCGCCCGTGTCGCGGCCCCGCTCGGCCCGCACCCGCTGCTCGTGGAAACCCTGTACGCACGGCTCGTCGAGGCCGGATGGCGCACCCGGACGAGCGACTCCGTCCGCCGCGCGAGTGCCGTCGTCCTCGCGTCCGCCGGGTCCCGCGCCCCGGACTCGGCCGCCGACACCCGCCGCACCGCCCAGTTGCTCGCCGAACGCCTCGGGGTCCCGGTCGTCCCGGCGTACGCCTCCGCCGCCGCGCCCACCGTCACCGCCGCCGTGCGCTCCCTCGCCGCCCGGGGCCGCCACCGGATCGCCGTCGCCTCGTACTTCACCGCCCCCGGCCGCTTCGCCACGCAGGTCGCCGAGGAGGCCCCCTGGATCTGCGCCGAGCCGCTCGGCGACCACCCGGCGATGGCCCGCCTCGTCCTGCACCGCTACGACCAGGCCCTCGCCGCCCCCGAGTCCGCCCAGGAACGCACCCTGATCCCGGCCTGATCCCGGCCCGAACCCGGTCCTCCCCGCCGTGCCCGGCACCGCGCCACCGGCGCCCCGCCCCGATTGTCACCGCCTGCGTCTACTGTCGGGGCATGGAAGGCATGGCACCGAGGACCGAAGACACCGCACCGCAGGCACACGAGAACCACACGGCCCACGAGAGCCGGTCGGCTCACGAGAACCACACAGCTCACGAGAACCACACAGCTCACGAGAACCACACGGCCCATGACGCGTACGACCTGTCCGCCGTCGAGCGCTGGGCCGCCGAGCCCGACAAACGGCCGGGCCGCACCGCCTTCCAGCGCGACCGCGCGCGCGTGCTGCACTCCGCGGCCCTGCGCCGTCTCGCGGGCAAGACCCAGGTCGTCACCCCCGGAACGCTTCCCCAGGTGCTCGGCGCCGCCGGATCGGGCGGGGCGCCCATCCAGGTGTGGGACGCCAGCCCGCGGACCCGGCTGACCCACTCCCTGGAGTGCGCCCAGGTCGGCCGCGAGCTGGGCGCCGCCCTCGGCTGCGACCCCGATCTGGTCGAGGCGGCCTGTCTCTCGCACGACCTGGGCCACCCGCCCTTCGGACACAACGGCGAACAGGCGCTCAACGCGTTCGCCGAGGACTGCGGCGGGTTCGAGGGCAACGCCCAGTCGCTGCGCCTGCTCACCCGGATCGAGCCCAAGCGCTTCGTGCGCAGCGACCTGGTGACCTCGGCCTCGGTCGGCGCGGGCGACGACCTCGTCAGCGTCGGCCTCAACCTCACCCGGGCCGCCCTCGACGCCGCCACCAAGTACCCGTGGCCGAGGGGCGCCCGTCCCGACGACCCGAAGTCGCCGAAATTCGGGGTCTACGAGGACGACCGCCCGGTGTTCGACTGGATCCGCGCGGGCGCCCCCGGCACGCGGACCTGCTTCGAGGCCCAGGTGATGGACTGGGCCGACGACGTGGCGTACTCGGTGCACGACATCGAGGACGGCCTGCACGCGGGCCACATCGCCCCCGCCAGCCTGCACGCAGGACCCGAACGCGACGCGATCTTCGCCGTGGCCGTGGGGCGGTACGTGCCCGAGGACACCGATCCGGCCGAGCTGGCCGAGGCCCTCGACCGGCTCCTCGGCCAGGAGTGGTGGCCGCACGGGTACGACGGATCGGGGGTGGCCCAGGCCCGCCTCAAGGACGCGACCAGCCAGCTCATCGGCCGCTTCTGCCTGGCCGCGGAGGGTGCCACCCGCGCCCGGTACGGCAGCGGACGGCTCACCCGGTACGCGGCGGAACTGGTCGTCCCGCGCACCGCCCGCCTGGAGTGCGCCGTCCTCAAGGCGGTCGCCGACCGGTACGTGATGCAGCGCGCCGAACAGGAACTGCTCCGCGCCGACCAGCGGATCGTCGTCGCCGAACTGGCCGAGGCCCTCACCGCACGCGCCCCCGAGGTGTTGGATCCGCAGTTTCGGGCACTGTTCGAGAACGCGGCCGACGACCGCGCCCGCAAACGCGTGATCGTCGACCAGATCGCATCTCTCACCGACGCCTCGGCGCGTTCCCTGCACCTCAGACTCACCACGCGTTCCCATGGGAGCGGGCAGGTGTGACCCTGCGTGGCCTGATCGGGCCACCACCCCTTCCCGCATCACGCTCCGTGCGGGACGCTCGCATATGGCGACATCCTTACGAGGAGGCATCAAGTGGTCGACGCGGATCAGACATTCGTCATCGTCGGGGGAGGCCTGGCAGGCGCCAAGGCGGCCGAGACGCTCCGAGCGGAGGGCTTCACCGGCCGCGTGATACTGATCTGCGACGAACGCGACCACCCCTACGAACGTCCGCCGCTGTCCAAGGGCTACCTCCTCGGCAAGGAGGAGCGCGACAGCGTCTTCGTGCACGAACCCGCGTGGTACGCGCAGAACGACATCGAGCTGCACCTGGGCCAGACCGTCGACGCGATCGACCGCACGGCCAGGACCGTCCGCTTCGGCGACGACGGCACCCTGGTCCACTACGACAAACTGCTCCTGGTGACCGGCGCCGAGCCGCGCCGCCTCGACGTCCCGGGCACCGGCCTCGCCGGCGTCCACCATCTGCGCCGCCTCGCCCACGCCGAGCGCCTCAAGGGCGTCCTCGCGGCGCTCGGCCGGGACAACGGCCACCTGGTGATCGCCGGAGCCGGCTGGATCGGCCTGGAGGTCGCCGCCGCGGCCCGCGAGTACGGCGCGGAGGTCACCGTCGTCGAACCCGCGGCGACCCCGCTGCACAACGTGCTCGGCCCCGAGCTCGGCGAGCTCTTCGCCGAACTGCACCGCGAGCACGGCGTGCGCTTCCACTTCGGGGCCCGGCTCACCGAGATCGTCGGCCAGGACGGCATGGTGCTCGCCGCCCGCACCGACGACGGCGAGGAACACCCCGCCCACGACGTCCTCGCGGCCATCGGCGCCGCCCCGCGCACCGGCCTCGCCGAGGCCGCCGGCCTGGAGCTGGCCGATCGCGCGCACGGCGGCGGCATCGCGGTCGACGAGCAGCTGCGCACCTCCGACCCCGACGTGTACGCCGCAGGTGACGTGGCCTCCTTCCACCACGGCCTCTTCGGCACCCGGCTGCGCGTCGAGCACTGGGCCAACGCCCTCAACGGCGGACCGGCCGCCGCCCGCGCGATGCTGGGCCGCGGGGCGACGTACGACCGGGTGCCCTACTTCTTCTCCGACCAGTACGACGTGGGCCTGGAGTACTCGGGCTGGGCGCCCCCGGGGACGTACGACCAGGTGGTGATCCGCGGTGACGCGGGCAAGCGGGAGTTCATCGCCCTCTGGGTGAAGGAGGGGAGACTGCTGGCCGGGATGAACGTGAACGTGTGGGACGTCACCGACCCGATCCAGCAGCTGATCCGCTCCCGGACCCGGGTGGACACCGAGGCGCTCGCCGACCCGCACGTGCCGCTGGAGAGCCTGGTTCCCTGACGGCCCGGCCCGTGACGGCACCGTCCCGCGCCGTCCGTCGTGCCGGGGATTTCCGGGGTGCGCCCCGGGACCCCGGCACGGTGGCCGTCCACCTGCCCCGGGAGTGTCGGTGCGGCCCCGTAGAATCACCTCGTGGCAGGCAGGATCAATGACGAGGACGTGAAGGCTGTTCGGGACGCGGTCCCGATCGACGCCGTGGTGTCCGAGTACCTCCAGCTGCGCAACGCGGGCGGCGGAAACCTCAAGGGCCTGTGCCCCTTCCACGACGAGAAGTCACCGTCGTTCCAGGTCAGCCCCAGCAAGGGCCTCTTCCACTGCTTCGGCTGCCAGGAGGGCGGCGACACCATCACGTTCGTGATGAAGGTCGACCACCTCACCTTCTCCGAGTCCGTCGAGCGCCTCGCCGCCCAGGCCGGCATCACCCTGCGCTACGAGGAGGGCGGGTACAACCCGGCCCACCAGCGCGGTGAGCGCATCCGGCTGGTCGAGGCGCACAAGGCGGCCGCGCGGTTCTACACCGAGCAGCTCGACACCAGCCCCGAGGCCGACACGGGCCGCGCCTTCCTCGCCGACCGCGGCTTCGACCAGGCCGCCGCCGCCCACTTCGGGGTCGGCTACAGCCCCCAGGGCTGGGACCACCTCACCCGCCATCTGCGCGGTCAGGGCTTCACCGACAAGGAACTCGTCCTCTCCGGCCTCGCCCAGGAGGGCCGGCGCGGCCCCATCGACCGCTTCCGCGGCCGCCTCATGTGGCCCATCCGCGACATCGGCGGCGAGGTCGTCGGCTTCGGCGCCCGCAAGCTGTACGAGTCCGACAACGGACCGAAGTACCTGAACACGCCCGACACCGCGATCTACAAGAAGTCCCAGGTCCTGTACGGCATCGACCTCGCCAAGAAGGACATCGCCAAGAGCAGCCGGGCCGTCGTCGTCGAGGGCTACACCGACGTCATGGCCTGCCACCTGGCCGGGATCACCACGGCCATCGCGACCTGCGGCACGGCCTTCGGCGGGGACCACATCAAGATCCTGCGCCGGCTGCTGATGGACAACGGCTCGGCCCGGGTGATCTTCACCTTCGACGGCGACGCGGCCGGCCAGAAGGCCGCCCTGCGCGCCTTCGAGGACGACCAGAAGTTCGCCGCCGAGACCTACATCGCCATCGCGCCCGACGGCATGGACCCCTGCGAACTGCGCCTGGCCAAGGGCGACGAGGCCGTCGCCGACCTCGTCGAACCCCGCACCCCCCTCTTCGAGTTCGCACTGCGCCAGATCGTCCTGCGCTACGACCTGGAGACCCCGGCGGGACGCGCGGCCGCACTGGACGAGGCCGCCCCGGTCGTCGCCCGCATCAAGAACAGCGGCGCGCAGCACGAGGTCGCCGTGCAGCTCGCCGGCATGCTCGGCATCCTCGACACCCAGTTCGTCGTCAAGAGGGTCGCCCAGCTGGCCCGTTGGGCCCGTGACCGGGGCGGCGCGGGTCCCGCGCCCACCGCCGGCCGCCCCCAGCAGGCCTACGCCGCAGTCTCCCGGGCGCCCGGCGGCGCGGGCCCGGCCCTCACCCTGCGCAACCCCGTCTTCGCCACCGAACGCGAGCTGCTCAAACTCGCGCTCCAGCGGCCCGAGTTGGTCTCCCCGGCGTTCGACGCGTACGGCATGGACGAGTTCACCGCACCGCCCTACGCCGCCGTGCGCCAGGCCGTGATGGACGCGGGCGGCGCCGACTTCGGGGTCCAGGACCCCCAGGAGTATCTGATCCGGGTCCGTGACGCGGCCCCGGACGACACCGTGCGCGCGATGGTCACCGAGCTGGCCGTCGAGGCGATCCTGCGCAAGACCGTCGACGAGACCTACGCGGGCGACCAGCTCGTCGCGGTCCGCCGCCGCGCCGTCGAGCGCCGCATCCGGGACGTCCAGGGCTCCCTGTCCCGGCTCAGCGCGGGCGGCGACCCGGCCCAGCTGGCCGCCGTACAGAACGAGTTGTGGGTGCTCCAGCAGTACGGTCAGGCGCTGCGCGAGCGGGGCGCCGAAGCCCTCTGAGGCCTTGCCACGGGCCCGCCCGGGACGTTCCGGGAGCGCACCCGAGGGGCCGTCGGGACACGAAGGGTCGCGCAAGCGGCGGGCGCACATGCCAATCCCGTGTCCGTCTTCGCGGGTTTGGCCGCCGCTGAACTGCGCACTCGTCCAGGACGGTAACCACGCGGTCACGGACCATACGCAAAAAGTCACCGCACGCCCCTCGTGGCGGCGATGTGTCGTACTCCACACTGGGTTCCGGTGCCTGAGTCCTCGGAGCGCGGCCGACCCGCACGCGACGGGTTCCCCATCCCCGCGGTTCCGTCAAACGACTGCGGGATGGACAGCGGCGAGGCCGTCGACCCCATCCCCGACGTACCGCTGCCGCACGTCTCAGCAGCGACATCCCTGGAGGTCGCCCCCGTGCAGACCCAGACCCTCGCCCAGACCGACAACACCACCGCCACGGACGCGGAACCCGGCGTCGTCGGGGCGGTCCCCACCCAGCGCCGAGCCGCGCACCACCCCGAGGGCGAGCCCGAGAGCCCTCCTGAAGCCCTCGGAGAGGGTCCCCGGGCGGAGGCGGAGACCGAGGTGGAGACAGAGGCCCCCGAACCCGTGGAGCCGGCCAGGAGCCGTGCCGCCGACACCGGTGGCCCCTCGTCCGACCTGTTCCGGCAGTATCTGCGCGAGATCGGGCGGATCCCGCTGCTCTCGGCGGCCGAGGAGGTCGAGCTCGCCCGCCGCGTCGAGGCCGGGCTGTTCGCCGAGGAGAAGCTGCGGCTGACCCCCGGCCTGGACGACCGGCTCGCCCTGGACCTGGACAAGATCGTCGTCATGGGCCGGATGGCCAAGCGGCGGCTCATCGAGGCGAACCTGCGGCTCGTCGTCTCCGTGGCCAAGCGCTACGTGGGCCGCGGCCTGACGATGCTCGACCTGGTCCAGGAGGGCAACCTCGGCCTGATCAGGGCGGTCGAGAAGTTCGACTACGCCCGCGGCTACAAGTTCTCCACGTACGCCACCTGGTGGATCCGGCAGGCCATGTCGAGGGCGCTCGCCGACCAGGCCCGCACCATCCGCGTCCCCGTGCACGTGGTCGAGCTGATCAACCGGGTGGTCCGGGTCCAGCGCAGGATGCTCCAGGAGCGCGGCTACGAGCCCACACCCGAGGAGGTCGCGGCGCAGCTCGACCTGTCCGGCGAACGGGTGAGCGAGGTCCTGCGGCTGGCCCAGGAGCCGGTGTCCCTGCACGCCCCCGTGGGCGAGGAGGACGACGTGGCCCTCGGTGACCTCATCGAGGACGGGGACGCCGCCTCCCCGGTGGAGTCCGCGGCGTTCCTGCTGCTGCGGCAGCATCTGGAGGCGGTGCTGTCCACGCTCGGGGAGCGGGAGCGGAAGGTGGTCCAGCTCCGGTACGGGCTCGCGGACGGGCGTCCGCGGACGCTGGAGGAGATCGGGCGGATCTTCGGGGTCACGCGCGAGCGGATCCGGCAGATCGAGTCCAAGACGCTGAACAAGCTGCGCGACCATGCCTTCGCGGACCAGCTCCGGGGTTACCTCGACTGAGGGGGCCGACCGGGGCAACGGCTTCTTCGCCCCCTCCGCCCCTTCCCTCTCCCAAGGTCTCGGCTTCGCTCGACCAGGGGGGACCCCCATCGTGTCGGGGGCGCTGCCCCCGGGCCCCCGCTCCTCGATCGCCGGAGGGGCTGAATTCTCGGGCGATTGCAGCGGGGGCCGGGGGAGGTCGGCTCTAATCGACCTCGGCGACCGCCTGGGCGAACTGGGCCTGGTAGAGGCGGGCGTAGGCCCCGCCGGACTCCAGCAGGTCCGTGTGGGTGCCCTGCTCCACGATGGCGCCGTCCTCCATCACGAGGATGGTGTCCGCGTCCCGGATGGTCGACAGACGGTGGGCGATCACGAACGACGTGCGTCCGTGCGCCAGCTTCGCCATCGCCTTCTGGATCAGCACCTCGGTGCGGGTGTCCACGGAGCTGGTCGCCTCGTCGAGCACCAGGATCACCGGGTCCGACAGGAACGCCCGCGCGATGGTGATCAGCTGCTTCTCACCCGCGCTGACCCCCGTCCCCTCGTCGTCGATCACCGTGTCGTAGCCCTCGGGCAGCGTACGGATGAACCGGTCGGCATGGGCGGCGCGCGCCGCCTCCTCGATCTCCCCGCGCGTGACCTCGCGCGAGGCGCCGTACGCGATGTTGTCGGCGATCGAGCCCCCGAACAGCCAGGTGTCCTGGAGCACCATCCCTATCCCGGACCTCAGCTCGTCCCGGGACATCGCGGCCACGTCGATCCCGTCGAGGGTGATCCGGCCGCCCGTGACGTCGTAGAACCGCATGAGCAGGTTCACCAGGGTCGTCTTGCCGGCGCCGGTCGGGCCGACGATGGCCACGGTGTGGCCCGGCTCCACCTTCAGCGAGAGATCCTCGATGAGCGGCTTCTCCGGCTCGTAGCGGAAGGAGACGTGCTCCAGCGCCACGCGCCCGCGCAGTTCCTCGGGACGGGCCGACACCGCCGGGTCCGCCTCCTGCTCGTCGGCGTCCAGGACCTCGAAGACCCGCTCCGCCGACGCGACACCCGACTGCACCAGGTTGGCCATCGACGCGACCTGCGTCAGCGGCATCGAGAACTGGCGGGAGTACTGGATGAAGGCCTGCACGTCACCGATCGACAGGGAGCCCGAGGCCACCCGCAGACCGCCGACCACGGCCACCAGCACATAGTTCAGGTTCGACACGAACATCATCAGCGGCTGCATGACACCGCTGTTGAACTGCGCCTTGAACCCGGCCTCGTACAGCTTCTCGTTCTGCTCGGCGAACTGCGCCGCCGACTCGTCCGCCCGCCCGAACACCTTCACCAGGTTGTGGCCGGTGTACATCTCCTCGATGTGGGCGTTGAGCTTGCCGGTGGTGCGCCACTGCTGCACGAAGTGCGGCTGCGAGCGCTTGCCGATCCGGGTGGCCACGACGAACGACAGCGGCACCGTGACCAGCGCGACGAGCGCGAGCAGCGGCGACACCCAGAACATCATCGCGAGGACGCCCACGATGGTCAGCAGCGAGTTGACCAGCTGGCCCATCGACTGCTGGAGGGTCTGCTGGATGTTGTCCATGTCGTTCGTCGCGCGGCTGAGCACCTCACCGCGCTGGCGCTTGTCGAAGTACGACAGCGGCAGCCGCGACAGCTTCGCCTGGAGGTCCTCGCGCATGCGGTAGACGGTCTTGTTGACGGCCCGGTTCACCAGCCGCGTCGCCACCGCCATCAGCAGGCCGGCCAGCAGGAACGTACCGAGCGCGAACAGCAGGACGTGTCCGACCGCGGTGAAGTCGATGCCCTTGCCCGGGGTGAAGTCCGTCCCCGAGAGCATGTCCGCGACGGCGCCCTTGCCGTGCGCGCGCAGCGAGTCGAGGGCCTGCGCCTTGGTGGCCCCGGCCGGCATCTGGCGCCCGACGATCCCCGCGAAGACCAGGTCGGTGGCCCGGCCGAGGATCTTCGGGCCGACCACCGAGAGCCCGACGCTCATGACGACGGCGACGAGCATCACGTACAGCGTGGAACGCTCGGGCTTGAACTGGGCGAGGAGCCGCCGGCTCGACACCTTGAAATCCATCGAGCGCTGGTCAGGGCCGCTCCCGGCCATCATGCGTCCCATGGGCCCGGCCATCAGGCGGCCTCCGCTTCCGTCAGCTGGGAGAGCACGATCTCCCGGTAGGTCTCGTTGTCCGCCATCAGTTCGTGATGCCGTCCGGTGCCGACGACCCGGCCCTCGTCGAGGACCACGATCCGGTCGGCCTCCCTGATGGTCGACACCCGCTGGGCGACGATCACCACGGTCGCCTCCGCGGTCTCCTCGGTCAGGGCCGCGCGCAGCGCCGCGTCGGTCGCGTAGTCGAGGGCCGAGAAGGAGTCGTCGAACAGATAGATCTCGGGGCGCTGCACCAGCGTGCGGGCGATGGCCAGACGCTGGCGCTGGCCGCCGGACACGTTCGTGCCGCCCTGCGCGATCGGCGAGTCGAGACCGTTCTCCAGAGCCTGGACGAAGCCCTTGGCCTGCGCCACCTCCAGCGCGTGCCACAGCTCCTCGTCGGTCGCCTGAGGATTGCCGTACCGCAGGTTCGTGGCGACGGTCCCCGCGAACAGGTAGGGCTTCTGCGGGACCAGTCCGACCGTCCTGGCCAGCAGCTTCGCGTCGATGGTGGCGACGTCCACACCGTCGACGAGTACCTGGCCGTCGGTGGCGTCGAACAGGCGGGGGATCATGCCGAGCAGCGTCGACTTGCCGCTGCCCGTCGAACCGATGACCGCGGTCACCTCGCCGGGGCGGGCGACCAGGTCGACGGACTTCAGGACCGGCTCCTCGGCGCCCGGGTAGCGGAACCCGGCCTCGCGGATCTCCAGATGGCCGTGGCGGCGCAGCTCCAGGACCGGCGCGACGGGCGGGACCACGCTGCTCTCGGTGTCCAGGACCTCCTGGATGCGCTCGGCGCAGACCTCCGCGCGCGGCACCATCATGAACATGAAGGTGGCCATCATCACGGACATCACGATCTGCATCAGATAGGCGAGGAACGCGGTCAGGTCGCCGATCTGCATCTGGCCGCTGTCGATGCGGTGGGCGCCGAACCAGACCACCGCGATGGAGGACACGTTCACCACCGTCATGACGATCGGGAACATCAGGGCCAGCATCCGGCCGGTGGCCAGCGACGTCTCGGTGAGGTCGGTGTTGGCGCCCCTGAAGCGGTCCTTCTCGTAGCCGTCGCGCACGAACGCGCGGATCACGCGGTTGCCGGTGATCTGCTCGCGCAGCACCCGGTTCACGGTGTCCAGGCGCACCTGCATGGTGCGGAACAGCGGACGCAGCCGGCGCACGATGAGCGTCACGCAGATGCCGAGGGTCGGCACGACCGCGACGAGCACCGCGGACAGCGGCACGTCAAGGCCGAGGGCCAGGACGATGCCGCCCACACACATGATCGGGGCCGACACCAGCAGGGTGAACGTCATCAGCGTCAGCATCTGCACCTGCTGGACGTCATTGGTAGTGCGGGTGATCAGCGACGGGGCGCCGAACTGGCCCACCTCGCGTGCCGAGAACGACTGCACGCGGTCGAAGACGGCGGCACGGATGTCCCGGCCCACGGCGGACGCCGTTCGGGCTCCGTAGTAGACGGCCCCGATGTTGCAGACGACCTGGGTCAGCGAGATGCCGATCATCAGGGCGCCGAAGGCCAGGATGTAACCCGTGTCCCCCTTCACGACACCGTTGTCGATGATGTGCGCGTTGAGGGTGGGCAGGTAGAGCGTGGCGCAGGTCTGGAGGAACTGGAGCAGCACCAGCAGGGCGATGGGTTTCTTGTACGGACTGAGGTGGGTCCGCAGGAGTCGTATGAGCACGCGGGGTCTCTCGGAATCGTGGACGGCGGGGGTGACCGACGAGTTGTGCATGATGCACGCACCACCCCCTATCGTCGGACACTCCCCCCGCGTTACCTCAACCGATTAACCCAAGTGCGGTCCAAAAAAGGACACCGCCTCCGTCTTCGGTCGTACGTCCACACGAGGGTTACACCCGGAACGCCCCGGGATGTGTCTGTTCGCGCACGGAGACGTACTGCTGCCGCACGGCCTGCCCCACCGCGAGTTCGTCGCCGGGCTCCAGCACCTGGGCGACCGGGCCCTGCCACATCGGCGGGGTCCGCGGGTCGAGCGTGCCCCGCGAGACGCCGAGGGCCCAGGCCGCCTGACGTGCGGCGCCGAGGGCCGCGTAGTCCGCGGGCTGCGGCACGACGACCTGCGCGCCGAACAGCGCCGGCGCCACGGCCTGGACGGCGGGCAGCTCGGCGGCCTGGCCGAGCAGGAAGATCCGGCGTACGTCGACACCCCGGCCGCGCAGCACGTCCAGCGCGTCCGCCAGCCCGCACAGCATGCCTTCGAAGGCGGCCCGCGCCAGGTGCTCGGGCTTCATCGACTCCCGACGCAGACCGGCCAGGGTGCCCGCCGTGTGCGGCAGGTTCGGGGTGCGCTCGCCCTCCAGGTACGGGAGCAGGACGAGCCCGTGCGAGCCCGGCGTCGACTTCATCGCCAGCTCGGACAGCCCCTCCAGGTCGGGCACGCCGAGGAGCTCGGCGGCCCCGCGCAGGGCCCGTACGGCGTTGAGCGTGGTGACGACCGGAAGGTGCATGCCGGTCGCGTCCGCCAGCGAGGTGATCATGCCGCTGGAGTCCGCCAGCGCCTCGGGGTGGACGGCCATCACCGACCCGGAGGCGCCCAGCGACACCACCGCGTCACCGAGCCCGATGCCGAGCCCGAACGCCGCCGCCATCGTCTCGCCCGTGCCGGCGGATATCAGCAGCCCCTCGGGCGTGGTCCCGGCGGCCTCCGAGGGGCCGAGCACGTCCGGCAGCCCGGCCTGGTGGCCGAGCGCCAGCTCGACGAGATCCTGCCGGTAGGCGCCGGTCGCCGCGGACCAGTAGCCGGTCGCCGAGGCGCCGCCCCGGTCCGTGGTCCTGCGCACCGGCCGCCCCAGAAGCTGCCACACCAGCCAGTCGTGGGCCTGGAGCAGCATGGCGGTGCGCCGCGCGGCCTCCGGCTCGGTCTTGCTCAGCCAGCGCAGCTTGGTCACCGGCTGCGCGGCCTGCGGGACGCTGCCCACCGCCTGCGCCCAGGCCTCCCGGCCGCCGAGCGCGTCGATCAGATCGGCCGCGGCGACCTGGGCCCGCTTGTCGCCGCCGACCATCGCGGGGCGCACGGTGCCGCCCTGCGCGTCCAGCGGGACGAGCCCGTTCTGCTGGGCCGACACGCCGATGGCCTGGACGCCTTCGAGCAGCCCGCCCGCGGCGGCCTCGCCCAGGGACAGCAGCCAGGCCTGCGGATCCACGTCGGAGGGGCGGCCGCCGCCCTCGCCGCCGTCGATCGGATGCGGCGCATACCCCTGCCTCAGCACGGCACCCGTGTCCGTGTCGCAGACGACGATGCGAGTGAAATCGGGCGCACTGTCCAACCCGGCGACTATCCCCATGGCGGAAATTCTGCCGTACCGCGAGCCCCGCCGACGCCGGGCCGGCCCACAGGCCTCACCCGGCGCCGCACGGCACGATCCGAACGGACCGCCGCTAGGTGTTGCTGGTGCCCCAGTCGTCCTCGGTGGGGCCGGACGCGCTCCGCTCCCGCAGGGACCGGACCCGGTCCGAGACCGAGTCGGGGACGCGGTCGCCCACCTTCTCGCTCACGGTGTGCAGCGCCTTGCCCGCGATCTCGCGGCTCTGCTGCGCCGCGGTCTCGGCGGTGTTGCGCACCGCCGGGTTCTGCGCGACCTGGCGCATGGACTTCTTCAGCTGTTCGTAGCGCTCGCGCCCGGCTCTCGTGCCGAGCACGTAACCCAGGGCCAGTCCGGCGACGAACGTGAGCCGGTAGCGCATGACGGCCACCCTTCCCTTGCGTCGGCATCGGTGCGGAGGGAACCGATTGGCGGAGCACCCCCCTGCTTGCGCTAATGTATGTGTCGCAGCAAGCGCACGCCCCCTGGCGAATACCCAGGTGGGTGCGTTCGATGCAAAGATCAATCCCCTGTAGCTCAATTGGCAGAGCAGCCGGCTGTTAACCGGCAGGTTACTGGTTCGAGTCCAGTCGGGGGAGCTCGATCTCCTGTAGCTCAATTGGCAGAGCAGCCGGCTGTTAACCGGCAGGTTACTGGTTCGAGTCCAGTCGGGAGAGCAACGAAAGAGGGCCCTTCGGGGTCCTTTTTCATGTCCGCGGGAACTGCTCGGGGCATGCCGAAGGCGCCATGGTCGCGCGAAGCCGACCAGCCGGAGCAGGAGATCGTATGAGCGGCTATGCTGCGGCAGACGGCGCGCACACATGTGCGCGGCGCGCCGTAACGGGGCGGTAGCTCAGCCGGTTAGAGCAGCGGACTCATAATCCGTCGGCCGTGGGTTCGAGTCCCACCCGCCCCACCACTGGCTACGCGAGAAGGCGTGACGCGGCCAGGGACGGTACGGCAGCCCCCTCCAGCGAGAGGGGGCTTCTTTGTGTCAGGAGGCCGCCTGCCCGCCCCCTGACGGCCCGCCCGCCCGCTGCCCCGCCGCCCGGCCCGCGGGCGCGAAGCCGGGCCCCCTGGCGGTCCTGCGGCACGTCGGGGACCTTCGGGTCGTCGCCGCGCTCCGGCTGAAGCCGGGTCCGAACGGCGGAAAACGGTACGCGGTCACCCGCGACCGCACCACCGCACTCAAGCGCCTACTGCTGACTCTTTTTCAAATACCGCTGTTCATAAGGGAGTTGACGGTCGCATTCCGGCGCTCAAAGGGCGCGCACAGGTTTCGGCGGTGTAGCTTCTACCCGTCAGTAGAGGCTTGAGCAAGGGTGGAGACGTGGCTGCCCCTTCGCAGACCGAGAAGTTCGCCGCCTGCCTTCGGATGCTGAAGGACCGCAGCGGCAGGGGCTACGACCGCCTCGGCAAGGAGGCGGGCGTCAGCGGTTCCAGTCTGCACCGCTACTGCTCCGGCCTCAGCGTCCCGGCGGACTACCGGGTGGTGCATTCCTTCGGCAAGGTGTGCGGCGCCAGTCCGGAGGAGCTCCGTGAACTCCACCGGCTGTGGGCCCTGGCGGACACGGACCGGGACGCGCCGGCCGCGGCCCCGGCGACTGCCGAGGACGGGTCGCGGCGGGAGCCGGATCCGCAACCGCGGCAGGAACCGGAGCAGGAACCGGAGCCGGTGAGGGATCCGGACCCGGAGGCGGGGCGTGAACCGGGGCCGGAGGCGGGCGCCGCCGCCGTGCCCGAGCCGACCGGCCCCCGTCCACGGGACGCCGACCCGTCGGAGAACGCCCCCGCCGGGGCCGGCGGCCCGCGACGGCTCCGGCTGCCCGAGAAGCTGTCCTCCCGGTTCGCGGTGCTGGCCGTCGCGGTCGTGGCCGTGACGGGGCTCGTGGCCGGGTTCGTGTGGATGCCCGCCGACGACTCGGCGCCGGCCCGGGACGGGGTGCTGTACTCCTCCGCCTGCAAGACGATCAGCATGGGACAGCACGACGAGTGCGTGCGCGAGGTCCAGACCCTGCTGGTGCGGGCCAAGGGCAGACTCGCCGTCGACGGGGACTTCGGACCCGAGACCCTGCGCCGGCTCACCGCGTTCCAGGTGCTCGCGGGCATGCCGGCCAGCAGCACCGTCGACGAGCCCACCAAGAAGGCGCTCTACGCGCGGAAGGTGAGCATGGCGACCTGGTCCCCGGACCGGGTGGCGAAGCGGATCCGCGAGGTGTTCACCGAGGATCCCCGCACCGCCGTGGCCATCGCCCGCTGCGCCTCGTTCCTCGACCCGCTGTGGGTGCTGCCCAACACCAACGGCAGCCGCAACTGGGGCGTGTTCCAGATCTCCGACGTCCGCCTGCGCGAGCTCGGCGGCACACCGCTGCGGGCGTTCGACCCGGAGTGGAACATCCAGGCCGCCCACCGGCTGTGGCGCGCCCGGCACGACTTCCACGACTGGCCCTCCTGCGAGGCGGCGCGCAAGGACGAGCCGAAGGGCTGAAGCCCGGAAGGCCCCGGGTGCCGCCGCCGCGGTACCCGGAGCCCTCGGCCCCCCGTGTGGTCACCCGGGACGGCGTCAGACCGTGCCGCTCTCCCACCACCAGTCGCGGCCGAGGTCGGCCCGGCTGTCGACGTGCTGGTGGTCGACGGTGTACCGCTCCAGACCGGAGAACCCGCAGGTCTCCGCCTTCTGGTAGACGGTCTTGGTGGCCACGCCGGGCACGTCGAGATCGGCCGCCGTGCCGTACAGGTGCATGCTGTCGCTGGCCCCGCCTATGTCGGCGTTGTGCGCGATGCTGCGGAAGCCGGAGTTGACCGTGATCGGCTTGTCGCCGAGCTTCTTGCGCAGCGCCTCCAGCTTGTACATGCAGCGCCGGGCGTTCTCCTTGGTGGCCGCCACGCTCAGCTTGCCGCCTTCGAAGGTGCCGTTGGACTGGTCGACGAACTCGCTCCAGTTGAAGTGGGCCGTGGAGCCGTCCGACTGCTCCAGCGCGTTGAGCTTGGCCTGGGTGTTGGGACCGGCGACCCCGTCGTCGTCGAGACCGTACGCCGCCTGGAACCGCTTCACGGCCGCGGCCGTGCCGGGGCCGAAGTCGCCGTCGAGGCCGACCCGGGAGTGGCTGGCGCTGTCGGCCGCCCAGCCCGAGACCCGGATCTGGAGTTCCAGCACGTCGGCGCCGTTGTCCCCCTGCTTCAGGGTGCGCGACCACGAATAGGCCTGCGCGACACCGGAGAAGAGGAGCTGGCCGAACGCGACGCCGGCGCCGACCGCCAGCGTGCCGCGCAGCATGCTGCGGCGGTCGAGGGAGCGGCTGCCCACGGAACGGATGCCGGCGGAGCGGCCGTCGGCGGAGCGGAAGAAGGAAGTCATCGTCGTCCTTTCGGAACGTCGGAACGTCGGAACGGAAGTGCGGAAGTGCGGAAGGAGATGCGAAGTGCGGAAGGAGATGCGGACCGAGGTCAGTAGGCGAGCTGGAACGTCACGTTCTGCGCGTCCTGGTCGTAGGCGTGGATGCGCAGGACGAAGTGCGTGCCGTCCTTCACGTCCGTGGCGACCGTCCCCCACTCGGTGCCGTGGGTGGTGTACGCGTCGCCGTTGTTGCACTTGGTGGTGTGGTCGACGAACACCACGCAGGCGTCCAGGTACCACCCTTCCGGCGTGTCCGAGTTGAGCCGGATGTTGATGTCACCGCATCGCGAGGACGTGGTGTAGGTGCCGTACTCCTTGGCGGCCGCCTGATAGTGGTAGGTCAGGGTCTTGGCCCCGCCGTAGCAGCTCGTGGCGGCGGCCGAGGGCTGTGCCGAGGCGGGCGCGACGCCCACGCCCAGCAGCGCGGCCGCGGTGAACAGAACAGAGGCGAGCGCCTTGCTCCTGATCATGGTGGTCTCCGTTCGGGTGAGGGGGTCAGAAGGCGATCTGGAGGGTGGCGGAACTGCCTTCCAGGTCGACGCCGTTGGGCACCGTGAACCTGGTGCCGTTCAGGACGTCGGTGGCGATGGTGGTCCAGCTCCGGCCGACTCGGGTCCAGCGGTTGCAGACGCCGGTCTTCTCGAACTTCACGCAGGCGACGACGTACTCCGCGTCGCCGCCGGTCATGCGCATGTTGATGTCGGTACAGCGACTCGTGGTCACGTACGGGCCGAAGTCGCGCACCTCCCCGTAGTGCACCGTGACGGCCCCGCCGTAACAGCTCGTGGCGGCGGCGCCGGCCGTGGCGGCCGATGCGGGCGCCGGGACGCCGAAGCCGAGGGCGAGGAGCAGCGCGACGAGGGACGCGCGGGCGATCCGGCCGGTCATGGAGGTCCTCCTGGGTGCGGCGGGGGCTGCGGCCGGGGTCACCGGTTGGCCAGCCGGTCCAGATCGGCCTGGGTGCCGTTGAAGACGTCCCCGGTCGCCGGAGCCCGGACGCCCGGGAAGATCGCGGCGTCGGTGTACTGCCACATCGCCCAGGTCGTCGAGCCGTTCGGCAGTGGCGGCTGGGTGATCGACTGGCGGTAGTCCGCGAGCTGGAGCGGATACCGGGCGAAGGCGGTGGTCGAGCCCATGCAGTCGTCCAGGAAGGACTTCTGGGTGTAGATCATCGGGACCCGGCCGAAGGCGGACTCCACCCGGTCCAGCCAGGCCTTGGCGTCGGTCACCGTGCCGTACGTGGGGCAGCGTCCGCTGCCGTCGTCCATGCGCTCCAGGTCGAAGATCGGCGGCAGATCACCGGCACGCTTCCCGGTGTAACCGGTCGCCCGCACGGCGGCGATGAACCGGTCGGCCTGCGCGGCACCCGTGTCGGCCGCCGTCCCCGTGTAGAAGTGGTAAGGCGCCACGGCCAGCCCCGCCGCCCTGGCCCCTTCGAGGTCGGTGGCGAGGTATTCGTCGGTGACGTTCAGCCCCCGGGTGGCCTTGACCGTCGCGAACTCGGCGCCCGAGGCGCGTACGGCCTTCCAGTCGATCGGGGCGCCGCCCGGGTGCTGGTACTTGGCCGTGTCCAGCCCGTCGATCGGCCGGCCGGCCGGGTGAGGCGGGGCGCAGTACGCGTTACGGCCGGACCAGTCCACGAGCTTGGCCCAGGTGTTGGGGCCGACCGTGCCGTCGGCGCTGAGGTTGGCGCAGTGCTGGAGCTCGATCACCCGGTCCGCGGTGCCGCCCCCGAAGTCGCCGTCGATGGTCAGCGGCGGATAGTGGAAGGGCTCCATGGCCAGGTTCAGCCGGCACTGAACCTCCTTGACCTCGTCGCCCTTCGCGCCCTGCTTCAGAGTCGGGCGCGTGTCGGTGTGGCCGCACACGGTCGCCTGCGCCGTGTCAGCCGTGCCCTGGGTCGCGCAGGTGTGCGGCTGTGCGGCCCAGGTGTTCAGCGCCGCCCACGTGTTCGGGCCGAGCACGCCGTCCGCGCTCAGCCCGGCGCACCGCTGGAACTCCTTGACCCGCGTCTCCGTCCCCGATCCGAACGAGCCGTCCGCCGCGATCGGCGTGTACCGGCTCGGCTTCGTCGCCAGGTCGAGTTCGCACTGCGCCTCGACCGTCGCGTCCCCCGTCGACCCCTGTTGCAGCGTGGGCTGCGCGCTCGTGTGCCCGCAGACGGCGACCGCGGCGGCCGCGGCTCCCGTCGCCTGCGCCGACACGGGCCCGTACAGGGGCAGGACCGCTGCCACGGCGAGGGTCAGACCCCGCAGAAGCGTCCTTGTTCCCATCTGGTGTTCCCCCTTTGGTCAGTCGCCGGGAACCCCCGGCCGCCGCCATGCTGGCAGCGCCCGGCCCACGGTGGAGCCTGTCGGCCCGCCCCGGGACGCCGGGACGGTCCCACGCCCGTGACCTGCGCGAACGCGCCACCGCTGGGACGGAGATGGGACACCGGCCCGGTGCCGGAACCCGCCGGGGGACCGGCATCAGGGGGTACGGCGGGTTCCGGGACGCTCAGGTGCCCGCGGCCCGCTTCCCGGCGAGGAACTCCACCAGTTCCCCGGGCACGAGATGCCCGGCCTCCGGCTCCTCCCACTGGACGGGGTGGATGCCGTGGTCCGCGAGTCCCCGCACGAACTGCTCGGGCAGCCGGTCGCCCTCGACCAGATGGAGATCGAGGAGAGCCTTTCGCGCCGAGGGATCCAGCGCTTCCCACCACTGCGCGACGCGCGCTTCGTGTCTGCTGTTCATGCGTCCCAGGTGACCACGGGCGAACCCGGGAGGCAGGGACCGCGGCCGGGCGCGTTGGCCCCGCGCGCGGGCCGGCGCCGGAACATGCTGCTCGGAGGGTAGGAGAGGCGCATCCGTGGGCACCATGCGTCTATGCGCGTCGACGAGGACGCCGGTCTCATCAGTCATGAGGAGGGGTCATGAACCGTCAGATCCGGATTCGCGTCAACCGCCGGCCCGCCGCTCCGCGCGAGACGCCCATCGACCGCAGGACCCCGTCGGGGCGTCTGCTGCCCTACTGACCCACCCGGACCCGCGGCGGACCACCGCGGCCGCTACAGGGGCGACTGCCAGAGCACGTCCGTGCCGTCGGCGCCGGGGTCTTCGCCGGCCGGGCCTTCGCCGCCGTCGTCGTGGACGGTCAGCCGGACGCCGGGGCGGCCGTCCGGCAGAGGCACCGTCACATCGACGGCGACCTCGATCCGCGACACCCCCGGGCGCCGTGAGGCGGCGGCCAGCGCGCGCCGCAGCGCGGCGAGCAGCCGGCCGGCCACGGCATCGGTGATCCGGTTCTCCACCGGGCCGTTGAACCGGGTGGACGGCTGGACGCCGAGGACAGCCGCCGCGCCCGCCGTCTCGCGCAGCACCTTGCCGCGGAACGTGGTGGGGGCGTCGGCCGGCGGCTGCTGGAGCGCGAAGATCGCGGTGCGTACCTCCTGGACCGTGCCCTCCAGCTCGTCGACCGCCCGGCCGAGAGCCGCGGACACGGCAGCGATCTCGCCGTCCTCGTCCGCGCCGTCCTCCTTGCCGTCCCCGTGCGCGGCGTTCCTGCGCTGCGTCGACTCCAGCATCATGCCGGTCGCGAAGAGGCGCTGTACGACCAGATCGTGCAGGTCACGCGCGATGCGGTCCCGGTCCTCGTACACCGCGAGGAGTTCACGGCGGTTCCGGGCGTCGGCGAGGACCAGGGCGAGCGCGGCCTGCGAGGCGAACTGGACGGCGAGCAGGCGTTCGGTCTGCGTGTACGGGCGCTCGCCCCGCCCGCGCGGCAGGGCCAGCGTCCCGACGAGCCGGCCCTCGGCCCGGAGGGGCAGCATCATGCTGGGCCCGAACCGGAACCGCACGGGGGTCGTCATCCGGGGGTCGGTCGCCGAGTCCTCGATGAACACCGGTTCCCCGCCCAGGAGTTGTTCGAGGACGGGGCTGCCGGGCGCGATGGTGGTGCCCACGATCCCGGTCGGGTCCTCGGGCGTGGAGGCGACCACGATCTCCATGCCGCCCTCGTCCGTGGGCTTGAGGATGATCCCGGCCGAGGCTCCCGCGAGGATCCTGGCGCGTTCGGCGACCGTCGCCAGCGCGTCCGCTCCGGTCCCGCCGCTGAGCAGGGCGGTGGTGACGGCGGCGGCGCCCTCGATCCAGCGTTCCCGCTGCCGGGCCGTCTCGTACAGCCGGGCGTTGGCGATCGCGATCCCGGCCTGCGTGGCGAGCAGACGCACCAGTTCCTCGTCCTCACGCGTCACGGGACCGGTGGGCTTGTCCGCGAGGCGGAGACGGCCGAACACCTCGCCCTCGACCCGGATGGGAACGTCCAGACAGATGTCGGACCCGGGGGAGTCGTCGGACTCGGGGGAGTCGTCGGGGCCGGGAGTCCCCGACGCGTCCTCGGGCGGGAGGCCGGTCTCCGGGGCGGGCGGTCGCGCCGTGCGGATGTGCAGCAGTCCGTCCCGCCCCGGGTCCCTCATCCCCAGCGTCGCGTACCGGGCCCCGGTCAGCTCCGCGGCCGCGTCCACGATCCGCTGGAGGGTCGCCCGCAGTTCCAGTTCGGTGCCGACGCTGAGGACCGCCTCCAGGAGCGGCGGGAGCCCGGGCACGGGATCGGTCATACGAGGCTCCCGGACGCGGGTTCGCCGGGCCGCGGGACCGTCAGCCGGCCAGCGGGTTCAGGATCAGCGGCTCGATCTTGCCCTCCAGCATGTAGCCGAGGCCCTGCACGGCGCAGACATCGGGCCGCTCGGCGATGTGGACGGGCACACCGGTCGCCTGGCGGAGCATCTGGTCGAGCCCGGGAAGCAGCGCGCTGCCGCCGACCATCATGATCCCGCGGTCGGCGACGTCGGCCACCAGATCGGGCGGGCACGACCGCAGCACCTTGCCGACGCCGTCCAGTACGGCGGTCAGCGGCGTCGCGATCGCCAGGCGCACGGCGGCGGTGTCGACCTTCACCGAGCGGGCGAGACCGGTCGCCACGTCCCGCCCGTGGATCTCGGTCAGGGCCGGTCCGTGCGGGCTCAGCCCGTTGCCGGAGAGGGCGAGTTGCAGCGGTCGTACGGCCTGGCTCGGCAGCATCAGCTCGTGCTGGTGGCGCAGGTGCTGCACGATCGCGTGGTCGACCGCCTCACCCCCGACCGGGATGCGCTCGGCCGTGACGATCGAGCCCAGCGACAGCACGGCGAGCTGGGTCGCGGCGGCACCGCACACCATGATCATGGTGGCCTCGGGACGCTCGACGGGCAGTCCGCAGCCGACCGCCGCCGCGATCAGGGTGTCGACGAGCTCGACCCGCCGCGCCCCGAGACCGACCAGCGTCTCGATCGTGGCGCGCTGCGCCAGCGGGTCAGCGTCGTGAGGGGTGCAGGCCGCGGCCCGCAGCCGGGGCTTGCGGCGCAGTGTGCGCCGGACCTTGTCGCCCAGCAGATTGCGCAGCATCCGCTGCGCCATGTCGATGTCGACGACGGTGCCGCCGGACACCGGACGCACCACCCGGATGTAGTCGGGCGTACGGCCCGTCATCCGCTCGGCGAACTCCCCGACCGCGATCAGCGCGCCCGTCTTCGTGTTGATGGCCGCGACGCTCGGCTGGTCGACGACCAGGCCCGCGCCCCGCACCCACACTCGGGTCCTCGACGCGCCCAGGTCGACGGCGAAGTGACAGCGGCGCAGCTGCTCCAGACTGGCGGTCATGGCAGGCCCTCCCGAGGCGCAGAACGTGGGGCTCCGCCGGGCGGCGGTCCTCTCTGAACATCCTGCGCGCGTGGCAGGCGGGCCGCCCCTTTTGGACGGCCGGGCGAGGTGCCGCCGGACGGGTGGCGAGACCGGTGCGCGCCTGGACCTGCGGTGAGTTCGGCACCTGGGCGGCCTGCCGGGCGCCCTCCCGAGCGGCCCCCCCCGGGAGCTTCCCCGGACCGCACTCGGGTCGCGGTCCGGGTCGCACTCCGGGTCACACCCGGCCGCACTCGGGCCGCACTCGGGCGGGCTCCGGACCGCACCAGGACGGCCTCCGGACGGCCTCCGAAGGGCCCCCGGTCCGGGCCGGGAGAAGCCGGAGGCGGGCTTCCGCCGTGCGGTCACTCGCCGCACGGGTTGGACCCGCGTCGACAACATCCTTGCCCTGAAAGCCAGTTGGAAGCGGCCCGGTTTCTGCCGCTCGTACCGGCATGTCCTGGCGGGAAGCCGCCAGGGCGCCTTCCCGCCAGGCTCCGTCGGCTTCCTGACGGCGTGATCCCCCGAGACTCTTCGCAAGCACCGGACGCCACCCCCTGTCCGGCGTGCGCACGGCCGACGAAGAGAGGCCATGAATGACCAGAGGACCACTGAGCCGTCCGGCGGCGCTGCTGTCGGCCGGGCTCGTGCTCGCCCTGCTGCCCACGGCGCGGGCGGGCGCGGCCGCCGCCGAGCAGGACACGGCGGACACCGGGGCCGCCGCCGTCCCGGCGCAGGCGAGAGCCGCCGGCACCGCCTCCACCGTCACCCTCGTGACCGGCGACAAGGTCACCGTGACCGACGTCGGCGGCGGGAAGAAGACCGTGTCCGTCGTACGTCCCCGGGGCGCCACCGGAGCCGTGCGCACCCAGGTCGCCGACGGCACCGTCACCGTCGTACCGGACGAGGCGCTGCCCTATCTGCGGGCCGGCACCCTCGACCGGCGGCTGTTCGACGTGAGCGAGCTGATACGGCAGGGACTGACCGACCGGCAGACCGGTGAGCTGCCGCTGATCGTGACCTACGACCCGAAGGCCCGCGCGGCCGTCCCGGGAGGCGCGGAGCGCACACGGTCGCTGCCGAGCATCCGCGGCGCCGCACTCGACGCGGACAAGGGCCGGACGTTCTGGAAGGCGATGACCCGGCAGCTGACCGGGACGGCGGGGATCGGCAAGGTCTGGCTCGACGGGCGCGTCAAGGCCGACATGGCCGAGAGCAACGCGCAGATCGGCACGCCGAAGGCCTGGGAGGCGGGGCTCACCGGCAAGGGCGTGACCGTCGCCGTGCTCGACACCGGCGTCGACACGAGCCACCCCGACCTGGCGGGCCGGGTCTCGCAGACCAGGAGCTTCATCGACGGCGAGGAGGTCGCCGACCGCAACGGGCACGGCACGCACGTCACCTCCACCGTGGGCGGCACCGGCGCCGCCTCCGAGGGCAAGGAGAAGGGCGTCGCGCCCGAGGCCACGCTCGCCGTCGGAAAGGTGCTCAGCGACCAGGGTTCGGGCAGCGAGTCGCAGATCATCGCGGGCATGGAGTGGGCCGCGCGGGACGTGCACGCCAAGGTGATCTCCATGAGCCTCGGCTCCACCGAGCCCAGCGACGGCACCGACCCCATGGCCGCCGCCGTCGACACCCTCTCGAAGGAGACCGGAGCCCTCTTCGTCATAGCCGCAGGCAATACCGGCGCCCCCTCCTCCATCGGCTCGCCCGGCGCCGCCGACTCCGCGCTGACCGTCGGCGCGGTGGACTCCGCCGACCAGGCCGCGTACTTCACCAGCGCAGGACCGCGCTACGGGGACAACGCGCTCAAGCCCGACCTGTCCGCGCCGGGCGTCGACATCCTCGCCGCCCGCTCCCAACTCGTGGACGGCAGCGGCTACTACACGTCCATGAGCGGCACGTCGATGGCGACACCCCATGTCGCGGGCGTGGCCGCGCTGCTCGCCCAGGAGCACCCGGACTGGACCGGCGCTCAGCTGAAGGACGCGCTGATGTCCACCTCCAAGGAACTCGACGCCTCCGCCTACCAGTTGGGCGCGGGCAGAGTGAGCGTCCCGGACGCGGTCGAGGCGAGGATCACCGCCACGGGCAGCGCCGACCTCGGCTTCCACCGCTGGCCCTACGAGGACGACAAGCCCGTCACGAAGACGATCACCTACACCAACTCCTCCGACGCGGCGGTGCGGTTGAGCCTCGCCGCGGAGGGGGCCGGCGAGGGTGTCGCCACCCTCGCCGACACCACGCTCACGGTGCCCGCGCACGGCATCGCGTCCACCACGCTCACCGGCCACGGCTCGAAGGCACCCGTGGGCCGGACCTCGGGGCGGATCGTCGCCTCGGTGGACGGCACTCCCGTCGCGCACACCGCGTTCGGGCTGGTCAAGGAGGAGGAGCGGTACACGCTCACCGTCCATGTGAAGGACCGGGACGGCGCACCGGCCGCCGCCGACCTCGCCGTCCAGCAGCTCGCCCAGGACACCGACGCCTACCCGGCGGCCGTCGGTGACTCCGGCACCCTGAAGCTGCGCCTGCGGCCCGGCACGTACAGCCTCACGTCGTTCCTCGACGTGCGCGGCGGCCGCGGCGCCGACTCGCTCGGCCTCGGCTTCCTCGCCGCACCCCAGATCGCGCTCGACCAGGACCGCGAAGTCACCCTGGACGCACGCACGTTGAGGGAGGTCAGCGCCAAGGTCGACCGGCGCGCCGAGACCCGGCAGCTGATCATGGAGTACGACCGGGCGGGTGGCGGTTCGGACCTGTTCGGCGCCGTCCAGGTGCCCGTCAAGTACGACAGTGTCTTCGCCGCCCCGACCGAGAAGGTCACCGAGGGCACCTTCGACTACCGCACCGTCTGGCGCCTCGGGAAACCGCTGCTCCAGGTCACGGGGGTCAAGGAGGCGATCGTCCAGCCGGGCACCACGCTGACCGAGGGCCGTACGCGACTGCCGCTGGTCGACGTCGGAAGCGGACCGTTCACCGGTGTGGGCGGCAAGGCCGTGCTCGCGAAGCTCACCGACGGCGGCTCACCGGCCGCGCTCGCGCAGGCGGCCCAGGACGCGGGCGCCAAGGCCCTGTTCGTCACCGACGACACGGCGGGACGCCTCAACGCCTGGTTCGGCACCGACGCCTACGAGGACCGGCCGCTCCAGGTCGCCACGGTCGACGTGGCGGACGCGGCACGGCTGCGCGCGAAGCGGACCGTCGACATGACCGGCACCCGCAACTCTCCGTACGTGTACGACCTTTCGCGCGGATACAAGGGAGCCGTCCCGGACCGGAGCCTCGCCTATGAGCCCGGCCGCGGTGAACTGGCCGTGCTGGACACGAGGTTCCACGCGGTGAAGCCCGTCTCGGGCAGCGAGTACCGCTACTCGATCGTCGACCCCTTCCCCATCGGGCTCGGCTTCCAGGAGCGGATCGACTACCCGGCCGAGCGCACCGACTACGTCTCCACCGGCACCGGACAGACCTGGTCGGAGTCCGTGAACGTCGGGGCGGGCACGCTGGAGGAGCGCAGCGGCCTGGTCGCCTACCGGGGCGGCACCCACCAGGGCCTGAACTGGTTCAAGCCCGTCTGGCACCCCTGGCTCGGCACCGGACTCGGCTGGGGCCAGCAGCGCGCGGGCAACGTCATCGAGTTCAACACGCCCGGCTGGGGCGACTCCGGGCCCGACCACACCGGGTTCGGCGACGTGTGGAGCGACGACACCGGGATGACCCAGTTCACCTCGGTCTACCAGGACGGCGTCCTGCTCGCCCGGCGGCAGAGCTCCGCGGGATACGTCTGGGACGCGCCCGCCGACGAGCACACCTACAAGGTGGTCACGGACACGACCCTCGACCCCGATCGCTGGAAGCTCTCCACCAAGAGCCACACCGAGTGGACCGTCCGCTCGGCGGCCACCCCCGACGACCACTGGACCTTCCTCCCGCTCGTCAACCTCGGCTACGACGTCGACACCGACCTCGCGGGCGATGTGCGCGGTCACAAGGTCCCGGTGAGCGTGTACGCCGAGTACGTCAAGGGGGCTCCGGACACCGGCAGCATCTCCGGCGGCAGGCTCCAGGTGTCGTACGACGACGGCAGGACCTGGAAGGCGGTGCCGCTGACCGGTGGGGGCAAGGCCCGCTGGAAGGGCACGCTGGACGTTCCGCGCGGCGCCGCGTACGTGTCGCTCCGGGCCTTCGCCCACGACGACCGGGGCGGTTCGGTCAGCCAGGAGATCATCCGGGCGGTGGGTGTCCGGTGACCGGTCGCCGGGTGGCGGGCCGCCCGGGGCGGGAGCCCGCCACCCGGTCCACTCCCTCCGGCACGCCGCCACCCCGTCGGCGGCCCGGAGAACGGGCGGCCACCGCGGCGCCCGCGTGAGCAGGCGGCCGTCGGGTCCTCTTGGGAGGGAGGAGCCGACGGCCGCCGTCCGTCCGGGCTCAGGATCGGTGTGGCGAGATGCCCCGGATCACTCCCAGGTCCAGCAGGTCCTGCGGCCGGAGCCGGAGCTGATCGGCCGTCGCCCGGATCTCGCCCTCGGGCCGCTTCAGGATCGCCGCCGCCGACTCCGGCGCGATGACCGAGAAGTAACTGTCCGGCGTGGCCCAGGTGTTGCCGGGAGCGGCCAGCGCCAGCGCACCGCCCGAGCCGCCCTCGCCGATCACCAGGGTGGTGACGGGTGTCCTGGCACCGGCGATCGCCGCGAACAGGTCCGCGATCGCCGGGCCCGCCCCCTGCCGTTCGGCATCCGCGTCGTTCGCCGCGCCCGGGGTGTCCACCAGCGTCAGGACCGGGATGCCGAGCCGGCCCGCCGTCCGGACCAGCCGGGCCGCCGTGCGGTATCCGGCGGGACGGGTCGCCGTCCCGCGCTGGGCCGCGTACGCGACGGTCCGCCCGTCGTGCGCCCGGCCGAAGCCGCACAGCACACCGTCGTCGGTGCCGCCGCAGCGGTCCCCGCCGATCGCCGCCCGCCGGGTGAAGCAGGCGTCCAAGTAGGCCTCGGCGCGCGGTCGTCCGGCGGAACGGGCGCGCCGCACCGCATCCCAGCCGGTCGCGGGCAGTTCCGTGACGTCCCCCAGCGCCGCCGGGACGGGCGCCGCCCCGGCGGCGGGCCGGGTGAGCAGGTCCAGCCACAGGGCGAGCGTCTCCCGCAGCCCGTCCTTCGGTACGAGGGCGTCGACCGAGCCCGCCGCGACCTGTGCCTCGGCCGTGTACGCGGCCGGATCAGCGCCGGGCGGACGGACCCGGGATCCCGCGAAGGCGACCTGGGCGCCCGCCAGCGCCAACGTCACATCGGCGCCCGCGCCGAGCGTGGCCCAGCCGCCGCCCGTCGTCGGGTCCCGCAGGACCGCGACCTGCGGGAGCCCGGCGTCCCTGGTCAGCGCCGACTGCCGTGCCACCCGCTGGAGCTGGGTCAGGGCGAGCATGCCCTCCTGCATCCGGCTGCCGCCCGTGGCCACGAGCGAGACGACGGGCAGCCGGTGGGTCCGGGCGTGGTCGTGGGCGGCCTCCAGACGGTCACCGGTGCGTTCGCCGAGGGAACCGCCGAGGAACCCGAACTCGAAGGCGACCAGGACGGCGGTGACCGGTCCGAGCGGAGCCCGGCCGTCGGTCGTGGTGCCGAAGCTCGCCGTCCCGAAGGTCGCCGTGCCGCAGACGACGGACTCCTCCTCGCCGGTACGGGCCGCGGCGCGCGCCCGCGCGTCGCCGTACCCCTGCCAGGCGAGCGGACCGTCGGGCGGGAACTCTTTTTCGGGGGAAGGGAGTTCGGCGAAGCTGTCGGTGACCAGGGCGATGGCCTCGCGGGCCGAGATCCGGTCAGTCACGCGGCAGCTCCCGCTTCAGGATCTTGCCCATGTCGTTGCGGGGCAGCTCCTTGAGGAAGCGCACGGTACGGGGCCGTTTGTGCGGGGCGAGCCGCCGGGCCACGTGGTCGGCCAACTCCTCGGCGGACGGCGGCGCCTGGAGATCGAGCGGGACGATCCAGGCCGCGACGCGCTCGCCGAGGTCGGCGTCCGGCTCCCCGGCCACGGCGGCCTCGCGCACCCCGGGGTGTTCGAGGAGCGCGTTCTCGATCTCGCCCGCGCCGATCTTGTAACCGCCGCTCTTGATCAGGTCGGTGGCCTTGCGGCCGACGATACGGACCGAACCGTCGGGGTCGAGGACCGCCATGTCGCCCGTACGGAACCAGCCGTCGGCGGTGTACGCGGCGGCGGTGGCGTCGGGCCGGTTCAGATACTCGGTGAAGAGGTTCGGGCCGCGCACCTGGATCTCGCCGACGCTCTCGCCGTCGAACGCCCCGGCCGGGGCGCCGTCGGCCTCGTACCAGGCGATCGCCGTGCCGTCCTCCTCGACGAGCCGCAGACCGACACCCGGCAGCGGCACCCCGACCGTGCCGGGCCTGACCTCCCCGTCGGCCCGCACGCTCGTGTTCATCAGCGTCTCCGTCATGCCGTACCGCTCGACGACCCCGCGTCCGGTCGCCGCCCTGATCCGCTCGTGGTCGTGCGGGGGCAGCGCGGCGGAGCCCGACACGAGCAGCCGCGCCCCGCCGAGAGCCTCGGCGAGCCCGGGGTCCTCACCGAGCGTCTCGGCGAGCCGGTGGTACATCGTCGGCACCCCGAACAGCATCGTCGCCCCCGCGCCCAGCTCCCGCGCCACGCCCTCGGCGCTGAACCGGCCCAGATGACGGACGGAACCGCCGCGCCGCAGCGGACCGAGGACGCCGATGATCAGTCCGTGCACATGGAACAGCGGCAGGCCGTGCACCAGCACGTCGTCGCCGGTCCACTGCCAGGCGTCCGCCAGCGCGTCCAGGGTCGCGGCGATCGCCCGGCGCGGGATGACCGCGCCCTTGGGCGGACCGGTGGTGCCGGAGGTGTAGACGATCAGGGCGGGGGAGGAGGGGTCGGTGACCGGCGCCTGCGCGGACACCACCACCTCGGCCCCTCCCTCCGCATCCTCTCCCGCCTCGGCTCCTGTCTCCGCCGCCGTCTCCCTCGTCACCCGGACGTCGACGCGGTCCAGCGCCCCGAGCGCGGCCGGCAGCGGGTCCCCCGGGGCCGCGAGCACCAGGGACGGCGCGCTGTCGCCCAGGATGTGACCGAGTTCGGCCTCTCCCGACCTCGGGTTCAGCGGCACGGCCGGCACCCCGGCGAGCAGCGCGGCGACGACACCGACGGCCGTCTCCAGGGTCGGCGTCGCCCAGACGGCGACCCTCCCGGCACCGTCGAGCCGTGCGGCCAGCGCGCCCGCGGAGGCGGCCAGTTCCGCGTACGTCAGGGACCGGTCGCCGAAGCGCAGCGCGGACCGGTCCGCGACCGAACCGCCCACCAGGGCCGGGAAGAGGGAGAACACGAGGACTCCTTGCCGAGAGGACTTCACCGGGAGGGACAGCCTCTTCCTACACGATCCGGACCGGGGACCGGGTGGTCGGCGGCCCGATCGCGCCGGGGACGTGGAGGGGGAGCGCAGGCGCCGTAAGGATCGTCCGGAAACCGGGAACGATCGTTCGGGAACCGTGGCGTGGACGGACCCGGACCCGTAGGGTCGGGCTCGCGTCACAACTTGACGAGTCAACTGCCGGGAGACCTTTGGTGAGTGAGTCCCCGCCGCACCTTCCCGAGGTCCTGCCGGACGGCGAGGAGGCGGAGCGATGACGACGAAGCCGGCCGGCTCCGTCGGACGATTCGTGGCGGCGCTGCGTCCGCGCGGGTCCCGCTCCGAGATGCGGGCGCTGGCGGTGGAGCTCGGCCGGGTACTGCGGAGAAGGATCGATACGCCCGTCGACCTGAGGGAGCTGGCGCAGGCCCTCTGCGAGGAGATGAGCCGGCGCCGGGGCGGTCGTCCGGTGCGGCTCCGCTTCGAACGCTTCCCGGACGAGATCGAAGTCACCGGTCTGTGGATGGAGTTCAGCGACTTCGACCTCGTCGTCGTCGAGGAGCGTGCCGAGACCGTGCAGCAACTCGTCATCCTCGGGCACGAGTTGTGGCACATGAAGGAAGGCCACCGCGACCACCACGTGGACGGCGCCACGGCCGTCGCGCGGGCGTCCCTCTCGGACCGGCCCGGCTGGCGTGATCCCGGACCGCGGGCGCCCTTGCGGCAAGAGGTCGCCCGTACCGTCGCCGCCCGCGACGGATCACGTCAGGCGGACGAGGCGCAGGCCGAGGCCTTCGGCCTGCAACTGGCGAGCGTCTTCCGCTCCTGGGTGACCGGCCCCGCAGGCGCCGCCGCCGTCGACCCGGTCGGCCGCGCCATCGAGGCCTCCCTCGGCTACCGCAGGCCCGAGGACCGCAGGCCCTAGGGTGTGCCAGGCGTCGCCGGGCGGACGCGACTTCGCGGACACGACCTAGGTAAACCGGAGGCCCCTCGGGCGGTCGGTCGCCTCGACCACGTCCGCGACCACGCAACTGACGTTGTCCGGGCCGCCGGCGTCGTTCGCCGCCGCGACCAGCGCCCGTACGGCCGTGTCCGGATCGGGCGCCGACGTGAGAAGCCGCTCGATCCCCTCCTCCGGCACGACGGTGGACAGGCCGTCGGAGCACAGCAGATAGCGGTCGCCCGGCCGGACGTCCTGGAGCCGCAGATCGGGTACGTCGGCGGGGGAGCCCAGTGCCTTGAGCAGCATGGCCCGCTGGGGATGCGCGGTCGCCTCCTCCGGGGTGAGGCGGCCCTCGTCGATCATCGACTGGACCACCGTGTGGTCGTGGGTGATCCGGAACAGCCCGCCGTCGCGGAGCACATAGGCACGGGAGTCCCCGATGTGGACGAGCGCGAGCTGCGAGCCGGTCCACACCAGGGCCGTGAGCGTGCTGCCGGTGCCGGTGCCGTCCGGGGCCCCCGCCGCGGCGTGCCGCGGCACCAGGTCCGCCACCGCTCGCGCCGCGCCCTCCACGGCGTCCTCCAGCAGGTTGAGCACGCCACCGGCCGACAGCGGTTCGTCGTCCAGGAACGTCAGGGCCCGTACGGCCGCCGTGCTCGCGGGTGCGCCGCCCGGCCCGCAGCCGTCGGCGACCGCGAGGACGCGGGCCCCCGCGTGGACGCTGTCCTGGTTGGCCGTACGGACCAGGCCGGTGTCGGAGAGGGCGGAGTAGCGGAGTTCCAGCATGCTGGTGTCCTTCCCTGGGGACGGTGACAGATGGTCCACGAGGAACGCCGCCAGATCCCGGCGGGCGGACGTCTCGGCCTCGACCCCGGCCCAGTACGCGCCGATCTCCCGCGCGGCGGGGCCCGGTTCCAGGGCGCACACCCTGCGGATCCGGGCGAGCGGCATGCCGAGCCGCCGCAACCAGGCCACGAGCCGCGCCTGTTCGAGCTGCTCCGCCGCGTAGTAGCGGTAGCCGGTGCCGGGGTCGACCCGTGCGGGACGCAGCAGCTCCAGTTCGTCGTAGAGCCGCAGCGCCTTGGGCGACAGCCGCGAGGCCTTGGCGAAGGCTCCGATCGTCAGCATGTCCACGTGTCCACCCCGTCGCTCCCCTGCCCGGACCGCAGCCGGTACCGGCCCCGGTCCTGGTTCTGGTTCCTCGTTCCGTCACCGATGCTGGGCCCTGCCCCTTGGTGAAGGTCAAGTGTGGCCCGGACCGGGAGCGAGCGGGTTGTTAGCCTGCGGCGATGTTCCAGGGACGGCGTACCGATGGGGTGCGCCGGAGGCAGGGCGCCGGTGTCCGCACCGGCGCCGTACGAGGTTGGAGTCCGTCGTGGCCCGTATCGCGCTCGTCACTTACGACCCGGGCGAGGAGCCCGGCCTGGACCGGGATCTGCCCGCGCTGCGGGGAGCCCTTGAGGACGCCGGGGCGGAGGCGGACATCGTGCACTGGGACGATCCCGCGGTCGACTGGGCGGGGTTCGACCTGGCGCTGATCCGGTCGACCTGGGACTACAGCCGGCGCGTGCCGGAGTTCGTGGCGTGGGCCGAGCGCTGCGCGGGGCTCACCCGGCTGTCGAATCCGGCGCCGGTCGTGCGGTGGAACACGGACAAGCGGTACCTCGGGGACCTGGCGGCGGCGGGGGTGCCGGTCGTGCCGACCCGCTATGTGGCTCCGGGGGACGCGGTCGAACTGCCCCGCGACCACGAGTTCGTGGTGAAGCCCACGGCGGGGGCCGGCGCGCGCTACGCCGCCCGGTACACACCCGAGGAGGCCGGGACGGCCCTCGGGCAGCTCGCGCGGATGCACGCCGAGGGGCTGACCGCCATGGTCCAGCCGTATGTGAAGGACATCGACACCCGGGGCGAGCGGGCGCTCCAGTTCTTCGGCGGGCGGCTGCTGCACGCCAGCCGCAAGGGGGCCGTGCTGGAGCCGGGGACGCCGTACGACGGCGACAAGACACCCCATCCGCGCCTGGAGGTCTGGGAGCCGACAGCTGCCGAACTGGCGGTCGCCGAGAAGGCGTTGGCCGCCGTGCCGGGCGGTCCGGACGGTGTGCTCTACGCCCGGGTCGACCTGGTCGACGGTGACGACGGCGGGCCCCGGCTGATGGAGCTCGAACTCGTCGAGCCGAACCTCTTCCTGTGGCTCCACCCCGGGTCGCTGCCCGTCGTCGTGGCCCGGATCATCGAGGCCGCCGCCCGCTGAGCGCGGGCTCGCCCCGGCTCCGGCGGCGGTACCGTCCGCGGTCTACGGGCCGGGGTGCCCGGGGTGCTCTGCGACGGGTCCCTTGACGCCCACCCGTTGGAGCAGGCCCCAGGTGAACTCCGCCGCGCACGCGTGCGGCACCCCCGCGGTGTCGGGAGCGGTGAACGCCAGACCCCACCGGGTCGGGGCGGTGCCCTCCAGGGGCCGGGCGGGGGCGAAGGCGCGGGCGGCCTCGTCGACCGTGCAGGACCAGGGGGCCAGATCCTCCAGGGTCTCCAGCACGGGGGCGGGCGCGCCCGGGGCCCGTACCAGCCATTCGTTCCAGACGACGCCGTTCGGGGCGAGCAGGACCTCGAAGCGCAGACCGGGCCACAGCGGCACAGGCCAGCGCAGGGCCTCGCAGGTCAGATCGCCGATCCGGCGTTCGCGCGCGGACTCCGGGGCGCCGAGGACCGAGCGGTAGCGGGAGGCGGCGGACCGGGAGCGGGGCGCGCGCAGCATCGCCTGCCAGCGCCGGTTGGCCTCGCGCATGTCCGCGATCGACGCCCCCAGCCCGTGACGGGCGTCCTCGACCAGGCCGGGGTTGTGGTCGGCCATGCGGCGCAGCAGGACCAGGTGGAAGTCGAGCGGGGTGAAGGGGGCGGCGGGGCGTTTGGCCGGCATGGGCCCATGATCCCGCACCCGGCCCTCGCCGGGCGGGCGGTACGGGGCACCGGACCCATTGCCCGCCCCCGGGTGAATGACTAGCCTGTGTTCGTCATCCCGATCGTCTGTTGAAATTTCGAACAATAGAGAGGGGGCCGGTTGTGGGACGCCTCGTACCTGCCGTGACCCGGGCTCTGGACATACTGGAGCTCTTTCTCGACGGGGACGGGACTCTCTCCGCCCCCGACATCGTGCGCAGGCTCCAGCTGCCGCGCACGACCGTGCACGAACTGGTGACCACGCTCGCCGCCCGCTCATACATCGTGCAGGTGCCGGGCCAGCCGGGACGCTACCGGCTCGGCGTCCGCCCGTACCAGCTCGGCAGCCGCTACGCCGAGCAGCTCGACCTCGCCGCCGAGGGCCAGCAGGTCGCCCGTTCCGTCGCCGAGACCTGCGACGAGACCGTGCACGTGGCGATCCTCGAAGGCACCGACGTCATCTACATCGCCAAGGTCGACTCCACGCACGCCGTGCGCATGGTCTCGGCGGCCGGCCGCCGGCTTCCCGCTCACTGCACCTCCGTCGGCAAGATGCTGCTCGCCTCCCTCTCCGAGCCGGAGCTGACCTCTCGCGTCCCCGACGACGCCGAGCTCGTCGCGATGACCCCGAACAGCATCACCGAGCCGGGCGCCCTGCGCGAGGCCCTCGCCGAGATCCGCAGTCGCGGGATCGCCGTCGAGAGCCGTGAGTCCAACCCGGACGTCAGCTGTGTCGCCGCTCCGGTGCGCGACCGCGCGGGACACGTCGTCGCCGCGCTCTCGATCTCCGTACCGATGATCCGCTGGAGCGACGAGCGGCGCGTCGAGCTGGAGCAGCTCGCGGCGAAGGGCGCCGCGGAGCTGTCCGAGCGGCTCGGTCACCGGAACGTCGGGTGACCGCCGTCGAGGTCGCGGTCCACGCGCACGCGGCGCTGGGCGAGGGCCCGACCTGGGACGCCCGGGCCGGACGGCTCCTCTGGGTCGACATCCTCGGCTCCCGGATCCACACCTACGACCCCGTCTCGGGCCGCCGTACGCTGCTGGCCACCGAGCAGCACGTGGGCGCGGCCAAGCCGCGCGCGGGCGGCGGCCTTGTGGTCAACCTCCGTGACGGCGTGGGCCTCTACGGGCCGCCCGGCTCCGGCGAGTCCACCACCGGAGCCGCGGAGGGAGCCGGAGTCGGAGCCGTGGCCGGAGCCGTCCGGGCCGGCCGCTCGTTCCGCTGGTTGCACCGGGACCCCGTGCCCGGCCGCCGCGCCAACGACGCGGCCGTCGCGCCCGACGGTTCGCTGTGGTTCGGCACCATGCGCTACGACGAGGCACCGGGCGGGGGCACTCTCTCGCGGATCACCCCGGACGGCACCGTCCGCGCGATCCTCGACGACGTGAGCGTCAGCAACGGCACGGGCTGGAGCCCCGACGGCCGCCGGGTCCACTACATCGACTCGCCGACCCGCCGCATCGACGTGTTCGACCTCGGGGACGACGGACTCCCCGTCGACAGACGTCCGTTCGCCACCGTGGAGGACGGATTCCCCGACGGTCTGACGGTGGACGCGGAGGGCGGGGTGTGGGTGGCCCTCTGGGACGGCGGAGCGGTCCACCGCTACACCCCGGACGGCGCCCTGGACCGGGTGCTCACCCTCCCGGTCCGCCGCCCCACCGCCTGCGCGTTCGGCGGCGCCGACCTCACCGATCTGTACGTCACCACCGCGCGTACGGGCCTCACGGCACCGCACCCGATGTCCGGCTCCCTCCTGGTCGTCCCCGGCGCGGGCAAGGGCCTGCCGCAGCCGGAGTTCGCCGGTTAGGGCCTGTCCGACACCCCGTGCGGCCTACGCACCCGCGGGGCCGGGGGAGGGAACCGGGGCCACCGCTACTCCTCCGGCCGCGCTGCCCAGCAGCGTCAGTTCCACCCGGCCGGGCCCTGCCGGGGTGGTCCCGTCGGACAGCACCGCGAGGGCCAGCGTGTTGTGCCCCCGGGTGCGCAGCACCCCGTTGGGCAGGACGAACGTGTGCTGCGGGCCCACGTCGTTGATGTACTGGCCCATGTTCCAGCCGTTCAGGAAGATCTGGACGCGATAGGCGCGGGCCGGGTCGTCCGTGAGGGTCAGCCCGATCGAGGCGTCCAGCCCGCTGTCCACGGCGAGCCGGAAGCCGGTGCGGTACCAGGTGACCCCCTGGCGCCGCTCGGCGCGCGGGAAGGCGACGGCCCTCCAGCCGCCGTCCGCGAAGCCCGGCAGATGCCAGCCGTGCAACTCCCCGTGCAGACCGCCGGTGTTGAGCGGCCCGCGCACCGGGTCGGGGGTCGCCGCGCCCCGGACGCGCCAGCGGACCGCCGGAGCGGCCCCGGTGAAGGTGGCGGCCGTCAGCCCCCGGGCCGCCTTGTGCGTGTCGTCGGCCCGGCCGTCCTCGTCGTGCTGCATCGGCCGGACCAGGACGGACAGCACGTGCGAGCGTCCCTCCCGCGGCCGGACGGGGAAGGTGGCGGTGGCCGTCCAGGTGCCCTTGCGCACGGTCTTCTCGTCCGGCACCGGCATCCGGTGGGTGCCCAGCGGCTCTCCGTCCAGCCAGGCCATCAACAGCCCCTGGGTACCGGCGACATAGGACAGCGACACGGAGTCCGCGCCGCCCGCGTCCGCGAAGTGCCCCCGGTACCAGACGTCCCCGTAGTGGAAGCCGTAGTCGTCGGCGAACAGCACGGGCTGTCCCTCGGGCACCGCGGTGATGCTGTACGAGGACGTCCTGTCGGTCACGCGCCACGCGGTGTCGTCGTGACCGGGGGCCGACTCGGGGTTCCCCTCGGCCCGGCGCCAGCCGGTCAGCGCGGGCAGCCGCACCCGGCCCGCGCCGGGCAGCCGGCGTTCGGCCCGCAGGCTCCCCGACGACGTGAGGCGGGACGTCAACGCGCTCTGGTTCCAGACGAGTTCGCCGATCCCGCGCGGCCCCCACACCTCCAGGTCCGCCGCCTGTGTGGTGTCGCCGGTGAGATACGCGGTCGTGCCGCGCACGGCGGCGGTGCGCAGCAGCGCCGGGCCGCGGACCAGCACCGGACCCGAGGGGGTGTCGTGGCGCCACAGCAGACGCGAGCTCTCGTCGTCGGCGAACAGCAGCAGGAGGGGAGCCAGGACCCCGCCCCCCTCCACCCGGACCCGGGTGATGCCGCCGAGCACGGCGTCGATCCGCAGGACCCCGTCCGCGTAGGCGTACCCGGCGTCGCCGTCCAGCACGGTGACCTTCGGTTCGCTCGCGGCCTCCAGACAGGTGCGGGTCGATTCGCCCGCACGGCCCGTGAACACGGCGACGTCCTGCCGTCCGGCGGCCAGCCACAGCATCGGCTGGGCGGTGGACCAGCTCAGCTTCCGGCGCCCCAGGGCGATCCCGGAGGCGAGCAGTCGCGCGTCGAGGCCGGGCACCGGCACCTCGGCCCGCGCCCCGCCGAGCGTGACGGTGGCGACGGACTCGGAGGGCGTGTCGTTGCGCAGGACCAGGAAGCGCGCCTTCGTGTCCGGATTGACCAGGTGGTACGCCTTGATGCCGGGGCCCGGCTCCGCGTCGTCGCCGGGGGGAGGGTCGGCGCGGTCGAGCTTGGCCAGGTCGGGCACCGACTGGAGCAGCCGGCCGATCTGCCGCATCGGGACGAGCTTCTCGGTGGGCTGCCGGGCCTCGTCGATGGCGGCGCCGTAGTCGTACGAGGTGTAGACGATCGGCGCGGGCAGCCAGCCCCAGGACGTGCCGCCGAAGGTCATGTAGACGTTGTGGACGGTGATGCCGTTGGCGAGGTTGGTGAGGTAGAAGCGCCGTTCGTAGGCCGCGTCGCGGGTGCGGCGGGACTCGGCGTACCCGAGGCCGTCGAACTCCGCCCCGCCCCAGGGATCGAACCAGCCGCCGCCGAACTCGGGGATGAATCCCGGGGTGTCCGGGCTCGCGGTCGATCCGCCCCGCAGGCCGCCGGGGCCGAAGTGCCCCCAGTCCGGAGGGGTCTTGAAGGGGGAGGGGTAGCCGTCGAAGCCGTACAGGTAACGCCCGCGCTCACCGCCCGTGTCGAAGGTGCCGGGGGCCCAATGGCCGTTCCTGCCCTTGTCGTTGTGGAACAGCGGGACGTCGATGCCGTCGGCGCGCACCTTGGCGTACAGGTGCGCCATGTAGTCACGCCCGGCGGGTTCGGTCACGTGGTTGTCGTACTCGTTCTCCAGTTGGTAGAGGACGATCGTGCCCCCGCCGTCGGTGTAGAGGTGCCGGGACGCGATGCGGTCGACGGCGGTCAGCCACTGGTCGGCGTGCTCCAGATAGGCGGGGTCGGAGGTGCGGGCCACTCCCGGGGCGGCCGTCAGCCAGCCGGGGAAGCCGCCCGCGTCGACCTCGGCGTTGATGTACGGGCCGGGGCGCAGGATGACGTACAGCCCGGTCTCGGCGGCGGTCCGCAGGAACAGGTCGAGGTCGCGGACCCCGGTGAAGTCGTGCTGCCCGGGCGCGGGGGAGTGGTAGTTCCAGGCGACGTAGATGCTGACCGTGTTGTAGCCGTGGGCGCGCATCTTCTGGAGGACGTCCCGCCACAGGGACGGGCTCGGCAGCCGGAAGGGGTGGAACTCGCCGGACCAGATCACCAGGCGTCTGCCGTCGACGATCATCGAGTAGCGGTCGAAGCCGACGGTGTGCCCGCGGCCGTCGGCGGCGGGCGGTGCGGGCGCGGGTCCGGTGGGTGCGAGGACCGTCCTTCCGGCCGCGCAGGCCACGTCGCTCCCGCTGCCGCTCAGCGAGAGGCCGAGTGCGGTGGTACCGGCGAGTGCGCTGAAGGTACGTCTGCTCAACACCATGCGGGTTCTCCCGGGGGGACGGCGACGGGTGCTCCCCCCTCGTTCGGTCCGAGCCCGAGAACCGGGGGGAGGGCCATTCTCCACAGGAGCGGGTCGTTCGATGGCCGTACGACGGTCCCGGCGCGGGGGATTACGCGGTATGGGCGCGGCCGGGGCCGGCCCGCGGTTCGCGGACCGGCCCCGGCCTCCGTGGGGGGAAGGCCCGGGTCAGCTCGTCCCGACGCCGAGCGTGAGGGTGCCGGTGTAGCCGGCGGAGGCGGTGCTGCCCAGGGCCGTCAGGGTCAGCAGGCCCGAGGAGGCGCCTCCGCCGTCGTAGACCGAGTCCTGGGTGAGGGTGGTGCGGGTGACCTTGTTGGTGGAGTACGGGGTCACCTTGGCCATCGCCGTGGTGATCGTCTCGCTGAAGAAGAGCTGGCCGGTGTGGAGTTCCCGGCCGCCGGTGAAGGAGCCGTCGGAAGTGAGGGTGACGCCGGTGTGCACCTTGACGTGGATGTGCACACAACGGCCCCGGTACCAGCCGGGGTAGACGGTGGTGAGTGCCGCGACGCCGGAGGCGTTCGTCAGCACGCCGCCGCGCAGGAAGGTGCCGTCGTCGGGCTCGCTGTGGCCGTTGTTGCCGACGTACCCGGAGTACTCGCCGAGCGCGTCGCAGTGCCAGATCTCCACGAGGGCGTCGCCGAGCGGCGCGCAGGCGGAGTCGACGACGGTGAGGGCCAGCTTGAGGGGTGCGCCCGCCTTGCCCTCGGTGACGTCGGAGCGGACGAGCTGTCCGTCGAGGTAGTAGGGGCCTTCGGTCATCTCCTTGGTCAGGACGCAGACGGCCGCCGCGACGGGAGCGGCGTCGGCCGGGTCGGCGGCGGATGAGGGGGAGGGAGAGGGGGCGACGGGTGCCGCGGCGGCCACGGCCAGGGCCGCGGCCGAGGCGCCCGTGGCGATCAGTACGGCCCGGCGCCCGACGGGTGCCTCTGACATCGCGTTCGTGGGGGTGTCTGTCATGGACACGGCACCGTAGAAGCGGTTGCTGTCGGCCGGCTGTCAGTTCCGCAAAGCGGCAGCCCGTCAAGTGTCTTGCCGGACACGCTGCCCGGCACCCCGCCGCGGCCGGGCGCCCCGCGGGGCGGGGCGGGCGGGCGGAGCGGGCGGGCGTCGGTCGTGGGCGGGTCCCCGCGGCCGGCCTGTGGGGAGGCCGGTTCCGCGGGGGTCCCGCCCGGCCTGTGGGGAGGCCGGCCGCGCGGGGTGGGCGCGCGGCGGTCGGGTGGCCCAGGGCCTGTCCGGCTATTCCGGTCCGCCCGGCGGGCGATGACGCGAACTGCCGGACAGGCCCTGGGCCGTGTCCGCAAAGTCGCGTCGTCCGCCCGGAAGGCGGGCCGGAATCGCCGGACGGACGAGACGTTGCGGACGCGGCCTAACCGGCCTGGTTGTACAGGAGGGCGCCGACGGCTCCCCAGCCGCTGTTCGCCGGCTCGGGCGGAGGCGGTTCGGGCTGTGTCCTGCCGCGGACCTGGGCCGCCGTCAGGCCGCCCTGCGCGCCCATGGAACCCGCGCCCGCCATGCCGGGCACACCGGTCTGGGCGGCGGCCGGCCGGAGACCGGGCGGCGGCTGGGGCGGCGCCTGCATGGCCACGGGCGGCATCTGGGCGGGCATCGCACCGGGGCTCTGCGCCGCGGCCGGCCAGCTGGAGGGCTGCGGGGTGGGGTAGGCCTGGGCCGCCACGGGCTGCTGCGCGGCGGGATAGACCGGGGCCGGGACGGGCTGCTGGACCGGGTAGGGCGAGGCCGCGGCGGGACGCGGCTGCGGGACGGAGGGCAGGCTGGGCTGCGGAGCGGCGGCGGCCACCGGCTGCGGCGCCGGGGCGGCGAGCGGCTGGGGCATCTGCGCGGGCTGTCCGGGCCAGGCGTTCGCCTGCGCGGCCAGCCCCTGCATGCCCGCTCCGTTGGTCGAGCCGACGAGGCGGTCCACCATGGCCGTACCCGAGCCGTAGCCGGTCCCGTTGCTCAGCTCGGGTACGGCGGTCTCCTTCCTGGACCCGAACAGCACCTGCTCCAGGCCGGCCACCAGACGGCGTACGTCCGTCTGCGGACGGACCACGAGTCTCAGGAAGCGGCTGGAGGAGCCGACCTTGTTGCCGCACTCGCGGACCAGGATGCGGTGCTCGGTGAGCAGCCGGTCCCGGACCACCGTGCCCTCGGCGCCGACGGGAAGGCGGACGAACAGGAAGTTGCCCTGCGAGGGGTAGATCGTCAGACCGGGCAGCGCGGAGAGCTGGCGGGCCATGTCGAGCCGGTCCCGGCGGACCATGTGCAGGCTCTCCATGTACTCCTTGCCGTGGTTCTTCAGCATGAACACCACGGTCTCCGCGAAGGAGTTGAGGTTCCACTTCGGCAGCATCGAGCGGACCTTGCCCGCAAGACTGGGGTTGGCGACCATGTAGCCGAAGCGGATGCCGTGCAGGCCGAAGTTCTTGCCGAGGCTGCGCAGCACGATGACATTGGGTCTCATCACCGCGTCCTCGACCACGCTGGGCTCCGACTCGGAGTCGGCGAACTCCAGGAACGACTCGTCGATGACGATCAGGTCCAGGTCGGCCATCGCGTCCATGAACTGGATGACCGACTGGCGCGGCAGGAAGCCGCCGTCGGGGTTGTTCGGGTTGCAGATGACGGCGACCTTGGTGCCGCGCTGGCGGATGAACTTGGCGTACGCGGCGAGGTCGAGCGCGAAGCCGGTGGACTCCTGGAGCGGGAACATGTCGACCCGCTTGCCGGTCTCCATCGGCTGGTCGGTCCAGCGGCCGAACGTGGGGACGGGGATCGCGAGGGACTCCCGGACCAGCAGATGGTCGATCCAGGTGATGAGTTCGGTCGAGCCGTTGCCCATCGCGACGCACTGCGGCGGGAGTTGGAGCAGCGAGCACAGCTCGCTGGTGATCGTGTCGGCACTGCTCGGGTAGTAGGTGATGATCTCGCGGAGCCTGCCCGCGAGTTCGTCGAACATCGCGGGGGTGGGGAAGTAGGGATTGCAGGGGATGCAGAAGTCCACCGGGCCGGCTCCGTCGCCCTCCCGCGTCAGTGCGGCCATCGACGGGCTGTGCGCCGCGGTGCCGCGAAAGAGCGAGGTGACATTGCCGGCCATGGAACCTCCGTATAGGGCGAGCCCGTTGGGGAGGACGGGCCCCCGTTTCTGGGTGGCCCGCGCGGGGGAGCACGGGCCGCCCTCTCATACGGATACGGATGGGGCGCTGTTCAATCGTCGTGATGCCGTGCGGATCGTGTGAACCGGCTGTGAGGTACGGTCACGCGCCGAACGAGTGGACCGTGCTGGTCCGGTAGGTCTGCCCCGGCCGCAGCACCGTCGAGGGGAACGACGGGTGGTTCGGGGAGTCCGGGAAGTGCTGGGTCTCCAGGCACAGGGCGTCGCCCTGGCGGTAGATGTGACCGCCGGTGCCGACCAGGGTGCCGTCCAGGAAGTTGCCCGAGTAGAACTGGAGGCCGGGCTCGTTCGACGCGATCGTCAGGGTCCGGCCGGACGACGGGTCGCGGAGCGTCGCGACATGCTCGGGCTTCGCCGTGATCCCCTTGTCGAGGACCCAGTTGTGGTCGATGCCCTTGCCGTACAGGAGCTGCTGGTGGGCGACCCGGATGTCCCGGCCGACCGTCTTGGTCCGGCGGAAGTCGAAGGGGGTGCCGGCGACCTTCGCGAGTTCCCCGGTGGGGATCAGGCCCGAGTCGACGGGGGTGTAGCGGGAGGCCGCGATCGCGAGTTCGTGGTCGTAGACCGAGCCGCTGCCCTCACCGGCGAGGTTCCAGTACACATGGCTGGTGAGGTTGACGACGGTGGCTCTGTCGGTGGTGGCCTCGTAGTCGATGCGCCAGTCGCCGTGCCGGGTCAGGGTGTAGGTGACCTTGGCCCTGAGGGTGCCGGGGTAGCCCATCTCGCCGTCGACGCCGGTGTAGTGCAGGACGAGTCCGACGTCGGAGCCCGAGGTGAAGCCCTCGACGTCCCAGACGCGCTTGTCGAAGCCCTTGGCGCCCCCGTGCAGGCTGTTGACGCCGTCGTTGACGGAGAGCTGGTAGGCCGTGCCGTCGAGGGTGAACCGCCCCTTGCCGATGCGGTTTCCGTACCGGCCGATCAGGGCGCCGAAGTAGGGGCTGGAGGCGACGTAGGAGTCGAGGTCGCCGAAGCCCAGGGCGACGTTGCGGTGCCTGCCGTGCCGGTCGGGGATCTCCAGGGACTGGACGATTCCGCCGTACGACAGGACCTTGAGCCGTGTCCCGCCGTTCTCCAGCGACCACCGGTGGACCTTCGTCCCGTCGGCGAGCTTGCCGAACAGTTCCCTCGCGGGCTTCTTTCCGCCCGCCGCGTGCGCCGTGCCGATGGTGGCCGCGGTTAATCCCGCTGCCGCCGCTGCGATGACCGTACGTCTGCTCGTTTCCATTTTGCGGCTCCTGCCCAATGGAGGGGGCCCCGCCGTTCGACGGGGCCCCGGCCGACTTACGAACCGACCTTGCGCTTGTTCCACACGTCGAAGCCGACCGCGGCCAGCAGGGCCAGGCCCTTGATGACCTGTTGCCAGTCGGTGCCGACACTGAGGAGGTTCATACCGTTGTTCAGCACACCGAGGACCAGACCGCCGATGATCGCGCCGAGGACGGTACCGACACCGCCGCTCATGGACGCGCCACCGATGAACGACGAGGCGATGGCTTCCAGCTCGAAGCTCAGGCCGGCCTTCGGAGAGGCCGCGTTCAGGCGGGCGGCTACCACCAGACCCGCCAGGGCCGCGAGCATGCCCATGTTCAGGAAGACATAGAAGGTGACCTTCTTGTCCTTGACGCCGGACAGCTTCGCCGCCGGGAGGTTGCCGCCGATCGCGTAGATGTGGCGGCCGAAGACGGCGTTGCGCATCATGTAGCCGTAGCCGACGACCAGCGCGCCGAGGATCAGCAGCACGATCGGCGCGCCCTTGTAGCTGGCGAGCATCATCGTGACGGTGAGCACCGCGGCGACCAGCGCCACCAGCTTGAGCAGGAACAGCTTGGCCGGCAGCACGTCCAGCGAGAACTCCTGCTGGCGCTTGCGGTCACGGACCTCCTGGAGCACCACGAAGACGATCACGGCCAGGCCCAGCAGCAGCGTGATGTTGTGGTAGTTGGTGGTCGGGCCGACTTCCGGCAGGAAGCCGTTGCCCATCTTCTGGAGCCCGCCCGGGAACGGCCCGAGCGTCTGCCCCTTGAGCAGGATCTCGGTCAGACCGCGGAAGATCAGCATGCCGGCGAGGGTGACGATGAAGGACGGTATGCCGAGATAGGCGATCAGGAATCCCTGGACCGAGCCCGCCACGGCGCCCACCACCAGGCTCAGCACCAGGGCGAGGGGCCACGACACACCGTGCTGCACCGTCAGCACGGCCGCGAACGCGCCCACGAACGCCGTCAGCGAACCGACCGACAGGTCGATGTGGCCCGCGATGATCACCAGCATCATGCCGATCGCGAGGATCAGGATGTAGCTGTTCTGGAGGACCAGGTTGGAGATGTTGTGCGGCAGCAGCAGGCTTCCGTCGGTCCAGACCGCGAAGAGGGCCACGATCAGGCCGAGGGCGATCAGCATGCCGTACTGGCGCATGTTGCTGCGCATGCCGTCGAGCATCAGCCGTACCAGGTTCTCCCCGGTGTCGCCGCTGCCGCCCTTGCCGGGCGGTGCCTCGGCCGGGGTGTTGGTCACATCGGTGCTCATCGCGTTACCTCTTTGTCCTTCGTCATCTGACGCATCAGCACTTCCTGCGTGGCCTCGGCCCGTGAGAACTCACCGGTCAGCCGCCCGGCGGCCATGGTGTAGATGCGGTCGCACATGCCGAGCAGTTCGGGCAGCTCGGAGGAGATGAAGACGATCGCCTTGCCCTCGGCCGCCAGCTTGTCGATGACCGTGTAGATCTCGAACTTGGCTCCCACGTCGATGCCGCGGGTCGGCTCGTCCAGGATCAGCACGTCCGGACCCGCGAAGATCCACTTGCTGAGGACGACCTTCTGCTGGTTGCCGCCGGAGAGCTTGCCCACCGGCTCGAAGACGGTCGGCGCCTTGATGTTCATCGACGTGCGGTAGCGCTCGGCGACCTGGCGCTCCTCGTGCTCGTCGACGATCCCGCGCCTGGCCACCTTGCCGAGAGCGGACAACGAGATGTTGCGGTTGATCGTGTCGATGAGGTTGAGGCCGTAGTGCTTGCGGTCCTCGGTGACGTACGCGATGCCGTGGCCGACCGCCTCCGCGACGGTCCTGGTACGGATCTCCTCGCCGTCCTTGAGGACCGTCCCGCCCGCGTAGCGGCCGTACGACCGCCCGAAGACGCTCATCGCGAGCTCGGTGCGGCCGGCGCCCATGAGGCCCGCGATCCCGACGATCTCCCCGCGCCGCACCTGTAGTGACACGTCGTCGGCCACCTTGCGCTGCTGGTCGATCGGGTGGTGCACGGTCCAGTCGCGGATCTCCAGCGCCGGGGCGGCGCCCTCCTCGGCGTGGTGCGGGGTGCGCTCGGGGAAGCGGTGGTCGAGGTCCCGGCCGACCATTCCGCTGATGATCCGGTCCTCGGTCGTCTCCGCCGCCTTCACATCGAGCGTCTCGATGGTCCGGCCGTCCCGCAGGATCGTCACCGAGTCGGCGACCTTGCGGATCTCGTTGAGCTTGTGGGAGATGATGATCGAGGTGATGCCCTGCTTCTTCAGCTCCAGGATCAGGTCCAGGAGCTTGTCGCTGTCCTCGTCGTTGAGCGCCGCGGTCGGCTCGTCGAGGATGAGCAGCTTCACCTTCTTCGAGAGCGCCTTGGCGATCTCCACGAGCTGCTGCTTGCCCACGCCGATGTCGGCGACGCGGGTCTCGGGGTGATCGCTCAGTCCGACCCGGCGCAGCAGCTCGGTGGCGTGCCGCAGGGTCGTGTTCCAGTTGATGAAGCCGCGCTTGGCGTGCTCGTTGCCGAGGAAGATGTTCTCCGCGAGGGAGAGGTAGGGCGACAGCGCCAGTTCCTGGTGGATGATGACGATGCCGTGGTGCTCGCTCGCCCGGATGTCCTTGAAGCCGCAGACCTCTCCCTCGAAGAGGATCTCGCCCTCGTAACTCCCGTGCGGGTGGACGCCGGAGAGGACCTTCATCAAGGTCGACTTGCCGGCGCCGTTCTCACCGCAGATGGCGTGGACCTCGCCCTGCTGGACAGTCAGAGTGACGTCCGACAGCGCCTTGACGCCGGGAAAGGTCTTGACGATCGAGCGCATTTCCAGGACGGGTCCCGCCATGGTCGTGCCTTCCAATCCGTGAGGTTCGACGGTTACTTGAGCTGGTCGGCCGTGTAGTAGCCGCCGTCGACCAGGACCGACTGGTAGTTGGACTTGTCGACGCTCACCGGCTGGAGGAGGTAGGCGGGGACGACCTTCGCGCCGTTGTCGTACGTCGTGGTGTCGTTGGTCTGCGGCTTCTTGCCCTTGAGGGCGTCGTCGACCATGGTCGAGGCGATCTTGGCCAGCTGGCGGGTGTCCTTGTAGACGGTCTGCGTCTGGTCGCCCGCGATGATCGACTTCACCGACGCCAGCTCGGCGTCCTGACCCGTGAGGACCGGCAGCGGCTTGCTCTTGGAGCCGTAGTCGTCCGACTTCAGCGCCGACAGGATGCCGATGGAGATGCCGTCGTACGGCGAGAGGACCGCGTCGACCTTCTTGCTGGCGTACGACTTGGTGAGGATGTCGTCCATGCGCTTCTGGGCGGTGGCGCCGTCCCAGCGCAGGGTGGTGACCTGGTTGAGCGCGGTCTGGCCGGACTGGACGACGAGCTGCTTCTTGTCGATGTAGGGCTGGAGCACCTTCATCGCGCCGCCGAAGAAGTACTTCGTGTTGTTGTCGTCGTTCGAGCCGGCGAAGAGCTCGATGTTGAACGGGCCCTTCTTGGAGCCGTCCGCGAGACCGAGCTTCTGGAGGATGTAGTTGCCCTGGAGCTCGCCGACCTTCGAGTTGTCGAAGGACGCGTAGTAGTCGACGTTCTTCGAGCCGAGGATCAGACGGTCGTAGGCGATGACCGGGATGTGGGCGTCCGCGGCCTCCTGGAGAACGTTGTCCAGCGACTTGTTGTCGATGGCCGCGACGATCAGCGCCTTGACGTTCTGCGTGATCAGGTTCTCGATCTGGGAGACCTGCTGCTGGGGGTCGTCCTCGCCGTAGACCAGCTTGGTCTTGTAGCCCTTGGACTCCAGGTTCTTGACGACGTTGTTGCCGTCGGCGATCCAGCGCTCGGACGACTTGGTCGGCATCGCGATGCCGATCGTCCCGCCCTTGCTGCTTCCCGCCTTCTCCTTGCTGCCGCCTTCGCCGCTCTGGCCGCAGGCGCTGAGGGCGAGGGCGAGGGAGGCGGCTCCGGCTATGGCGGTGAGGGCGGCTCTGCGGTTACGCATGATCATCATCCTTGATGTCTTGGACCGGGCTGAGTCTCACGGAGCGGGGACGTTCCGGGAGTGTTACAGGTGAGGCCGAGAAGGTGTGTTGGATTGTGCGCGACTGTGTCTACTTCTGTGAAGGGGGTTTGTGCGAACGTTATGAGGGAGTGTCGAATCGCGAGAGGGTGCCGGGCAGACGGGAGCCGAGGGGTGCCATGTCGTGGCCCGCGCCGTGCCGTGCCAGCAGGTCGAGGGCCAGCCGGCCGCGCCGCACCCGCTCCCGGGCCGTGCTCAGGGTCAGGTCCCGCAGATGGTGTCCGTACGGATAGATCCCCGGGGTCTTGGACAGCCCGAACTTCAGGTACAGCGGCGCGCCGCGCCGGATCAGCTCGGCGACCTCGTACATCCGGATGTACCCGCCGAGATCGTCGGGGGCCTCGATGTACATGTCCATGGGAGCGGCGGAGACCCGCCGGATCTCTGTGAGGTGATCGAGCGTCAGATCGCTGGGCACGTTCAGCGAGTCGGCGCCGAGCCTCTCGTACACGGCGTACGAGGCCGGGTTGACCGGACCGATCAGCGCCGAGACCTTGAGCGTCGTGTCGGCCGGCAGGATCCCGGCGGCCCGCGCCCGGTGCAGCGTCCACAGCACGCCCTCGTCGGCGACGAGCAGGCACATGACGCCCAGCTCCGTCGCCCGTACGGCGTCCTCGACACAGCCGGCCACCGCGTCGTGGCCGCGGGCGCGCAGCCCGCCGCCGCGCGAGTCGGTGCGCGCCGAGGCGCCGATGTCCCAGATGCCGCGCGGGCCGGTGAACAGGCAGAGCTCGATGTCGCGTTCACCGGTGGCCTCGACCATCTCGGTGATCTCGGCGTCGGTCAGCATCCAGACACCGCTGCCCTGGCTGATCCGGTGGATCGGCACATCGAGCCGCGAGGCCTCCTTGAGGACCACCGCGAGCGCTTCGGGCCCCTCGACGGAGGGAACCTCGGTGCGCCAGCGACCGCCTCCGGGGAAGGTGTGCGGCGAGGCGTCGGCGGGGGAGAGGGCGGGCGCGGCCAGGCCGAGCGCGGCCAGGGCCGGCTCGCCGGGTCGACGGGGCGCCGTGAGAGAGGCGTCGGTCACAAGCTGTCCTTCATCGTTCGATATTTCGGTCATGGTTCGCGACCTTGGGTGCGCCGGGTCCGGTGCACGCCGGTACGGGGCCGTCAGGAACCCCGTACCGGCGTACGGCTGGGGTGGTCACGGCTTCAGCAGGACCTTGCCGACCTCGGGATCGCCGGAACCCACCAGTTCGATGGCCTCCGGGAACGCGGCGAGCGGCAGTTCGTGGGTCACCAGCGGGGACGGGGTCAGCAGACCCGCGCCGAAGACCCGCACGGTGTGCGCCCAGGCCTCGGGCGGTGCCCCGAACACGGTGTGCACCTCCAGCTGCCGTACGACGAGATCCGTCGGGTCGAGACCCTCGGCACCCGGCGCCGGGATCCCCGTGAGGACCAGGCGCCCGCCGCGCCGCAGCAGGGAGGCGGCGGTGCGCGCGGCGGACGCGGACCCGGCGGTCTCGATGACGACGTCGAAGTCGTCGGGGAGCTCCTGGTCCCTGGTGCGGAAGTCCGTGGCACCGAACTCCCGTGACAGCGCGGCCCGGTCGGGGCGGGTGCCCACCACGAGCAGCTCGGCCGGGGAGCCCGCCCTCAGGAACTGCACGGCGAACATCCCGAGCGTCCCGGTGCCCACCACCGCCACCCGTTCACCGGGCCGCGCGTTCGCCTTGAGCGCGGCGGCCGCGATGCAGGCGGCCGGCTCCAGCAGGGCGGCGGCGCTCAGATCGGAGGCGTCGGGCAGGACGTGCAGCAGCCTGGCCGGCAGCGTCAGCGTGCTCGCCATCGCCCCCGCGACGGTGAAACCCGTCTCCTCGTACCCGGCCGTGCACAACGTCGTCTCGCCCGCGTGGCAGCGGTCGCAGACCTGGCAGTTGCGGAAGCCCTCACCGACGACCTTGCGGCCGACGAGCGCCGCCGGGACACCGGCGCCGACCTCCTCGACGGTCCCGGACCACTCGTGCCCCGGGATCAGGGGGTAACGGACGTACCCCTCGGGCCGGTTGCCCTGGTAGACCTCGCGGTCGCTGCCGCAGATGCCGACCGCGTGCACCCGCACGAGCGCCTCGCCCGCCGCGGGCCGGACCGGCTCGTGCGGGATCAGCCGGTGCTCGCCCGGACCCTCGACGAGGACCGCGGTGCTCACCGCGCCCCCTTCGGCCTGCGCTGCTCCCAGCCGTCGGCCCACAGGTCGAACCGGGCCTGCTGCTGCGGGAACTCGGCCGCCGCGTCGACGTCCAGCTCGACGCCGAGTCCCGGCTCGTGGGACAGCTCGAAGTAGCCGTCCACGACCTGCGGGGCACCCTTGACGACCTTCTTGATCTCCGCGTCGGCGAAGTCGTTGAAGTGCTCCAGGATCTTGAAGTTCGGCGAGGTGAAGCCGACCTGGAGGGAGGCGGCGGTCAGGACCGGACCGCCGACGTTGTGCGGGGCGACCAGCATGTAGTGGGTCTCGGCGGTCGCGGCCAGCTTGCGGGTCTCCCAGATGCCGCCGATGTGGCCGACGTCGGGCTGGATGATGTCGACCGCCTGGCTCTCGAAGAGCTCGCGGAACTCGATGCGGTCGTGGATGCGTTCCCCCGTGGCCAGGGGCATGTCGACCTTGGCGGCCACCTTCTCCAGCGCCTTGAGGTTCTCCGGCGGCACCGGCTCCTCCAGCCACGCGGGCTTGAAGGGGGCGAGCTCGTGGGCGAGCCGGACGGCGGTGGACGGCGAGAAGCGGCCGTGCATCTCCAGCATCAGCTCGGTCTCGGGCCCGATCGCGTCGCGCACCGCCTCGATGAGCGACACCGAGTACAGCGTGGCCTCGTGGTCGAGCTCGAAGTGCCCGGTGCCGAAGGGGTCGATCTTGAGGGCCCGGTAGCCGCGCGCGACGACCTCCTGAGCCGCCTTGTGGTAGGCCTCCGGGGTGCGCTCGGTGGTGTACCAGCCGTTGGCGTAGGCCTTGACCCTGTCGGTGACCTTGCCGCCGAGCAGCTGCCAGACCGGCACCCCGAGCGCCTTGCCCTTGATGTCCCAGCAGGCCATCTCGATGACCGCGATGCCGGACATCACGATCTCGCCGGCCCGCCCGTAGTCGCCGTACTTCATCCGGCGGACCAGGTCCTCGACCGCGAACGGGTCGGAGCCGAGAATATGGTTGGCCTGCGCCTCGTGCAGATAGCCGATCAGCGCGTCGGTGTGGCCCAGCATGCGGGTCTCGCCGACCCCGGTGACGCCCTCGTCGGTGTGCACCTGGACGTAGGTCAGGTTCCGCCAGGGTGTCCCGACCACGTGTGTGGTGATTCCCGTGATGCGCACGGCAGATGCCCCCTGTGCTTTCAGCTCTGTTCGAAATTTCGTCACATGTTCGAAATGTTGGCGTGACAGTAAGGACGCCGCCCGGGGGGTGTCAATGGGTCGCGCGCATAACGGTTTCGACGCGATGGGCGCAGGATGGCGGGGAATGGTCGGGGTTACCCGGACCCAACGGACCGGAATAATCAATTCCGCACAACATCTTCACAACTGCGCCTAGGAACGTTACCGGCGGTGACCCTAGTCTTCCCGCGTCATGGACTACTGCCACGTGTGCCGCAGGCACCTCAACGGCGCGCTCGCCTGTCCCGGGTGCGGCACCCCGGTCGACGAACTCGGAGCGGACGCCGAGGGGACCGGTGCGCGCCCGGGGGCCGGCGCCGACCCGCGCCACGCCGAGGACGGCGACGTCGAGTGGCGCTCCCGGCGCGCCGCGCGCCGACGTGGGGCCGGTGTCCCGGACGACGGGGCGGGACAGGACGACCCTGGGGGCCGGAAGGCGCCGGCCGGAGTCAGCCGCCGTGACCGCAAGGCCGCGGCGCACCGCCGCAAGCGCCGCCGCACCCTGTACATAGCCGTGGGCTTCGTCCTCGCGGCCGGCGGTCTGAGTCTTGCCGAACTCGGCGTCGACGCGCCCGGCCTCGGCCCGAGTCCGGCGGCGGCCGAATCACCCGACGGCTCGGCCTCGCCCGCGGCGTCCGCGCTCCCGAAGAGCTCCGCCTCCCGCTCCCCGTCGGCCGGCCGCACGCCCGGTTCAACGGCCTCCGGATCCGCCTCCGCCTCCCGCTCCGTATCTCCGGCGGCGACGAACGGGACGGTCGCCGGGGCCGACGGATCGGCGAGCGCCGGCCCGCTCCCCGGCCGGTCCGCCTCGGCCCCGGCGACCGTCACCTCGGCACCCCGGACGACGGCCCCCGCCACCACGTCCCCGGCCCCGTCGGCCCCCGCCCCGGCACCTTCGACCTCGTCCGGCTGCAATCGCTTCCTGTGGTGGTGTACCTAGGCCTGTCGCCCGCCGGGAGGTGACCCCGTTCCGGGAGGTCCCCGGCGATTCCGCCCGCCCCCCGGCGCCGACGGAGGCGCCGCCTGGCCGGCGTGCCGGTCCCGCCGCCGTGAACGGTTCCGGTTTCCGTGGCGCACGGTGTTCCGGTTCCCGTGACGCGGGGTGTTCCGCACCCGCCGCGTCATGGTGCTGCGAGCGGGCGCCGTCCGTTCGCGAGACGCCCCGCGCGCTCAGGCGCTCCCGGTGCCCGGGGTCTCGCCCAGCATGCGGCGCAGCAGGTCGCGCAGGGCCAGCCGCTCCTCGTCCGAGAGCTCCGCCAGGGGTTCGCGGGCGAAGTCGAGCGAGTCGCGCAGCCCCCCGGCGATGCTGAGGCCCTCGGTGGTGGCCGCCGCCAGTTTCACCCGCCGGTCCGCCGGGTCGGGGCGGCGCTCCACCAGACCCCTGGTCTCCAGCCGGTCCACGATCCCCGTGACGTTCGACGGCTCGCACCTCAGCTTCTGGGCCAGTCGGCGCATCGGCAGCGGCTCCAGCGAGAGCAGGCTCAGCAGCCGCGCCTGCGCGCCGGTGAGGGCGTGTTCGGCGGCCGCGTCCTCGTACTCGTCGTGGTAGCGGGCCACGACCGTGCCGATCAACTCGACGACCTCCATGGTCAAGGGGTCGATCCGTGGTCTCTTGTGGGTGGCCATGCCGACGAGTCTACCGGGTTACTTGACATCATGAAATATTCAGGCGCATGGTTGTTTGAGGTACTGAAGTATTTGACCGCCCGCCCGTCACCGTGAAAGGCGCACCCTCATGTCCGAGACCCCCCAGCTCCCCTCCACCGGCCGTGAATGGCATCTGGCCAGCCGCCCGGTCGGCTCGCCCCAGCCCTCCGACTTCGCCCTGGTCGAGGCCGAGGTCCGGCAGCCGGGTCCGGGCGAGGTCCTGGTACGGAACGCGTACGTCTCCGTCGACCCGTACATGCGCGGCCGGATGAGCGCCGCCAAGTCCTACGTCGCCCCCTTCGAGCTCGGCGAGACCATGCAGGGCGGCGCGGTCGGCGAGGTCATCGCCTCCGACGCCGAGGGCATCGAGGTCGGCGACCACGTGCTGCACTTCCTCGGCTGGCGCGAGTACGCCGTCGTGGACGCCAAGCAGGCCGTCAAGGTGGACCCCGAGGCCGCGCCGCTGTCGACGTACCTCGGCGTCCTCGGCATGACCGGCCTCACCGCGTACGCCGGGCTCCTGCGCACCGCCTCCTTCAAGGAGGGCGACTCCGTCTTCGTGTCCGGGGCCGCCGGCGCCGTCGGCAGCCAGGTGGGCCAGATCGCCCGGCTCAAGGGAGCCTCGCGCGTCATCGGCTCCGCCGGGTCCGACGAGAAGGTCAAACTGCTGGTCGAGGAGTACGGCTTCGACGCGGCCTTCAACTACAAGAACGGCCCGGTCTCCCAGCAGCTGCGCGAGGCCGCGCCCGACGGCGTGGACGTCTACTTCGACAACGTGGGCGGTGACCACCTGGAGGCGGCCATCGGCTCCCTGAACCGGGACGGCCGCATCGCGATCTGCGGCATGATCTCCGTCTACAACCGCACCGAGCCCGCCCCCGGCCCGAGGAACCTGGCCCGGCTGATCCAGACGCGCGGCCGCATCCAGGGCCTGCTCGTCGGCGACCACTACGACCTCCAGCCGGAGTTCGTCCAGGAGGTCGGTGCCTGGATCCGCTCCGGTGAGCTGAAGTACGCCGAGACGGTCGTCGAGGGCATCGAGAACAACCTGGAGGCGTTCCTCGGCGTCCTGCGCGGCGACAACATCGGAAAGATGATCGTCAAGCTCTGACCCCCGGCGACGCGGCGCCGACGCCCGCCCGGCGGCGCCTTGCGCCCGCACCAGACCGAGGCCGTCTCCCCGACACCGGGGAGGCGGTCTTCGTGCGCATCCCGCGGTCGGGGCCAGACGGCCTCCGCCCGTGTCCCCGGCCCGGGGGAGGCGCCCTCCGTCTCCTGTCTCGTGGTCCGCCACGGCACCCCGATAGGGTCTCCCCATGCGCGATCTTGGGGTGGGTTTCGGCTATCTGCTGCGCGGCCAGCGGTGGGTGGTCCGGCACGGGAAGAGTTTCGGGTTCGGACTGCTGCCGGGGCTCATCACGCTCGTGCTCTACGCGGCGGCGCTCGTCGCCCTCGGCGTGTACGGAGAGGGCTTCGTCACCTGGGCGACGCCGTTCGCGGACGGCTGGTCCAGCCCCTGGGCCGGCCTCTTCCGCGGCTTCCTCACCGCCGTCCTCTTCGCGCTCGCGCTCCTGCTCGCCGTCCTCACCTTCACCGCGGTCACCCTGCTCATAGGCCAGCCCTTCTACGAGAGCCTCTCGGAGAAGGTCGACCGCGACGTCTCGCCCGACGGCACGGCCCCCGAGTCGGGGCGGCCGCTCTGGCACGAGCTGTGGATCTCCGCACGCGACAGCCTCCGTGTCCTCGTGCGGGCCCTCCTCTGGGGGGTGCTCCTCTTCGCGCTCGGCTTCGTTCCCTTCGTCGGCCAGACCGTCGTCCCGGTGCTCGGCTTCCTCGTCACGGGCTTCTTCCTCGCCGAGGAACTCGTCGCCGTCGCCCTCCAGCGCCGCGATGTCGACCTCCGCGAGCGCCTCGCGCTGCTCCGCTCCCGCAAGAGCCTGGTCTGGGGCTTCGGCACCCCGCTGGGCCTGGCCTTCCTCGTTCCGTTCGTCGCCGTGTTCCTGATGCCGGGGGCCGTCGCGGGCGCCACGCTGATGGCCCGCGACCTGCTCGGCGAGGAGATCCGCGAGGGCGAGACGGACGAGGCCACCGAGGCCGCCCCGGAGACGGACTCCGACGGGGCGCCCGAGGAGCGGAGCACCACCTCCTGACCGGCGTTCCGCAACCCTCGGGCCGGGCGAATCCGGCGCCGTACGGCGGGAGTTCCGCACGGGCGTCGCGCCGGCCGGCTTGACCTCCGGAGCCGCCCGAACGCGGCCGTCCACCGCCTCCGCGTCCGGCACGTCACCGGTACCGAGCCTGTCCGTCACGGCCACGGGCGGGGCCCGCCGGAGGCACGATGTGGGGAGAGCGACGGCTTTCGACGAGGAGGTGCCGCCATGGCGGAGACTGCGGTGGGGACGGGGAACGGCCGACAGGACGCGGAAGGGACGGCGGACGCGGCCCGCGAGGCCGTCGTCGAGGAGGCCCTGGGCCGGCTCGGCCCGGACGCGAAGGCCCGGCTGCTGTCCGGACGGAACATGTGGGCCCTGCCCGCGCTCCCCGAGATCGGGCTGAGCTCCCTCGTCATGTCCGACGGCCCCATCGGCGTCCGCGGTGTCCGCTGGAGCGCCGACGACCCCTCCGTCGCGCTCCCCTCGCCCACCGCGCTCGCCGCGAGCTGGGACCCGGAGCTGGCCCGCCGCGCCGGCGTGCTGCTCGCCCAGGAGGCCCGCCGCAAGGGCGTCCACGTCCTGCTCGCCCCGACCGTCAACCTCCACCGCTCACCGCTCGGCGGCCGCCACTTCGAGGCCTACAGCGAGGACCCGCTCCTGACCGGCGCGATCGGCAGCGGTTACGTCCGGGGCGTGCAGTCCGGCGGGGTCGCCACCACCGTCAAGCACTTCGTCGCCAACGACGCCGAGACCGACCGCTTCACCGTGAACAACCTCGTCTCCGAACGCGCCCTGCGCGAGCTGTACCTGGCGCCCTTCGAGACCATCGTCGACAAGGCCCGCCCCTGGGGCGTCATGACCGCCTACAACTCCGTCAACGGCACGACGATGAGCGAGCACCGCCGGCTCGTGAACGACGTCCTGCGCGGCGAATGGGGCTTCGACGGCTTCAACGTCTCCGACTGGATGGCGGCCCGCGACACCAGGGCCGCGATCGAGGGCGGCCTCGACGTCGCCATGCCCGGCCCCCGGACCGTCTACGGGGAACCGCTCGCCGCCGCCGTGCGGGCCGGCGAGGTGGCGCAGTCCGCGGTCGACGCGGCCGTCCGCAACGTGCTCCGGCTCGCCGCGCGCGTCGGCGCGCTGGAGGGCGCCGAACCCGTCGTGAGCGAACCGCCCGCGGCCGTCGACGGACCGGCGCTGGCCCGCGAGGTGGCCCGCCGGGGCTTCGTCCTCGTCCGCAACGAAGGCGCCCTGCCGCTCCCCGAGGGGCATCGGGTCGCCCTCATCGGCGCCGCGGCCCGCGACGCGCGCGTGCTCGGCGGCGGTTCCGCGACCGTGTTCCCCGCCTCGATCGTCTCGCCCCTCGACGGCCTCACCGCCGCACTGCCCGAGGGCGCGGTGACCTACGCCGTGGGCGCCGACCTCGCCGTCGAACTCCCCGTCGCCGACAAGGGGTTCGAGCTGCGCGCGGTCTGCCGCGACAGCTCCGGCCGGGTCATCGCCACCGCCTCCGCCCCGAACGGCCAGATCCAGTGGATGGGCGACGACCTGCCCGAGGGGGTCACCCTCCCCCAAGCTCCCGACTCCGCTCGAGCAGGGGGTACCCCCACGAACCTGCACAGCGTCGAACTCACCGGCACCTTCACCCCGCGGGCGTCGGGAACGCACACCTTCGGCATCAAGGGCCTGGGCGCGTTCACCCTCACCGTCGACGGCACGACGTACTTCGACGACGTCCAGGGCGCCCCCAAGGACGACCCCTTCGTGACGTTCTTCGGCGCCCCCGTCGCCCGCGGCCGGGCCGAACTCGCCGCGGGAGAACCGGTGGAGGTCTCCCTCACCCACGTCGTCGTGTTCCCCGAGGACGTCCCGATGAGGGTCGTCGGCTTCTCGCTCGCCCACCAGGAGCCCGTGCGCGACGCGGACGAACTGATCGCCGAGGCGGTCGCGGCGGCCCGCGCCGCCGACACCGCCGTCGTCGTGGTCGCCACCACCGAACGCGTCGAGTCCGAGGGCTTCGACCGCGCGGATCTCGGGCTCCCCGGCCGTCAGGACGAGCTGGTCCACGCCGTCGCCGCCGCCAACCCGAACACCGTCGTGGTCGTCAACTCCGGCTCCCCGGTGGAACTCCCGTGGCGCGACGAGGTCGCCGCCGTGCTCCTGAGCTGGTTCCCGGGCCAGGAGGGCGGCGCGGCCCTCGCCGACGTCCTCACCGGCGCCCACGAGCCGGGCGGCCGGCTCCCCACCACCTGGGGCTCCCTCGCCGACGCCCCGGTCACCCGGGTACGCCCCGAGGGCGGCGAACTCCCGTACACCGAGGACCTCTTCATCGGCTACCGCGCCTGGGAGAAGGAGGGCAGGACCCCCTCGTACGCCTTCGGGCACGGCCTCGGCTACACCGACTGGGCGTACGAGTCCATCGAGGTCGAGGGCACGAGAGTCACCGTCCGGGTCCGCAACCGCGGTGAGCGCGCCGGGCGCGAGGTCGTCCAGGTCTACCTCGCCCCCGCCGGAGCGGGCACCGAGCGGCCCGTCCGGGCGCTCGCCGGATTCGCCGGTGTCGAGGCCGCGCCGGGCGAGAGCGTCGAGGCCGTCGTGGAACTCCCGCGCCGCGCTTTCGAGATCTGGGACACGGCCACGGACACGTGGGCGTTTGTGAAGGGTTCGTACGAGATTCAGGCAGGCCGTTCCCTCACGGACCCTCGCCTGCGCACGATCATCGAGGCGTGAACAACGCGCCCGCCTTCGGCCGGCCCCGGCCCGGAACCTGACCTCCGGCCCGGGGCCCGCCGTTTGCCCCGCGGATACGACCTAGGACCGCACCGAGAACCCGTACACCGTCTCGGAGCGGTACACCCCGCCCGGCCGCAGCTCGGTGCTCGGGAAGTCCGGCCGGTTCGGGGAGTCGGGGAAGTGCTGGGTCTCCAGCGCGATGCCGTCGTTCGGGGCGAAGGGGTCGCTCAGGTGGTCGGCGGTGTAGAGCTGGAGGCCGGGTTCGGTGGTCGCGACCGTCAGCACCCGCCCGGACTCCGGGTGGTACAGCTCGGCGACCTCCACGGGAGCGCCGGTGGTCCCCTTGTCCAGGACGTAGTTGTGGTCGTAGCCCGCTCCGGTCTTGCGGGGTTCGCGGAAGTCGAAGCGGGTGCCCTCGACCGGGTCGAGCTCCCCGGTCGGGATCAGGGTCCCGTCCACCCGCGTCAACCGCGAGGCGTCGAGCCGGAGTTCGTGCCCGAGCGCGCTGCCGGAGCCGCCGAGGTTCCAGTACGTGTGGTTCGTCAGGTTCACCACGGTCGGCGCGTCGGTGACCGCCTCGTAGGCGATCCGCAGCGCGCCCCGCTCGTCCAGCGTGTACGTCGCCGAGACCTCCAGACGGCCCGGGAAGCCCTCCTCGCCGTCCGGGCTGACCCGGGAGAGCCTGAGCCCGTGTTCGAGCGGCTCCGCGTCCCACACGCGCTTGTCGAAACCGCCGTCGCCGCCGTGCAGCGAGTTGGGCCCGTTGTTCGCCTCCAGGCGGTACGTCACCCCGTCCAGCGGGAAACGCGCTCCGCCGATGCGGTTCGCGTACCGTCCGACCAGCGCGCCGAGGTACGGCTCGGGATGGGCCGTGTACCCCTCAAGGGCCGGGAAGCCCAGGGTCACGTCCACGGCCCGCCCGTCCCGGTCCGGCACCTCGGCCGACTGCACGATCCCGCCGTACGTGAGCACACGCACCCGGACTCCACCGCGCTCCAGCGTCCAGCGGTGGACCGGGGTGCCGTCGGAAAGTGTGCCGAAAAGTTCGCTCATGGGAGAAACCCTAGGTCCTGTCGTCAAATCCCCGTCGTCCGCCCGAAGGGCGGGCGCGGTGGCGTCAAGTGCGTGCTCTCGGCGTGCCGGCCCCAGGCCTGCGTACGGGACGTACTCGGGTTTGGGGCCGGTGCGCCGAGTGGGGGTGCCCCCTGCTCGAAGAGCTTGGGGGAGCGTGCATGGCGTCCCCGCGCAGGCGGGGATTTGACGACAGGACCTAGGTGACGGGTTCGCGTGACGTGACTGTGCGGTAGGCGATCTCCGCGAGTCGGGCCTGGCCGTCCCTGCTCGGGTGGAACCAGTCCCAGTGGCTCAGCTGGTCGGTGCCGAAGCGGTAGTCGAAGACCGCGTTCCCGTCGAAGCGGCAGCGCCGGTCCTTGGCGCACACCTCGCGCAGCACCTGGTTGTACTCCTTCACCCGGTCCCACACCTGGCCGCGCCGCAGCGTCGCCGCCGAGCCCAGCGAGTCCGCGTCACCGAGCATCGACGGGCAGATGCCCAGTTTCCACACCTGCTTGCCCAGCGGATTGCCGCGCCCCTCGGACCAGAGCCGCTTCAGATCCGGCACGCTCGACACGTACACCTGGGTCTTGGGCAGGGCCCGGCGCAGCGTGCTCATCGCCTCCTGGAACTCGCCGCGGAAGTCGGCGACGGGCGTCATCGCCGAGGCGGAGGAGCGGCAGGCGTCGTTCGCGCCCGCCATCACCGTCACCAGCTCGGGGCCGCGCGCCGCCGCCTGTTCCATCTGGCCGGGGAGGTCGGCCATCCGTGCGCCGGTCACCGCGTAGTTCCAGCTCCGCTCGGCCGCGCCGGTGGGGCCGAGCAGCCGTACGGCGAGCGAGTCGACCCGCGGATCGCTGCCCGTCGCCCACGACACCTCGGGGCAGTCGGACAGCACGCTGCACGCGTCGAAACCGCGCGTGATCGAGTCGCCGACCGCGGCCATGGAGTCCGGGCTGCGGTCCCAGACCGGCGTGGGCTTCGCCGAAGGCCGCGGCTTCGCGGTCCCGCGGGGAGCCGAGGAGTCGCAGGCGGCGGTGCCCAGGAGAGCCGCCGCCGCGGCGACGGCGAGGACGGCCCGCGAACGGTGGCTGCGATTCCGCATCCCCTGGTCTCCTCGTTCGTTGTACAGGGTTGGTCGGCATCCGCTCCGCGCGGTCGGTCGCACCACGTCGTACACGGTCGGTCGCGCCGCGTTTCCCTGGTGCGGCCGTCTCCACCCGGGAGGCGGACCCGGATCCCCGGCAGGGGAGTCCGGACACGTCCCGCCGGGTGAAACCTCGGCGGTTCACGGCGCTTGGACCGACGGTACGTCACACTCCTTGCGCCGCCGCAGGGTAGCCTCGCCACGTGGCCGCCCTGCCACTGCCGTTCCGCTAAGTTACAAGATGTCTCGCTCTGTCCGGAGGCCCCAGTGACGACACGTGGAGTTCTCTACGTGCACTCCGCGCCCCGCGCGTTGTGTCCGCATGTCGAGTGGGCGGTCGCCGGGGTGCTCGGCACACGCGTCAACCTCGACTGGATCCGGCAGCCCGCCGCGCCGGGCACCTGGAGATCCGAGTTCTCCTGGAAGGCCGAGGCCGGCACCGCCTCCAAGCTCGCCTCCGCGCTGCGCGGCTGGCACCTGCTGCGCTTCGAGGTCACCGCCGAGCCCTGCCCCACCGCCGAGGGCGAGCGCTACAGCTGCACCCCTCAGCTCGGCATCTTCCACGCGGTCACCGGGATCCACGGCGACATCCTCATCCCCGAGGACCGGCTGCGCGCCGCGCTGCTGCGCTCCCAGCGCGGCGAGAGCGACCTGGAGGCCGACCTCGCCAAGCTTCTCGGCAAGCCCTGGGACGACGAGCTGGAGCCCTTCCGCTACGCGGGCGAGGGCGCCCCGGTCCGCTGGCTGCACCAGGTGGTGTGACCCCGCGACGTGACGCTCCGTCAAGGGCGCCCGAACGCGAACAGCAAACACGTACGGCGTGTGGCCCGTACCCCGTGAACCAGGGGTACGGGCCACACGCCGTACGGAGCCGCGCAACCGGCGTCAGACGGAGCGGAACGCCAGGACCACGTTGTGCCCGCCGAAGCCGAACGAGTCGTTCAGCGCGGCGATACGGCCCTCGACGGGCAGCTTGCGGGCCTCGCCGCGCACGATGTCGGCGGCGGCCTCGGCCTCGGGGTCGAGGTTCTCGACGTTGATGGTCGGCGGGGCGAGCCGGTGGTACAGGGCGAGCACGGCCGCGACCGACTCGACACCGCCGGCGCCACCGAGGAGGTGACCGGTCATCGACTTGGTGGCGGAGACCGCGAAGTGGTCCGCGTGGTCGCCGAACACCTTGCGCAGCGCCTTGAGCTCGGCCACGTCACCGGCGGGCGTCGAGGTGGCGTGCGCGTTCACGTGCACGATCTCGGCCGGGTCCAGGTCGGTGTTGTCGAGCAGGCTCTGGAGGGCGTGCGCGATGCCGCGGCCCTCCGGCTCCGGCTGCACGATGTCGTGGCTGTCGGCCGAGATGCCCTGGCCGACCGCCTCCGCGTAGACGCGGGCGCCGCGCTTGGCGGCGTGCTCGGCGGACTCCAGGACGATGACGCCTGCGCCCTCGCCGAGGACGAAGCCGTCACGGGCGACGTCGTAGGGGCGCGAGGCACCCTCGGGGTCGTCGTTGTTCTTGGACATCGCCATCATGTTGCCGAACGCGGCGATGGGAAGCGGGTGGATGGCCGCCTCGGTGCCACCGGCGACGACGACGTCGGCGCGGCCCGTGCGGATCATCTCGATGGCGTAGCCGATGGCCTCGGCGCCGGAGGCGCAGGCGGAGACCGGGGTGTGCACACCGGCGCGGGCGCCCACGGCGAGACCCACGTTGGCGGAGGGACCGTTCGGCATCAGCATCGGAACGGTGTGCGGGGAGACGCGGCGAACGCCCTTCTCCTTCAGCACGTCGTACTGGTCGAGCAGAGTGGTCACACCACCGATGCCGGAGGCGATGACCGTGCCCAGCCGGTCGGGGTCGACACTCGGGTCCTCGCCCGCCTTGTCGGTGAAACCGGCGTCGGCCCAGGCCTCCTTGGCCGCGATCAGCGCGAACTGCGCCGAGCGGTCGAGACGGCGGGCCTGCGGGCGGGGGATGACCTCGCCCGGCTCCACGGCGATCTGCGCCGCGATACGGACGGCCTGGTCGGCGGCCCACTCCTGTTCGAGGGGGCGGACGCCGGAACGTCCGGCGATCAGGCCCTCCCAGGTAGAGGCTGCGTCGCCACCCAGCGGTGTGGTTGCGCCGATACCGGTGACGACCACGGTGCGATTGGTCGGGCTCACGGGAATTCTTTCTCCAACGGATACGAGGATTCAGCGGCGCCACCGCCGGGTGGCGGGGCATCAGCCAGGGCGAACCGGGGCACGCGGCCCCGGTCACCCGGACGGTCGGCCCAGGTGACCGGAAGGTCAGGCCTGGTGCTCGAGGATGTAGGCGGTCGCGTCGCCGACGGTCTTGAGGTTCTTGACGTCGTCGTCCGGGATCTTGACGTCGAAGCGCTCTTCGGCGGCGACGACGACCTCGACCATGGACAGCGAGTCGACGTCCAGGTCGTCGGTGAAGGACTTGTCCAGCTGGACGTCCTCGGTGGGGATCCCGGCGATCTCGTTGACGATCTCGGCGAGACCTTCGACGATCTCTTCCTGAGTGGCGGCCATGTCAGGCGCTCCTTCGGTGTGTTTCCAGAGGGGTGGCGATGTTCCGTACGGACCGGATGATCCGGTACGGAGTGCCTAGGGGAGGGTAACGACGGTCGCGGCGTACACGAGACCCGCCCCGAAGCCGATGACGAGCGCGGTGTCGCCGCTCTTCGCCTCACCGGTCGCCAGGAGCCGCTCCATCGCGAGCGGGATCGAGGCGGCCGAGGTGTTGCCGGTGGTGCGCACATCACGCGCGACCGTGACGTGTCCCGGCAGTTTCAGCGTCTTCACCATCGAGTCGATGATCCGCTCGTTGGCCTGGTGGGGAATGAAGACATCCAGGTCGTCCGAGCTGATCCCGGCCGCGTCCAGCGCCTGCTGTGCGACCTTCGCCATCTCGAACACGGCCCAGCGGAAGACCGCCTGGCCCTCCTGCGTGATGGCAGGGAACTTGATCTCGCCCTTGGAGTCGAGCGGGAGGTTGGAGACGTCGCCGACCTTGAAGCGGTCCCACGGCACGGTCTGCTTGATCGTGCCGGCCTTGTCGCCCTCGCTGCCCCAGACGGTGGGGCCGATGTGCGGCTCCTCGGAGGGGCCCACGACGACCGCGCCCGCGCCGTCGCCGAACAGGAAGGCCGTCGCACGGTCCTCCAGGTCGGTCAGGTCGGACAGCCGCTCCACGCCGATGACGAGGACGTACTCCGCCGAACCCTCGACGATCATGCCCTTGGCGAGGGTCAGACCGTAGCCGAAGCCCGCACAGCCGGCCGAGATGTCGAAGGCCGCGGCCTTGTTCGTGCCGAGCTTGTCGGCGATCTCGGTGGCGATGGCCGGGGTCTGGGAGAAGTGCGACACGGTGGAGACCACCACGGCGCCGATCTGGTCGGCGTTGATCCCGGCGTCGGCGATGGCCTTGCCGGACGCCTCGATCGACATCGCGGCGACGGTCTCCTCGTCGGAGGCCCAGTGCCGCGTCTCGATGCCCGAGCGCGAACGGATCCACTCGTCGGACGAGTCGATCGTCTCCAGGATCACCTCGTTGGGCACCACCCGGACGGGACGGTAACCGCCGACGCCGAGGATGCGCGCGAACGGAGCGCCCTTGGGTGCCTTGATCTTCGACATGCTCTCGGGCTCCTCAGCCGGCGCCGTGCTCGGCGATGAGTTCGCGAGCCGCGTCCAGGTCGTCGGGGGTCTTCAATGCCAGCGTCGGGACGCCGGGCAGCGCGCGCTTGGCCAGACCGGTCAGCGTGCCGCCGGGGCACACCTCGATCAGCGCGGTCGCGCCGAGTTCCCGGAAGGTCTCCATGCACAGGTCCCAGCGGACCGGGTTGGCGACCTGGCCGACCAGGCGGGAGACGACCTCGGTACCGGAGGCCACTGCCTGGCCGTCACGGTTCGAGACGTACGTGACCCGCGGGTCGGCCGGAGTCAGTTCCTCGGCGGCCTTCGCCAGCGCGTCGACCGCGGGGGCCATGTGGTGCGTGTGGAACGCGCCCGCCACCTTCAGGGCCACGACCCGCCGGACACCCTCGGGCTTGTCCGCCTCCAGCGCGGCCAGCTGCTCCAGCGTGCCCGCGGCCACGATCTGGCCGGCGCCGTTCACGTTCGCCGGGGTCAGCCCCAGCTTCTCCAGGTGCGCGACCGTCGTGTCGGGGTCCCCGCCGAGCAGCGCCGACATGCCGGTCCGTGTGATGGCGGCGGCCTCGGCCATCGCGAGGCCGCGCCTGCGCACGAGGGTCAGCGCGGCGGTGTCGTCGAGCACTCCCGCGAACGCGGCGGCGGTGATCTCGCCGACGCTGTGGCCGGCGACGGCTCCGGGGGTGACGTCACCGAGCGCGGCGGCGGACAGCAGCCCGGCGGCGACCAGGAGCGGCTGCGCGACGGCCGTGTCACGGATCGCGTCCGCGTCGGCCTGCGTGCCGTAGTGGGCAAGGTCCAGCTCGATGGCGTCCGACCACGCGGCGAGGCGTTCGGCGGCGCCGGGGAGGTCGAGCCAAGGAGTCAGGAAGCCGGGCGTCTGAGCGCCCTGGCCGGGAGCGACGAGTACGAGCACTCTCACACTCTCTCTTGTGGACGGCCACGACCGCCCGTGGGGACAGGGACGAAGAACACGAGGGGGAATTGTAGGGCCCCGACAAAAGCCTAGGTTTGTGGATCTCCATCGGCCAGACGCCCCAGGATCAGCGCGATCCGCAGCGTGAACGCCGACCGAACATCCGAGGGCGACCAGCCGGTGACGTCAGTCACACGTCGCAGCCGGTAGCGCACGGTGTTGGGATGGACGAACAGCATCCGGGCCGCGCCTTCGAGGCTGCTCGCCTGCTCCAGATAGACGCTGAGCGTCTCCAGGAGCGCCGAGCCCGCCTCCTCCAGCGGTCTGTAGATCTCCTCCACCAACTGGTCGCGGGCAGCCGGGTCTCCGGCGATCGCGCGCTCCGGCAGCAGATCGTCCGCCAGAACCGGACGCGGGGCGTCCTGCCAGGCGAAACAGGCCTTGAGTCCCGCCGCGGCGGCCTGCGCGGACCGGGTCGCGGCCAGCAGGTCGGGCACGATCGGCCCGGCGACGACCGATCCGGCGGCGTACGGACCGATCAGCGACTTGGCGACGGCGAGCGGGTTGTCGCTGCCGCCCGCGATGACGACCAGCCGGTCCCCGAGCACCCCCGTCAGCACCTGGAGCTTGGCGTGCCGTGCCGCCCGCCGGATCGCCTCGACCGTCAGCTCACTGTCACCGTCGGGTGCCGTGCCCAGCACCACGCAGACATGTTCGGGCGAGTTCCACCCGAGCGCGGCGGCCCGGGAGACGGCGCCCTCGTCGGCCTCGCCGGAGAGAACCGCGTTCACCACGAGCGACTCCAGGCGGGCGTCCCACGCGCCGCGCGCCTCCGCCGCCTGCGCGTACACCTGGGCGGTGGCGAAGGCGATCTCGCGGGCGTAGACCAGCAGCGCCTCGCGCAGCACGGACTCGTCGCCGGGGGCCGCCACCTCGTCGATGGCCGATTCCATGACCTCGATTGTCGTCCGCACCATCTCCACCGTCTGGCGCAGCGTGATGGCCCTGGTCAGCTCGCGTGGCGCGGTGCCGAAGACATCGGTGGAGATGGCCTGCGGGGCGTCCGGATGACGGAACCACTCGGTGAAGGCCGCGATACCGGCCTGGGCCACCAGACCGATCCACGACCGGTTCTCCGGTGGCATGGCCCGGTACCACGGCAGCGTCTCGTCCATCCTCGTGATGGCCTGGGCGGCGAGACTGCCGGCCGACTTCTCCAGCCGCTTGAGGGTCGCGGTGTGCGCGTCGACGTCGTGGGCTGGGCGCTCGGTGTTGCTGGCTTCGGGTTCGGGCACGGGACAAGACTGCCTTATCCGGACGGAGCCGTGCGGCGGCGGGTCGCAAGTAAGCGGGGGTGTGTGCCGGGCCGGAGCTACCGTGGTGGGGTGATGGACGTCCGCCGCGCCGACGAGCGCTACCGCGGAGGGGACCCGGCGGCCGGGATCTCCTCGCTCCACGCCTTTTCCTTCGGCCCGCACTACGACCCCGACAACCTCCGCTTCGGCGCGGTGATCGCCTGCAACGAGGAGCGGCTGGCCCCCGGCGCAGGCTTCGACGAGCACCCGCACAGCCACACCGAGATCGTCACCTGGGTGGTGGAGGGCGAGCTGACCCACCGCGACTCGTCGGGGAACGAGTCGGTGCTGCGGCACGGCGACGTCCAGCGGCTCAGCTCCGCGGGCGGCGTCCGCCACGTCGAGCGCAACGACGGCGAACTGCCGCTGGTCTTCGTCCAGATGTGGCTCGCGCCGATCGAGCCGGGCGGCGACCCGGCGTACGAGACCGTCCGCGGCATCGCCGACTCCACCCCGTACGCCGTCCCCGAGGCGGGGGCCATGCTCCATGTGCGCCGGCTGACGGCGGGCGAGCGCACGGCCGTCCCCGACGCGCCCTGCGTCTACGTGCACGTCGTGCGCGGCGAGGTCCGGCTGGACGGCGTGGAGCTGGGGGAGGGGGACGCGGCCCGGATCACCGACGCCAAGGACCTGGAACTGGTCGCGGGTGCACCGGCGGAGCTGCTGGTGTGGGAGATGACGCTCGGCTGACGCCGGGGCGCGGCATCCGGCCCCTGCGGTCGCCGGGGCCGGCGCCCGGCCCGGGTCAGGAGGCGAGTTCGGCCAGCACCGCGTCCGTGAACGGCGTCCACGCCTCGATCGCCCAGGGACCGAAGTTCCGGTCGGTCAGCGCGACGCAGGCGGCGCCCGCGGCCGGGTCGACCCACAGGAACGTACCGGCCTGACCGAAGTGGCCGAAGGTGCGCGGCGAGGACGAACTCCCCGTCCAGTGGGGCGACTTGGAGTCGCGGATCTCGAAGCCGAGCCCCCAGTCGTTGGGGTTCTGGTGGCCGTAGCCGGGCAGCACGCCCTTGGTCCCGGGGTACTGCACGGTCATCGCCTCCGCGAGCGTGCGCGGGTCGAGGAGGCGCGGCGCCTGGAGCTCGGCGGCGAAGCGCACGAGGTCGTCCACGGTCGAGACACCGTCCCTGGCGGGAGAGCCGTCCAGCGTCGTGCCGGTCATGCCGAGCGGTTCGAGGACCGCCTGGCGCAGATACTCCGCGAAGGGCATGTCCGCCGCCTTGGCGATGTGGTCCCCGAGCACCTCGAAGCCGGCGTTGGAGTACAGCCGCCGCTGCCCGGGGGTGAAGGTCGCCCGGTGCTCGTCGAAGGCCAGGCCCGAGGTGTGCGCGAGCAGATGGCGGACGGTCGAACCGGCGGGACCGGCGGGTTCGTCGAGCTCGATGGCCCCCTCCTCGTACGCGACGAGCGCGGCGTAGGCGGCGAGCGGCTTGGTGACGGAGGCCAGCGCGAACCGGTGCCCGCCGGGCCCGTGCGATCCGGCCACGGTGCCGTCCGCGCGGACGACCGCCGCGGCGGCGGTGGGAACGGGCCAGTTCGAGATCAGCGCCAGACTCTGCAAGGACATGCCCCGAGCCTAAGGCGGTCAGAGCGTCAGCCGCATCGAGGGGTCGCGCTTGTGGACGAAGCCGAGGGCCGTGTAGAGCGGCTCGGCCTCGGCGGAGGCGTTCAGGTCGACCTGGGCGACCCCGCGCGCGCGGAACCAGTCGAGCAGGGCCTCCATGCAGGCGCGGGCATAGCCGCGGTGCCGGGCGTCCGGATCGGTGGCGACGCTGAAGACGTGCCCGACCGCGCCGTGCGGATTGTCCTCCCGCCCGATCCGGTAGTCGATCGTCCCCGCGACGAGGGACGCGAGGGCTCCCGGCCGGTCCGGGTGGTCGATCACGAACGCGGCGAAGGAGCCCTCGGTGTCGGCGAGCTTCGCGCGGACGGTCGGCAGCGAGGCGGCGTGCCAGGAACTGGACGAGCCGGCGTCGAACAGCGCGTGGATCATCACCTGGCGCAGGCGCAGCACTTCCGGGCCGTCCTCGGGCGTGGCACGGCGTACGAGACTCATGATCGGCACGGTATCCACCACCTCCCGGCCATGTCCTGGCATTTTCCGCCGGTTCGGCTTGCCTGGAGTGCGCTCGAAGGTTTTAGCGTGGGGGCATGACGGTGATGGAGACCACAGCCGAGGCCACCGGGACCGACAGCTGCGCCGAGCCCCCCGAGCGGGAGCCGCGGCGCCCCGACGGCCGCGACAACTACACGATCAGCGAGGTCGTCGCCTTCACCGGCCTCAGCGCGCACACCCTGCGCTGGTACGAGCGCATCGGGCTCATGCCGCACATCGACCGCTCGCACACCGGCCAGCGCCGCTACAGCAACCGCGACCTGGACTGGCTCGGCCTCGTCGGCAAGCTCCGGCTCACCGGGATGCCGGTCGCCGACATGGTCCGCTACGCGGAGATGGTGCGCGCCGGCGATCACACGTACACGGACCGCTACGAGCTCCTGGAGGCCACGCGCCGCGACGTCAGGGCCCGGATCGCGGAGCTCCAGGACACGCTGGCCGTGCTGGACCGGAAGATCGGCTTCTACGGGGACGCGAGCCGCGCCCTCGCCTCGGAGCGTTCCTGACGGCGGATCCCTGACGGCGGACAGCCCTGACAGGGGCGGTCCGGCCGGCGGACGGGTGTGGCCGGCACCCCAGGGGTGCCGGCCCGCTACAGCTGGGCGAGCAGTTCCGCCTTCTTGACCGAGAACTCCTCGTCCGTGACCAGCCCGGCCTCGTGCAGTTCGCCGAGATGCCGGATCCGGTCGGCGATGTCGGCCGGGTCGCGGTGCGGCGCGGGAGCCGCGACGACGGGCGCGGGACTCCCGGAGCGCGTGGCGGCGAGCACGGCCGCCGCGAACGGCAGCGACTCGTGGACGGGCCCGTACCCGAGCCCGAAGACGACCGCCGCGGGGTCCTGGTCCGCCTGGGCGGGATGCGCCGGCGCGGGATCCCGGCGCAGCAGCCGCAGATGGCCCTCGAACACCTCGGGGGAGCGCCACTCGACCCCGCACAGCGCGGAGACGGGGAAGGTCTGGTCGCCGGCCTTCCACTTCGCCGAGGACGCGCCCGTCCAGAACCACCGGAAGGACACCGTCTTGCCGTCGAAGGACGCCTTCCCGTCGTAGGCCTTGAAGACCAGCGGCCCCTCGGGCGGCTTCACGAGAAAACGCTCGGCGGGCTCGTCGTCCGCCGTGAGCCGGCCGCGCAGCTCGTCCGCGTAGTACTCCGCGAGCGTCTCGCGGTCGGCCGGCAGCACCAGCCGGTACGGGTCGCACCCCTCCTTGAGCTGTCCCGCGGCCGCCTCCATCAGCGGATCGGCGCCGGGCCTCGGCACCACACGCAGAACGACCGTGCCTCGCTTCCCGGGCGTCAGCGTCACCGCCGCGATCGCCGCCAGGGGGATACGGCGTTCACCGAGCGCCTGGAACAGCTTCGGTGTACGGATCCCCCGTTCGAAGCGGATGAGCACGGAGTCGGACTCGAACTCCCAGGCGGCATGAAAACCGGCCAGTACGTCACCCATGCGGGCCATCGTATGCGGCACGCAAGCCTCCGTCGCCTCTCTGGGCGGACCGCAGTTTTTCGTCCTCTACGCGCGTCAGGCCGACGTACCGGCGGACAAACCCGTCCGGCAGGCGTCGTCGTCGCGCGCGCAGCTGACGGAGCGGTACGCGCCGATCCCGATCTCCGCGAAGTTGCGGAGACTCTCCGTGCCCGGCTGGAAGTAGCCGGCGTGGCCCTTCGCCCCCTCGGCGGACAGCAGGCGTGCCCCGAACCCCTTCGAGACCGGGTCCGCTCCGTGCCCGAGGCCTCCGACCTCCAGGTGCGGCACGTCCTGGATCCAGTCGTCCGCGTCACGCATCGCCCAGACCCGGGCGGTGGTGTGCAGGTTCGCCGCGTTCGCCGCCCGCATGCCGGGGCTGCCCGCCACGGCTATGTCGGAGACCCGCGAGGGCAGTGAGGAAGCGGCCACCCCGCACAGGACCGAGCCGTAGCTGTGGCAGTACAGCGCCACCTGCGAGCCGCCCGGCAGCGCCCGTACCAGCGCGTTCAGCCGCACCGCGCCCTCCTCGGCCCGCATGGCGGTGGCCGAGTCGATGCCGAGTCCGCTGGGCGCGGTGTAGTCCGCCCACGCGATCACGGCCGTCCGCGCGGCCGGGTCCGCCGAGCGCTCCTCCTTGTACAGCGCGTCGGCCATGCCCACGGGCGCCGAGTACTGCTTGTACGTGCGCTGGAAGGTGAGCAGGTCGGTGTCGACACCGGGGACCACGACCGAGACACGGCGGGCCGTGTCGAGGTCGCCGAAGACCTCGGCGACCCGGCCCGAGCCGTTGGGGTCGAAGGCGAGGATCTCGCGGCCCTTGTCCAGCAGCGCTTCGTAGCGGTGCATCCGGCGGCCAGCGTCGTAGTGGCCCGCGGAGGAGAGCCGGTCGTCGTGCATGCGCTCGCGCTCGACCGTGCGCTCGTGTCGGAGCGCGACACGGTTCGCCGCGTAGCGCAGGGTCACCGGCGCACCGTTCATGTTGCCGACCGCGAGCGGATAACGGTGGACGAGCCGTGAACGCTGCTGCGCATCGAGCGTGCTGAAGAACTGGGACAGCAGACCGGGATCGGAGTCGGGGGCGGGCAGTCTGTGTCCGGCCAGGCTGCCGTGCGCCCACGCGGAGCGGGACGCCTGGAGCGCCGAGGCCGCACGGTGGCTGTGGATCGCGGTCCAGCCACTGGTGGCCAGCATCACGAACACCACGGCCAGCGCGAGCAGTGCGCGCCAGACGTTGAGTTGGGGGGTGGTGTCGAAGGAAGTCACTGAGAGGACACCCTAGGAGAAGTGGGGAGCCTCCCGTTAAACGAGTGACTGGGATCACGTTTCTGATGGGGTGATTGGGGCAAACCGGGTTCAGTTTGAGTTAAATGGTGACACTCTGTACGGACATTCCCGCTACGCGTGTGCGATATGTGACGCTGCGTATGGGGGTGTTGTGATTCCCTGACGTCTTTCGCGGAAGGGTCCGCCGGGTGTCATCGGTAACAACGGGCGCGGGCGGGTACGGGGTTCCATGCGGGAGCCGCGGAAGTCCCTGACGGTGACGTGACGTCACGAGACGTCACCTGTTGTCACCGCGGCGCGCTGCCCCACTTCTCCGCCAACGCGGGCCCCACATGGTCGAGATAGGTCGCGGTCAGCTCGCGGATCGCCTCGACGCTGGTGTCCTCGCCCGCGCCCCACATCCGGCCCGTGACCCGCATCACCCCGCCGAACACGGCGACCGCGATGCGCGGGCGCGGATCGGTGTCCACGTCGAGGCCCTCGCGCTCGGCGATGAGCCGCGCGATCTCCTCCTCGATCTCCTCCGAGCGGCGCAGATGCACGGCGAGCAGCGCGGGCGTCGACTCGATCAATCGGTAGGTGCGCATGTGCAGTTCGATGGGCACCACCTCTTCGATCGCCTCGCCGATGGTGTCCCAGCTCTCCAGGACCGCACGGCGCAGCGCCTCCAACGGAGCCTCGTGGGCCGGTCGTTCGCGCACCGCGGCGATGAAATGCGACTCGGTGAGCCGCTGGAGGAACAGGGCGGCGTCCTCCTTGCCGGCGAAGTAGCGGAAGAAGGTGCGCTGGGAGACGTCGACGGCCTCGGCGATCTCGTCGACGGTGGTCCGCTCGTACCCCTGCGAGGTGAACAGTTCGAGGGCGGCCCGCAGCAGCGCGTCCCGGGTGCGCTGTTTCTTGCGCTCCCGCAGCCCGGGGCGTGGCGCGTGCGCCGGGGGGACCGTGTCTGTCATGGTGCCGCGCTCTCCTTCGCCAACAGTTCGCCCAGTTCAGCCTATCTGTGAGTGACGTGACAGTTACCGACTTGTGAATCGGTTTGTCAATTGTCAGCCGCTGTCACTAGCCTCGAAAAATGACTAGTCAGACCACCATCGAGAAGACGGGCCCGGAGGACAAGACTCCGGACTCCCCGTCCGACCAGGCTCCGTCCACGGGCCTGCGCGGCCATCCGTGGTTCACCCTCATCACCGTGGCCGTCGGGGTCATGATGGTGGCCCTGGACGGCACCATCGTGGCCATCGCCAACCCGGCCATCGCCAAGGACCTCGGCGCGACCTTCGCCGACGTCCAGTGGATCACCAACGCCTACTTCCTCGCCCTCGCGGTCTCCCTCATCACCGCGGGCAAGCTCGGCGACCGCTTCGGCCACCGCCAGACCTTCCTCATCGGCGTGACCGGCTTCGCCGCCGCGTCCGGCGCGATCGGCCTGTCGCACAGCATCGCCCTGGTGGTCACCTTCCGTGTCTTCCAGGGCCTGTTCGGCGCGCTGCTGATGCCGGCCGCGCTCGGCCTGCTGCGCGCGACCTTCCCGGCCGAGAAGCTGAACATGGCGATCGGCATCTGGGGCATGGTCATCGGCGCCTCCACGGCGGGCGGCCCGATCCTCGGTGGTCTGCTCGTCCAGCACGTCAGCTGGCAGTCGGTGTTCTTCATCAACGTGCCGGTCGGCCTGATCGCCCTCACCCTGGGCATCCTGATCCTGCTCGACCACCGCGCCGAGAACGCCCCGCGCTCCTTCGACATCCTCGGCATCGTGCTGCTGTCCGGCGCGATGTTCTGCCTGGTGTGGGCCCTGATCAAGGCCCCGGCCTGGGGCTGGGGCGACGGCAAGACCTGGCTCTTCCTCGGTCTGTCCGTCCTCGGCTTCGCGCTGTTCTCCTTCTGGGAGACCCGCGTGAAGGAACCGCTGATCCCGCTCGGCCTCTTCCGCTCCGTCCCGCTCTCCGCGGGTGTGGTGCTGATGGTGCTCATGGCCATCGCCTTCATGGGCGGCCTGTTCTTCGTGACGTTCTACCTCCAGAACGTGCACGGCATGAGCCCGGTCGACGCGGGCCTGCACCTGCTCCCGCTCACCGGCATGATGATCGTCGGCTCCCCGCTCGCGGGTCTGGCCATCACCAAGCTCGGCCCGCGCATCCCGCTCGCCAGCGGCATGGCGGCCACCGCGATCGCCATGTACGGCATGTCGACGCTGAAGGCCGACACCTCCAGCGGTCTGATGTCCATCTGGTTCGCCCTCCTCGGCTTCGGCCTCGCGCCGGTCATGGTCGGTGCCACCGAGGTCATCGTCGGCAACGCCCCGATGGAGCTCTCCGGTGTCGCCGGCGGTCTCCAGCAGGCGGCCATGCAGATCGGCGGCAGCCTCGGCACGGCCGTCCTGGGCGCCGTGATGGCCTCCAAGGTCGACAACGACCTCGCGGGCAACTGGGTCGCGGCCGGTCTGCCCAAGCTCACCGGCGCGCAGGAGGCCCTGGCCTCGCAGGCCGTGCAGCAGGGCGCGGCGCCGGTGGCCAAGGGCACCCCGGAGGCCATCGCGGCGAAGATCTCCGTGGTCGCGCACGACACGTTCATCTCCGGCATGAGCCTCGCGTGCCTCGTCGCCGCCGTGGTCGCCGTGGTCGCCGTCTTCGTCGCGCTGCTCACCAAGCGCGGTGAGAACGCCGAAGCCGGCGCGGGCGTCGGTCACATCTGACCCTCTCGCCTCCGGCAGACCCGCCCGAGCACGGGCGGGTCTGCCGGCGTGAAACGGGGGTACCCGGTCCATCGACCCGAACCGACCGACAGGTCACGGGAGTTCAGGAGTTGATGATGGCGGGCTTCGGAAACGGTACGCGCAGGTACCCCCGTTCACGTGGCCGTAGCGGATCACGGACCGGGCCGGACAGCGCGACCCTGGGGATCATCGGTGTGGTGTGCGCGGTGGCCGGCTTCTTCACGCTGGGCATCGTTCTCGGACCGGCCGCGATGGTCTGCGGATGGCTCTCCATGGGCCGCCGCTGGACCGGGTCGGGGCCGGTGCCGGCCCTGATAGCCCTCGTGCTGGGAGCGATCGACACCCTCCTGGCGGTCATCTGGCTGGGTGGCGGACCGGGCAACGGCCTGCTCTGACACCGGCCGTGACGCCGACCCGTCGCCGAGGCCGGCACCCGTGGGCCCGCGCGCCGCTCCGAGCGGTGCGCGGGCCCACGGCCGTCAGGAGGGGGAGTGTTCCTCCGGCTGTCAGGTGGGGGAGTGTTCCTCCGACCCCGCCGACAGCGGGTGCGGCAGGATTCCCGGGCCGCAGGCGAGCGCGGCGACCTCGGCCCGCAGTGCCTGCACCTGCGCCGCGAGCTCCTCGATCGCCGCGGTCTGCCGCCGCTCCTCCACGTCGTCCTTCTCGAACCGGGAGATGAACCAGGCGGCGATGTTCGCGGTGACCACGCCGAGGAGGGCGATCCCCGACAGCATCAGGCCGACCGCGATGACGCGGCCCATCCCCGTCGTCGGGGCGTGATCGCCGTACCCCACGGTCGTCATCGTCGTGAACGACCACCACACCGCGTCACCCAGCGTCTTGATGTTCCCGTTCGGCGAGTCGCGTTCCACCGACAGCACGGCGAGCGAGCCGAACATCAGCAGACCGACGACCGCGCCGCCGACGTACGTCGTCAGCCGGATCTGCGAGGCCATCCGGGCGCGCCGCCCCACCAGCATCAAGGTGGAGACCAGCCGCAGCAGCCGCAGCGGCTGAAGGATCGGCAGGATCACGGCGCACAGGTCCAGCCAGTGGCCGCGGACGAAGACGCGCCGCTCCCGGGCCAGGGCGAACCGCACCAGATAGTCGATGGCGAAGGCCCCCCACACGACCCACTCCACCAGCGTGCAGGTCAGGGTCACCGGACGGCCGGCGTCGCTGTCCACGATCGGCACGGCGTACCCGAGGGCGAACGCCACCGCGAGGACGAGCAGGGGCCGCTGCGTCACCAGCTCCCAACGGGCCTGCGCCGATTCATCGCTCATGTCCGCATCGTAGAAAGAAAACGGCGAGGGGGCGGCGGGCCCACGGCCCACCGCCCCCTGCCCTTCCCGCTCTCGCCCGGGGCCCTCCCGCCGGATCGCGCCGGAGAGGCGGGCCGCACGGCACCGTGGATCTCCCGCGGCCCGATCCGCCGGAGGGGCCCTACGCGTCGCCGCCCGCCGCGCCCGGGTCGGCCGCCCGCACGTCGAGCAGCTGGTAGCGGTCGACCGCCTGCTTCAGCACCGACCGGTCCACCTTGCCCTCGCGGGCCAGCTCGGTCAGCACCGCGACCACGATCGACTGCGCGTCGATGTGGAAGAAGCGCCGGGCCGCGCCCCGCGTGTCCGCGAAGCCGAAGCCGTCCGCCCCGAGCGACTGGTAGGTGCCGGGCACCCACCGGGAGATCTGGTCGGGAACCGATCGCATCCAGTCGGACACGGCCACGAACGGACCCTTGGCGGAGGACAGTTTCCGCGTCACGTACGGGACGCGCTGTTCCTCCTCCGGGTGCAGCAGGTTGTGCCGCTCCACCTCGACGGCCTCGCGCCGCAGCTCGTTCCAGGAGGTCGCCGACCAGACGTCGGCCCGTACGTTCCACTCCTCGGCGAGGATCCGCTGCGCCTCCAGCGCCCAGGTGACGCCGATGCCGGACGCCATGATCTGCGCGGGGATCGTGCCCGAGGTGCCCTCGCTGAAGCGGTAGAGGCCCTTCAGGATGCCCTCGGCGTCCACGTTCTCCGGCTCCGCCGGGTGCTGGAGCGGCTCGTTGTAGACGGTGAGGTAGTAGAAGACGTCCTCGCCGTGCGGGTGCTCCTCGGACGAGCCGTACATACGGCGCAGACCGTCCTGGACGATGTGCGCGATCTCGAAGCCGAACGCCGGGTCGTAGGCGACACAGCCCGGGTTCGTGGAGGCGAGCAGCTGCGAGTGGCCGTCCGCGTGCTGGAGACCCTCACCGGTCAGCGTCGTCCGCCCGGCGGTCGCGCCCAGCACGAAACCGCGCGCCAGCTGGTCGGCCATCTGCCAGAACTGGTCACCCGTTCGCTGGAAACCGAACATCGAGTAGAAGACGTAGACCGGGATCAGCGGCTCGCCGTGCGTGGCGTACGCCGAACCCGCGGCGATCAGCGAGGCCGTGCAGCCCGCCTCGGAGATGCCGTCGTGCAGCATCTGCCCGGTCGGCGACTCCTTGTACGCGAGCAGCAGTTCCCGGTCCACCGACTCGTACTGCTGGCCGAGCGGGTTGTAGATCTTCGCGCTCGGGAAGAACGAGTCCATGCCGAACGTGCGGTACTCGTCCGGCGCGATCAGCACGAACCGCTTGCCGATCTCCTTGTCCCGCATGAGGTCCTTCAGCAGCCGGACGAACGCCATGGTCGTGGCGATGGACTGCTGACCCGAACCCTTCTTCACACTCGCGTACGTCTTGTCCTCGGGCAGGACCAGCGGCTTGGACCGCACGACACGCGTGGGGACGTACCCGCCGAGGCCCTTGCGGCGGTCGTGCATGTACTGGATCTCCTCCGAGTTCCGGCCCGGGTGGTAGTACGGCGGCGCGCCGTCCTCCAGCTCCCGGTCCGTGATCGGCAGGTGCAGCCGGTCGCGGAACCCCTTGAGGTCGGCGACCGTCAGCTTCTTCATCTGGTGCGTGGCGTTGCGGCCCTCGAAGTTCGGGCCGAGCGTCCAGCCCTTGACCGTCTGCGCCAGGATCACCGTCGGCTGGCCCGCGTGCGCCTTGGCCGCCGAGAACGCCGCGAAGATCTTCTTGTGGTCGTGGCCGCCGCGCCCCAGGTGCAGGATCTGGTCGTCGCTCATGCCTTCGACCATCGCCCGCAGCCGGTGGTCGTCGCCGAAGAAGTGGTCGCGGATGTACGCGCCCGTCTCCGTGGCGTACGTCTGGAACTGGCCGTCGGGCGTGGTGTTCAGCCGGTTGACGAGCACCCCGTCGCGGTCCTGCGCGAGCAGCGGGTCCCAGGTGCGGTCCCAGACCAGCTTGATCACGTTCCAGCCGGCGCCCCGGAACTGCGACTCCAGCTCCTGGATGATCTTCCCGTTGCCGCGCACCGGGCCGTCGAGGCGCTGGAGGTTGCAGTTCACGACGAAGGTCAGGTTGTCCAGGCCCTCGCGCGCGGCGATCGACAGCTGGCCGAGCGACTCCGGCTCGTCCATCTCGCCGTCGCCGAGGAATGCCCAGACGTGGGACTTGGAGGTGTCCGCGATCCCGCGCGCCTCCATGTAGCGGTTCATCCGCGCCTGGAAGATCGCGCCGAGCGGGCCGAGGCCCATCGAGACGGTCGGGAACTCCCAGAAGTCCGGCATCAGCCGCGGGTGCGGGTACGAGGACAGTCCGTGGGGCGCCTTCGACTTCTCCTGGCGGAACGCGTCGAGCTGCTGCTCGGAGAGCCGGTCCAGGAGGAAGGCGCGGGCGTAGATGCCCGGCGAGGCGTGCCCCTGGAAGAAGATCTGGTCGCCGCCGTCGCCCTCGTCCTTGCCGCGGAAGAAGTGGTTGAAGCCGACGTCGTAAAGAGAGGCCGAGGAGGCGAAGGTCGCGATGTGGCCGCCGACGCCGATCCCGGGGCGCTGCGCCCTGGAGACCATCACGGCCGCGTTCCAGCGGGTCGCGTTGAGGACCTTGCGCTCGATCTCCTCGTTGCCGGGGAAGAACGGCTCGTCCTTGGTGGCGATCGTGTTGACGTAGTCCGTGCTGCGCATCTCGGGTACGGCCACGCGCTTCTCACGGGCCCGCTCGATCAGCCGCAGCATCAGATAGCGGGCCCGCTCGCGGCCGCGCTCGTCGACGGCGGCGTCGAGGGAGTCGAGCCACTCCTGAGTCTCCTCAGGATCGAAGTCCGGGACCTGGCTGGGAAGGCCGCCAATGATGATCGGGTTGCGATCGGATCCGGGAGCCACGCTGTTCCTTCACTGTCAGAGGGCTGTCTTCGGTGGGTTTTCCCCGCGTCTGCACCGATCCCCATCGTGTACCCCGCGAACGCCTTCGTCATCTCTACCTGGGGGTAACCGAGACGCTCGTCCGGACCGTTGGGGCGGTCTCGACCAAAACGTAACGATACGCTCAGGGCGTGACGCGTTCCGCAAAGCCGTTCGGCTTTCGCACGCCCCAAGGGTTCCGAAGTGGATAAATGGGGCAGAAGTGTGTGGTGCCCGTCACGCGGCGTCATGATGGCCCGCCGGGAGTTGCGTCGGCACTGCCAGGATCGTCACCGTTTCGGCGGTCTCGACGGCCGGGTACTTGCGCGATCCGCTCCGCCCGTGTGGACTACGGCCAACGCTTCGCGTACGCGCGTGGCTGACATCCCCCGGCTCTGGACGAGCAGAGGGAGACCCCCATTCCGAAACATGATCAGGAGGCAAGCCGTGAGCGCGACCGCGGACCACGCGGAGGAGCGGACCAACCCGGCCGCCAGGCTGGGGTTCGAGCCCGGACAGGTGGTCCAGGAGATCGGCTTCGACGACGACGTTGACCACGAGCTCCGTGAAAGCATCGAATCTCTGATCGGCCAGGATCTGGTCGACGAGGACTACGACGACGTCGCCGACGTGGTGCTGTTGTGGTTCCGGGACGAGGACGGCGATCTCACGGACGCGCTGGTGGACGTCATCGGTTTCCTTGAGGACGGCGGCAACATCTGGCTGCTGACCCCGAAGACCGGCAGGGACGGTTACGTCGAGCCCAGCGACATCAGCGATGCCGCACAGACAGCCGGCCTCTCCCAGACGAAGAGCATCTCCGTCGCCAAGGAGTGGTCGGGCACCCGCCTGGCCACCCCCAAGTCGAAGCGCTGAGCTGCGCCCCGTCTGCCAGCCAGAACAATCCGTGAGGCCCCCGCCGAGCCACCTCGGCGGGGGCCTCACGCATGCCCCGAGCCGCGCCGGCGGACCTCGCGGGGGTCGCGCGGCCGCCGGAAGGCGATCACTGCGTACGCTGGTCGTCACCCGAACAGACCCTTGGAAGGGAAGCGAGTGACTATGGCCGTCGAGGTCGGCACCAAGGCCCCGGACTTCGAGCTGAAGGACAACCACGGCGCCACCGTGAAGCTGTCCGACTTCCGTGGCGAGAAGAACGTCGTCCTGCTCTTCTACCCCTTCGCCTTCACCGGCGTGTGCACCGGCGAGCTGTGCTCCCTGCGCGACAACCTGCCGCAGTTCGCCGACCGCGACACCCAGCTCCTCGCGGTCTCCAACGACTCCATCCACACCCTGCGCGTCTTCGCCGAGCAGGAGGGCCTGGAGTACCCGCTGCTCTCCGACTTCTGGCCGCACGGCAACATTTCGCGCGCCTACGGCGTCTTCGACGAGGACAAGGGCTGCGCCGTGCGCGGCACGTTCATCATCGACAAGGAGGGCGTCGTCCGCTGGACCGTCGTCAACGCGCTGCCGGACGCGCGTGACCTGAACGAGTACGTCAAGGCGCTCGACACCCTGTGATTCTTCGGTTCCAAGCCCTGCGAGGCACGGGAACCCGTCACTAGGATCGAACCGTTGATCCGATACCAACGCACCTACGGGGCTCCCCGCCCCTGAACACCATTGGGAGGACTCGTGGGAGTCAGCCTCAGCAAGGGCGGCAACGTATCGCTGTCGAAGGAGGCCCCGGGACTGACCGCGGTCATCGTCGGCCTGGGATGGGACGCCCGTACCACCACCGGCGTGGACTTCGACCTCGACGCCAGCGCCATCCTCACGAACGCGGACGGCAAGGTCAGCTCCGACCAGAACTTCGTGTTCTTCAACAACCTGAAGAGCCCGGACGGCTCGGTGGAGCACACCGGCGACAACATCACCGGTGAGGGCGAGGGCGACGACGAGCAGATCAAGGTCAACCTCGCCGCCGTCCCCGCCGACGTCACGAAGATCGTGTTCCCGGTCTCCATCTACGAGGCCGAGGGCCGCCAGCAGTCCTTCGGACAGGTCCGCAACGCGTACATCCGCGTGGTGAACCAGGCCGGCGAGGCGGAGATCGCGCGCTACGACCTCTCTGAGGACGCCTCGACGGAGACCGCGATGGTCTTCGGCGAGCTCTACCGCAACGGCGCCGAGTGGAAGTTCCGCGCCATCGGCCAGGGCTACGCCTCGGGCCTGCGCGGCATCGCGCAGGACTTCGGCGTCAACGTCTGAGCCGCAGCCCTCGGGCATCCCGGTCCGGTGCCGCACCGCCTCGGTGCGGCACCGGACCGGCCGTACCAAGTGAAGATCGAACCTCGGGGAGGACCAGCATCATGGGCGTCACGCTCGCCAAGGGGGGCAATGTCTCCCTCTCGAAGGCCGCACCGAACCTCACGAACGTCATGATCGGGCTCGGCTGGGACGCGCGCTCCACCACCGGAGCCGACTTCGACCTCGACGCCAGCGCGCTGCTGTGCAGCGGCGGCCGGGTGCTCGGGGACGAGTGGTTCATCTTCTACAACCAGCTCACGAGCCCGGACGGCTCCGTGGAGCACACCGGCGACAACCTCACGGGTGAGGGCGAGGGCGACGACGAGTCGATCCTGATCGACCTCGCCAAGGTCCCCGCCGTGGTCGACAAGATCGTCTTTCCGGTCTCCATCCATGACGCGGACAACCGGGGCCAGACCTTCGGCCAGGTCAGCAACGCCTACATCCGGGTCGTCAACCAGGCCGACGGCCAGGAACTCGCCCGTTATGACCTTTCCGAGGACGCCTCCACCGAGACGGCGATGATCTTCGGCGAGGTCTACCGCTACAACGCGGAATGGAAGTTCCGTGCGGTCGGCCAGGGGTACGCGTCGGGACTGCGGGGCATCGCACTCGACTTCGGGGTCAATGTTTCCTAGACCCACCTGTATCGGCCGAAGGCGGCCCCTTAGACTTCGTGGTCAACAGTAGGTAAAGCCGAGTACGGCGCGGGGGTTGCACACCCCCCGAGTCTGCGCTTGGGGGTGCCCCCACCACACGATGATTGGGTAGCCAGTGCTTCTGAAAACCTTCGGCTGGTCGTTCGCGATCACCGCGCTAGGTCTGGCCGCGGCGGCCGTCTACGGGGGGTGGACCGCCTTCGGCATCGTGGCGATCCTGGCCGTCCTGGAGATCTCGCTGTCCTTCGACAACGCGGTGGTCAACGCCGGAATCCTGAAGAAGATGAGTGCCTTCTGGCAGAAGATCTTCCTCACGGTCGGCGTGCTGATCGCCGTCTTCGGCATGCGCCTGGTCTTCCCGGTCGTGATCGTCGCCATCAGCGCCAAGATCGGCCCGATCGACGCGGTCGATCTGGCGCTGAACGACAAGGACAAGTACCAGCAGCTGGTGACCGACGCCCACCCGTCGATCGCCGCCTTCGGTGGCATGTTCCTGCTCATGATCTTCCTCGACTTCATCTTCGAGGACCGGGACATCCAGTGGCTGCGCTGGATCGAGCGGCCGCTGGCCAAGCTCGGCAAGGTCGACATGCTGTCCGTCTGCGTCGCCCTGATCGTCCTGCTGATCACCTCCATGACCTTCGCGGTCCACGCCCACCAGCACGGCGGCGGCCACGTCGACAAGGCACAGACGGTTCTGGTCTCCGGCATCGCCGGCCTGATCACGTACATGATCGTCGGCGGACTCTCCGGCTACTTCGAGGACAGGCTCGAGGAAGACGAGGAGCGGGAGCACGAGGCCGAGGAGGAGGCGGAGCGCACCGGCAAGAAGAAGCCGGCCGTCGTCCTCGCCGGCCAGGCCGCGTTCTTCATGTTCCTCTACCTGGAGGTCCTGGACGCCTCGTTCTCCTTCGACGGAGTCATCGGCGCCTTCGCCATCACCAACGACATCGTGCTGATGGCGCTCGGCCTGGGCATCGGGGCCATGTACGTCCGCTCGCTCACCGTCTACCTGGTCCGCCAGGGCACCCTCGACGACTACGTCTACCTGGAGCACGGCGCCCACTACGCGATCGGCGCCCTGGCCGTGATCCTCATGGTCACCATCCAGTACGAGATCAACGAGGTCATCACCGGACTCGTCGGCGTCGTCCTGATCGCCCTGTCCTTCTGGTCCTCCGTGCGCCGCAACAAGACACTCGCCGAGGCCGAGGGAAAAGCCCCGGCCTCGGACGAGAAGGCTGAGGTCTCGTCCGGGGTGTGACACCCCTCCGACTGAGGAACGCTCTGAGCGGGGCGGTCGCCGAGGACGAGTCCTCCGCGGCCGCCCCGCCGCACACCGACAGACGTGGGGGGCCGAATGGGCATCTGGCAGGACCTGTGGCGCGGCCGCTCGGCGGATTTCGACTCCGGCAGCGCGGCGTCCAACTCCATCGAAATGACCAAGCGCAACCACACGGTCTCGCTCACCAAACAGGGCGCCGCCAGCGGCAACCTGCGCATCAACCTGTCCTGGCGGATGCGCACCTCCGACATCGGCGGCCCGCAGCGCGGCAGCCTGCTGCGCCACCCGTTCCGCACCTTCAAGCCCGAAGTGGTCCAGGCGCACACCCAGAGCATGGTCAACGTCGACCTCGACCTCGGTGTCATGTACGAGCTGACGGACGGCACCAAGGGCGTCGTCCAGCCGCTCGGCAGCTTCTTCGGGGAGCTCAACGCCCCGCCGTTCGTCAAGCTCAGCGGCGACGACCGCTTCGGCTCCGGCTCGGGTGAGACGGCCTACGTCAACCTCGACCACCGCGACGACATCAAACGCCTGCTGGTCTTCGTCTACATCTACGACGCGACCCCGGCCTTCGACCGTACGCACGCCGTCATCACGCTCTACCCGAGCAACGGCCCGCGCATCGAGATCGGCCTGGAGGAACGCCATCCGCAGGCCCGTTCCTGCGCCGTCGTCATGATCGAGTGCAACAAGGGCGAGGTGACCGTGCGCCGCGAGGTCAGGTTCGTGTACGGCTTCCAGGCCGAACTCGACCGGCTCTACGGCTGGGGACTCCAGTGGGGCCGCGGATACAAGTCGAAGGCCGACCGTTAGCGCCCGCCCGGGCCCGCCCGGCCACCGGTGCGCGCGCTTACCGGAGCCCCGGGCCTCGACCGTCCCGGCGGCCCCGCCGGAGCCACCGGCCGCACCGGCCCTGGCAGCCTCAGCGGCCCAGCCGGCCCAGCCGGTCCCGTTGGCCTCAGCGGCCGATGAACTGCGGTCCCTGCGGCGGCAGCCGGAAGTCCGGGTCCGGTCCGGTGCCCACCGCCTGCGGGAAGCCGTACGCGGGCTGCGTGGCCGGGGCGCTCTGCGGCTGCGGATAGCCGTAGGCGGAAGGATCCGCCTGCCGCCCGGCGGGCTGCGGATAGCCGTACGCGGGGCCGGTCGCGGCCGCGGCGGGCCCCGGATAGCCGTACGCGGGCTGCTGCGGGACGGGCGCCTGCTGCGTGACCGGGGCGGAATGCTCCGGCGGCAGCGGCTGCGAGGTCTCCGGAGCCGTGGCCGGCGAGGCCCAGGCGGCCTGGTCGGGCGCGGTACCCGAAGCCGGCACGGCGGCGGCGCCCTCGGACTCGTCCACCGAGATCCCGAAATCGGTCGCGAGGCCCACCAGACCGTTGGAGTAGCCCTCGCCGAGCGCCCGGAACTTCCAGCCGTCACCGCGCCGGTACAGCTCGCCGCAGATCAGCGCGGTCTCCGCGCCGGTCTCCGGCTTGATGTCGAAGTACGCCAGAGGTTCACCGTCCGCGACGGCCGCGTCATACAGCAGAATGCGCAGATCGCGTACGTGATCGAAGGTGACGTCGTCGGCCGATGCGACCAGGAGAATCTGTCCGACGCCGGGCTCGACACCGGTCAGATCCGTCTGGATCGTGTCGGTGAGGCCTTCGGCGCCGCGCTTCTTGCCGAGCCGCCACACCTTGCCCGACGGATGGCGGGGCTGGTTGTAGAAGACGAAGTCCTCGTCGGATCGCACACGACCGTCGGGACCGAGGAGCAGCGCCGAGGCATCGACATCGGGGACACCCTGACCGGGCGTCCAGCGCAGGACGGCGCGCACCGCTGTAGCGTCCAGCGGGACGTTCGACCCTTTCAGCATCGCGTGCGTCATGCGGTCATCCTGCCCTGTCGGTCCTGGTCACGACAATGTGGGGTCGTTCCGGAACCGGCCGGTGATGGACATGGTGGAGTTACCTGAACTTCACGCCCGGTGGGAATCCCGGACATGGATCCGTACGTACTATTACCGGCCACATCACATTCGGCCACCTAGCCGCCGCGGGGGAGTCCCATGCGTCATTTCGGTCACGTCACCCCTGAGGAGCGGCAGCGCCTCTTCCACCGGGAGCCCGGCGTCTTCACGTCCGACTCTCCGGCCAGAGTGCTGGCCGCGGCCCTCGGGGCGACGCTCTACAGCCCGGCGACCCGGCCCACCCTGGCCGCCGACATCGTCAAACAGACCACACGCGGTGTCGTCTCGATGGTCCTGTGCCTGGAGGACTCGATCGACGACGCCGAGGTCGTGGGCGCCGAGGCGAACCTGGTCCGCCAGTTCGAGGAGCTCGCCGCCCGCCCGGACACCGGTGAACTGCCCCTGCTGTTCGTACGGGTCCGCTTCCCCGAGCAGATCCCCGACCTCGTACGACGTCTGGGCCCCGCCGTCCGGCTGCTGTCCGGATTCGTCATGCCGAAGTTCACCGAGGAACGCGGCACCCCCTTCCTGGAGGCCCTCACCACCGCGGAGGCGGAGAGCGGCAGACGGCTCTTCGCCATGCCCGTCCTGGAGTCGCCCGAACTGCTCTACCGCGAATCGCGCGTGGAGACCCTGGAGGGCATCTCCCGCGCCGTCGACAAGTACCGCGACCGCGTGCTCGCGCTGCGCCTCGGCGTGACGGACTTCTGCTCCTCCTACGGGCTGCGCCGCGCCCCCGACATGACCGCCTACGACGTCCAGGTGGTCGCCTCCGTGATCGCCGACGTGGTGAACATGCTCGGGCGGGCCGACGGCACCGGCTTCACCGTCACCGGTCCCGTGTGGGAGTACTTCCGCGTCCAGGAGCGCATGTTCAAGCCCCAGCTGCGCCGCAGCCCCTTCCTGGAGGGCGAGGCGGAGAAACTGCGCGAGAAGCTGCTCGAACACGCCATGGACGGCCTGCTGCGCGAGATCGCGCTCGACCAGGCCAACGGGCTCATGGGCAAGACCTGCATCCACCCCTCGCACGTGCCGCCCGTCCACGCACTGTCCGTGGTCAGCCACGAGGAGTACAGCGACGCCCAGGACATCCTGAGGCCGGAGCGCGGCGGCGGGGGTGTACTGAGATCGGCGTACACGAACAAAATGAACGAGGTGAAGCCGCATCGCGCCTGGGCCGAGCGCACCCTGCTGCGCGCCGAGGTCTTCGGGGTCGCCCACGAGGACATCGGCTTCGTCGAGCTGCTCACCGCCGGAATCCTGGCGTGAGCCGGCCCGGCCGAGCGAAGCGCACCCCCGACAGCAAGGAACCGATGAACACCCCAGCACACGACCCGAACCACTCCGGCGGCGGAAGCGGCCCGGACGGCGTGATCGGCCCTGATCACGCCGAGGCCGCGCAGGAGCCGGTGTGGACGGGGACCTGGGTCGCCGAGCGGCTCGGCGTCGAGCTCCTCGGAGACGAGGGCCTGAGCGGCCTGCTGGGGCTCGCGCTGCGGCGCAACCCCAAGCGGGCCCACCTGCTCGTCTCGAACGTCCTCGGCAAGCACGTGCCGCAGTCGCCCGCGGTCGTCCACGGGTACGGCGTCGAGCTCGGGCGCCGGGTGCGGGAACTGCTGGGTACCGAGGACGCCCGCGCGGCCGTCGTCCTCGGGTACGCCGAGACGGCCACCGGGCTCGGCCACTCGGTCGCGGACGGGATCGGCGTCGCCCCCTACCTCCACTCCACCCGCCGCCCGGTCCTCGGGGTCCGGCCGGCGGGCGGCTTCGAGGAGTCCCACTCGCACGCCACCTCGCACCTCCTGCTTCCCGAGGACCCGGGACTGCTCGCGGGCTCCGGCCCGCTGGTCCTCGTCGACGACGAGTTCTCCACCGGCAACACCGTCCTCAACACGATCCGCGACCTGCACCGGCGCTATCCGCGCGAGCGGTACGTCGTCGTGGCGCTGGTCGACATGCGCTCACCGGCCGACCACGCCCGCTTCGAGAAGTTCGCGGGGGACATCGGCGCCCGCGTGGACCTGGTCGCGGCCGCCTCGGGCACGGTGCGCCTGCCCGAGGACGTCCTGGCCAAGGGAACGGCCCTGGTCGCCCGCCACGAGACGGCGGCGCCCGGCACCCCCGCCGCCCCGGACACCGGTGCGGCCGTCCGTGTCGGTCTCGGCTGGCCGCACGGGCTGCCCGACGGGGGGCGGCACGGGTTCACGCCCGGAGACCGAATACGCCTGGAGGCGGCCCTGCCCGCCATGGCGGGGCGCCTCGCCGACGCCCTGCCCGACGCTGCGGGGCGCGTCCTGGTCCTCGGCTTCGAGGAGCTGATGTACGCGCCGCTGCGCCTGGCCCTGGAACTGGAGCGGACGCTCCCCGCCGAGGTGCGCTTCTCCACCACGACCCGCTCCCCGGTGCTCGCCCTCGACGACCCCGGCTACGCCATCCGCAGCCGCATCGCCTTCCCCGCCCACGACGACCCGGACGACGGGCCGGGGGAGCGCTACGCCTACAACGTCGCGGGCGCCGGCTTCGACGCCGTCGTGGCGGTGGTCGACTCCACCGCCGACACCTCCGAACTGCACGCCCCCGAAGGCCTGTTGGCACAATTGGCGGCACACACCCCGCATGTCCTGATCGCCGTCGTGCCCTCGTACGCGCCCGCACGGCCGTCCACCGAAAGGCCCTCCATGCTGCCCGAGCCCCTCCGCGGCCCCGCCTTCTCCTCGTACGCCCCCGACGAGGTCGGCTGGCTGTTGCGGGACCTGTCGGACGTGACGCTGGAGGCGCCCACCGAGGAGCGCGAGGAGGCCATCCAGAGCGGCGGCGCCCACTACGCCGAGTCGCTGCCGGTCGAGTACCAGCCGAGCCCCGAGTACCAGGAGCTCTTCCAGGCGGCCCTCACCGCCTCCGCCGCCCGGATCGCCGAGGCCGTCGGCGCCGTGACCGAGCTCGTGCTCGCCGACCGCTCCCCGCGCCCCGTCCTGGTGTCCCTGGCCCGCGCCGGCACCCCCGTCGGCGTCCTGATGCGCCGCTGGGCCCAGCACCAGCACGGCCTCGACCTGCCGCACTACGCCGTCTCCATCGTCCGCGGCCGCGGCATCGACGCCAACGCGCTGCGCTGGCTCGCCGCCCACCACGACCCGGCCGACGTCGTCTTCGTCGACGGCTGGACGGGCAAGGGCGCCATCACCCGCGAACTCGCCGACGCCATAGCGGAGTTCGAGGAGGCCGAGGGCATCACCGGCTTCGACCCGGAGATAGCGGTGCTCGCCGACCCGGGCTCCTGCGTGCGCACCTACGGCACCCGCGAGGACTTCCTCATCCCCTCGGCCTGCCTCAACTCGACCGTCTCCGGCCTGATCTCGCGGACGGTCCTGCGCTCCGACCTGGTCGGCGAACACGACTTCCACGGCGCGAAGTTCTACCGCGAGCTCGCCGGCTCCGACGTCTCCGTCGAGTTCCTGGACGCCGTCGCCGCCCACTTCCCCGAGGTCGCCGAGTCGGCCCGCGACCGCGCGAAGGAACTCCTCGCGGCCGACCGGACCCCCACCTGGGAGGGCTGGGCCGCGGTCGAGCGCATCAGCGAGGAGTACGAGATCCACGACGTGAACCTCGTCAAGCCGGGCGTCGGCGAGACCACCCGGGTGCTGCTGCGCAGGGTCCCCTGGAAGATCCTGGCGCGCGCCGGAGCGGGCGCCGACCTCGACCACGTCCGGCTGCTCGCCGGGCAGCGCGGGGTACCCGTCGAGGAGGTCGAGGAACTCCCGTACACCTGCGTGGGGTTGATCCACCCGAAGTACACGCGGGGCGCGACCGGTGCCGACGGCAAGGCGGTGACCCTCTGATGTCCGTGCCCAAGACCCTCGTCGCCAGCGACCTCGACCGCACCCTCATCTACTCCGCCGCAGCCCTCGCGCTCACCATGCCGGACGCACGCGCGCCCCGGCTGCTCTGCGTCGAGGTGCACGAGAACAAACCGCTCTCCTACATGACGGAGCGGGCCGGCGCGCTGCTCACCGAACTCGGTGACATCGCGTACTTCGTGCCGACCACGACCCGCACCCGCAAGCAGTACCAGCGCATCAACCTGCCCGGTCCGGCCCCCGAGTACGCGATCTGCGCCAACGGCGGGCACCTGCTCGTCGACGGTGTCTCCGACCTGGACTGGCACGAGGGCGTCAAGGAGCGGCTCGCCTCCGAGTGCGCGCCGCTCGACGAGGTGCGGGAGCACCTGGAGCGGACCGCGGACCCGGCCTGGGTGCGCAAACACCGCGTCGCCGAGGACCTGTTCGTCTATCTGGTGGTGGAGCGGGAACTGCTCCCCGAGGAGTGGGTCAAGAACCTGGCCGTGTGGGCGGAGAGCCGCGGCTGGACCGTCTCGTTGCAGGGCCGCAAGATCTACGCCGTGCCGAGGCCGCTCACCAAGAGCTCGGCCGTGCGCGAGGTCGCCCGCCGCACCGGGGCCGTCCTCACCCTCGCCGCGGGGGACTCGCTCCTCGACGCCGACCTGCTGCTCGCCGCCGACCGCGGTTGGCGTCCGGGCCACGGTGAACTCGCCGAGGCGGACTGGACGGCACCGGCGATCACCGCGCTGCCGGAGCGGGGCGTCCTGGCCGGGGAGCGGATCCTGCGCGAGTTCGTCAGTGCCGGTACCCGATCCGGTACCGGGACCGAAGCCGGAATCGAGGTCGTTCAGGTACAGACCTGAACGACCCCGGCACCCGGCTCGGTGCGGTTTGGGGGATGTGGGTGACTTGGCCCCGGTGCGGTCCCGTTGGGGACGGCCGGGGCCGTTCTGTCGCGACACGCCGGGTCCGAGGCGTGCACGGCTGAAGAGTTGGTAAGAAATCCCCGCCGTCAGCCGCAGCAGCCGCCGCCGCAGCACCCGCCTCCGCCGCCGCTCGAACGCGGCGCGGGGGCCGGCGCGGAGGCGGAACCGCCCCGGGCGACGGCGACCGTCGACAGCAGTTTGACGGTGTCCCCGTGCCCGGCGGGGCAGGCCGCGGGAGCGGCCGATTCGGCCATGGGACGGCTCAGTTCGAAGGTGTCGCCGCAGGTCCGGCAGCGGTACTCGTAGCGAGGCATGCGCACAGGTTAGCCGGAACGTGCTGCCGTCCGGAGGGCTCCGGCGCCTTCGCCCGACGTGGCGCGGTGGGGCCGCCGGGGCGGGGGTGACGGGCGCTCCAAGAGGGCAGGTGAGGGGCGGTCGTTGACCTCTGAGCTTTTTTGTCTCGTTGCTGATCGAAGGGATTGCATTGGTCGCTGATAATTTAGTAGGGCCGCGACGAGCCGCAAGGTCGGGGAGGGGGGCTCGCAGCCGCGAAAGCGGCCGCTGCAACTACCCGCGCGCGCAATTTTGAAGTGCGGAGGGAGACGCAGTCGTGACCAGGACTTGGCATCGCATCGGTGCCCCGAATCCCCTGTCGTTGGGCCGCCCGTGCGCGGGGGCGCGCCGTGGCTGACATATCCGGACCGCAGCGCGGTCGCGGCAGCCGCCGCAAGCCCGCGGAGCCCTCCAAGCTGTCCCGGCTGGCCACAAGGCTCGCGCCGTTCGCCCGCCGCCTCAAACCCGCCTACCCGCGCCCGGGACGCACCGGTGCGCGGCGCTGGATCCCCTCCTGGCGGCAGTGGCTCGGCGCCTTCGCGCTGTCCATCGGCTTGAGCGGCTCGCTGCTCGTCATCGCCTACGCCGCAACGGACATACCCCAGAACCTCAACACGTATGCCACACAGCAGGACAACGTCTACTTCTGGTCCGACGGCACCCCGATGGCCCGTACCGGCTGGGTGCGGCGCCAGGCCATGCCGCTGAAGGACATACCCGTGGACGTGCGTTCGGCCGTCCTCGCGGCGGAGAACGAGAGCTTCTACAGCGACCCCGGCATCTCCGCCAAGGGTCTGGCCCGCGCCCTCGTGAAGACGGTAGGCGAGGGGGACACCCAGGGCGGCTCCACGATCACACAGCAGTACGTCAAGAACGTCTACCTGACCCAGAACCGTTCGGTGACCCGTAAGTTCACCGAGGCCATGATCGCCCTCAAGCTCGACAACAGGATGAGCAAGGACAAGATCCTTGAGGGCTATCTCAACACCAGCTGGTTCGGCCGGGGCACCTACGGCCTCCAGCGCGCCTCGCAGGCCTACTACGGAAAGGACGTCAGCAAGCTCAACGCCAGCGAGGGCGCCTTCCTCGCCTCGCTCCTCAAGGGCGCGGGCCTGTACGACCCCACCCTGAGCAAGGCCAACCACAAGCGCGCCGTGGAACGCTGGTCCTGGATCCTCGACCGCATGGTCAAGACCGGCAAGCTCTCGGCCTCCGAGCGGGCCACGTACACGAAGTTCCCCGAGCCGATCAAGCAGTCCGGCAGCTACGACACCGGTAAGCAGAGCGACTATCTGGTCCAGCTGGCGACCCAGTACGCCAAGAAGGCCGGACACATCTCCGACCGCGACTTCGACCTCGGCGGCTACCAGATCTACACGACCTTCGACCGTGACCGCGAGACCGCGCTCACCGACGCCGTGACCAAGGCCCGCAAGGCGGCGGCGAAGAAGGACCCGGCCAACGCGAAGGCCGCCCACTACGGCGCCGCCTCGATCGCCGACGACGGCCGCATCCTCGCCGTCTACGGCGGCCCCGACCACCGCCGACAGGGGTACAACGAGTCCAACGCGACCACCGTCCCGGCCGGTTCGGCCTTCCTGCCCTTCGTGTACGCGGCCGCCCTGGAGAACGGCGTCCACAAGACCCGCGAGGGCCCGGCCACACCGGTCACCCCCGAGTCCCTGTACGACGGCAACGACGGCGTCCCGGTCAGCACACCCGAGGGCCCCTACTGGGACCGCGGCGGCAAGAAGGTCGCCGCCCACAACGAGGGCAACAAGAACTACGGCCAGATCAGCCTGCGTTCGGCCCTCGCCTCGAACGTGAACACCCCGTTCATGCAGCTCGGCATGGACGCCGGCCTGGACAAGGTCCGCGAGACCGCCGAGGCGTCGGGCCTGCTCTCCTCCAGCATCGGACCGCAGGTGCCGAACATGTCCCTCGGCGCCGCCACACCCAGCGCGATCCGCATGGCCAGCGCCTACGCGACCTTCGACGCCGACGGAACGCACTACGAGCCGTACTCGGTCCACCGCATCACCCGCAACGGCTCCGCCGTCCGGCTCGACATGCCCGCGCCCCACCACGCGATGAGCGCCGAAGTGGCCCGCCAGGTCACCGACGCGCTCTCCGACTCCTTCCGCACCGGACACCCGGGCGCGGCCCCCCTGACGGCGAAGGTCGCCGCCAAGCGGGGCGCCACGCTGGACGACAAGGCCGCCTGGTTCGTGGGCTCCAACAACTCCGTGTCGACGGCCGTGGTCCTGTACCGCATCGACCTGACCAAGAGCCTGGAACCGCTGCCGCTCAAGGGGATCGCCGGCGCGCCCGTCGCCGACGTGCCGTACGGCATCTGGTCCGGTGCGATGAGCCCGCTTCGCTGATCCCGTCGGCCGGCCGTACGGTCCGGCCCCCGCCGACGGCCACCCGGTGGCCGCGCCACGCTCCTTCCGTCCTCCTCGCAGAATGTGCCCCGTATGAACTCGAAGCACAGCCGGCGCCGACGCCGTGAGTCCGAACCCGTGTCCGCCGCCGCTTCCGCGCGCCAGGGCTTCGCGGCCATGACGGCCTTCCTGGTCGTCACGTCCATGGCCGCCACCTACCTGGCGCTCAACACCGACCACACCGCGCCGGCCGCGTCGGCCCGCGCGCACGGTCCCGGCGCCGCCAAGGTGAAGAAGGAACCCGCGTGGGACGGCAAGACCCATGTGCTGGGCGACGGCTCCACGTCCTACACGGGCCCGCAGCAGGGCGAGTTGAAGGCCGTACCGCTCAAGCCCGGTGAGAAGCCGCCCCAGTTCGTCGTCTTCTCCTGGGACGGCGCCCTCCAGGGCGACGACCAGCTCTTCTCGCACTACCGGGAGCTGGCCCAGCAGTACAACGCCCACATGACCTTCTTCCTGACCGGCATCTATCTGCTGCCCAAGGACAAGAAGGACCTCTACGAACCGCCCATGCACGCGCCGGGATCGGCGGCCATCAGCTACGCCACCGACGAGCACATCCGCACCACGCTGGCGGAACTCGGCAAGGCGTGGAAGCAGGGCAACGAGATCGGCACCCACTTCAACGGCCACTTCTGCGGCGACAAGGGCGGCGGGGACTGGAGCGTCACGGAGTGGGAGAGCGAGATCGACCAGTTCTTCTCCTTCGTGGAGAAGTGGAAGACCAACACCGGCTACACCGACCTGCCGCCGCTCCCCTTCGACGCGACCCGTGCCATCAGCGGCGGACGCGCGCCCTGCCTCGAAGGCCAGAAGAACCTGCTCCTGGCCATGAAGGCCACCGCCAAGAAGTACAACTGGCGCTACGACGCCAGCTCCGCGGGCGACTTCCAGATCTGGCCGAAGAAGAAGGAGGGCGTGTGGGACTTCCCGCTCCAGATGCTCCCCTACGAGAACGGCAAGTACCAAGGCCTGTCCATGGACTTCAACTTCCTCTACAACCAGTCCGACGGTGAGACCGAGGGAAATCCGGCCCAGTACCCGCAGTGGCAGGGGGAGACCGTCAACTCGTACATGGCCGGTTTCAACCGTGTCTACTACGGCAGCCGGGCACCGCTGTTCATCGGCAACCACTTCGAGGACTGGAACGGCGGCATCTACATGAAGGCCATCGACCAGGTCATCAAGAACGTGTGCACGAAGAAGGGCGTTCGCTGTGTGTCCTTCCAAGAGCTGACCAACTGGCTCGACGTGCAGAAGCCCGAGACCCTGGAACGCCTGCGCGGCCTGGACCCCGCCCAGTCACCGGACTGGTCGACCGTGGTGAAGTAGGGGCTCGACGCCGCTCCGTCGGCCCCGCGACCGCGCGTTGAGATCAACTTACCTGCGACATAAAGGACTTGGTTGCACCCGTCGCGAACTCCCCCCGGATTCCGCACAGTTGAGTGGGACATGTAAAGATTCTCTTCCCTGGAGTCCGACCGGGGAGCAAGGAGAATCACCAGTGACACCGAAGAACTTAAGCCGCGGTTGTTCCGTCGTGGGCGCGATCACCCTCTCCGCCCTCCTGCTGCCGCTGTCCGCCGCCCACGCCGCGGCCCCCGCCCCCCGGGTGACCGCGTCGACGGCCGACGCCTTCGGCCGCGTGGCCGACGCCGTGTTCACCGACCGCACGGCCGCCCTGCTCGACCGCGCCCCGGCGGCCCGTACAGCCCGTACGGCCCTCGGCGCGACCACCTTGGGCATCCGGGTGTCCGGCACCCTCGCCCGCACCGAGAACACCGCCCTCACCTCGCTGCACGGCACCCGCTCCCGCCTCGCCGCCCTCGGTGAGGCCTACAGCGCCGCCGACACCCGGGTCACCGTGAACCGGACCCGGGTCACGGGCCGGACGGCCACCGCCTGGGTCACCGAGACCACCACCCTCACGTACCGGAGGATCCGCGGGGACGAGCCCGCCACCACGGGCTTTCGCGCCCACCACGTCCTGACCTTCGCCGCCGGGCCGCACGGCGGCTGGACCGTGACGGGCGAACGCTCGACGGACAAGGGCCCCCGGCAGGTGAACGAGCCCGTCACCACCACGCCCCGCAGGACCACCATGGCCGCTGTCGACGCCCCCCGGGCAGCGACCACGTATCCCGCGCCCGCCAGCCCCAAGACGCTCACCGGCGGCCCGTACGACTACGCGGCCATGGCCACGTACGCCGAGAAGTACTGGAAGAACTACAACCCCGCCTACCGCAGCTTCAACTCCGTCGGCGGCGACTGCACCAACTACGTCAGCCAGTCCCTGAAGGCGGGCGGCTGGGCCACGGTCGCGAGCTCCGACGAGGACTACGGCACCTGGAACTACACCGCGTCCACCCAGACCGACACCTGGGTCGGCGTCAACGAGTGGTCCTGGTTCACCCAGACCGCCCAGCGCTCCACGCCCCTGGCCAACGTCTACCAGATGGACGTCGGCGACGTGATGCAGATGGACTTCGACAAGGACGGGTCCAAGGACCACACCATGATCACGTCGTACCGGAGCGCGAGCGGGGTGCCGTACGTGACCTACCACGACACCGACACCTACCGGCGGTCGGTGGCGAGCCTCCTGGCGGCGTACCCGAACGCGGCGTACTACGCGTACCGGACCTGATCGTCGGCACTCGACCGACGGAGCGGCTGCACCTGGCCGGCCGGACCTGGTTGACCGCCCCTGCCGGACAACCCGGGCGGCCAGGCCTCGGAAGAGACTCCGAGGGTGCCTCACGCGCCCTCGGAGCGCTTCCCGGGGCTTGGCTTCCGGGGGTTCCGCTTCCTGGGGGCGCATCCTCAGGCCTTCGCTTCCTCAGGCCTTCGCTTCCGGGGCCTGTCAGACGCCGCCGCGCTCCTCGCGGATCTGTGCGACCACTCGGGCCACCGTCTGCCGCACGGCCTCCGTCTCGGTCAGGAAATGCCAGTAGTCGGGGTGGCGGCCCTCCAGCGTGGCCACGGCCCGGTCGAGCCGGGCCACGGAGTCGTCGAGCGGGCGCGCCTGCCGCGGGTCCGGGGTCGTCCGGCCCGCCATGGCCAGCCGCTGCGCGTCCCGGATCGCGAACCGGGTCCGGTCGATCTCCTGCTGGGGATCCTTCTGCACGGCGTTCAGCCGCCGCAGCCGGTCGCCGGCCGCGGACACCGCCTCGTCGGTGCTGTTCAGCAGCGCGCGCACCGTCGCCAGCAGCGAGGCCGCGTCCGGCCAGCGCTGCGCCTCCCGCGCGGCCCGCGCCTCGTTCAGCTTCGCCTCGGCCTGCCGTACGTTCTCCGCGGCCTGGTCCGGAACCTGCTGGAGGTCCTGCCAGCACGCCGCCGAGAACCGCCGCCGCAACTCGCTCAGCACCGGCTCCACCTGCCCCGAGCGGGTCGTCAGCGCCTGCGCCCGGGTCCGCAGCGAAACGAGCCGGTGGTCGATCTCCGCCGCCCGCTCCGGCAGCCGCTCCGCCTCCGAGCGCACCGCAGCGGCCTCCCGCGTGACCCGCTCGGCACGCTCCAGCGTCTCCGGCACGCCGTGCCGTCCGGCCCCCTGGTTCAGCTTGGTCAGCTCGGGGGCGAGTGCGGCGAGCCGGGCCGCGAGATCGTCCGCCGTCAGCCCGGACCGCCGCACGGAGTCGAGGGCGTTCGAGGCGGCCAGCAGTGCCTGCCGGGCGCGCTCGACGGCGGGCGCCAGCCGGGCGAGCTGGGTCTCGGCCTTGCCGAGCAGCGGCCCGAGGCTCTGCTCGAACCGGTCGAGATCGGCCTTCACCCGGCCCAGTTCGTCCTTCGCGGCGACGAGCTCGGTGCGGGCCCGCACCGCGACGGACGCCTCCAGCTCGTCCCGGTCGAGATCGTGCGCGTCGACGGCGGTGATGTACTTCTGGCTGGCCTCGTCGATCCGCAGCCCCAGCGCCGTGAAGTCCGAGACCACGCGACGGGCGGCGGGGGAGTCGTCCACGGCCGTGATGGTCTCGATCGAGATCCGCAGATCGCGCTGGGCGGTGTCGAGTTCGTAGAACGCCGCCGCGGCGGCGTCCTTGGCGGCCTGCGCCTCGGCCCGCTGCCCCTCGGACCGCCCGCCGAACCAGCGCCGGGTGCCACCTCCCGCGAAGGCCGCGGGCAGCACGAGAGCGGCCAGCAGGGGGAGCGCTACGAGGGTGAACATGTCACGGGCGACGCGGGAAGGGGCCGGGGGCTGGGGGGCCGGGGGTGAGGTTTGCTCCGACGGTGCCGGCCGTTCCGACGGTGCCGACCGCTCCGACGGTGCCGGCCGTTCCGACGGTGCCGGCCGTTCCGACGGCGCTGGTCGTCCCGATGGCGCTGGTCGTCCCGATGACGACGACCGTTCCGATGCCGCCGACCGCGACGACCGCGCGGCCTCGCTCGGTCGCTCCGCCTCGCTCGGCCGCTCCGCCGCGCCTGGGCGCTCCACCACGCCCCGTGGCCCCGATGACGCAGGTCGTGGCGACGGGAGGTCCCGCCGGATGCCGCCGAGCGGGCGTGCAGGCCGCGCGGGTCCCGCGAACGGCGAATACGGCCGCGAAGGTGTCGCCGTCACATCCCTCTCCCGTGCTGTCATCCGCCTTGCCCGGCTGTCATTCTCCCACCGGTTGAAGACGAACACACGGGCCGGTCAGTTCGCTGTCCGTACCGTGATCTTTCCGTCGTCGGTGTGCGCGGTGACGCGGTGGGCGCTGGAACCGTCGCGGGGCACGTCCACCTGGACCGAGCCGTCCCCACTCCCGGCGGTCACCCGGTACGTGGCCCGGGGCAGCACGATCGAGAGGGAGCCGTCACCGCTGCGGGAGTCCACCAGGTCCGGCACGGTGCCGAGTTCGAGCCGCACCGAACCGTCGTCGGTACCGACCCGGACGCGGCGCGCGTCCACGCCGACGGCCTCGATGGAGCCGTCGCCGCTGTGCAGGTCCAGCGCTCCCGAGGAGTCACTGACCCGCACCGAACCGTCCGCCGTACGGATGCTCAACGCCTCGGCGAAGCCCTTCGCGCTCACCCCTCCGTCCCCGTCCTCGACCTTGACGGCCACCCCGCGCGGCACCACGATCCGGTGCCGGGCCGAACAGTCGGCGACGACACCCGAGCACTTCATCCTCAGCACCAGCCGGTCGCCGTCCTTCATGGCCCAGGTGACCTTCGGATCCCCGCCGAGGGCGACATGCCCCTGGAACCACCGGGTGACCCGGATCTCACCGGCCTTCGCGGAGTCCGACACCACCAGATCGAGCGCGGAGTCGTCCGAGTCGACGGTCAGGGTCCGCCCGTGCAGCCCGAAGCCCCGCGTCTCGGGCGCCTTGTCGTCCCCGGCCGAGGCCCCACAGGCACTGACGCCGAGACCGACGCCGATCGCGAGCAGCACGGCGACGGTGCGGGTGGGTTTTCTGGTACCGGTTCCGGCGGCGGTACGGGCTTCGGTGACGGTACGGGTGCGCGTGCGGGCCATGATCGATCTCCCCCTGGGACGGTCTGCGAGAACTTCGCCGCTTCGGACCCGGACACCCGGGCCCCGGGCACCTCGACCGGCACCGGCCGACGAAGCCACTTCGACGGTAGGCACGCGGGAGGCCCCGGACGATCCGGTCCGCTCCCGAATGCGGGGTGGGGATAACCCCCGCCCCTTCGACCTGGGCCCGGCCACCCGCTCGCCCGATACGGGTTTGCGGGGCATCCCCCCGGGCAATGTAGGCTGTCAACTCGTCCTGGGCGCGTAGCTCAGCGGTAGAGCGCCGCCCTTACAAGGCGGATGTCGGCGGTTCGAAACCGTCCGCGCCCACCAGGACAAAGACCCCCAGCCGATCATGGCTGGGGGTCTTTGACATCCCGGTCTGGCATCGGTGCCGTGGCTACAGAGTCGCGCAGCCGTGCCGGGCGTCGTGGAGCCTGATGACTCGCAGGCCGGCGTTTCCGGCGACCCGGGTGAAGGAGCGGTACACGTTGCGCGGCTCGATGGGCCGCCCCGTACGTGTGGTGAACACCTAGTCGCTGTCCTCCCAGCGATCACCTGCCCGCTCGCGCATCGCGGCCGGGCGCATCCGCTGGTACGGCAGAGGAGCCACGCGCATGGCCGGCAGTGGCAGCACCTGCCGACGACGACGCCCCTTGGGATCGTCCTCGTACGCCTCCCCTCCGACCCGCTGCCGCTGCCTCCGGACCCTGAGCTCGCGCTTCTCGACGCGCTTCCTCCAGGCTCCAGGGATCGAGGCTGAGGTCTATCCCTGGGCGACGGTGGAGAAGCAGGCCGGGACCCGTCATCCTGGAACACACAACTCGCCGAGAAGGGATGACGTGTTGGCGAACCCGCACGTTCTCGGAGCTTCCGCGGGGCAGAACCCGGCACTGCACTTCCGCTACATTCCGGGTGCCCGCGCGTTCCGGCACTACATGCGAAGCTTCGACTACACCTGGGAGCGCGGGACTCCCATCGTGCTGTGACCGTCGACGGACTACCGCTGCTCGCGGAAGTCTTCCCCGAGCTGGCTGCCGACATCGTGCGCTTGCTTGGCGACGATGACCCGGTCCTGATCGCGCAGATCCCAGCCTTGCGCTTCCACGGCGTGTGCACCTGTACGCCCACCTGTGGGGCGCTCTTGACGGCGCCGCAGGGTTCGCCCACTCCCTACCTTTGCGAACTGGAGGAGCACGACGAAGTGGTGATCTGGCTCAGTCTTGATCCGACCGGGTCGGTCATCGTGGACGTCGAGGTCCTGGACGGAAGAGACCTCGGTCCCGCAGCGCGACGAACCTGACCACTTCGGCAGACGTGCGGGGCTGGAACGCATTGCGCGTATCGACGACATTCACCCGTCCATGCGCATGCGGATCGAAGAGGATATGTAGATGTCACTCGACTCCTACGGACAGCCTGCCGTCCGTGGTGCAGGGCCGTTCCAGTTCCTGATCTTCAGCGTGACGGCCGTGCTGCCGGACGGAGGGGTCCGAGTCCTCGGCCACCATCGTGCAGGTACCTGGGGAAAGCGCCAGCCTCTTGAGTTGGTCTATCGCGATGGAGCCACGCACCGGATAGAGCGCGCACACATGGAACCTGCGCTCAACGAAATGTGCGAACTGAGAGGCCAACGCACGCTCGTGATCTACGGCTTCCGGGTTGAGCAGGTCCACCGTAATCACTGGGTGCGAGCCCAGTGCCAAGGAGCTGATCACGGAGTAGTACGGCAACGGCCCCGACCGCAACCGACCGTCAACGCCCAGACACCGGTGACTGATCTGCCCAAGAAACCTCAGCGACCGTCTCGCCCATAGTTCGCATCGAGAGGGTCAGGAGGCTCAAGCCCCCTAGGTGAACTCCGCTACGTGTCAGCTCGGTAGACCTTGATGTCCTTGTTGACGAAGAGGTGGACGTACCCGCACTGCCAACAGATAAGGCCTGTAGCGCTCTCGTCAGCCCAACCCAACTTCATGAACTCCATACCGGAGCTGTTGAGCAGGACGTTCCGCACGCGGAACAGGTCCCCCTCACAGAACTGACAGGTGATCCAGACCTCGCCCCAGGCCGCACGTACCGGCTTCGCCATCTCGCGAACGCCCCCCTCGTTACCAAATGGACGGAGTGAGACTACCGGGCAGTACGAACACGCACAGCCAACTAGAACACGCGCGCGGCGCTTGACATCAGTGGCTGACACCAACAAGCGCGAACAGGGACGGTCGACGCCGGACCTCGATGGACGATCGGCAGAAGCGCAGGCGCGGTTGGTCGACGTCGACGGCCTCCGCGATCGACCTGATAAGGATGAGGCCAGACCTCCAGGTATCTACGACGAGGCTTGACAAAGGGCGCTGCCCCAGCCATGGCCCACACAGAGCCACAGGCCACACTTGGACCCGTGACGATCAATGCTGGCAGCGAGGCCATCGACCCCTGGGCGCTCCTCCTGGCGACGGACTGGAATGCGCGCGGCGCTCCTCGAGTGGCTAGGTGATCTCGCCGACGAAGCAATGTACGACGAGGACGGCCCGGGGGAACCTGGGGATGTCGCCGCGGTGCGTGCCATCATCCCGCTGATCTGTGAGGCGGCACGGTCACGCCTTGCCGATGCAGGCCTTCTGATCAGGGAGGCCGCGGTGTACGCAGCGGCGATCACGCTCGCCGTGCCTGAGCTGGCTGTACACATTCCGGAGGTCGTACCACTGGTTCGCAACACGCTGAGCGCCAGCGAGTACCGGGGGTACCGATACATGGCTAAGCGGTGCCTGGTGACCTGGGGCGTAGAGCCCGGCCCCCTTCCCGACCCACGGATCTCGGGTCCCGAAGCGATGGATCCCTGGTGGGACGGCTGCTCCGACGACCCGCCGTTCTGACCCAGGAGGCACCGCGCCGCACCGGTCGTCGCCGAAGGCCGTTCCGCCGAACTGTCTGACCGGCCAAGTAGACCTGAGTGGCCGCCGTGGCCATGGTTCCCATCGAGAGAGCTACGGGCCTGGCGAGTCCGTACGGCCAGGGTCGGCGCAGTCATCCAGTAGCCTCCGATCAACAGCCGTTGCCGACCTGGGAGGCTCCGTGGCCCATAGCGCTCTCACCGCACCGGATCGGCTGTGGTCGGCGCAGGAGGTCCTGTTGCGTCCCAGCCCGGTGCCGGCGGCGGCCGGGGTGTACGGATGGCACTTCGAGCAGGCTCCCTCCGCCGACCTCGATGCCGGGCGTCTGCTCTACGTCGGCATAGCTCCGCGGTACATGGCGAACCGGACCAGCACGCAGAACCTGCGCAAGCGGGTGCGCTATCACTACCGGGGCAACGCGGCCGGATCGACGCTTCGTCTCACGCTCGGTTGCCTGCTCGGGATCGAGCTGCGCCGTGTGGGCCGCAGCGGCACGCGCATGACCTTCGGCAAGGCCGGGGAAGTCGCCCTCAGCCAGTGGATGGCCGAGAACGCCCGCGTGTGCTGGATCGAGCACGACGAACCGTGGACCCTGGAGTCGGAGCTGATCTCTCAGCTCGACCTGCCGCTGAACCTCGACCAGAACAGGCACAACCCGTTCCACGGCCGCCTCAAGGGACTGAGGTCCCAAGCCCGGCAACGTGCGCGAGAGTTGCCCGTCAGCGCATAGACCGTCCGTCGGGTCTGACATCACCAACTGACATCAACGACGGCGAACGATGACGCACGGCGGTGGCTGGAGCCGGATGCGCGAGCGACCAGCGGAACCCGTTCCGTCAGGGTGCACCAAGCTGTGATCGAACCTACAAGGCGGATGGCGGCGGTTCGAAACCGTCCGCGCCCACCAGTCTCAGGACACGAGCAAGGCCCAGGTCAGCCGGTGCGAATCCGGTGATCCGGGCCTCTGTCGTTTCCGGCCGGTTCCGGTCGGTGGGGCCGCCGTGCCGCTCAGGTGCCGGATGGGCCGCGCGGAGGCCGCAGCCGAGTTCACGCGAGACCGGCGAGGGGGGCACTGGGCTGCCAGGAGACGGGCAGGACGACGTCGACGTTGTCGCGGCGAGCCAGGGGCAGCAGTCGGCTCATGGTGGTGTCGAGGTTGTCGAGCAGGTAGGGCATGGGGCGCAGTGGCCGGTCCAGGCCCAAGAAGAAGTCGTCCCAGTGCACCAGGACGACTCGCCTGGCCCCGGTCGCGACCACCACCTCGTCCCAGTAGGCCTGAAGGAACTCGGCGGGCTGCTTGCCCAGCGTGCCGACGCCCAGGTAGACGACGTCGGCGTGATGACCGCGCAGCGCACCGGACCGGTAGTTGGCGCTGGCGTGCAACAGCACGCGGCCGTAGGGGTGGGTCACGAGCACGGAGTAGGCGGTGCCGGTCTTCCAGGCACCGGCGCGAGCCGGCGGGACCAAGGGCTGGTCAACGCTACCGGGGTAGTGGTCACCCGGGCTGTGCACCGAGTCCAGGAAGGTCAGCGTGAAGTTGCCGTAGGTCACGGTGTCGCCGTCGCCGACCACCCGCAAGGACGACTCGGGGACCTTCAGGCCGCGCCCGATGTTGGCGGTGGACTCCGACCCGACCAGGTCGGCGCCGGTCTCCAGCGCCCAGACCGGTGCGTCGAGGGCGTGATCGTAGTGGGAATGCGCGCACACCACGGCGGCGAGGTCGTCCACCCCCAGCCGCTCGATGGCGGCACGGACCAGCGCCCGGTTCGGGGCGATCTTGCCCATCCCCACGCGCATCATCCCCGGGCGGGTGACGAACCCGTCGCTGAGCACCGAGGTCCGCCCGTCCGACAGCAGTACGGAACTGGTGCCCAAGAAGCGAGCGCTCAGCCCGTCAGAGGCCGCTGTAGTGCGCTGCCGGTAAGGCAGGTAGGGCCGCAAGCTCGGGCGGCCGATCGGCACCTTCATACGAGCATCCTCGGACGCCAGGTCCAGGAGTGCCAGCTTTGGACAAGCATCAGGTGAAGCCCACCGTGATGGGCCGACGGCCATGAGTCGATCACCGTACGGGGCGGCCCACGGTCATGACGATGCCTCCGGTGGGAGATCGGCCGGCACCGGGGTGGAGGGGGTGCCGCTCCCGACTACGGGCTCGTAGTGGTGTGCGTGGGGAGGCCGGGGGCGGACGCTGACGGAGAGGCAGCAGCGCGTGCGCATGCCCCTCCCGTCGGCGAGATGACGATCTATCCTGAACTGGCTTTGTTCGGGCGGCACATGAACGGAGTCGGCAAGTGGGCGGGACCCTGTTTGTGCTATCCGTGCTCGTGGCGCTGGCCGTCCGGTACGTCGTGGCGGCCGTCCGACTCTGGGGGCATCCCGAGCGCGCTGCCGAAGCCGCGCGATCGTTCAGTGTGAGAGGGGCACCGGGGTGGGTCCTCACACGTGGCGTCGTGGTCGTCGCGGCCAACCTCGTTTTCCTGGCCATCATGGTGATCGCGCCGGCTGTGGGATCCGCCTCCGTGAGGGGTGCGGGCCAGGCGCCGGTGCCGTCCAGGGCGAGGAGCCAGGAGCGGCCCTCGGTGGCGTGGTAGTGGATGGTGGCGGGCTCGTGCGGCCAGGCCGCCGGGGTGGAGTTGCAGGTGTCGAGGAACTCGGCCATGCCGTCGATCGCGACGGCCGCCGGCATCGGCCGCACGGCGCCTGTGGCGAGCTGGGCGTCGTAGGTGTGCACCAGCACCTCGGGCACCCGGCGCCGGGCAACGCCCCAGGCCGTCAGTCCACGTTTCCGCTCAACCCGGACCGCGCACCGCGGGCTACCTTCACCGGATGGACATCGAGGAGGACGATGAGCCGGAGACGTTACGTCGCCAGGGGTGTGCCGGGGGGATACCGGATCTGGGACAACCGAGGACGTCGATGGTGGGGCGATCTCTACGAGTTGTGCCCTGACCATCTCGTGGCCGAACTCAACGGCCAGGCGGACCACGCACGGATCAGCGCGCTCATGAAGCACTACAGGGGCCAGAAACGGTAGGTGCTGAACGGAAAGAGGGGCGTGTCCTCGTACGAGGGACTCTGGAAGGGGCGGTCGTTCTGCCGCCTCGGTTCATGGCGTCCGCCGGCTCAAGGTCAGAGGATCGGCTGGCGGGCCCGGGCCGCCTCGATGTCCGGGACGTGTTCTTCGGCCCAGAGCCGTACGGCGCGGAGCGGGACGAGCAGGGAGCGGCCCAGGGGTGTCAGGGCGTACTCGACTCGGGGCGGGTTCTCGTCGTACTCGTGACGGCTGATCAGACCGTCGGCCTCCAGGGAACGCAGGGTCTCCGTCAGGACCTTCGGGGTGATTCCCTGGATGTGCCCCTTCAGTTCGGTGAAGCGGCGAGGCCCGTCTTCGAGGGCGTTGACGACGAACACCGTCCAGCGGGCGCCGATCCGGTGCAGGACCGTGCGGCTCGGGCAGGTCGCCGCCATCACGTTGTACGCCTTGCCCATCGTCGCTCCCGGTTCCGTTGAAGATACCGGTATCAAATCCATACCGTTGCTTCCGATCCTACGAGAGGGAGTGAGACGCATGGAGCGGATCCTGGTCATCGGCGGTGCGCGGGCGCTCGGCGCGGCCGTCGCGAGGCGTGCGGTGAAGGACGGGTACGACGTCGTCGTCGGCGCCCGCGATCTGGCTGCGGCAGAGGTGGTGGCACGTGAGATCGGCGCCACCGCGGTGCGGGTCGATCTACAGGACGAGTCGACGCTCGCGGCCGCGGCGGAGCGGCTGAAGGACGGAGTCGACCACATCGTGACGACCGGTTCGGCGCCGCACGATGTTCGCGCGACCGAGCTGGATCGCGACAAGCTGCTGGCCGCGTTCACCGCGAAGGTGGTCGGCCCGATGCTGGTCGCCAAGCACTTCGCGCCGGTATGGCGGCCGAGCGGGTCGATGGTGCTGTTCTCCGGTGTCGTCGGCTGGCGCCCGGGGCCGGGATCACTGGTCAAGGGGGTCACCAACGGCGCGGTCGAGTACGCCGCGCGCCACCTGGCGGCGGATCTGGCGCCGGTACGGGTCAATGCCGTCTCGCCCGGTGTCGTGGACTCCGGCGCGTGGGATCGCCTGGGTGACGCCAAGGCCGGCTTGTTGAACAGGAGCGCGGCCGGGACCCTCGTCGGACGCCACGGCGAGACCGACGACGTCGTCGACACGGTGATGTGGCTCCTGCGCGCGGGGTTCGTCTCCGGCGAGACGATCCACATCGAGGGCGGCGCCCGCCACACATCCGCCTGAGAGGCAGTTGCCGGGCACTCGCGAGCGCTCGCCCGCGGCGGAGGCCGCCGGGAGGGTCGGCCCGGAACCCGTCAGGGGACGGCGACGCCGGCTGCCGTCCCGGGTCTCGGTGTCCCGGCCCGTGCCGTCTCCTGACGGCACCTCACCGCGTGTGCTTGAGTCGCATCCGGGCGTCGACCTTGTCCGGCGGAGTGATCTCCGACCAGAAGCGGTGGCCGGACACGAACACGGTGAGTTCTCGCTCACGGCGGCGGAGCTTTTCGACCTCGGCCTGTTCGTCGTCGGTCCAGCCGGGGGAGGCGGGGCGTTCCACCTTGCGCCAGCCGCCGGTGTCGCTGAAGCCGTCGAGGGGCTCCACCGACCAGGGGAGCCGTTTCAGCAGGGCCAGCAACTCGGCCCGGACCTGATGCAGCTCCTCCTGACCGGCGAGGAGGTCACTGGGAAAGTCATAGGTCGCAGCCACACGGCAATGGTACGCCTGTTCGATTTTGTGGTGCGAGCTCCTCAGGGGACTTCACGCGAACGAGTGTTCCGAATGTGTGTTCGTGTGCAAGGCGGATGAATGCGAGGCGGATGGACAGAAGGCGGGTGGACGGAAGGCGGGTGGACGGAAGGCGGGTGAATCGAAGACGGGTGGTGGAAGGTTCGACAGGCTGAGCTGTGCAGTTTAAGCTGTGCAGTCCGAACTGGACAGTTTGGGCTGGGCGATTTAGCGTGGCGGTATGGATCAGAGCGGCAGCCGGACGGACGACGCGGGCGCCCAGGACTCCGCGGCGCGAGCCGCGCAGGATCTGAGGGTCGCCTTCAGCCTGCTCCGGCGACGTATCCGCGAGGTGTCCGAGACGCCGGAAGAGACGCAGGCCAGGACGCAGGGCACGGCACCGGACGTGACACGCGGGGGAACGCGGGGTGGGGTGCAGGACCTCACTCCCTCCCAGATCTCCGCGCTCACCCTGGTGAGCAAGAGCGGGGCCGCCACGGCCAGCGCCCTGGCGGCGGCCGAAGGGGTGCGCCCGCAGTCGATGGCCGCCACGCTCGCGGCCCTCGACCAGTACGGACTCATCCAGCGCAACCCCGACCCCGGAGACGGCCGGCGTCAGCTGGTGACGCTCACGGATGCCGGGCGCGAGCGCGTCGAGGGCACCCGGCAGGCCCGTTCGGAGTGGCTCAGCCGGGCCTTCGAGGAGCGCTGCACGGAGGACGAGCGGCAGACCGTCATCAAGGCGATGGCGGTTCTGGAACGGCTCACCCGGTCGTGATACCCACCCTCAGGAACTGGTTCCAGCACCGGCTCACCCCCGTACAGCATCGGCCGCCCGACCGTTTCGACCGCCGGCTGATCGCCCCGATGGTCCTCGGCTCCGTGCTGAACCCCGTCAACTCCTCCATGATCGCCGTGGCGCTGGTGCCGATCGGCAGGGCGCTCGGTGCGTCGCCCGCGGACACCGCCTGGCTCGTCTCGGGGCTCTACCTCGCCACCGCGGTCGGGCAGCCCGTCATCGGACGGCTCGTCGACCTGTACGGACCCCGCCGTCTCTACCTCATCGGTACGGCCCTGGTGGGCATCGCCGGACTGCTCGGCGCCCTGTCCCCGAACCTCGGCGCGCTCGTCGCCGCCCGGGTCCTGCTCGGATTCGGCACCTCGGCCGCGTACCCCGCCGCGATGCACCTGACCCGGAGCGAGGCCGAACGCACCGGGCAGAGCAGCCCGGCCGGTGTGCTGACCGCGCTCGCCGTCTCCGCCCAGACCGTCGCCGTCGTCGGCCCCACCCTAGGCGGCCTGCTCATCGGACTGGGCGGCTGGCGCACCATCTTCCTGATCAACGTGCCGCTGTCCCTGGCCTGTCTGGTCCTCGGCACCTTGCGCCTGCCGAAGGCGCCGAAATCATCGGCTTCACAACCGAAGGCCCCGGGACCGGCGGAATCGCAGCCGACCACCCACCCCTCCCGTCGTGTCGACCTCATCGGCATGGCGCTGTTCACCGCGCTGCTCGTCTCGCTGATGCTGTTCCTGATGAGGCCGCGGGCCGCCGACTGGTACCTGCCGGTGCTCGCGCTCGCCGCCGGGGCCGCCTTCGCGCGGCGGGAGCTCCGGATACCGGCCCCGTTCATCGACCTGCGGGTGCTCGGCGGCAACGGGCCGATGCTCGCCACCTTCCTGCGCCAGTTCCTCAGCTACGCCACCGCGTACGCCTTCCTCTACGGATTCACGCAGTGGATGGAGGAGGGGCGCGGCCTGGACGCCGCCGGCGCCGGTCTCGTCCTGCTGCCGCTGTCCCTGAGCGGACTCGTCGTCTCCGGGATCACCGGGCGGCGGGAGGCCGTGCGGACCAAGCTCGTGGTCGGAAGTCTCGTCCAGGTCGCCGGGTGCCTGGCGATGCTGACCCTGAACGCGGGCAGCGCGATCTGGATCCTGGCCGCCGTCGGAGCCGTCATGGGTGTGCCACAGGGACTCAATGGCCTGGCCAATCAGAATGCCCTGTACCGGCAGGCCGACCCCGCCCGGATCGGCTCGGCGGCCGGGCTGCTGCGCACGTTCATGTACCTCGGCGCGATGGCCGCCTCTGCCGCCGACGCCGCCTTCTTCACCCACGGCGCCGACACCGGCGGCCTGCACCATCTGGCCCTCTTCATGCTCGCCGGAGCCGTACTGCTCCTGGCGGTGACCCTCATCGACCGATCCCTTCGCACCATCACCCCCCGAAAGGCCTGACCATGGCAGTCACCACGCTCGACCCCCGCACCGCGCTCGTCGTCATCGACCTCCAGCACGGCATCGTCGGCAACCCGGGCCTCGCCCCGCACGCCGCCGCCGATGTCGTGAAGCGCTCGGTCCGGCTCGCCGACGCCTTCCGCGGCCACGGCCTCCCGGTCGTCCTCGTGCGGGTCACCGCCGCCTCCGACGGCGCCGACGCCGTTCCCGGCCGTATCGACGGCCCGAGCCGCGCCCGCTTCCCGGAGGGCTGGGACGTCATCGTCGACGACCTGGCCGGGCACCCCGGGGACATCACCGTGACCAAGCGGAACTGGGGCGCCTTCCACGGCACCGACCTCGACCTTCAGCTGCGCCGCCGCGGGATCACCCAGATCGTGCTCACCGGCATCGCCACCAGCATCGGTGTGGAGTCCTCGGCTCGCGCCGCCCACGAGCACGGCTACCACGTCACCCTCGCCACCGACGCCATGTCCGACCTCGACCCCGAGACGCACCGCAACAGCGTCGAGCGGATCTTCCCCCGCCTCGGTGAGACCGGCACGACCGAGGAGATCGTCGAGCTGCTCGACAAGACCCGGGTCTGACCGGCCAACTCATTCGGCACGCGGGTACCTTGGGCCCGTGACGCTGGATGATCTTCGTGTGTTCGTCGCCGTCTGCCGGGCCGGCAGCCTGAGCGCTGTCGCCCGGGAACTGGGCTGCACGCAGTCGGCGGTGAGTCAGCACGTACGCAGGCTGGAACGCGAGGTCGGGCTCGGGCTCGTCGAACGGCAGGCCCGGGGCGTGGTTCCCACCCGGGCCGGACGGGTCCTCGAACGGGCCGCCGCGGACGGCATCGCCGGGCTCGACCTCGCGCTGCGCCGGCTCGACGAACTGGTGCGCGGGGACGGCGGTACGGTGCGGATCGCCACCGGCGGCACCACCGTGCGGCACTTCATGGCCGGGGCCGTGGTCGAGTTCCGGGGGCGGCATCCCCAGGTCAGTCTGGAGTTCCGGACCGAGAACTCCAGTCGTGGCTGCTTCGACGCGCTCGCCGACCAGGGACTCGACCTCGCCTGGGTCACCCTCGGCCCTCCCGTCCGCGGGGTCGAGCAGCGGGCCGTCGCCGAACTTCCCTGGGTGCTCGCCGTGCACGCCGACGACGAACTCGCCGGGCGGGAGCGGATCGAGGCGGCGGAGCTGGCCGGGCTGCGGATCGTGGGACTGCCCGAGCGCTCCACCTCCCGCGCCCATCTCGACGCCGCCTACCGGGAGTTGGGGATACCGGTGAGCGCCTCCGACACCAGTGTCGCCGACTGGGACACCGCGATCCTGCTCGCCGAACTCGGCCTCGGTCACGCCGTGGTCCCCGCCCTGCCCGGCCTGTCCGGGCCGGGCCGTCCCGGCCTGCGTTTCCTCCCCGTACCGGCCCTGCCGACCCTCGTGGTCGGCTGGGCCGTACGCCGCTGGGACACCCTGTCACCCGCGGCGCACGCCTTCGCCGACACGGTGGCCCGGCACTGCTCGGACGCCGGGACCCCGGCGGGGGACCGGCACCGGCGCGCGGACGGGGAGTCCGCATCGGCGCCGGGCCCGTAACCCCCTTACCCCGCAAGGCGGTTGCGGGCGATCCGTGCCGGCCTCGGCAGTCCGTGCCCGCCTTCAGCCGTCCGTGCCGACTGTCAGCCGCCCGTGCCGGCGAGTGGCGTCAAGTGCCGGACCAGTCCGCTCGCCACCGGCACCGGGACACCGGTCCGCTCCGCCGCCCGCAGCAACGCGCCGCCGATCGCGTCGAGTTCCAGGGGGCGACCCGCCTCGGCGTCCCGCTGCATGGAGGACTTCGTGGCCGCGGGGAAGGCGTCGTAGCGGGCGAGGGCGGCCGCCGGATCCACGGGAGCCCCGCACGCGCGGCCCACCGCCGCCGTCTCCTCGACCAGGGCGGTCAACTCCCCGCGGTGCAGGGTGCGTACGTCCCCCACCGCCACCCCGTACCGCGTCGTCAGCAGTGCGAACGGAGCCAGGAACGACATCTTCGCCCACAGCGCCGCCGACTCGCCGTCCTGGACCCGGGCCCGCACACCGGCCCACTCCAGGGCCCCGACGAGTGCCTCGACCCGCGCCCGGGGAGCGGTCTCGGCGGTCAGGTCTACCTCGGCGAACGGGCTGCCGTGCTCGATCACTCCCGGAGCGATCCGCGTCGACTCCACCCGGATCACGGCGGGCGCTACCCGCTCGGAGCCGTAGCGCTCCCGTAGCCGTGCCGGGTGCTCGACGCCGTTCAGGAGCGGGACGATCAGACCCTCCTCGCCCAGGACCTTCGCCGGAAGGCGCTCCAGCGCGGAGTCCAGGGCCGTCGCCTTGACCGCGATCACCGACACGTCGACCGGCTCGCGCAGTTCGGTGTCCGCCGCCACCCGCGCCGTGAAGTCGCCGAAATGACCGCTGCGCACCTCGATGCCGTCCGCGACCAGTCTCCGCGCCGTCGCGTCCCCGGCGAGACAGACGACCCGGTGACCGGAGCGGGACAGAAGCGCCGCGAGCAGTCCGCCGACGCCTCCCGGGCCCAGCACCGCCACCGTCAGCCCGTTGTTCGCCATAGCTCCTCGCTCCTCTCCACGGGACCCCGTGCGAGCCCCGCAGATGGTCACAAGTCGCGGCGACCCGAGTCAATCCTCGGAGAACCTTGCCGAACTACAAGCATTCGCTCGGGTGTTGCTCTGAGGTGCGGCATCACGCCGAACCGGAGCCGCGACGGCCGGGACCCGGAACTGGGGAACCGGGGCGCGACGGCCGGGACCCGGACCTGGGCGCGGATACGGAACCTGTACCTGGGCGCGGCTACGGAACCCGAACCGAGGCTCCGGGCGTCGGCAGCCGCAGCCGGTCCGTGAGGCCGGCCTGAGCGAACGCCTTCGTCAGGGTCGAGCCGTCCTCGGTGAAGTGGCCCCAGTGCTCGAAGTGCAGCGGGACCACCCGGGACGCGCCGAGGATCTCCGTCGCCCGCGCCGCGTCCTCGCTGGTCAGGGTGAGCGGCGCGTCCGGCACCAGCGGGGTGCGCGCCGCCCCCGCGAACAGGACGGCCGCGTCGAAGGGACCCTCCCGGTCGGCGATCTCCCGTACGACGTCCAGGGACGCGTTGTCACCGCTCACGTACACCTTGGGCAGCCCCTCCCCGGACAGGACGAACCCGGTCACCTCGCCCACGAGAGGCAGTGAACCGTCGGGCCCGTGCTGCGCGGGAACGGCCGTCACGCGCAGCACCCCGCCGTCCGGACGCGCCAGCTCCACGGACTCCCAGGGGGCGAGGGGCCGTACGGGGGAGCCGATCCGCTCGTACGCCGATGCCGTCGAGAGGGTGACAGGGGCCTTGGCGAGGAACCCGCGCCCGGAGGTGTCCAGGTTGTCGGCGTGCTGGTCGTGCGACAGCAGGACGGCGTCGACCGGGGCGAGCTTCCCGGCGGGGAGCGCGGGTCCTGCGGTCTTCACCAGCTTCCGCGCGCCGACGGGGTACTCGCCGGGAGCGTCGAAGGTCGGATCGGTCAGCAGCCGCAGGCCGCCGATCGCGATGAGGGCGGTGGGACCGCCCACGTAGGTGATCTCCACTGAAGTCATGTTCTGCTCAATCCGCGCCACCGGCGCCGGTATTCCCGGCCGTGGCGGACCCGCTTTCGCGAGCTCCCGTCACGGCGGCGCCGGACGCGCGAGACTGGACCCATGTGCCGCAGCATCAAGACGCTCCGTCCGCCCGCGATCCCCGAGGAAGCGACCGAGGAGGAGATCCGCGCCGCCGCCCTCCAGTACGTCCGCAAGATCTCCGGGTTCCGCGCCCCGGCCGCCCACAACCGTGAGGTCTTCGACCGCGCCGTCGCGGCGGTCGCGGCGGCCACGGCCGAGCTGCTGGACGACCTGGAGGTACGAGGGGCAGCGACCCAGCGCGCCGGATAGCCCACTACCCGGCGGCCCGGCAGCCCACCGGCCGGGAGTCCACCGGCCGACAGCCGACAGCCGGCAGCCGGCGCTCTGCGGCTACCGGTGGGTGGCTCGTGGCCGCCGTTGATGCCGTCCGTGGCTACCGGTCCGCGGCTACCGGCCGTCGGAAACCGGTCGTCGGCCACCCGCTCCCGCCACGCCTCCTCAGGCGCCGGTCTCCTGTTCCCGTGCCATGGGCCGGCGGACGAGGTAGGCCGCGCCCGCGCCCGCGATGAACAGCGCCCCGACCGAGACGCCCGTCGCGAGCCAGGTGGCGCCCAGCCACTGGCCGCCGAAGTAACCGAGGGCCACGCTGTACCCGGCCCAGGCCAGGCCGGCGAGGACCGACCAGGGCAGGAACTCGCGGACCTTGCGGTGCGCGGCGCCCGCGCCGAGCGAGACGACCGAGCGGCCGGCCGGTGCGAAACGGGCGACGATCACCAGCAGGCCGCGGGCCCCGCCGCCGCGCGCCAGGACCTCGCCGAGACGTTCCTGCGCCCGGGTCAGGCGGCGGGACCGGGCGATGGCGCGATCCAGCCGGTCGCCACCGCGCCAGGCGAGGCGATAGGCGACCAGGTCGCCGAGGACCGAGGCCGTGGCCGCGCAGAGGGTGAGCACCAGGATGTCGGGCACCGAGTGCGGGACGGCACCGGTCGCCGTGGCGGAGCCCGCCGCGGCCGTCGCCGCCGTGATGACCAGGACACCACTGGGCAGAACAGGCAGGAACACATCAAGAACGATGGACACGGCGATCACCGCGTAGATCCACGGGCTGCCTGTCAGCGACCCCATACTCTCCAGCACCGAAACTCTCCCCCGACCACCCCGTGAGCCCGGCCGCGCCGCTTCTCGCGAGCGAGTGGCGCGGCGGCCTGTGACAGCCATACAGCGTACGCCGAGGATGGGGCGGATGATCCTCCCGGGACCCAGGTGTCGGTCACATCACGTTCACGGGCCCGCACGCTCCGGAACGTCGTGCGGTGCGGGCGGCCGGACGCAAAGGGTCTATTCCGGGGTGATCCGGGACTCCGCCACCGTCGTCAGCCGGGCACCGCTCGCCGTGCGGCCGTCGCGGTCGACCGCGCCGCCGCCCCGCCCCCGCCGCGCCTGTTCGAGACGCAGGGAGGCCGAACGGCCGCGCAGGGTAAGGGTCATCAGCTGATTGCCGAACCAAGGGCCGCCGGTTTTGCGCCAGTCGACCGGTGCGCGACCGCAACGGCCGTGCCGGGAAAGAAGGTTGCCGAGCAGACGGGCCGGGCGGCTCCAGCCGAAGCGGAAGCCGAGCCGTACCGAGCGCGGGATGGAGTTGTGGACGGGGGAGCAGGTCAGCTGGAGGACGCGGGCGGCGGGCTGCCGGGCGGGGTCGGCCCAGAAGGGGTCGGCCGCGTAGGCGTGATGCACGTCTCCCGACAGCACGCACACCGTCGCCGGTGCGTGCTCGCCGGAGCCGGCCTCGGCGATCAGGTCCGTCAGTTCCCCGAACGACTCCGGGAACGCGGCCCAGTGCTCCAGTTCGGCCGCCCGGCGCAGCCGCTCGCCGAAGCGGGCCCACCGCCCGCCGGGTCCGCCCCGCTCGCCGCGGCACAGCGCCGCGTCCCAGGTCTCCGCGTGGTGGATCAGCGGGGGCAGCAGCCAGGGCAGGGAGGTGCCTATCAGCAGGTGGTCCCGGGTCTCCGGCGCCTGGAGGGCCTGTTCGCGCAGCCAGGCCGTCTCCCCGGGATCGAGCATCCGGCGGTGCCCCTCGTCCAGGACGCGGGCCGCGCGGGTGTCGAGCATCAGGACACGGGTACGGCCGAAGTCGCGGCGGTAGCTCCAGCGGACCGAGGCCGGGTCGGCGTCGGCCTGGGCGGTGAAGGCGCGCAGCACGTCCGTGCCGTCGGGGGTCTCGCGGACGGCCGCGTACAGCAGGTCCGCGGCGAGCTCGGCGGGGGAGAGGTTGCCGAGGTGCTGGTGGACCCAGTACGACATCAGGCCGCTCAGCACCCGCTCGCGCCACCACGGGGTCGCCCGGATCTCCGCGACCCAGGCTGCGCTGGTGTTCCAGTCGTCGATGACGTCGTGGTCGTCGAAGATCATGCAGCTCGGTACGGTCGACAGCAGCCAGCGGATCTCCGGGTCGAGCCAGGATTCGTAGTAGAGGCGGGTGTACTCCTCGTAGTCCGCGACCTGACGGCCCGGGGGGTCCGCGAGGCCCCTTCGTGCCGCGATCCACGCGCGGGTCGCCCTGGAGACCTCGTCCGCGTACACCTGGTCGCCCAACAGCAGCAGTACGTCCGGGCGTTCGCCCTGCGGGGCCGCGGCGATCCGGGCGGCGAGGGTGTCCAGGGCGTCGGGTCCGACCGGGTCCTTCTCGCCCGCGGGCGGCGACGCCCAGCGGCAGGAGCCGAAGGTGACGCGGACGGCGGAGTCGTCGCCCCCGGGGGTGCGGACCACCGAGGGGGGAAAGGGCGAGTCGGGCGGCGGCCACACGCTCGTGCCGTCCAGCAGGATCTCGTACGGGGTGACCGTGCCCGGTGTCAGTCCGTCCACCGGCACCAGTGCGTAGTGGTGGCCCGCGATCTGGAAGGTGCGGGCGGATCCCCGGGTGCCGTCGGCGCAGCGCACCTCGGCGGTGCACGGGCGGCTCGCCTCGACCCAGAAGGTCGCCGCCGAGCCGTCCACATACCTCAGCAGCGGTCCCAGACGCAGCTCGGCCATGGTGATCCCCCTCCTCCGTCGCCCCGTACGGTACGGAACGACGGAGGCCCCTGGGGAGGTTCCGGAGACCGCGGGAACACCGTGGGGGGAGCGGTGTCCGGAACCCGGGCGGCCCGTGGCCGCCGGTCTGTGCCAGGGGTGCGGGTCAGCAGCCGCTGAGGACCGAGGTCAGCTTGGACTTCTCCGCGGAGTCGACCTTGAGGTTGTAGTAGTACTTCACCTGCACCCAGGCGCGGGCGTAGGTGCAGGCGTACGAGCTGAGCGGGGGCATCCACTCGGCCGGGTCCTTGTCGCCCTTGGACTGGTTGACGTTGTCCGTGACGGCGAGCAGCTGCGGACGCGTCACGTCGTTGGCGAAGGCCTGGCGCTGGGCCGTGGTCCAGGCGCTGGCGCCGGAGTCCCAGGCCTCGGCGAGCGGTACGAGGTGGTCGATGTCGACGTCGGAGGCGGCGGTCCAGGTGGCGCCGTCGTAGACGGAGTACCAGCTGCCGCCGGTGGCCACGCAGGCGGAGTCGGTGGTGACGCCCGAGCCGTCACGCTTGAGGATGTACTCGCGGGTGTTGCAGGTGCCGCTGATCGTGATCCAGGTGGGGAACAGGTCGCGGGCGTAGCCGGTGCGGTTCTCCGTCGCGACGGTGAGGGACGCGAGATAGGTGCGGGCGGTGGCCGCGCTGACCGGGGTGGGGAGGGCGGCGGAGGCGGTCGGGCCGTTGAAGACACCGGCCATGGCTATCAGACCTGTGAGGGCGGCGAGTATGCTCAGCCGTCGACGCGCGTAGACCTTTGGCATGCGAACTCCCTTGTGGTGTGGGGGTGTTGGAGTACGGGCGAACGAATGCTCGCGGCGTCGTGTAGCCGTGAGGTAAGTGCGCGGTTAGAAAATAGTGACGCGTGCATGACATGACAAGGTTCATGACAGAACTATCTCGGTGCGGTGGGTGCCGCGGGCCGGGGGACCTTCGGCCCTGGGGGCCGCCTCGCGGGTCGCGTACTATGGACGGCGCAGAAGGGGAGTAGCTCTTCGCCGGACCGTCGACATACTGCTCAGCTCGTCTGAGCCGGCGCCCGGAGGCAGACCTCGTCCACGAGGCCGGCCAGCGAGACCTTCGGCAAGCAGTGCACTTGCCCCGCCGGGCCTGTCCGGTGTGGGTGCTTCTGCCCGCGCCTCCCGGTGCGGGTGTCGCTGTGTGCTGCCGTGCCGAGGTGTCGCGCAGTCACAGCACGCGCAGTCGCAACACTCTCGGTGGGGCAGCCCGACCGATTGAGGAATTTTGATCAGCTTCAGCGTGATGGCGCTCGTCTTCGGTGTCGTCTTCCTTGCCGAGCTGCCGGACAAGACCGCGCTCGCCGGCCTCGTCCTCGGCACGCGCTACCGCGCCTCGTACGTCTTCGCCGGTGTCGCCGCCGCCTTCGCCCTCCACGTGGCGCTCGCCGTCGCGGCGGGCAGCGTGCTGACCCTGCTGCCCCAGCAGATCGTGCACGCCGTGACCGGTGTGCTGTTCCTCGGCGGTGCCGCGGTGCTGCTGATGAAGAAGGGCGAGGACGAGGAAGAGGTCCGCAAGCCCGAGAACCAGACCTTCTGGAAGGTCTCGGGGGCCGGGTTCATGCTCATCCTCGTCGCCGAGTTCGGCGACCTCACGCAGATCATGACGGCGAACCTCGCCGCACGCTACGACGACCCGCTGTCGGTGGGGCTCGGCGCGGTGCTGGGGCTGTGGGCCGTGGCGGGGCTGGGGATCGTGGGCGGCAAGGCGTTGATGAAGCGGGTGCCGCTGTCGCTGATCACCAAGGTGGCCGCCGTGCTGATGATGGGGCTGGGGATCTGGAGCCTGTACGAGGCCGTGGCGGGCTGATCCGGCGTCGAACAACCGGCGTTCTCGCTTTCCCGGCCCCTTCTCCTCGATCCGGTGGCGCTGGGCGGCGATGTTTTGTATGTTGTAGGAACAAAGTGGTTCCCGTCCGCACCTCCCTGACCGGCGGGCGGGGCCGCCTTGTTTCCTCGGGGTGTATGCGTCCCCCTGTCTGCGTTTTGGAGCATGCCGATGACCACGGCCACCACCGTCATGACCGTCCGCGCCTTCCTGCTCGACATGGACGGCACCCTCGTCAACTCGGACGTCGTCGTCGAACGCTGCTGGCGCGGCTGGGCCGACCGGCACGGGCTGGACGGGGACGAGGTCATGAAGGTCGTCCACGGCCGGCAGGGCTACGCCTCGATGGCCCTGCTGCTGCCGGACCGTCCCATGGAGCAGAACCACGTGGACAACGCGCGGATGCTGGCCGAGGAGACCGCCGACATGGAGGGCGTCGTCGCGATCCCGGGAGCGCCGGAGTTCCTCGCCTCCCTCGAAGGCGTGCCGCACGCGCTCGTCACCTCGGCGGACGTGGCCCTGTCCAACGGGCGGATGGCCGCGGCCGGGCTGGGACTTCCCGACGTGCGGGTCACCGCCGAGTCCGTCGGTGCCAGCAAGCCCGATCCCGAGGGGTTCCTGAAGGGTGCGGCCGAGCTGGGTGTCGCGCCCGAGGACTGTGTCGTCTTCGAGGACTCCGGGGCGGGGATCGCCGCCGGGCGGGCTGCCGGGATGCGGGTCGTCGGGGTCGGGCCTCGGGCCGGCTTCCACGGTCCGGACGTCGTCGTACGTGATCTGACCGAGGTCCGGGTGGAGGTCGTCCCGGACGGGACGGTTCGCCTTCACATCGGCTGATGCGGGGGTGGGCTGGGCGTGGGTTGTCTCGCCCCCTCCGCCCCTACCCGACCCGTACCTGGGGCTCCGCCCCCGGACCCCCGCTCCTCAAACGCCGGAGGGGCTGGATTGGTCCCCGGAACCCGAAGGGCGGGCCTCACCCCTGGGGCTCCGCCCCGGACCCCGCTCCTCAAACGCCGGAGGGGCTGAATTTTCCCCGGCCGGGGCTGCAACCCGCCACGGTCCGCACCCGGGATCCGGTGTGAGGGGACGTGCCGGTACATCGATGCCCGTCGCCACCGACGGTCGACTCTCGTCCAACGGCGACGGGCTGATGCACCGGCACGGCCCCGACCCACCCACCGGACCGCACTCGACCCCCGAGACGCCAGAGGCGAGCTACGGCTGGGACGTCTCCGCCTCCAGGCTCGCCCGGGTGGCCGGACCGTACACCCCGGGGTCGTCGTCCGTGATGCCCCGCGCCCACTGGTACCAGCGCACGGCGTCCTCAAGATGACGGTCGAACTGCCCGTCGGCCCTGCGCATGTACATCCGCAGCTGGCTCATCCGCAGCTGGAGCTCGGTCACCTCCGCCCCGCTGTCGCCGCGCCGCAGGGTGGGCCCGGGCGCCACGGCCGGACCGCCGCCCGTGGAGTCCACGGATCCCGTGGCGGTCGCCGTCGGACTCGGCCGGGCGGAGGTCGGTGCCGCCGTGGCCGACGAGGACGGGCCGGCCGACGAGCTGGACTCGGACGCCGAGGGCGAGGCGCTCGTACTCGGCGAGGAGGACGCGGACGCCGAGGCCGACGCCGTCGAGGGCGCGCTCGCCGACGGGACCGCGGAGGCCGTGTCGGACAGCACGTCCGGCACGCTCGCCCTGAGGTCCTTCGGCTGGGCGTCGTCGCGTGACGGAGGGTCGTACGAGAGCAACCCGCCGGCGACCCCCGCCGCGGCCACCATCGTCACGACGACTCCGGTGACGGCGAGCACTCCGCTGCGCCGGCGACGGCGGGGCCTGCCCGAGGGCGAGTCCACCTGTCCGGGCTCCTGGGAGCGCGCGTTCTCGTGGAAGAGGCGGACGTCGGTGGCGCGCGCGTCCGAGGGGAGCGCCTTCAGCTGCATGGTCGCGTCGGCCGGCAGCGGGGCCGACGGCATGGGTACTTCCGGCGGCAGGGGCACCGACCGCGGGGCCGGGTCCGCCGGTACGGGGGCGAGCCGCATGGTCGCGTCCGCCGGGATCGCGGACAGCTGCATGGTGGAGGCGGCCGCGTCCTCTCCGTACGCGAGCGGCGTCGGCACTCCACCGACCGGCGAACCACCGACCGGCGAACCGCCGTCCATGGCCCCCACCGTGACACCGCCGGACGGCACTCCGCCGCCCGGATACGCGTCATACCCCTGGGCGCTCACGGGCGCCGAGGTGCCCTCCGGCGCCCAGCCGCCCGCTGAGGGGACCGCCCAGGGCTCTCCGGCCGTCGGGGCGGAGTGCCAGGGTTCGGCCCCCGCTCCGGCCGGCCCGTAGTCCCCTCCGGGCTGCGGGGGGTGCTCCGCACCCAGTTCCACGTAGGGCCGTATGCGTAGCGGGTTGAAGTCCTCCGCCGCCGCGGCCTGCGCCGTGCGCTCGTCGCGCAGGGCGTCTGACGCCCTGCTGGTGCAGGCGCAGGACGGGGTGCCGTCCGGCGCCCGGTGTGCGGCGCACTCGGGGCAGACATGCCCGGTCGGTTCAGTCACGAGTGGGTCCCTCCCCCCTGAAAGCTTCAGTGATTATGCGGAGGACCTTCATACAACCTTCAAGCAGCCCCCCGGAATCACGAATTCCGGAAGCTTCGACAGGCCATAACGGGACACACCGCTCAGGATGGAGGGTGACCGGGACCCTCGGTGCTCAGGGAGGCCGCATGACCGGCGACGCGCACGGTTCCGACACGCCACCCGGCCGAGGGCCGGAAGGGGCGGAGGCACCGGCGGGCGACGGCACGGGCGGACCACCCGGACTGCACGACTCCATCGAGGTGAGCGAGTCGGCGGTACGCCGCCGCAGCGCCGCGGCGACCGACGCCCGCGACTCGGTCCACGGCAGCGTCTTCGTGTCCATCGGCGCCCTGCTGCTCGGCATGCTGCTGGCCGCGCTGGACCAGACGATCGTCTCCACCGCGCTGCCGACCATCGTGAGCGACCTCGGCGGTCTTGAACACCTGTCCTGGGTGGTCACGGCGTATCTGCTCGCCTCGACCGCCGCGACCCCCCTGTGGGGCAAGCTCGGCGACCAGTACGGCCGCAAGAAACTCTTCCAGACCGCCATCGTGATCTTCCTGATCGGGTCGGCGCTGTGCGGCATGTCGCAGAACATGGGCGAGCTGATCGCCTTCCGTGCGCTCCAGGGACTCGGCGGCGGCGGTCTGATGGTGCTGTCGATGGCGATCGTCGGCGACCTCGTCCCGCCGCGGGAACGGGGCAAGTACCAGGGGCTGTTCGGCGCGGTGTTCGGGGCGACGAGCGTGCTGGGGCCGCTGCTCGGCGGGCTGTTCACGGAACATCTCAGCTGGCGCTGGGTCTTCTACATCAACCTGCCCGTCGGTGTCGTGGCGCTCGCGGTGATCGCCGCGGTCCTGCACATCCCGAAGAAGTCGGCACGGCACGTCATCGACTACGCCGGTACGTTCCTGATCGCGGCGGTGGCCACCTGCCTGGTGCTCGTGGCCTCGCTCGGCGGCACCACCTGGGACTGGGGCTCGCCGCAGATCATCGGGCTCGTGATCCTGGGCGTCGTCCTCGGCGTCGCCTTCGTGGTGGTGGAGGGGCGCGCGGCCGAGCCCGTTCTGCCGCTCAAGCTCTTCCGCGTCCACACCTTCACGCTGTCCGCGATCATCAGCTTCATCGTGGGCTTCGCGATGTTCGGCGCGATGACCTATCTGCCGACCTTCCTCCAGGTCGTCCAGGGCGTCTCGCCCACCATGTCCGGCGTGCACATGCTGCCGATGGTGTTCGGGCTGCTGCTGTCGTCCACGGTCTCCGGGCAGATCGTCAGCCGTACCGGCCGCTGGAAGGTCTTCCCGGTCGCCGGCACCGGGATCACCGCCATCGGCCTGCTCCTGCTGCACCAGCTGGACGAGAACAGCAGCACCGGGATCATGAGCACGTACTTCTTCGTGTTCGGCCTGGGCCTCGGCCTGGTCATGCAGGTGCTCGTCCTGATCGTGCAGAACGCGGTGTCGTACGAGGATCTGGGTGTCGCCACCTCCGGGGCGACCTTCTTCCGGTCCATCGGCGCCTCCTTCGGCGTCGCGATCTTCGGCACGGTCTTCGCGGGGCGTCTCGGCGACAACCTGACCAAGGCGCTGGCCGGGCAGCAACTGCCGCCCGGTGTCACCGCGGACTCGCTGAAGGCCGACCCCAAGGGGATCGGACAGCTGCCGGCGGACCTCAGACCGCCCGTGCTGCACGCGTTCGCGACCTCGATCACGGACGTCTTCCTGTACGCGGCCCCGGTCGCCCTGCTCGGCTTCGTGCTGGCCTGGTTCCTGCGCGAGGACAGGCTGCGCGGTTCCGTCACGGCCCCCGACGTCACGGAGACCCTCGCCAGCAACCCGGTCGAGCGGTCGTCGTACGACGAGGTGTGCCGGGCGCTGTCCGTGCTCGGCACCCGCGAGGGGCGCCGCGAGATCTACGAGAAGATCACCGCGCGCGCGGGCTACGACCTGTTGCCGGCCGCGAGCTGGCTGCTGCTGCGGATCAAGAAGTACGGGTGGGCGGAGCCCGCTCTGCTGGCCGAGCACAGCGCCGTACCGCTGGACGTCGTCCTGGCCGCCGCCCGCCAGATCGAGGAACGCCGGCTCGCCCGCCGCGAGGGCCTGGACCTGGTTCTGACCGACGAGGGCCGGATCGCCGCCGGGAACCTGTCCAGGGCCCGGGAGGAGTCCTTCGCGGAACTCCTCGGCGACTGGTGGGCACCGGACCGTCCCACCGACCTCACGCAGCTGGTCGCGGAGCTGAACGAGGAGATGTGCGGTTCCGACGCCGAACGCCCGCACGGGACCGCACCGACCGTCCGCCCCCAGGGAGAACCCGCCTGACCCGGCCGGGCCGAGCCGGTCGTCGGCCGGCCGAGGACAAGTCATCAGTCGGCCGTCGGCCAGTTCTCGGCCGGTCGTCAGCCGTCCAGATCCTTGCGGAACCAGTGCTCGGCGTAGGGGTCGTCGTTGTGCGGCGCCGTCTCCCGGTAGCCGTGCCGGGTGTACAGGGCCCGCGCCTCGACGAGGTCGCCGCGGGTGTCGAGGATCAGCTCCCGGGCGCCCAGGTCACGGGCCGCCGCCTCGGCCGACGCCAGCAGGAGCGGGGCCGCGCCCTTGCCGCGCAGGTCAGCGCGGACGAATACGCGGCTCAGCTCGCCCGTCGTGGCGTCGAGCATCCGCACCCCCGCCGTGCCGGCGGGCTCGCCGTCATGGCGCGCGACGAGCAGCACACCCGTCGGCGGCGCGAACTCGGCGCCCGTCCCCGCGGCGACCTCCCGCTCCAGCTCCCCCGGATCCGTCGCCCGCCCTTCGTGCAGCTCGTACCACCGGTCGCTGACCTCCGTGTAGTACGCCCGCCAAAGTGCGCGCGCGGCAGGGGAGTCGAAGGGTTCGGGGGTCACGCGCCAGGAGCCTTGCGTGCCGGATCGCGGTCGGGTCATGCCGGCCATTGTCGGCGGGGGACGCCGTCGTGACACAACCGGATTTCGGGCTCCGGGCGAACAGCCCGCCGAGGAGGGGTGGTGCGTCCGGTGCCGTTCCGGGGCCGTTTGAGGAGCGGGTTCCGGGCAACCCGGTCCAGGAACCGGCCCGTTGGGTCGAGAACCCGGGAAGGCACCCATGTCCACAGGCGTGATCATCGCTCTGATCGTCGTGGCGGCCGTCGCCGTTGTCGCGGCCGCCCTGACCCTCCTGGCCCGAAGGCCGCCGGGCGGGCGCGCCCTGCGACGGCGCTTCGGGCCGGAGTACGACCGGACCGTCGCCCGGCACGACGGCGACACCCAGGCCGCCGAACGCGATCTCAACGAGCGCGTGAAGCGGCACGGCGCACTGAGCCGGCGGCCGCTGGAACCCGCGGAACGCGAACGGTACGCGGCCGGCTGGACGGCCGCCCAGGAACGCTTCGTCGACTCGCCCGAGGAGGCGGTGGCCGAGGCGGACCGGCTGCTCGGCGAACTGGCCGGGGCGCGCGGATTCCCCGACGGGGACCGTTACGAGGAGCAGGTGTCCGCGCTCTCCGTCCACCACGGACACCATGTCCACGGCTACCGCCGTGTGCACCGGGCCGCGTCGGTCCGCGTCGGCAATGACCGCAACGGCGGTGGCGACACCGAGCAGTTGCGCGAGGCCATGCTGGCGGCCCGCGACCTCTTCGACGACCTGATGACCCCGGCCCGCGAGGACACCGCGTCCGGCCGTGCGCGTGACACGGAGCCCCCGGCCGAACGCAGCGAGCGCACCGGGCGGTTCGCCCTGACGAAGGGCGCCCCGCGCATCGAGCCCGCACCGGCCGGTGAGTACGCCGAGAGCGCTGACGACGCCGAGAGCGGCAGCAGGACTTCCAAGTCCTCCACGACTTCCACGACTTCCACCCCCGACACCCGCTCCTCTTCGCCGTGGTCCTTCACCAGGCGCCAGGCGAAGGGGAGTTGAGGAAGGTGAGCGCCATGAAGCCAGACCAGGAACCCGAGCGGAATCCGTCCCGTGAGCCCGTTGCGGCGAAGGGCCGTGTGACCCCGGTACCCCCCGAGCGGTCGCCGGACGACCGGGCGGGCGAGAGCCGCCCCGAGGCCGAGGAGGTCTCGCGCCGCGAGGCGTTGAAGGGCCGGGTCGATCCCGTGTCCGCCGAGTCCGCCCCGGGCGATCCGGGCGCGGACGGTGACCGGGCCGTGAACGGCGACGGGCGGGCGGCCCGGCCGGCCGGGACCGTGACGACGGCCGGCGGGGCCACGGGCCCCGGCACCGACCGGCGAGGAGCCACCGGCGACGGCCCGACGGGGCGCAGGGAGCGTACGGGCGACGACGGCCCCGCATCCCGCCCGTCCGGTACCACTCCCGGCACGTCCCGCCCGGCGGACACCTCTGGCGTGTCCGGCACGTCGGGCACGTCCGGGACCTCCGGCACGTCCGACACCTCCCGCCGGTCCGATACCTCCGGCCTGTCCGACGCGGCCGGGATCTCCGGCACCTCCCGCACGTCCGACACCTCCCGCGTACCGGACCCGGCCGAGCGCTCCGTGGCCCGTGACGCCCGCGAAGCGCTTCCCGGGGGCGGCCCGGAGGGCATCGGAGAGCCCGCGGGGGATGCCGCCCGGCGGGACGAGCGGATGCTGCCGCTGGACGAGCAGGACAAGTTCTCGCTGCGGATGCGGCACGCGGTCGGCGGATTCATCGACGGGCCGCAGGCTTCCGTCGAGGAGGCCGACCATGTGCTGGAGGAGCTCGCGGGCCGGTTCACGGAGGCGGTGACCCGGCGCCGACGCGATCTGCGCACGTCCTGGCAGTCCGGCGCCGAGGGCGGGGCGGACGACCCCGACACCGAGCGGCTCCGGCTCGCCCTGCGGGACTACCGCGAGATGACCGAGCGGCTCCTGCGGCTCTGACCGGGCCTGATCCTTTCCCGGTGAAGAAGTCAGGCCGCGTCCCGGACCATGCCCCGGGACGCGGCCTCTCCCTCTTCGTACCGCGTTCGCGTGGGCCGTCACCCGCGTGCGCCCGTGACCGCGAGGCCCCGAGGCCGGGGGCGGGCGCCGGACGGACCTGCTCCGGGTACTCCGGTGGTCCGCCCCTGGCCCCACAAGCCCCACAAGGCCCCCGGAACCCCCAGTTCTTGCCTGTTCGCCCGGGTCACGGGCCGCCCGGGTCCGGGCTCTCGCGGGCCGCGCGCCACTCCCGGACGATCTTCTCCACGTCGTACGGCTTGAGTCCGAGCGGCGGTCCGGGCGGTGGCTTGAACATGACCTCGCGGATCTTGGCGTTGATGTCCTCGACACTCCGCCGGACCGCCCGTTCCGAAGGCAGCGCCGGGACCGCCGCGAGCACGTCCTCCGCCTCCTTGCGCAGGGCCAGCGTGGGCGGCAGGACCGACAGCCCCTCACGGGCCATCTTCCGCTTGATCCACCAGAGTTCGTCGTACGGGGTGTCGGTGACCTCGGGCAGCGGCTTGCCCGCGCCGGGGAGTTCCGTGAACTCGCCACGGGCCTCCGCCTGACGGATCTGCCGGTCGACCCAGGACTCGAAGGTGACACCGGGTGGTTTGCGCTCGGTCATGAGTCCATTGTGCCGGAGGTCACACGGCGACGGCGAAGCGCGAATTATCATGCGGCGGCGACGGGGCAACCTCGTTCCCCGGCGGGACAATTGGACCAGCACCTCACGAAGGAGCGCGCGTTGCTCGAACTCACCATGGCCTCGGTGTCCGGGGCGGACGCCGGAGCGACGGCCGGGATGCAGATGGCCGACGCGCCGAGCGACCCCGGAGCGATGCTGCGGGTGGGCAGGGACCGGGCCGTGTGCCGTCTCTCGACCCCCGACGACTGGCTGTTCGTCTCCCGGGTGCACCTGGAGTTCCTGTGCGGCCCGGACGGCTCCTGGCAGGTCACCTGGCTCCGGGGTTCCCACACGGAGCCGTCCTCCGAGGTACGGCTGATCCTGACGGGGCTCCAGCCCCAGACGCTTCCGTACGGCGGGACGGCCAGACTCCCGGCGGGCGGCTCCGGCGAACTCGTCATCCAGGACCGCACCGGGCCCCACACCGTGAACGTCGGCTTCTACCACGAGATCTAGGTCGTGTCCGGCGGTGCAGGGCCAGGAGGGGAGGGGGCGGACGGTCAGGCGCGGACGCGGGCCAGCGCGAAACCGTCGTACCCCTTGCTGCCCACCGTCTGCACCGCCGTGCCGTCCAATCGCGGGTGGGAGGCGATCAGTTCGAGCGCGGCCCGGGTTCCGAGCACGCTCGGGTCGGTGCTCGCCGCGTCGGTGACCGCTCCGCCGCGGACCACGTTGTCGAGGACGATCACGGCGCCGGGCCGGGCGAGCCGGACCCCCCACTCGACGTACTGGGGGTTGTTCACCTTGTCCGCGTCGATGAAGACGAAGTCGAACAGCTCCGGATTCTCGTCCGCCAGCTTCGGCAGGGACTCCAGGGCGGGGCCCACCCGCACCTCGGTGATCTTGTCGAGGCCGGCCCGCGCGAGGTTGGCTCGGGCGACCTCGGCGTGCCGGGGGTCGTATTCGAGGGTGATCAGCCGCCCGTCGGCGGGCAGGGCGCGGCCCAGCCAGATCGTGCTGTAGCCGCCGAGCGTGCCGATCTCCAGGATGCGGCGGGCGCCCTGGATCTCGGCGAGCAGCCGGAGCAGCTTGCCCTGGTTCGGGGCGACGTTGATGGGCGGCAGTCCGGCCGCGTCGCTGTCGCGCAGCGCGGCGGTCAGGACCTCGTCGGCGGGCGCCAGGAGGGTGGTGAAGTGGTCGTCGACGTCGTTCCAGAGCTGCGACTCGCTCATGCACCGGGCCTTTCATAGCCTCGTTAGATGCGCTAAGGACTTCGGTTCGAACCTAGCCGTCGCCACCTCCGCGTGCCAGCGGGATTCACGCCCGGGTGTGTCCGCGCTCTTCCGCCCGCCCGCCCTCCCGGCGGCGGCGCGACGCGGCGGCCGGGCCCTGGCGCGCCGTCGGGCCAGGGCCTCGCGGGGGTCGGCCCCTCGCGGGTGTCGGCGATGCGTGCGTGCCGGTGGTCCGCCGGGGTCAGCGGTCCGTGGGTTCCACCGAGGGCGCGGAGCCCGGCAGCGGGCGGCCCGCCGACTCCTTCATGAACCAGACGGCCGCCCCGCCGATCACGGCGGCGCCCATCATGTAGTACGCGGGCATCATCAGGTTCCCGGTCGCGCCGACCAGGGCGGTGACGACCAGCGGGGTCGTGCCGCCGAAGAGCGAGACGGAGACGTTGAAGCCGATCGACAGCGAGCCGTAGCGGACCCGGGTCGGGAAGAGCGCCGGGAGCGCGGCCGGCATCGCGGCGGTGAAGCAGACGAGCAGCAGGCCGAGGGCGCCCATGCCGAGCGCCACGGCGAGCAGGCTGCCCTGGCGGATCAGCAGCAGGGCCGGGACGGACAGGGCGAGGAAGCCGGCGCAGCCCGCGGCGATCACCGGGCGGCGGCCGATCCGGTCGGTCAGGGCGCCCGCGAAGGGCTGCACGATCATCATCAGCGCCATCACGCCGAGGACCACGAGCAGACCGTGCGTCTCGTCGTACTTCAGCTCGCTGGTCAGATAGCTCGGCATGTAGGACAGCAGCATGTAGTCGGTGACGTTGAAGACCAGGACCAGGCCCATGCACAGCAGCAGGGTGCGCCACTGGCCGGTGATCATCTCGCGCAGCGGCACCTTGGGGCGGGCGGCCTCGGACTTCTCCAGCTCGGCGGCGAACGCCGGGGTCTCCTCCAGGCGCATCCGCAGATACAGGCCGACGATGCCCATCGGGCCCGCGATCAGGAACGGGACGCGCCAGCCCCAGGACGTCAGGTCGTCGGTCGACAGCAGGGCGGTCATGAGGGTCACCAGGCCGGCGCCGCCGATGTAGCCGGCCAGCGTGCCGAACTCCAGCCAGCTGCCGAAGAAGCCGCGCTTCTTGTCGGGCGCGTACTCGGCGATGAAGGTCGAGGCGCCGGCGTACTCGCCGCCGGTGGAGAAGCCCTGCACGAGACGGGCCACGAGCAGCAGCACGGGAGCGCCGACGCCGATCGTCGCGTACGACGGGATCAGACCGATCGCGAACGTGCCGGCCGCCATCAGGATCATGGTGAGCGCGAGGACCTTCTGGCGGCCGATCCGGTCGCCGAGCGGGCCGAAGACCATGCCGCCGAGCGGGCGGACGAGGAAGGCCGCGGCGAAGGCGCCGAAGGTCGAGAGCAGCTGCGCGGTCGGGTTGCCCGAGGGGAAGAAGACCTTGCCCAGCGTCACCGCGATGTAGCTGTAGACGCCGAAGTCGAACCATTCCATCGCGTTGCCGAGCGCCGCCGCCTTCACGGCGCGCCTGACGAGCGCGGGGTCGGTGACGGTGATCTCGGGGGAGTCGGGGCGGGCGGGGGCGTGAACGGCGGGGGCCGCCGGGGTCGCGGTCGGCAAGGCGTTCCTTTCGCAGGGGACAGGGACGGGTCCGCCCGGGAGCGGACCATCGGCTCGCCCGGAGGCGGGCCGAAGAAGCGACCTTAGGCCGGTTCGTCCCCCTCGCGTGGAGTGCGCGAGCGGTCACGCGGCGCACATAAAGGCCGTGTACGCAGGCGTGACGGGAGGGCCGGAGCGGTTCTCGCGGAGGGTCTTTTGTGACCCATGTCCCGGTCCCCGGCGGGAACCGGGCCCCTTTCCGGCCGTCGCGATCCGGACAGAAGCCGAGGAGGGTGTCAGGTCGATCTGGTGTCCCCATGCTTTTCGGCGACGGTGGCCGTACCGCACAGGGTCCTGATATGGGTTGACATAAGGGATGTGTGAGACACGGGTCAGCCGATGGGTCGGGAGGGTCGACAGCGCGTGGCGAACGTGGAGCACGGCGGACGACCGGGTGAAGGCTTCACCGGGGCGCCGGAGACGGTGCGGGCACGGCTGCGCGCGCTCCGCGTCGCGCTGTGGGCCCTCGCCGCGACGCTGGCCGTACGACAGGTCGCCGCCGTCCTCGGCACGCCCAAGGCGGAGCGGCTGACGGATCTGGAGACCTGGGTCGGCCCGAACGGCGTCCTGCACATGAAGGGCTCGCTGTACGACTCGACTCGGTTCACCGGCACGCCGTTCGGCGGTCTCGTCCTCAAACCCCTCACCCGGGCGGCCGAACAGACGCTCGGCTGGGGCTGGACCTTCGGCACCCTGCTCCTCGTCGTCGCCCTCGGCCTCGTCGCCGCCCGCGCCCTGCCACCCCCCGTGAGCCGGCGGACCTCGCTGCTCGCCGCGCCCGTGGCCGTCAGCCTGCTGATGCTGTCGCTCCCCGTGCGCAACGCGCTCAACCTCGGCCAGACCGGCATCATCCCGGTGCTGCTCGTCCTGCTCGGCTGCTTCGCCGTCCGCGGGGAGCGCGCCTGTGGGGTCCTCATCGGGCTCGCGGCGGCCCTCCAGCCGACCGTGCTGCTTTTCACGCCGCTCCTGTGGTCCACCGGGCGCCGGCGTGCCGCCGGCTCCACCGTGACCACCTTCGCCGCCCTCACCGCGCTCGCCTGGGCCGTGATGCCGCACGACTCGACCACGTACTGGTTGCACCATCTGGCGGGCGTCGGCCTCGGCGAGGGCGCCGACGACGCCGCCAACCAGTCCCTGCACGGCGCGCTGCTGCGGTCCGGGCTCTCCGGGCCGCCGGAGGTCGCCCTCTTCCTGGCGCTCGGCGCCGCCGTCGCCGCCGTCGGACTGCGTCGCGCGGTGCGCTACGCCCATGACGGCCAGCTGCTGCTCGCGGTCGCGGTGACCGGCTGCGTCGCGGTCGTCGTCTCGCCCGCGACCTGGCAGCACCAGGTGTTGTGGGTGCTGCTCGCGGTGGTCGGCCGGGCCGGGCGGAGGGCCTCGGACCGCTCCGTGTGGCCCGTCGCGGTCGTGCTCGTCATGACGCTGCCGACCCGGATGCTGCTGCCGGACACGCCGGTGCTCGAACCGGTGCGCGGCAACGTCGTGCTGATCGCCGCGCTGGCCGCCGCCACCGCCGTACCGTTCCTGTCCCGCACGTCCCCGTACTACCGGCGCCCGGTGCCGACGGACCGCGCGGCGCCCGTTCCCACCCGGTGGAAGCGGGTCCCGCTGCTGCCGTCCGGGCGGGTCCTCTCCCGCCCGAACCCGCTGCTCGAACTGCTCATGATCCGCGTCGGATACTCCGTCTACGCCTCTGTCCGTCTCGCCGTGACGGACGGGTCCAACGCGCTCGGCCGGCCCGCGGCCGAGCACCACGGCCGCCAGATCCTCGGCATCGAGCGGTTCCTGGACCTCGACATCGAGCGGTGGGTCAACCACACGACGGCGCAGGTCCCCTTCCTGAGGGACTTCTTCGCCTTCTACTACGAGTCGTTCCACTTCGGTGTCCCGCTCACGATCCTCGCCGTGCTCTACGTCCGTCGCCCGGCCGACTTCCGCTGGGCCCGTTCCGCCCTCGGTCTCGCCACCCTGCTCGCCCTCCTGGGCTTCTGGCTCTACCCGCTCGCCCCGCCGCGCCTGATGCCGGGCCTCGGCATCGTCGACACCGTGCACGGAGTGCAGGACTTCTCCAAGCCCGACTACGGCGTGCTCACCGCGCTGACCAACCAGTACGCGGCGATGCCCTCGCTGCACTTCGGCTGGTCCCTGTGGTGCGGGATCGTCGTCGTGATCTTCGCGCCCAGGTGGTGGATGAAGGCGCTGGGCCTGCTGCACCCGCTCTTCACGCTCTCCGCGATCGTCGCGACCGGCAATCACTGGATCCTGGACGCCGTCGGCGGCGCGGCCGTGGTCGGCGCGGGCTTCGGGCTGACGTACCTCCTCCAGGGCCCGCGGGTCCGGACGGCGATGCGGGCGGCGCGGGCGGAGCGGGTCGCGGTGTGCGGGACTCGGGGGAGGCAGGGGTGAGCGCGGGGGACGGCCCCTGCCTCCCTCGGGACGGGCCGACGGCGCCGGGAGGTCGTCGGCCCGAGCGTGCGGCGCCCGCTAGGGCCTGTCGTTTGGATCAGTTCGCAGACGCGGGGTCTGGCACGCACTCCCCCAAGCTCTTCGAGCAGGGGGCACCCCCAGCGGCGTTGTCGTCGGTCGCCAACGTCCCCCAGCCTCCGGCCGGGAGGTGCCCCCACCGCGTCGACTCCCTCCTCCGCCTTGCAGTTGCACGCACCAGACCCCGCTCACCGGCGCAGAACAGTCCCGTCGATGCCCTGCGACCTGATCCAAACGACAGGCCCTAGGTGTGGGCGACCTGGAGTTCCTTGACGCCGTTGAGCCAGGCGGAGCGGAGGCGGCGGGGGTCGCCCGCCAGCCGGAGATTCGGCATCGCGTCCGCGATCGCGTTGAAGATCAGGTCGATCTCCAGCGTGGCCAGGGACTTGCCGAGACAGAAGTGCGGCCCTCCGCCGCCGAAGCCGAGATGCGGGTTGGGATCACGCGTGATGTCGAAGACCTCCGGTTTCTCGAACACCTCGGGATCGTTGTTGGCGGAAGAATAGAAGATGCCGACGCGGTCGCCCTTCCTGATCCGCTGTCCGCCCAGTTCGGTGTCCTGGGTCGCGGTGCGCTGGAAGGCGACGACGGGGGTCGCCCAGCGGACGATCTCCTCGGCGGTGGTCGTCGGCCGTTCCCTCTTGTAGAGGTCCCACTGACCGGGGTGGGTGAGCAGGGCGTGCATCCCGTGCGTGATGGCGTTGCGGGTCGTCTCGTTGCCGGCGACCGCCAGCAGCAGGACGAAGAAGCCGAACTCGTCGGACGCGAGGTTCCCCTGGTCCTCCGCCGCCACCAGCGTGCTGACGATGTCCTTGGCGGGGCACTGCTTGCGGTCCGCCGCCATGTTCATCGCGTACGAGATGAGCTCGGTGGCCGACTCGGCGCCGACCTCCTCGGTGATCGCGTACTCCGGATCGTCGTACGCCACCATCTTGTTGGACCAGTCGAAGATCTTGACGCGGTCCTCCTGCGGGACGCCGATGAGCTCGGCGATCGCCTGGAGCGGCAGTTCGCAGGCGACCTGGGTGACGAAGTCGAAGGAGCCGTCGGCGGCGGCCCGTGCGAGCGCGTTCGCGACGATCGAGCCGGCGCGGGCGCGCAGCGCGTCCTCCAGGGAGCGGATGGCGCGCGGGGTGAAGCCGCGCTGCACGATCTGGCGGACCCGGGTGTGCTCGGGCGGGTCCATGTTGAGCATGATGAGCCGCTGGACCTCGATCTGCTCGCGCTGGATGTGCTCGTTGAAGCGGATGACGGCCGTGTTGAGGAACGAGGAGAACAACTCGGGGTGCGTCGAGACGTACTTGACGTCCGAGTGCCGGGTGACGGCCCAGTAGCCGTCGTCCTCGAAGCCCGCGACACCGGGCTGTTGCGGGATCCAGTGCACCGGTTCGGCCCGGCGCAGCTCGGCGAACTCCGGCAGGGGCACGCGGTGGTGCAGCACGTCGGGGTCGGTGAAGTCGAACCCGTCGGGCAGCGCTGGACAGGACATCGGCAACTCCAGGCTCTTTCTCGCACATGATTCTGACGGGTCATCAGGAACATGGAATCGCCGTGAAGGTAGTAACGGGCCCTACAAGTGGCAAGAGGTGCGGGCCTCCCAATTGCGTGCGGGATTGGTGCAGATCACGACTTCGGGGGCTGCACGACCCTTGCGGCGCGGGGGGTCCGCTCAGCAAACTGCACGCAGAACTGGTACGCGTTCTAGTTCTGCGCGGTGGGTGGGCCGGGACGCCCCGCGCTGCGCGGGTCAGCTGGGCCTGGCCGCCGGGCAGGCCTGAGGAGAGGACGAGCCCCCATGGCCGCGGAACCCGTGATCGTCGAAGCCGTACGGACCCCCATCGGCAAGCGCGGTGGCGCGCTCGCCAATCTGCACCCCGCCTATCTCCTGGGCGAGACCTACCGTGAACTCCTCGGCCGCACCGGCATTCCCGCCGACTGCGTCGAGCAGGTCGTCGGCGGCACGGTGACCCACGCCGGCGAGCAGTCGATGAACCCCGCGCGCACCGCCTGGCTGACGGTGGGGCTCCCCTACGAGACGGCGGCGACGACGGTCGACTGCCAGTGCGGGTCCTCGCAGCAGGCCTCCCACATGGTCGCCAACATGATCGCGGCGGGTGTCATCGACGTCGGGATCAGCTGCGGTGTCGAGGCGATGTCGCGGGTGCCGCTGGGCTCGGGGTCCAAGCACGGCCCTGGCAAGCCGTTCCCCGACGAGTGGAACGTCGATCTGCCCAACCAGTTCGAGGCGGCCGAGCGCATCGCGCGCCACCGCGGACTGACCCGCGAGAACGTCGACTCCCTCGGGCTGATCTCGCAGGAACGGGCCGCCGTCGCCTGGGGCGAGGAGCGCTTCAAGCGGGAGACCTTCGCCGTGCAGGTGCCGACCACCGAGGACGAACAGCGGGCCGGGCAGGGCATGTGGCGGCTCGTCGACCGGGACGAGGGGCTGCGCGACACGTCCATGGAGGCGCTGGCGAAGCTGAAGCCCGTGATGCCGACCGCCGTGCACACGGCAGGCAACTCCTCCCAGATATCGGACGGTTCGGCGGCCATCCTGTGGGCCTCCAAGCGGATGGCGCGGGCGCTGAAGCTGCGGCCGAGGGCGCGGATCGTGGCCCAGGCGCTGGTGGGCTCCGACCCGCACTTCCATCTGGACGGTCCGATCGACGCCACCCGGGCCGTGCTCGGCAAGGCCGGGATGTCGCTGAAGGACATCGACCTCGTCGAGATCAACGAGGCCTTCGCGTCCGTGGTGCTGAGCTGGGCGCAGGTCTTCGAGCAGGACCTGGAGAAGGTGAACGTGAACGGGGGCTCGATCGCGCTCGGGCATCCCGTGGGTGCGACGGGGGCCCGGCTCATCACCACGGCGCTGCATGAACTGGAGCGCGGGGACAAGGAGTTCGCGTTGATCACGATGTGTGCGGGTGGGGGGCTCGCGACGGGGACGATCATTCAGCGGCTGTGAGGGGGGCTGGTCGCGGGAGGCGCGCTGGTGGTGAGGGCGCGCTACTCGCGGCCGGAGACGGTCGCCGCCAGGGCCGCCGGTACGAGCGCGGCGATCAGGAGCGGCAGGGCGAGGCCCTGGTGCAGCACCAGCCACGCACCCAGGAGGGCGCCGGCCGCCATCGCCAGGACGGAGGCGGTCCGGCGCGGGGAGTGGCGGCCCGCGCCGCCGCCGAGGCGGGAGTCGGCGGCCAGGCCCGTCAGGGTCATGGTCAGGACGGTGGTCGTCAGATCGGCGACGCCGAGCCGGCGTACCGTCGCGTTGCGCAGGCCCATCGCGAAGGCCGTGACGGCGATCACCGTGTAGACGGTGGCGATGGCGTGCGGGGCGGCGAAGGCGACGGCCGCGCAGGCGGCCGTCAGGACGGCCTCGCCGGCGAACACGGCGCGGGCCCAGGTGCGGCGGGAGCCGTCGGCGAGGCGTACGGCGCACCTTCCGCCGGTGACCGCGCCGGCGAGGAAGCAGCACAGTGAGGTGAGGGTGTGCGCCGCCGAGAAGCCGGGGGCGCCGGCCGCGGCGAAGCCGAGCACGACGACGTTGCCGGTCATGTTGGCCGTGAACACGTGGCCGAGGCCGAGGTAGCTCACCGCGTCGATGAGTCCGCTGACGACGGTCAGCGACAGCAGCGCGGGCACGAGTCGCAGGCCTCGTGACTCGGGGTCGGTCATGGGGGCCAGTCCACCACGGTTCGTGGCTGGGTGGGTCGGGGCCGTGCCGGTGCGTCAGCCCGTCGCCGTCGGGTGAGGGGTGACCGTCGGTGGCGACGGGCATCGATGTACCGGCCCGTCCCCTCGCGCCGGACCCTGGCTGATTTCAGCCCCTCCGGCGTTTGAGGAGCGGGGTCCGGGGCGGAGCCCCAGGGGTGGGACGGGTAGGGGCGGAGGGGGCGAAGAAAGGTTGTGGCTGTGGCAGGGGGCGCGGGGGGCGCGGACCCGGTCCCGGGTACGAGAAAGGCGGCAGCCCGGGAACGGGTGCCGCCTTGCTGTGCGGGGGCTGATCAGTACCAGCCGTTGGCCTGCCAGAAGCCCCAGGCGCCGGCAGGGCTGCCGTAGCGGGAGTTCATGTAGTCCAGACCCCACTTGATCTGGGTCTTGGGGTTGGTCTTCCAGTCGGAGCCCGCGGAGGCCATCTTCGAACCGGGCAGAGCCTGGACCAGTCCGTACGCACCGGAAGAGGAGTTCGTGGCGCTGATGTTCCAGCCGCTCTCGTGCTCGACGATCTTGCTGAAGGCGTTGAACTGCGAGGCGTCCGGAATCATCGTGTGGGCGATCGACTTCGCGGAGGAGGCGCTGGTCGGCGTGGCGGCCTGGGCGGGCGCCGCGGCCAGGACCATACCGGCGGTGGCGGCGGCCACGGCGGTACCGGCGAGGGCCTTCTTCGGGGAGGAGACGATGCGGCGGATGACGGAGACGGACACGGAGAACCTGTTTCCTCGGGGACATGGAGTCGCTCGTGCGCCGTGTCCACGTGGTGTGTGGAAGGAGCGGCGTACGTCGGCGCCGCGGCCCGTGGGGGCTCGTGGCGCCTGGCGACGTCCTCAAGGCAAACAGGATCCGAGCGCGTCCGCAATGACCCTTTTTACTAGTTGTGGTCGCATTCGAGGGGGAGGTGCGTGGTGTGACGTGGCTCTCAAAGCGCAGGTCAGGGTGGGTGAGGGCGCGTTCATGTCATGCGTTCTGAGCTACTAAGTCGCCTCGTATGTGACCTGGGCCCTGTGGGGTGCTTCACCTCGCGCCTGACGGACGGTGCGGGGTCGGCCACGGGGTGCCGCCGGGCCGTGTGACGTGGGTCGCGGATCACCGGGGGTCGAAGGTGACCGGGCTCTCGAAGGCCGCCCGGCGCGTGGCCCGGCGCAGTGCCTTGAGGAGGGTCGCGCCGACCGTCAGGGTCAGGACGACGGTGACGACCGCCCGCCCCAGGTCCCAGCCGAGAGAGGTCGCCAGGCAGTACGCGACGAAGCGGGCCAGGTTGGCGGGCAGGGCCGCGTGCGGATCGAAGGCGATGTTCGAGGCCAGCGCGTCCATGAACGGCCAGCCGGCCAGATTCATGACGGTGCCGTACGCGAAGGCGGCGAGGAAGCCGTACCCGGCGAGCATCAGCAGCTCCATGCGGCCGCGCAGCCGGTCCGGACCCGGCAGGAGACCGGCCCCCATCGTGAACCAGCCCATGGCCAGCATCTGGAAGGGCATCCAGGGCCCCACCCCGCCGGTCAGCAGTGCCGACGCGAACATGGTCACGGACCCGAGGACATAGCCGAACCCCGGCCCCAGCACCCGGCCGCTCAGGACCATCAGGAAGAACATCGGCTCGATGCCGGCCGTCCCGGCCCCGATCGGGCGCAGCGCCGCACCGGTCGCGGCCAGCACCCCGAGCATGGCGACCGCCTTGGGGCCGAGCCCCGACTCGGAGATCGTCGCGGCGACCACCGCGACCAGCAGGACGAGGAGCCCCGCGAACAGCCACGGAGCGTCCTGGGCGTGCGCGCTGACCTGCGAGCCGGGCCCCGCGAACAGCGGCCAGCCGAACCCGGCCGCCCCGGTCGCGCTGACCAGGGCCAGAGCGGCGACCGAACGCGGTCCGAGACGGACGGCCCTGGCCTGCGGCTGGGACCGCGGGGGGTGGGCGGGCGCCTTCGCGGTACTCATGCGAGTGCACCTCTGACCTGGGCGACGGTGAGCCACGGCTCGGGGGCCAGGATCTTGGCCACCTGGGGGGCGAAGGAGGGGGAGGCGACGACCACCTCGGCGGTGGGACCGTCGGCGACGACCTCGCCGTCGGCGAGGATCACCACCCGGTCGGCGAGCTCGGCGGCGAGCTCCACGTCGTGGGTGGCGAGCACGATGGCGTGCCCCTCGGCCGCGAGTCCGCGCAGCACGGTGAGCAGCCGGGCCTTGGCCGCGTAGTCCAGGCCGCGGGTCGGCTCGTCGAGGAGCAGCAGCGGGGGGCGGGCCGTGAGGACGACGGCCAGCGCCAGCGCCAGCCGCTGCCCCTCCGACAGGTCCCGCGGGTGCGTGGTGTCCGCGATGTCCGGCAGCAGCTCGGACACCAGCGCCCGGCAGGTTCCGGCGGCTGCCCCGGCATCCCCGTCGGCCGCGGCGCACTCGCCGGCCACCGTGTCCGCGTACAGCAGATCCCGGGGTTCCTGCGGTACGAGTCCCACCCGCCGTACGAGGTCACGCGGCGCCGCGCGATGCGGGGGCGCCCCGCCGACCCGTACGGAACCCGCGCTCGGCTCGACCAGTCCGACCAGCGCCGCGAGCAGCGTCGACTTCCCGGCGCCGTTGCGGCCCATCAGCGCGATGGTCTCGCCCGGCCGCGCGGTCAGATCGACCCGGCGCAGCGCCTCGACGCGCCCGCGCCGCACGGCCAGCGCCGCGACGACGGCCACCTCGGGGGACGGCCGCGCGCCGACCGGGCCACGGTCACGGCCGCGGAACAGGCGGGAGAGAGGGGAACGGGAAGCGGAAGGGGAGGGGGAGGCGGGGGTGGTGGGGGGCTGGGGGTGTGGCGCGGGGGCTTTCGGTGGTGACGGGGTCGCGATGGTCAGGCGCTCGCGCAGGGGGCCCGCCCGGCGTCGCGCGTCGCGCACGGTCAGCGGGAGCGGGGACCAGCCGGCCAGGCGGCCGAGGTCCACCACCGGGGGGCGTACGGGGGAGACCGCCATGATCTCGGACGGGGTGCCGAGCGTCAGGGGCGCTCCCGGTGCGGGCAGGAGGGCCAGCCGGTCGGCGTACTGGATCACGCGTTCCAGGCGGTGCTCGGCCATCAGGACCGTGGTGCCGAGGTCGTGGACCAGGCGCTGGAGGACGGCGAGGACCTCCTCGGCCGCTCCGGGGTCAAGGGCCGAGGTGGGTTCGTCGAGGACCAGGACGCGCGGGTGCGGGGTGAGGACGGAACCGATCGCGACCCGCTGCTGCTGGCCGCCGGACAGGGTGGCGATCGGGCGGTCGCGGAGGTCGGCCAGCGACAGGAGGTCGAGGGTCTCCTCGACGCGGCGGCGCATCACGGCGGGCGCCAGGCCCAGCGACTCCATGCCGTAGGCGAGTTCGTCCTCGACCGTGTCCGTCACGAAGTGGGAGAGCGGGTCCTGGCCCACCGTGCCGACCACGTCGGCGAGTTCGCGCGGTTTGTGGGTACGGGTGTCCCGCCCCGCGACGGTCACCCGGCCGCGCAGCGTGCCGCCCGTGAAGTGCGGGACCAGACCGCTCACCGCGCCGAGCACCGTCGACTTGCCGACACCGGACGGGCCGACCAGCAACACCAGTTCGCCTTCCGGGACCTCGAAGTCCACGCCCCGGACCGAGGGTTCGGGTGCTCCGTCGTACGTCACGGAGACGTCCTCGAAGCGGATCACGATGACTCCTCGGGGGCAGGGGTTCGCCGGGCGGCCGGAGCCGTGAAGGCGGGGAGCAGGCCGAGCAGGAGCGCCGCGGCCGGCCGGAGGGGCAAGGTGGGGGCGACCAGGGGGATGACGCCGGGGCGCAGCGCGGCGCTGTCGCCGGACGCGGCCACGATCATCAGGGCCGCGACCGCCACGCCCGACCCGGCGACCAGCCAGGCCCGGACGCCCCAGACGTCCGGCCGGTACCGCGTGCGCGGGGAGCGGCGACCGCCCAGCCACAGGCCGCCGAGCGCCGCGCCGAGTCCGGCCAGCAGGACCGGCAGTCCGTAGGTGTCGCCCGCCGCCGTCAGCAGTCCGTACGTGCCGGCGCAGACGCCGAGCAGGCCGCCCAGGGTCAGCGCTCCGGTGGTCCGGCGGACGGCGGCCGGGACCTGTGCCGTACGCCCGTACCCGCGTGCGTCCATCGCCGCCGCCAGCGCGACGGAACGTTCCAACGCGCCCTCCAGGACCGGGAGTCCGACGTGCAGCAGGCCGCGCAGCCCGCGGTCGGGGCGGCCACGGAGCCGGCGCGCGGCGCGCAGTCGCTGGACGTCGGCGATCAGATGGGGAGCGAAGGTGAGCGCGACGACCACGGCGACGCCCGCCTCGTACAGCGCTCCCGGCAGGGACTTGAGCAGCCGCGCCGGGTTCGCCAGGGCGTTGGCGGCGCCGACGCAGACGAGGAGGGCGGCCAGCTTCAGGCCGTCGTAGAGCGCGAAGAGCAGGCCCTCGGCGGTGACCCGGCCGCCGATGCGTACCCCCTGCGCCCAGTGGGGCAGGGGGATTTCGGGCAGCGTGACGATCACGTGCGTACCGGGGATCGGGGAGCCGAGGAAGACGGCGAAGGCCAGACGGATGACGAGGACGGCCGCGGCCAGTTTCACGAACGCGGTGTAGGAGCGGGCCCAGGGCGCGTCGGTGCGGTGGGTGGCGACCACGAAGCCCGCCACCGCCATGAGGAGCGCCAGCAGGAGCGGGTTGGTGGTACGGGAGGCGGCCGTGCCGAGGCCCAGGGCCCAGATCCACCAGGCGCCGGGGTGCAGCGCGTCCGCCCGACCCGCACCAGGGCTACCGGCAAGCGAGGTGGCCTTGGAGGCGGCCTTGGAGGTAGGGGTCGAGGTGGAGGCGGGGGTGAAGAAGGGGGTGGGGGTGGTGCGGGACCGCGGTACCCGCCCCGACGGGGCGGCGTCCGGTGTCCGCTGCGACGGTTCGGTGTCCGGTGTCTGCTGCGACGGTTCGGCGTCCGGTTTCCGCTTCGACGCGGCGGCTTCCGGGGCCTGCCGCGACGGGCCGGTGTCCGGTGTCGGGTGCTGGGGGTCCTCCGGCCCGGGGGGCCGGGTCTGTCCGGGCAGGGGGGAACCCCACCGCGGCGCGGGCCGTCGGCCCGCGCCGGTGGTGGGGCGTTCGCGGTCGCCCTCGTTCATGACCGGCGCCTCAGCCCCTGCGCCGGCGGGCCTGCCAGACGGCCGCCGCTCCCAGCACGGCCACCGCCGCCGCTCCCGCCAGCAGGCCCACCGAGGGGCCGTGACCGGCCGGCGCGGAGGCGTGCGGACGGGCGGACGCGGTCGGTCCGCCGGCCGCGACCGGGTCGCCGCAGCCCGTCGTCGGATAGCCCATGATGGCGCACAGCAGGGCGTTGGTGTCGTAGCGCAGCGGACCGGCGACCGCCGCCAGGGCCTCCGCGGTGCTGGCGTCGGGCGCCACCTGGGCGCAGGCGGCGCGCGCGGACGGCGGCGTCTCGCCGGAGGGCGCGTCGGCGGGCGTCCCCGGGTCGATGACCAGGGCCACCCGCTTCTTGCCGTGCCGGGCGGGCGTCTTGGCGCAGATCGCGGTGAACTCCCGCTCGCCGCGCGGCTGTACGGCGTGCTGGGAGTCCTCGCTCACCGCGAACCGGAAGCCCTGGACATCACCGTCGGACGGCCGCTCGGTCGACGGGCCCTGGGTGGCGTACGTCCACTTCCCGCCGGTCAGGTCCCAGAAGGACCAGTAGCGGTAGCCGACGGCTCCGGCCTGCCCCGCGCCGCCGAGGACGAGGAGCAGGAGGGCGGGCACGAGGGTCAGGGCGAGTGCGGTCGTCCGACGGCGGGTCACCGCTGCTGCTTCTTGTTGCGGCCGCTGATCAGGAAGCCGATGCCGATGCCCGCGACCAGGCCGACGCCGATGATCCACCAGACGGCGAGCCCGTTGCCGCCGTCCTTCTTCTCGTCGTTCTTCTTCTCGCTCGGGCTCGCCGAGGCGCCGGCCGCGACCGGAGCGGGGCCGGTGGCGGTGAGCTCGGCCACCAGGTCCTCGCCGCCGAAGGCGCGCGGGTCGGTGCCGGTGGCGTGCGCGGCGAAGATGAGCTGCGCGTACGCGGCGGGGCCGGACTTGGCCGCCCAGTCCGCGGAGTTCTTCTCCAGCCAGGCGAGCGGCTGCTGCGCGTCCTTCGCCGCGCCGGCGGCCGCCAGGGCCACGACCGCGTCCGCCGTGTTGCCGTAGTCGGGCTGGTCCTCGGCGCCCGGGAGCGCGGACTTCAGGTACGAGGTCTTCGCCAGCGCCTTGGCGAGGTAGCCGGCGCCGTTGCCCGCGGCGTCCGCCATGCCGGGGGTGTCGGAGACGACGCAGCCCGAGTGGGCGGAGGCGTTGCCGGGCTGGGCCACGAAGCCCTGCCCCATGCCCGCGGTCACGCCGGCGGCGGTCGCGTCCGCGTTCGCGACCAGCTTGCCCTTCTTGTCGGGCTGGTAGGCGAAGGCGCCGGCGCCCTCCCCGTCGCAGGCCGTCGACAGCTTCACCAAAGCGTCGTAGGGGGACTTGCCGTCCTTGGAGACGTCCTGGGGCTTCTCGCCCGCGGCCTTCAGCGCGCCGACGACGACGGACGTCGAGTTGGTGTCGCTGGGCCCGCCGGCCATGTAGCCCCAGCCGCCGTCCTTGTTCTGCACGGACTTCAGCCAGGCCACGGCCCTGCCGGTGGCGTCGTCGTGGCCGCCGAGCGCGCCGAGGGCCTGGACGGCGGCGGCGGTGCTGTTGGTGTCGACCTGTGTCTTCGCGTCGCAGGCGGCGGTCGCGTCGGCGCGGTACGCGGCGAAGGCGCCGTCGGCGCACTGCTGGCCGGTCAGCCAGTCCACGGCCTTGACCGCGGGCTTCACGCGGACGGTGTGCTCGGCGAGCAGCGCGAGCGACTGCCGCCAGACGCCGTCGTAGGTCGGGTCGGCGGTGCCGAACAGACCCGAGGGGAGGGCCGCCGAGGGGGACGGCGAGGGGGACGAGCCCGCGGCGGACGCGGCCGGTGCGACGACCGCCCCGATGACGGCGGTGGCGGCCAGGACCGCTGCGGTGCGGCGAACAAACATGACTCTCCCTGCGGGGAGCCGGGCAGCACCGGGCACATGGAGGTATCCGGGCGGCTCCGGCTCCGTATCCCTCGACGGTGCCGGCCGTCGGCGGGCTGCCGAGGGCACGAGCCGGTCACGTCCCGTGCGAGGCGATCCGGCTCACCACCGAGGTGGCTCACGGTTGCGGGTCAGCGCCGGAATTGCACCGGCTTCTCCTCGTAAGGGTGTGATGACGACGCGCACACTCTACCGGCCGCCCGGATTCCGGCGGGTGTTGCCTGGGGCACGGGCCCGGAGTGACCTGGGCGACATCCGCTAGGTTCGGGTCATGCGTACGGGGAGACTGCTCGGCTCGGGACGTTCGGCGGATGTCTACGAGATGGACGAGGCGTGGGTGCTGCGGCGCAACCGCGCCGGCCGGGGCGACGCGGCGGCCGAGGCGGCGGTGATGCAGCATCTGCACACGCACGGCTATCCCGTGCCCGGTGTGCGGGCCGCGACCCGGGGTGACCTGGTGATGGAGCGGCTGTCCGGGCCGACCATGCTGGAGGCCTTCGGGCAGGGGCTCCTCTCCGCCCAGGAGGCGGGCCTCACCCTGGCCCGGCTGCTGCGCAAGCTGCACGCCGTGCCCGCCCGGCTCTCCGCCGATCCGGCCGTGCGGGTGCTGCATCTGGATCTGCACCCCGACAACGTGATGCTCACCCCGGACGGGCCGAAGGTCATCGACTGGTCCAACACCGAGGAGGGGGCGCCGGGTCTGGACTGGGCCATGTCCGCCGTGATCCTCGCCCAGGTCGCCGTCGCGGGCGAGGCGCTCGGGGACGTCGCCGAGGAGACGCTGGAGGCGCTCCTCGACGGGAACGAGGACCAGGTGAGCGACGCGGAGCTCGCGGAGGCGGGCCGGCGCCGGGCGGCCGACCCGATGATGAGCGCGGGCGAGGTCGAACTCCTGGGCGAGGCGGACGAGTTGATACGCGGGCTGCTGGGCTGAGCGGTCCAGGGGGCCGGCGGGGCGGGTGCCCGGTGCCGGCCCCCGGTGCGGTCTCACACCGCCGTGTACGTCACCGGATCGCTGCCCGTGACCGCCTCCGCCCGGCCGAGTTTCACCAGCCGGCGGATGTGGGCCTCGGCCTCGGAGACCGCGATGTTCCGTGATCCGTAGGGGATCTCGGCCCATGGGCGGTTCCACTCCATGCGCTCGGCGAGCTGCCAGGGCGTGAGCGGGACGCAGAGCAGCGCGAGCAGACCGGTGAGCCGTTCCTCGTGGTGCGCGAGCAGTTCCGCGACCCGGGCCGGGGCGTCGGTGAACACGTGCTGGTGGGCCGGGAGCACCTCGGCGGGGGCGAGGCGTCCGACGCGCTCCAGCGAGTCGAGGTAGTCGCCGAGCGGATCGGCGATCTCGCCGAGACCCTCGATCCCGTTGGCGTAGGGAGGGCGCCCGTGGGTGTCGGGGTCCTCGTAGAGGCCGATGTGCGGGGTGATCCTCGGCAGCAGGTGGTCGCCGGAGAACAGGCGTCCGTTGCCGGGCAGTTGATCCGGGTGGGTCTCCTCCAGGTGCAGGCACACGTGCCCGGGGGTGTGGCCGGGGGTCCAGACGGCGCGCAGCCGGCGGCCGGGCAGGGGCAGGAGTTCGCCGGGGACGATCTCGCGGTCGGGCAGCGCGGGGGAGAAGCCGGGCAGGGTGCTCGGGCGGCGGACCGGCCCCTGGGCCGCGCGGAGCGGGGCGACATGGTCCTCCGGGGCCCCGGAGGCCTCCAGCTTGGCGGCCATGTAGGCGAACCAGCGCTCGGGCCGGTTCTCCCGGGTGCGCCGGACGATCGCCGCGTCGGCGGCGTGCATCGCGATCCAGGCGCCGGACGCCTCGCGGACCCGGCCCGACAGACCGTGGTGGTCCGGGTGGTGGTGGGTGATGACGACGCCGTGGATCTCCTCGACGGCGGTTCCGCAGCCGGTGATCCCCTCGGTGAGGGCGTCCCAGGAGGCGGGGTCGTCCCAGCCCGTGTCGACGAGGACGGGGCCGGCGTCGGTGTCGACCAGATACACCAGCGTGTGGCCGAGCGGGTTGTCCGGGATGGGGACCCTGATCGACCGTACGCCCCCGCCGTGATCGGTCATCTGCGTCATGCGCTTCCACCCATCGCCGATTGCCGCCACTATAACTAGAACGGGTTCCAATGGGAGCCCGAGTCGACTGTTCCGTCCCGGGCGGCCGGGGACGTCCGCGCCGTGGACTCGTGTGGCGGGAACTGGTATCTGTTCTCGTATCTGATGGAGCGTCAGACAAGGTGCCAGAGAGCGTCCTTGGGAGGCAGTCGGCCATGACCGAGCTCGTGGAACACGGACAGCTGTTCATCGGCGGGGAGTTGACCGACCCGCTCGGCAAGGACGTCATCGAGGTGATCTCGCCGCACACCGAGGAGGTCATCGGCCGGGTGCCGCACGCCTCGGCGGGGGACGTCGACCGGGCGGTCGCGGCGGCGCGGCGGGCGTTCGACGAGGGGCCCTGGCCGCGGATGAGCCCGGACGAGCGGATCGCGGTCGTGGCCCGGATCAAGGACGCCATCGCCGTGCGCCACGAGGAGATCGCCCGGGTCATCTCCTCGGAGAACGGCTCCCCCTACTCCTGGAGCGTCCTCGCGCAGGCCCTCGGCGCGATGATGGTGTGGGACTCGGCGATCACGGTCGCGCGCGGCTACCCGTACGAGGAGGCCCGCGACGGAGTCCTCGGCAAACTCCTCGTCCGCCGTGAGCCGGTGGGCGTGGTGGCGGCCGTGGTGCCGTGGAACGTCCCGCAGTTCGTCGCGGCGGCCAAGCTCGCGCCCGCGCTGCTGACCGGCTGCACCGTCGTGCTCAAGCCGTCGCCCGAATCGCCCCTGGACGCCTATCTGCTCGGTGAGATCGCGCGGGAGGCCGGGCTGCCCGAGGGGGTGCTGTCGATCCTCCCGGCCGACCGCGAGGTCAGCGAGTACCTGGTCGGACACCCCGGAATCGACAAGGTCTCCTTCACCGGCTCGGTCGCGGCCGGCAAGCGGGTCATGGAGGTGGCCGCCCGCCATCTCACCCGCGTGACACTGGAGTTGGGCGGCAAGTCGGCCGCCGTCGTGCTGCCCGACGCGGATCTCGCCACCGCGGTCCCCGGGATCGCCTCGGCGGCCTGGATGAACAACGGCCAGGCCTGCGTGGCCCAGACCCGCATCCTCGTGCCCCGCTCGCGCTACGACGAGTTCGCGGACGCCTTCGCCACGGCGGCGAACGCGCTGGTCGTCGGCGACCCGCTCGACCCGGCCACCCAGGTCGGCCCGCTGGTCGCCGAGCGGCAGCGGCGGCGCAGCCTCGACTACATCCGCATCGGCCAGGAGGAGGGCGCCAAGATCCTGGCCGGCGGCGGCCGCCCGCAGGGTCTGGAGCGCGGCTGGTACGTCGAGCCCACCCTGTTCGGGGACGTCGACAACACGATGCGCATCGCCCGGGAGGAGATCTTCGGCCCGGTGATCTGCCTGCTTCCCTACGGCGACGAGGCCGAGGCCGTGAAGATCGCCAACGACTCCGACTACGGGCTGAGCGGCAGCGTCTGGACCGCGGACGTCGCCCACGGCATCGACATCGCCCGCCAGGTCCGTACCGGCACCTACTCGGTCAACACCTTCAGCCTCGACATGCTGGGCCCCTTCGGCGGCTACAAGAACTCCGGTCTGGGGCGGGAGTTCGGGCCCGAGGGGTACGGCGAGTTCCTGGAGCACAAGATGATCCACCTGCCGGCCGGCTGGGAGGCCTGAGGATGGGCGACCGCTGGCAGGTCGAGGTCGACCGGTCCGTCTGCATCGGCTCGGCCCAGTGCGTCCACCTCGCCCCGGGTGCCTTCCGCCTCGACGCCGGCATGCAGTCCCACCCCGTCGAGCCGGAGACCGACGCCAACGAGAAGATCCTCGAAGCGGCCGAGGGCTGCCCGGTCGAGGCCGTCATGATCTCGCTGCTGACCGGCGGCGAGCCGGTGTTCCCCCCGGAGGAGTAGACCGCGGGGCCGGGCGCGGGGACGGCCCGGAGCGGCTTCGGTGTCCAACTCCCCGACGGGGAGGGCGAGATCGACGGTCGCTTCGGCGCCGCCTGCGTACGGCTGGACACCGACGGGCAGCGGGAGGTCGTGTGGATCGAGCGGTTGTGCCCGACCCGGGGACGCGTGGTGAACGTGCCCGTCACGGGCGGGCGCCGGTACGGCGAGATCGTGCTCCACGACGGCGAACCCAAGGGGGAACGGGGCTACGACGGCACGGCCTTCCCCGTGCTCGACGAGCTCACGCTCCTCGAGTCCTCACCGCTGCCGACCCTCCGTACGCCCCGGGGCTACCGCTCGTTCGGGTCCGTCAGGTCGATCAGGCGGCACACCGTCTCGATGTCTATCTTGACCTGTGCGATCGAGGCGCGGCCGGAGAGCCAGGTGATCAGGGCCGAGTGCCAGGTGTGCTCGATCACCCGGACGGCGGAGAGCTGGGCGGGCGTCGGGTCGTCCAGGCCCATCGCGTCCAGGATGATCACCGTGGTCTGCCGCGAGACCTGGTCCACCTCGGGGCTGACACTGCGGTCCGCGAAGGTGAGCGCGCGGACCATCGCGTCCGCCAGGTGCGGCTCGCGCTGGAGGGCGCGGAACGCCCGCATCAGGGTCTCCGCCACCCGCTCCGCGGCCGTCTCCCCGGCCGGCGGCTTCTTGCGCAGCGTGCCGTGCATGTGCGCCAGCTGGTCCTGCATCGTGGCGACCAGCAGATGCACCTTCGAGGGGAAGTAGCGGTACAGGGTGCCGAGCGCGACCTGCGAGGACTCCGCGACCTCGCGCATCTGCACGGCGTCGAAACCGCCCCGGCTGGCCAGCTGCGCGCTCGCGTGCAGGATCCGGCGGCGGCGCGCCTCCTGCCGCTCGGTGAGCGGGGGAGAGGCGGGATGCGACAGGGAGTGCGGCCGGGGCTGCGCGGTGCCGGACCGCGCGGCGGGCGCGCCGGCCCGCGGCGCCGGTCGCGCGTTCTTCGAGTCCGCCTTGGCTTCCGCAGGCATGGGTCCGTTCCGTGACATCGGCGAGAGGGAGCGACGAGCCGGCCCGGCAGGGTGCGGCACCACCGAGTGGATCAGCTGATTCCGCCACCCGGTCGTGGCGTGAATCACCTGATCCACCGCTCACAGCGGCGCTACCTGCCGGTAGATTCAGTGCTCCGTGAACGATCAAGTCTGAAACTTGTTCTAGATTAGCGTCCCGGCGTAATCTCGCGGGAAATCGCAGGGAGAAGGGGACCGGAAGTGACCGCTGAGGCCATGGAGGCGGCCCCCGGGAAGGGCGCGGCAGCCGACGGGGAACAACCCCTGCGCATCGCGCTCCTGACCTACAAGGGAAACCCGTTCTGCGGCGGCCAGGGTGTCTACGTACGGCATCTCTCGCGCGAACTCGCCCGCCTCGGGCACCGGGTCGAGGTCATCGGTTCCCAGCCCTACCCCGTCCTGGACGAGGGCCTGCCCGGTCTGAGCCTCACCGAGCTGCCCAGCCTCGACCTCTACCGCCAGCCCGACCCCTTCCGCACCCCCGCGCGGGACGAGTACCGGGACTGGATCGACGCCCTCGAGGTCGGCACGATGTGGACCGGCGGCTTCCCCGAGCCGCTGACCTTCTCGCTGCGCGCCCGCCGTCACCTGCGCGCCCGGCGCGGCGAGTTCGACGTCGTCCACGACAACCAGACCCTCGGCTACGGCCTCCTCGGCGACGTCGGCGCCCCGCTGGTGACCACCATCCACCACCCCATCACCGTCGACCGGCAGCTTGAACTGGACGCCGCCGAGGGCTGGCAGCGCCGCGCCTCGGTCCGCCGGTGGTACGCCTTCACCCGCATGCAGAAGCGCGTCGCGCGCCGGCTGCCGTCCGTCCTCACCGTCTCCGGCACCTCCCGCCAGGAGATCGTCGACCATCTGCGGGTCGAGCAGGACCGCATCCACGTCGTCCACATCGGCGCGGACACCGACCTCTTCTCGCCGGATCCGTCCGTGCCCCAGGTGCCCGGCCGCATCGTCACCACGTCCAGCGCCGATGTGCCGCTCAAGGGCCTGGTGTTCCTCGTCGAGGCGCTCGCGAAGCTGCGGACCGAACACCCGGCCGCGCACCTCGTCGTCGTCGGCAGGCGCGCCGAGGACGGGCCGGTCGCCCAGGCCATCGAGCGGTACGGCCTCGACGGCGCCGTCGAGTTCGTCAAGGGCATCTCCGACGCCGAGCTCGTCGACCTCGTCCGCTCGGCCGAGGTCGCCTGCGTGCCCTCCCTGTACGAGGGGTTCTCGCTGCCCGCCGCCGAGGCGATGGCCACCGGGACACCGCTGGTGGCCACCACCGGCGGAGCGATCCCGGAGGTCGCGGGACCCGACGGCGAGACCTGCCTCGCCGTACCGCCGGGCGACCCGGGAGCGCTCGCGGCCGCCCTCGGCAGGCTCCTCGGCGACCCCGCGCTGCGGGCACGGCTCGGCTCGGCCGGACGCGAGCGCGTCCTCGCCCGCTTCACCTGGGCCAAGGCGGCGGAGGGCACGGTGGCCCACTACCGTGCGGCGATGGCCCTGTCCGCGTCCCGGCTCCGCCCCCGCGCCACCGCGGGCACCGACGGGCGCGGCGGCGTACCGGACGCCGGTACCCCGGCGACCCCGGGACCCGACCGCTCCGAGGCCGCGGAAGACATCCCCGCCGCCGATGAACTAGTTGCAGCCAACCGCGAAAGCAGGGCCACGTGCTGACCGTCGACTTCTCCCGGTTCCCGCTCGCCCCCGGCGACCGCGTCCTGGACCTCGGATGCGGTGCCGGCCGGCACGCCTTCGAGTGCTACCGGCGGGGAGCCCAGGTCGTAGCCCTCGACCAGAACGCCGACGAGATCCGCGAGGTCGCGAAGTGGTTCGCGGCGATGAAGGAGGCCGGGGAAGCGCCCGCGGGGGCCACCGCGACGGCCATGGAGGGCGACGCGCTCGCACTGCCCTTCCCCGACGAGTCCTTCGACGTCGTGATCATCTCCGAGGTCATGGAGCACATCCCGGACGACAAGGGCGTCCTCGCCGAGATGGTCCGCGTGCTCAAGCCGGGCGGACGCATCGCCATCACCGTGCCGCGCTACGGCCCGGAGAAGGTCTGCTGGGCGCTGTCCGACGCCTACCACGAGGTCGAGGGCGGCCACATCCGCATCTACAAGGCGGACGAACTGCTCGGGAAGATCCGCGAGGCCGGCCTGCGCCCCTACGGCTCGCACCACGCGCACGCGCTGCACTCGCCGTACTGGTGGCTGAAGTGCGCGTTCGGCGTCGACAACGACAAGGCGCTGCCCGTGCGGGCGTACCACAAGCTGCTGGTCTGGGACATCATGAAGAAGCCGCTGGCCACCCGGGTGGTCGAGCAGGCCCTGAACCCGGTGATCGGCAAGAGCTTCGTGGCGTACGCGACCAAGCCGCACCTGCCGACGCTCGCCACCGCGGCCGACTCCGCGAAGGCCGCTTCCGAGGCGGACGCCACGTGACCACTCCCCGGCGGACAGAACACCTCGTCCTGCCCGGGGTCCTCACCGCCGAGGAGGCCGCCGCCACCGTGCGCGGGATCCTCGCGGTGCAGCGCCCCGACGGAGCCATCCCGTGGTTCCGCGGCCACCACCTCGACCCGTGGGACCACACCGAGGCCGCCATGGCGCTCGACGCGGCGGGCGAGCACGAGGCCGCCGAGCGGGCCTACGAGTGGCTGGCACGGCATCAGAACGAGGACGGTTCCTGGTACGCGGCCTACGCGGACGGGGACTTCGAGGACGTCACCGACCGCGGACGCGAGACCAACTTCTGCGCGTACATCGCGGTCGGCGTCTGGCACCACTACCTCGCGACCGGCGACGACCTGTTCCTGGACCGCATGTGGCCCGCCGTCTACGCGGCCATGGAGTTCGTGCTGCGGCTCCAGCAGCCCGGCGGACAGATCGGCTGGAAGCGCGAGGACGACGGACGGGCGGTCGAGGACGCGTTGCTGACCGGGAGTTCCTCGGTCCATCACGCGCTGCGCTGCGCGCTGGCCATCGCCGAGCAGCGCGAGGAGCCGCAGCCCGACTGGGAGCTGGCGGTCGGCGCGCTGCGGCACGCGATCCGGCTCCACCCGGAGCGGTTCCTCGACAAGGACCGCTACTCGATGGACTGGTACTACCCGGTGCTCGGGGGCGCGTTGACGGCCGCCGAGGCCAAGTCCCGTATTGAAGAGGGCTGGGACCGTTTCGTGGTGCCCGGTCTCGGGGTGCGCTGTGTGGTGCCCAACCCGTGGGTGACCGGCGGCGAGTCGGCCGAACTCGCCCTGGCGCTCTGGGCGGTGGGCGAGTCCGACCGGGCCCTGGAGATCCTTCAGTCCATCCAGCACCTGCGTGACCCGAAGTCCGGTCTGTACTGGACGGGCTATGTCTTCGAGGACCGGGCCGTCTGGCCCGAGGAGCTCACCAGCTGGACGGCGGGCTCCCTGCTGCTCGCGGTCGCCGCGCTGGGCGGCGACGAGGCCACCTGCGCGGTCTTCAGCGGCGAGCGTCTGCCCGTCGGCCTGGACCCCGACTGCTGCACGCCCACGCGCTGAAGGTCCGGACGGCCCTGGGCTCCAGGACCGTCCGGACGCTTCGCACCCGCCGTGCGCTTCTGGCCGTCGGTGCCGGTCAGTGGCGGTGCATACGGTTGGCCACCGCGTGGCCGATGAACAGGTAGACGACGGCGGCGAGACCGTAGCCGGCGACGACACGCGCCCACGCCTTGTCGAAGGTGAACAGATCACGTGACCAGCCGGCGAGCCAGCTGGCGGTGCTGTGGATGAACTGCACGAGGTCGTTGCCACGATTGGCGTCGAGCAGATACATCAGGATCCAGAGACCGAGGATGACGGCCATGACGTCCGCAATGATCGCGATGACCGTCCCCGCCTGATTCGAGCCGTTGCGATATCTAGGGGACATGCCAAGCGGATTGCCCGTCGATCCTGGATGAAACCCGAACGGTTCCCGCCGTGTGCGCGGCCGGCCGCGCACGGATGGGAACCCGTTCGGGGCCGGCCGGGTGGCACGGCAGCCCGGCCCGGGTGAGGCTGCCGGGGAGAGCCGTGTTCGCCCGCGGGACGGGGGAGCCGGCCGACCGGGGAGAACCGTCCCCTCATCCGGAGGATCCCGTGCCCGTACCCGTACGGCGCCTGATCGTGGCGCTGACTCTCTCCTGTGTCCTGATCGGCGGCGCCACGGCCTGTGGCAGCGGTGGATCGGGCCAGGACACCGCCGCCGTGGCGCAGATGGCCGCGACTCCCACGCCGACCACGTCGGCCGAGAAGCAGAAGTTCGCCAAGACCCGCTTCGTGGCGAACGCGGGGCTCGCCGCGGGCGCGACCTACCAGTGGATCGTCAAGCCCTGGAAGGCCGGCAAGTTCAAGAAGGGCGCCAAGGGCCGCAAGTTCGCCCTGGTCAAGGCCGGGCTCGCCGGCGTCTTCGCGTACAACCGCCTCAAGGCCGCCTCGAAGAACGCCCAGGGGGACCCCGCGCTGTCCAAGGCCGTCGCCCCGCTCGCGGCGGGCATCGCCGCGCTCAAGGACCTGCCCGCCAAGCTGCGCAAGGGCGACTCCACGGACTCCGTCGTGAACTCCTTCGACGATGTCATCAACCAGGTGAAGGCGGCCGGGAAGAGCGCGGGTGCCGAGGTCAAGGACAAGGTGCCGTCGGCGTCCCAGCTCAGCGGCGGCTAGGCCGGTCCTTGCGGCAACGGCCGGACTCCTCCTAGGAGTTCAGCTCGGCCAGTACGCGCAGGGTGTGGGGGTCCGGGGACAGGACCAGCAGGTCGGTCACCGGGCCCTTGCGCCACGACTCCAGCCGCTCGGCGATGCGTTCACGCGGCCCGACGAGGGAGATCTCGTCCGCGAAGGCGTCGGGGACGGCCAGCACGGCCTCCTCCCTGCGCCCTTCCAGGAACAGCCGCTGGATCAGGCGGGCCTCCTCCTCGAAGCCCATCCGGGCCATCAGGTCGGCATGGAAGTTGCGGGCCGCGTGCCCCATCCCGCCGATGTAGAAGCCGAGCATCATCTTGACCGGCAGCAGCCCTTCCGCCACGTCGTCACAGACCCGCGCACGGGCCATCGGCGCGACGAGGAACCCCTCGGGCAGGTCGGCGAGCGAGGCCTCGTACGCCTGCGGACGGGTCGGCGACCAGTACAGCGGCAGCCAGCCGTCCGCGATCCGGGTCGTCTGCGCGATGTTCTTCGGCCCCTCGGCGCCGAGCAGCAGCGGCAGTTCGGCCCGCAGCGGGTGCGTGATCGGTTTCAGCGCCTTGCCGAGACCCGTGCCGTCGGGACCGCGGTAGGGGTGGGAGTGGAAGCGCCCGTCCAGCTCGACCGGCCCCTCGCGCCTGAGGACCTGGCGTACGACGTCGACGTACTCCCGGGTCGCGGTCAGCGGCGACTTCGGGAACGGCCTTCCGTACCAGCCCTCGACGACCTGGGGCCCCGACAGACCGAGGCCGAGCATCATGCGCCCGCCCGAGAGATGGTCGAGGGTGAGCGCGTGCATCGCGGTGGCGGTGGGGGTACGGGCGGCCATCTGCGCCACGGCCGTGCCGAGTCGGATGCGGCTCGTCCGCGCGGCGATCCAGGTGAGCGGGGTGAACGCGTCCGAACCCCAGGACTCCGCGGTCCACACCGAGTCGTAGCCGAGCCGCTCCGCCTCGACGGCGAGCGGCACATGGTCCGCCGAGGGACCGCGACCCCAGTAGCCGAGCGCGAGACCGAGCCTCATGTCGCCTCCAGAGCCAGTACTCTGACGACCCGTCAGGTACGGGATGCTGCGACTGTACGACAACGGCCCCCCGCCGGAAAGGGCGAGGGGCCGTCGCGCGAGCGAAGGGCGGATCAGCCGCGCTGGATCCCCGAGGTGTCCTGAAGCACACCGCGACGACCGTCCTGCGTCTGCGCCACGATGGTCGCACCGCGCTGCTCGACGGCCAGGTACCAGGTGCCCGGCGCCAGTTCGGCGATGGGCGACTGCGCGCCGTCCTCCGAGAACAGTGGCCGCGCGACCGGGACGGCGAACCAGAACGGCGAGAAGTCCTGGGCCGGGGTCTGCGTCTGCGGCGCCGACGGCTGGCTCGGCTGTCCGCCGAACGACGGCGCGGGCTGCGAGGGCTGGCCGCCGAAGGGCTGCTGACCGGGCTGGCCGGGCTGACCGGGCTGCGAGGCGCCCGGGTAGCCGTAACCACCCTGCGGCTGACCGCCGTAGGGCTGCGGGGAGATCTGGCCCGGGGCACCCATGAGGGCGGCCTGAAGGGCGGGAACGAGCGGCGTCGCGACGGCCGCGCCGGCCAGCACGAGGGCCGCGATGAAGCCGAGGATGAGACCGGCGGCGGCGCTGGCGTTGTTCCCCACGTCCACGAGCGACCAGAACAGGGTCCACGCGACGAGGACCGTGAAGGCCACACCGACCGTGCCCAGGTCGAGTCCGAGCACCTTGCGCGGCTGCGGCAGGCACCGGTTGACCACGATCAGCGCGGCGCCGATGATCCCGCCCATGTAGATGCCGAGGCCTTCGCCGAGGTTGTCCCAGGCGTTCACGTCCAGGTTGAACCCGGAATAGGAGTAGAGGTGCAGGAACGACGCGATGAACAGCAACACCGCTGCTCCGATCACCACGCCGTCGCCTCGAGTGAGGGAGCGGATATTCACTTCAGGTCCTTCGTCAGTCGTCTCGTCGTCGGTGAGGCATCGCTGTGCGCCGTGTCGCCGACATGGTGCCGTTGTCGGGACTCGGTGTGAAGCGCGGGGGGTAGCCCTTTATCGTACGGACGGACACTATCGCCCGGACGATCAGGGTGTCGCCGGGTTGGATCCGTAGATCACTACCCGTGCAGGAAACCAACGATTCCTTCAGAGATCCCCCGTGCCGCTTTCTCTCGCCACGCGCCACTGGTGAGCAGCGCAGCGTCCTTCGTATCGCGCATGTTGCCGCACTCGATGAACACCTTGGGAACCGTTGACAGATTGAGACCGCCGAGATCCTTACGGACCACCAGTCCGGTTCCGTCACCGACGTAGTTGGAGGGCGCGCTGCCCGTCTCGCGGACGAACAGGCCGGCGATGTGCTCGCCGAGGTCGCGGGAGGCGGCGACGATCGGGCGGGTGTCGGCGGCGCCCGCGTGCACCGACGCCGGGAGGATCACATGGAAGCCGCGGTTGCCGGCCGCCGATCCGTCGGCGTGGATGGAGACGACGGCGTCCGCGTGCGCCACGTTGCCGATATGGGCCCGCTCGTCGATGCAGGGGCCGAAGGAGCGGTCGCCGTCCTGGGTCAACTTGACCGTGGCGCCCTCCTTTTCGAGGATCGTCCGCATCCGGTTCGCGACGTCGAGGGTGAACCGGGCTTCCGTGTAACCCGCGTTGGTCGACGTTCCGGTGGTGTCGCACTCCTTCCAGTTCGTCCCGATGTTCACCTTGCGGTTGATCTCGGACGTGTGCTGGAAGTTGTTCGGGTTGTGCCCCGGGTCGATGACGATGACCTTGCCCTTGAGTGAGCCGGAGCCGGAGCCGGGGACGGCGGGCGCCGAGGAGGAGGACGCCGGGGCCGAGGGCGTACCCGGCTTGGCGTCGTCCGTGGCGGAGGCGGACGGACGCGAGGAGGAGGAGTCGGCGGAGCGGGGTGCGGAGGACGAGGACGCGGGAACGGCCCGGTCGGAGCCGCCCCCCGAGTCGTCTCCCACGGCCTGCCATACCAGCCAGCCGGCCAGCGCGCCGGGCACGAGCGCGGCGAGCGCGACGGTGAGCGGACCGCGCCGGAAGCGGCGCGGCTGGGGCGGATCGAAGTCTGGGCCTACGTACGACACGTCAGCGACTCTAACCGTGTGCCCGGATCCCTGTGCCGGTTCGCCGCAGGACGCGCAGTGAGCCGGTGACCGCCGTCTCGGTGAACTCGCCCGATTCCAGGGCCCGGAGGTAGACGCGGTAGGGAGCCTGACCGGTGAACTCGTCCACGGGGTCGGGGAACACGTCGTGGATGACCAGGAGGCCGCCCTCGGCGACGTGCGGGGCCCAGCCCTCGTAGTCCCCGTTCGCGTGTTCGTCGGTGTGGCCGCCGTCGATGAAGACGAGGCCGAGGGGCGTGCCCCAGAAGGCGGCGATCTGCGGCGAACGGCCGACCAGCGCGACCACGTGGTCCTCCAGGCCGGCCCGGTGCAGGGTGCGGCGGAAGGTGGGGAGCGTGTCCATCAGGCCGATCTCCGGATCGACCGTGGACGGGTCGTGGTACTCCCAGCCGGGCTGCTGTTCCTCGCTGCCCCGGTGGTGGTCGACCGTGATCGCGGTCACCCCGGCCGCGCGGGCCGCGTCGGCGAGCAGGATCGTGGAACGGCCGCAGTAGGTGCCGACCTCCAGGAGCGGCAGCCCGAGTCGTCCGGCCTCGACGGCGGCCTCGTGCAGCGCGAGCCCCTCGTCGAGCGGCATGAACCCCTTCGCGGCCTCGAAGGCGGCGAGGATCTCGGGCTTGGGTGCCGCGGGCATGGGGTTCCTCCAACGGTGCGGACAACGGGTACGCGGAGCATCGTGCACCACACCCCCGCCGCGTGGGCGGCGGGGGTGTCGATGATCACGGTGAGTGAAGGATCACCTGGGGCGCGCGGGCCGGTGTCGGTGCGGGTGAAGGTGCCGATGTGGCTACCGGTGCCGGTGTCACGCCGTGACGTCGGCGTTCTCGCCCGGGAGCGAGAGGTCGAGGGCGACCGGTCGGTCGTCGCCGGCGTGCGTGGCCGACGAGGCGAGCGGGCCGTGGCCCGCGGCCCGCGCGGCGAGCACGTACGGGCCCTGGTCCGGCACGGCGAGCGCGTAGCTGCCGTCCTCGGCGGAGTGGGTGGCACCCGCCTGCCGGCCGTGCCGGTCGATCAGGGTGACCTTGGCGCGGGCGACCGGGCCGCCGCCGGCGTCCAGGACCCGGCCGTGGAAGCCGCCGAGCACCTCGTGCGCGCGCTCGAGCGCCGCGTCCTCCTCGCTGCTGGCGACCAGCGAGGGCTTGGTGGCGGGGCGGCGGCCCGGCAGCAGGAAGGCCATGACCAGACCGGCCGCGACGGCACCCGTGGCGATCATGAAGGAGACCCGGAAGCCGTGCATGGTCGGGACCGCGGCCCCGCCGACGTGGTGTGCCGTGTTGGCGAGCACCATGCCGACGACGGCGCTCGACACCGACGTGCCGATGGAACGCATCAGGGTGTTCAGGCCGTTGGCCGCGCCCGTCTCCGAGGCCGGGACGGAGCCGATGATCAGGGCGGGCAGCGAGGAGTAGGCGAGGCCGATGCCCGCGCCGAGGATCACCGCGATGACCAGCGACTGCCAGGCGGCGCTCATCAGGCCGAGGCCGGCGCCGTAGCCGATCCCGATGATGATCATGCCGATGATCAGGGTGACCTTCGGGCCGTACTTCGCGGACAGACGGGCGTACACGGGCGCCGTGACCATCATCGTCAGGCCGAGCGGCATGACGAGCAGACCCGCGCTCACCATCGACTGGCCGAGTCCGTAGCCGGTGGACTTCGGGAGCTGGAGCAGCTGCGGCAGGACCAGCGAGACGACGTAGAACGAGACGCCGACCATGATCGAGGCGAGGTTGGTGAAGAGGACCGCGGGGCGGGCCGTGGTGCGCAGGTCGACCAGCGGAGCCTTCAGGCGCAGCTCCATCGCGCCCCACAGCAGGAGCACGACGACGGACGCGCCGAAAAGGCCGAGCGTGGTCGGGTCGGTCCAGCCCCAGTCGCTGCCCTTGGTGATCGGCAGCAGGAGGAGCACGAGCCCGGCGGACAGACCCGCCGCGCCCAGCACGTCGAAGGTGCCCTCGGCGCGCATCGGGGACTCCGGCACGACGAGGAGGGTCAAGGCGATGGAGAGGACGCCGAGACCGGCGGCGCCGTAGAAGAGGGCGTGCCAGTTCGCGTGCTGGGCGACGAGGGCCGCGGCGGGCAGCGCGAGTCCGCCGCCGACGCCGATCGAGGAGCTCATCAGGGCCATCGCGGAGCCGAGCTTCTCGCGGGGCAGCATGTCGCGCATCAGGCCGATGCCCAGCGGGATCGCGCCCATCGCGAAGCCTTGGAGGCTCCGGCCGACGATCATCGGGACCAGGGTGCTGCTCAGCGCGCTGAGCAGGGCGCCGCCCACCATCACGCTCAGGCTGGCGAGCAGCATGCGCCGCTTGCCGTAGAGGTCGCCGAGGCGGCCCATGATCGGAGTGGCCACGGCGCCCGAGAGCAGGGTCGAGGTCAGGACCCAGGTGGCGTTGCTGGGCGCGGTGTCCAGGAGCGTCGGCAGGTCCTTGATGACCGGGACGAGCAGGGTCTGCATGACCGCGACAACGATGCCCGCGAAGGCGAGCACCGGCACGGTCGCGCCGCCCGGCCTCCGCACGGGGCTGGCGGTCGTCGTGTGCGTCATTGCGGGGGCCTCCAGGCCGTAGAAAAGCGAGCTCTCGGGAGAGCGGGGGTGAGGGGTGGTCCGTGCGGATGCGGGACGGTCGGTCGGTGATCCAGGGGGACACGGGGACGTCGGTCGGCTGATCCACGCAGGTACGTGCAGGAGGAACCCGGTGCGCCTGGGCAACTATTCCGATGCTTCGGCGTACTAACGAATTCTTGACCGATCCATGGGTATCTGACCTGTCGTCAGAATGAAACGTGTTCTAGTCTGACGCGGATCCACGCAGCTCGGGTCGTCGCGCGTCCACGCACCGCGGATCGTCGTGGATCGGCGCGCCCTGAGCCTTTGGGGAACCGTCGGGGAGGCATGCATGGGCATCGCGGTCACGCCGGAACAACAGGAGCTCGCCGAGGTCGTACGCGGCTGGACCGCCCGCGCCGTGCCGGCCGGGGAGGTCCGCAAACTCCTGGACTCCCCGGGGGCCGGCCGGCCCCCGTTCTGGGACGCGCTCGCCGCGCAGGGGCTGCTCGCCGTGCATCTTCCGGAGAGCTGTGGCGGTGGCGGCGGGGACCTCGTGGACCTCGCCGTCGTCGTGGAGGAGGCCGCGCGGGCCGCGCTGCCGGGACCGTTCGCCGCGAACGTCCTGGCGTCGGCGGTGCTGGCGGCGGAAAGCGTGGATGAACAGGGTGAATCGGATGATGTCGTACGGCATCCGGCGCGCGCGGAGCTCGTACGGGCCCTCGGGTGCGGGGAGCGCATCGGCGCCGTCGCGTTCGGCTCCGGCTCCCTGAAGGCCCGGGCGGTGGACGGCGGGTACGTGCTGGACGGGACGGCGCCGCCCGTGCTCTCCGGCGCCGACGCGGACGTCCTCGTCCTGGCGGTGGCGAGCGAGGAGGGAGCCGCTCCCGGTGGCACCCTCTGGTGTGTGGTGGACGCCGCCGATCTGGCCGTGCGGGCGCACGAGAGCGCCGATCCGACCCGGGCGACCGCCGAGGTCGAAGCGCGGGGGGTACGGGTTCCCGCCGGCCGCGTTCTCGCGGTCGGCCCCTCACTGGTCCGGGACCTCGCCGCCGTCGTCCTCGCCGCGGACGCCTGCGGCACCGCCGCCTGGTCGCTGGACACCGCCGCCGCGCACGCCAGGGTCCGCGAGCAGTTCGGCCGCCCCATCGGACACTTCCAGGGCGTCAAACACCTCTGCGCCGACATGCTGCTGCGGCTGGAACAGGCACGGGCGCTCACCTGGGACGCGGCACGCGCCGCGCAGGAACCGCCCGGGGTACGGGAGCTGGCGGCCTCGCTCGCCGCCGGCACCGCCCTCGAAGCCGCCTGCTCCTGCGCCAAGGACTGCGTCCAGATCCTCGGCGGCATCGGGTTCACCTGGGAGCACGACGCCCATCTGTATCTGCGCCGAGCCCTGGTGGCACGGCAGCTGCTCGGGGCCGGGAGCGGACATCTGCGGCGGGCGGTACGCCTCGCGCGGGACGGCGTACGACGGGAACTGCGCCTGGAACTGCCGCCGGAGGCCGCCGGACACCGGGCCGGGGCCCGTGCGCCGATCGACCGGGCGCGCGGACTCGGCCCGGCGGACGCCCGCCGGGCCCTGGCGCCCACCGGGTACGCCGCCCCGCATCTGCCCCCGCCGTACGGCCTCGGCGCCGGCCCCGTCCAACAGCTCGCCGTGCAACAGGAGTTGACCGCGGCCGGAGTACGGATCAGCGATCTGGGGATCGCCACCTGGGTCGTCCCCTCCCTCATCGCGCACGGGACCCCCGGGCAACTGGAGCGCTATCTGCCGCCCACCCTGCGCGGCGACCTCCTGTGGTGCCAGCTCTTCTCGGAACCCGGCGCCGGATCCGACCTCGCCTCGCTGCGCACCCGCGCCGAGCGAACGGCCGACGGGCGGTGGCGGATCAACGGACAGAAGGTGTGGACGAGCGCGGCGCAGTGGGCCGACCACGGGATCCTCCTCGCCCGGACCGACCCGGACGCGCCCAAGCACAAGGGACTCACCTACTTCGTCGTCGACATGAAGAACACCGAGGGCATCGACATCCGCCCCCTGAAGGAGATCACCGGCGACTCCCTGTTCAACGAGGTCTGGTTCGACGACGCGCTGCTGCCCGCGGACGCGGTGGTCGGCGAGGTCGACGACGGCTGGCGGGTCGCCCGCACCACGCTCGGCAACGAACGCGTCCACATGGCCGACCAGTTGACCTTCGACACCGGTCTGGAGGCACTGATACCCGCCGATGTCGACGGCGCCCGGCTGGGAGCGCTGCTGGCCGAGGCCCACGCCCTGGCGTGCATCACCCTGCGCACCACCCTGCGCCAGGTCTCCGGCGTCGAACCCGGGGCGGGTGCCTCCGTCCGCAAACTCGCGCAGACCGCGCACCAGCAGCGGGTCGCCGAACTCGCCCTCGAACTCCTCGGCCCCGAGGGCGCGTTGTGCGAGGGCCGGGGGAAGCGGGCCGTGCACGGATTCCTGCTCTCCCGGTGCCTGACCATCGCGGGCGGCACCACCCAGGTCCAGCTCAACGTCGTCGCCGAGCGCCTGCTCGGCCTGCCACGGGACTAGGAGCATCATGAAGACGTACGTCGTCGGTGTCGGCATGACCCGTTTCGAGAAGCCCGAGACCCGGGACTGGCAGTACTGGGACATGGTCCGGGAGGCCGGGACCGCCGCCCTCGCCGACGCCGGGATCCCTTACACGGACGTGGAACAGGTCCCGGTCGGCCACTGCTTCCAGCCGTCCACCGCCGGCCAGCGCGCCGCCTACGAACTCGGCCTGACCGGCGTGCCCGTGTACAACGTCAACAACAACTGCGCGACGGGAGCGAGCGCGCTGATGCTGGCCCGGCAGTTCGTTCAGGGCGGTGTCAGCGACTGCGTGCTCGCGCTGGGCTTCGAGAAGATGAAGCGGGGATCGCTCGGATCGGGCGCCGACGGCGGGGACTTCGCGACCTCGCCCGTCGCCCGGCACTACGGGGTCATGGCCGCCCGGCACGGCTTCGAGATGTCCCCGCCCACCGCGCAGATCTTCGGCGACGCGGCCCGCGAGCACATGGAGCGGTACGGCACGACCGAGGCCCAGCTCGCCGCCGTCGGCGCCAAGAACCACCGCCACTCCGCGAACAACCCGTACGCCCAGTTCCAGGACGTCTACTCGGTCGACGAGATCCTCGCCGCGAAGGCCGTGCACCGGCCGCTGACCCGGCTCCAGTGCTCGCCCACCTCGGACGGGGCCGCCGCGGCCGTCGTCGTGTCCGAACGGTTCGCCGAGCGGCACGGGCTGGAGGATCGGGCGGTCGAGATCGTCGCCCAGGCGATGACCACCGACACCGAGGAGTCCTTCGCCTCCGGCTCCTGCATCGACGTCGTCGGCCTGCCGATGTCGCGGGAGGCCGCGCGCCGGGTCTACGAGCGTTCAGGGCTCGGCATCGAGGACGTGGACGTCGTGGAGCTCCACGACTGCTTCTCCGTCAACGAACTGCTGACCTACGAGGCGCTCGGCATGTGCGCCGAGGGCGCGTCCGGCGCGCTGGTCGAGTCGGGGGCGACGACGTACGGCGGGCGCTGGGTGGTGAACCCCTCCGGCGGGCTGATCTCCAAGGGGCATCCGCTCGGAGCGACCGGCATCGCCCAAGTCGCCGAACTTGTGTGGCAGTTGAGAGGCCAGGCCGAGGCGCGACAGGTTCCGGGCGCGCGGGTCGCTCTGGCCCACAACATCGGGCTCGGCGGCGCCGCGGTGGTCACACTCCTGCGCAGGACCTAGGTCCGGCGGCGTAACCCCGGCTGCGCCGAAATCCTGATGCAAGGACCGTAAGCGGGTTGAGAGCATGACGGTCATGCTCCGAGCCGCTGAAGACACCCGGATATCCGCCCGTACCGCCCCGCCCACCTGGCTGGTGATCGCGCTCGCGTGTGCCGGGCAGTTCCTGGTCGTCCTGGACGTGTCCGTCGTCAACGTGGCCCTCCCGTCCATGCGGGCCGACCTCGGACTGAGCGCCCCCGGACTCCAGTGGGTGGTGAACGCCTACTCGATCGCCTTCGCCGGATTCATGCTGCTCGGCGGACGGGCCGGCGACCTCTACGGACGCAAGCGGATGTTCCTGGTGGGCCTCGCGCTCTTCACGCTCGCCTCGGCCGCCGGCGGCCTCGCCCAGGAAGGCACCCAACTGCTCCTCGCGCGCGCCGCGCAGGGCCTGGGGGCCGCGGTGCTCGCGCCCTCGACCCTGACGATCCTGACGTCGGCCGTCCCCGAGGGCGCCGCACGCGCCCGGGCCATCGCGACCTGGACCGCCGTGGGCGCAGGCGGAGGCGCGGCGGGCGGACTCGTCGGCGGACTCCTGGTCGACGGCCTGTCGTGGCGCTGGGTGCTGCTCATCAACGTGCCCGTCGGAGCGATCGTGCTGGCCGTCGCGGCCCGCCGGCTCACCGAGAGCCGGGCCGGGGACGGGCGGCGCCTCGACCTGCCGGGAGCCCTCCTGGTCACGGCGGGCCTCGCGACCCTGGCGTACGGGATCGTGCAGACGGAGGCCGGGGGCTGGACCGCGGCGGCGACGCTCGTGCCGCTCTGCGCGGGAGTCGCGCTCATCGGGGCCTTCCTGGCCGTCGAGGCGTGGACCGCGGCGCCGCTGATGCCGCTGAAACTGCTGCGGTTGCGGTCGGTGTCCTCGGCGAACGCGGCCATGTTCGTCTCCGGCTCCGCGATGTTCTGCATGTGGTTCTTCATGACGCTGTACGCGCAGAACGTGCTCGACTACTCGCCGCTCGGCGCGGGCCTCGCCCTGGTGCCGAGCTCCCTCGCCGTGGTCGTCGGCTCGAAGTCGGCGCCCCGTCTGATGCCGGTCGTCGGGGCGCGCAACGTGGCGGTCCTCGGTACGCTCCTGGCCGCGGCCGGCTTCGGCTGGCAGTCGACCATGACGGCGGACAGCCCGTACCTCACGGCCATCATGCTGCCCGGCATCCTGATGATGGCCGGCGCCGGTCTGGCCGCGACACCACTGGCCGCGGTCGCGACCTCGGGCGCGGTGCCGGAGGACGCCGGGCTGGTGTCGGGCCTGGTCAACACCTCGCGGGTGATGGGCGGTTCGCTGGGACTCGCGATCATGTCCACGATCGCGGCGACCCGCACCGGCGCCGACGTCTCCGGAGAGGCACTGACCGCCGGGTACGCCCTGGCGTTCCGGGTCAGCGGTGTGATGCTGCTGGCCGGTGCGATGATGATGCTCCTGTGGCTGCCGCGGAGAATCTCCCGGCCCTGAGGCAACGGAATCCGGTGCCCGCGGACTCCTTGGGATGGCGAAACTGCGGGCCGTACCTGGCCTGGCGGACACGGTGACGCAGGGAGGGCGGAAGCGATGAGCGCGAACCGGGAGACGCATCACGACATGGCGACGGACACGGACATCGCCTTCCTGCCGGCCCAGGCGGCGGACGAGGTCGAGATCGGCACGGCCCCCTACCAGGCGGTCCTGCGCGGCGGACGGCGCCGCAGGACGCGCCGCTGGGCGATGTCGGCAGCCGCGGCCCTGGTGATCGCCGGGTCCGCGGGGGCGCTCGCACTGGCGGGGGGTACGGGCGACGAAGGCAGGCGGGCCGTGCCTTCCGTCACCAGGCCGTCGACGCCGGAGCAGCGGCATGTGTACCGGCCGCAGGTGACCAACGTGGCGCGCGGGACCGATCACGGCAAGGAGTGGGGGGTGCAGGTCATGGTGTGGGGGGCACCGAAGAACGAGACGGAGGCGCGATTTCAGTGGACCCGGCTGGATGCATACGGGCTCTCCCCGGCGGGAGCCCGCGCCCCCTCGGGCCTCGTCGGCAAGGGCCAGGTCTTCGTCCGCCTGATCGTGGGCTACGGCATGAACACGGTGCTGAGCGGAACGGTGGAGAACGGCGACGCACTCTCGGGCAACGACATCGAAGCCGCCTCGATGGCGTTGCAGTCCGAACGGCCCGGTGAGTCCGCCGCGTCTCAGCGGCTCGTGATCGGCAAGGTCGCCCCGACCGCCCGGGAGGTCACCTGCACCTGGGACGACGGCACGACGGTCAAAGCCAGGCAAGCCGCCCCGGGGACCGGTCTCGGCACGCACTTCGAGGATCTGATCCGCCCGGTGGACGGCTCTCGGCCGAACTGGTTCGCGTGCCTGGCCCCGGAGGGCAAGCACTACGCGTCGGGGACGGCGAAGGTGACGGGGCAGTAGCGGGGGTGGACGGGGAACGACCAGGCCGTGGCCGCCGCCGGACCCGGCGGCGGCCACGGCCTGCGTACCGGGCGAACGGGCCCTACAGCCAACCCTGTTGGCGGGCCTCCCGCATCGCCTCCATGCGGTTGCGGGTGCCCGTCTTGCCGATGGCCGAGGACAGGTAGTTGCGGACGGTCGACTCGGACAGGTGCAGCTTGCCGGCGATGTCGGCGACGGTGGCGCCGTCCACGGAGGCCTTCAGGACGTCGCACTCGCGGGCCGTGAGCGGACTGGGCCCGGCGCTCAGCGCGGCGGCGGCGAGCGCCGGATCGATCACGGTCTCCCCGGTCAGCACCCGCCGGATCGCCTCGGCCAGTTCCTCCACCGGCCCGTCCTTGACCAGGAACCCGGCGGCGCCCGCCTCCATGGCCCGCCGCAGATAGCCGGGGCGGCCGAAGGTGGTGAGGATCAGCACCCGGCAGTCGGGGGCCTGGTCCCGCAGTTCGGCGGCGGCGTCCAGCCCGCTCATCCCCGGCAACTCGATGTCCAGCAGGGCCACATCGGGCCGTCCGGTCAGCACCGCGTCCACGATCTCGTCCCCCGCGGACACCTGCGCGACCACCTCGATGTCCGGCTCCATCCCGAGCAGCAGGGCGAGCGCCCCGCGCATCATCATCTGGTCCTCGGCGAGCAGGACGCGGACGGACTTGGCGGGCCGGTGGTCCCGGGGCATCTCGTTCACGCGGCCAAGCGTAAGGCGAGGGCGGCGTCCGGCCGCCCGCACCGCGCGCCTTCGCGGTTCGGACAGGACGCCACGAGGGTGTGGTCGTGCCGAACCCCCGGGCGCCCGCGGGCGGCCGACGCCCCTCATGAGGCGCGGTTCACCTCGACGCCTCGGTCAAATCCACCGCCTCCACCGGGAGTTCGGCCCGTACCTCGAAACCGCCGCGCGGGGTCCGGCCCGCCCGCAGGGAGCCGCCCGCCGTCGCGAGGCGCTCGGTGAGCCCCTTGAGGCCCGTGCCGCCCACGCCCGGCTCGGGCTCCACCGGGGAGGCGTCGGTGCCGTTGTCCGAGACCGTCAGCCTCACGAGGTCCGCGGTGCCGTCCACGGTGATCTCGCAACGTGTCGCGTCGCTGTGGCGCACCACGTTGGTGACGGCCTCGCGCAGCACCCAGCCCAGCAGGGCCTCCGTCTGCGGGACCAGCGGCGGCCCCGACTGCCGTACGACCGGCTCCACCCGTGCCGCGGACAGCGCCGAGCGGGCACCGTCCAGCTCCGTGGCGAGACTGCCCTCGCGATAGCCGGTGACCGCCTCGCGGATCTCCGTCAGCGCCTGCCGGCCGACCGACTCGATGTCCGTGATCTGGACGAGGGCCGCGTCCAGATCGCGGGGAGCCAGCCGGCGGGCCGCCTCCGACTTCACCACGATGACGGAGAGCGTGTGCCCGAGCAGGTCGTGCAGGTCCCGGGAGAAGCGCATCCGCTCCTTCTCCACCGCCCGGCGCGCCAACTCCTCCCGGGCCGCGCGCAGTTCGCGCACCGCCTCGGCGAGGGAGAGGATCGCGGCCGTCACCATCGTGGACAGGAACGTGCCGTAGGCGACGTTCACCGCGTCCCAGCCCGCCCGGACGACGGAGACCGCCGCCGCGAGCGCCGTCAGACCGAACCCGATCTTCCCGAGCCAGGGCCCGCGCACCACCGCCCCGGTGGCCAGCCCGAGCAGGGGGAAGAAGTACAGCCAGCTTCCTCCGTACCCGAGGGCCAGCGCGCAGGTGATCACGCCCATCATCACGAGCGCGACCCGGGTGGAGCGCGCCTCCCGCGTCGCCTTCACGAACGCCCGGAACGTCACGTAGATGTACAGGGAGTTGAAGGCCAGCAGGCCCAGCCCGCCGACCCAGGGCTGCGGGGTCGTGCCCTGGAGGAGATTGGAGAAGGCGCCCATCCCCAGCAGCAGCCACGGCAGCAGCGCGAAGCCGGTCGGCGGCGGGCCCGGGTTCTCGGGCATCGCACCGCCGCTCCTGCGCGCGGCCCGCTGCTCGGCCTTGAAGCGCTCCATGTCGGCCTTCCAGCGCCGACGTTCGGCCCGCAGCACGCGGATCCGGCAGCGGATGCCTTCCATCCTGAGCATGTCCCGCTCCCCGTTCAGACAGTTCGTGCGGATCGACGGTACGAGATCACGGCGTACGAACCGAACACCAGCAGCCAACCGGCCAGGACCGCCACCGCCGTCACGCCGGGTGCCCGGCCCTCGGTGACCGACACGCCCAGCTGGGCGAAGCGGTTCGTGGGCGTGTACGCGGAGACCGAGCGCAGCCAGCCGGGGAAGAGGGCGAGCGGGAACCACAGCCCGCCGACCACCGCGAGCCCCAGATTGCACACCATGTTCACCACACCCGTCGTCTGCGCGGTCATCCGGTAGCCGTTGCCGAGGCCCAGCAGGGTGAAGGGGACCGAGCCGAGCCACAGCAGCAGGGCCGTCGCGGCCCACTGCCAGGCGTCCAGCCGTACGCCGTTGACCAGACCGCCGGCCGCGAGCACCGCGACGATCGCGGGCAGCACGGTCACCGAACCGGTCAGCGCCCGCCCGAGCACCACCTGGCGCGAGGTCATCGGGGTCACCCGGAGCTGCCGCAGCCAGCCGGTCACCTTGTCCTCGGCGACCCCGCCGCCGGTGTTCAGCGCCGAGCCGACCGCCCCGTACGCGGCCATGCCGACCATCGAGGCGGTCTTCCACGCCCCGTCGTCGCCCCCGCCGATGTTGGTGAACAGCAGGTACATCATCACCGGCATCGCGACGCCGCCGATCACGAAGCCGGTGTCGCGCAGCGTCCGGCGCACTTCGAGCCGCAGATAGTCGAACATCACACCGTCTCCCGTTCCGCAGTGAGGGCCATGAACGCGTCGTCCAGGGACGCGGGGACGACCTCCAGGCCGCGGATCGCCCCCCGTTCGGCCAGCGCGATCACCGTCGCGTCCGAGTCGTCCGTACGCAGCCGGGCCCGCTGCCCGCGCACCTCCACCGCCACCACGCCCGGCAACAGCGCCAGGTCGTTCGGGGCCGGCCCCGCCAGGTCGAAGGAGACCAGGTTGCCGCCCGCCGCCCGGCGCAGATCCTCCCCGGTCCCGTCCGCGACGATCCGCCCCCGGTCCACGACGACGATCCGGTCGGCGTGCGCGTCGGCCTCCTCCAGATAGTGCGTGGAGAACAGCACGGTGTGACCGCGCCGGGCGTAGGCCCGCATCGACTCCCAGAACGCGTGCCTGGCCTCCACGTCGAGTGCCGCGGTGGGCTCGTCCAGCACGATCAGCGCGGGGTTCCCGGCGAGCGCCACCGCGAACCGCACCCGCTGCGCCTGTCCGCCGGACAGCCGGTCGACGCGCCGTCCGGCCAGTTCCGTGATGCCCGCGAGGCGCAGCGCCTCGGCCGCCGGCAGGGGCTTCGGATAGCGTCCCGCCACGAAGGCGACCAGTTCCTGGACGGTGACCCGCGGCACCGGCCGGGAGTCCTGGAGCATCGCGCCGACCCGCCCGGCGCGGACCGCGTCCTGCGGGCGGGCGCCGAAGAGCGCGACCGTGCCCTCGTCCGGTTGGTCCAGGCCGAGCAGCAGGGAGATCGTCGTCGACTTGCCCGCTCCGTTGCGTCCCAGCAGCGCCACCGTCTCGCCGACCGCCACGTCCAGGTCGAGACCGGCGACCGCGCGCACGTCACCGAAGGTCTTGACCGCGCCCCTGAAGCGCACCGCCGGTGCCGTCCCGGTCACCGGTGGTGCGGACGATTCCCGCGGCTCTCCCGCCGTGGCCCCCGTCGTCGTCCCCGTCGTCTGTGTCATGGCTACGACGCTAAGGGTCGGGGACGGTGCCCCGGCAGAGGCGATTGTCGGCGATCGGCCGGGACAAATGTCACGGCCGCCGACGCGACGCGCCCCCGCGAAGAACCGGCGCGACACCGACATCTGACATGGCGTCAGTAGTCTTCACAAGTGCTGGACGCTGGGCTATACAAGGGTTCGCCGGACTGGAACGCGTTCTAGAACGAGCGGGTTCCGCGGCCCAGTGTCGACCTCGGTGCGGCCGACGGTGCGGACGGCCGCACCGAGGTCTTTCGCGCAGTCGAGCAAGGAGCCCCATGCCCATTGACGCCGCCAAGGCCGTCGCAGCCCAGCCGCGGACCGGCGAGATCGCCTGGAGCCACAAGGACGTCCAGCTCTACCACCTGGGGATCGGCGCGGGCGTTCCCGCGACCGACCCCGACGAACTGCGCTACACCCTCGAATCCCGGCTGCACGTCCTGCCGAGCTTCGCCACCGTCGCGGGCGCCGGCTCGCCCGGCGTGATCAGCGGACTGTCCATGCCCGGCGTCGACGTCGACCTCGCCCGCGTCCTGCACGGCGGCCAGAGCGTCCGGCTGCACCGCCCGATCCCCGCCGAGGGCACGGCCACCGCCACCGGGCGCATCGCCGCCGTCCACGACAAGGGCACCGCCGCCATCCTCGTCATGCGCACCGAAGTGGCCGACGCCGACGGCCCGTTGTGGACCAACGACGCCCAGATCTTCGTACGCGGCGAAGGCGGCTGGGGCGGCGACCGGGGACCGAACACCCGCCTCGAAGCCCCCTCCGGCCCGCCGGACCGGACCGTCGAGCGCCCGGTCCGCGAGGACCAGGCCCTGCTCTACCGGCTCTCCGGCGACTGGAACCCGCTGCACGCCGACCCCGAGTTCGCCAAGCTCGCCGGGTTCGACCGGCCCATCCTGCACGGGCTGTGCACGTACGGCATGACGCTCAAGGCCGTCGTCGACACCCTGCTCGGCGGCGATGTGACCCGGGTCCGCTCGTACACCACCCGCTTCGCCGGAGTCGTCTTCCCCGGCGAGACCCTGCGTATCCGGATGTGGCGGAACGACGGCGCGGTCCGGGTGGCGGTGAGCGCGGCCGAACGGGACGACGCGCCGGTCCTCGCCGACACCGTCGTCGATCACGTCTGACACCGTAGGAACCGTCCCGAGGGGAGCCGCACCATGCGCGCAGCCGTACTGCACGAGACAGGCCAGGACAAACTGGAAGTCCTCGACGACGTCGAGGCGGTGGGCTTCGGACCCGGCAAGGTGCGCGTCCGGGTGAGGGCCACGGGACTGTGCCACTCGGACCTGTCCGCGATGAACGGCGTGCTGCCCCAGCCCGCGCCGTTCGTGCCGGGACACGAGGGCGCGGGCGAGGTCACCGGGGTCGGCGAGGGCGTCACCCATGTGAAGCCCGGCGACCGCGTCGTCATCTGCTGGCTGCCCGCCTGCGGTGCCTGTCCCTCCTGCAAGCGGGGCCAGACCGAACTGTGCCTGGCCGGATTCATGAACGCCGGCACCCCCAACTTCAAGCGCCCCGGCGGTGACGTCTTCGGCTTCGCGGGCACCGGCACCTTCGCCGAGGAGGTCGTCGTCGCCGCCGGCTGCGCGGTCCCCATCCCCGACGACGTGCCCTTCGACATAGCCGCCCTGATCGGCTGCGGCGTCACCACCGGACTCGGCGCGGCCCTCAACACCGCCGACGTGCAAGCCGGTTCGTCGGTCGCGGTGATCGGCTGCGGAGGCGTCGGCATCTCCGCGATCCAGGGCGCCCGGCTGAAGGGGGCCGCGGAGATCGTCGCCGTCGACCCGGTCGCCTCCCGCCGCGAGGCCGCCCTCGGCTTCGGCGCCACCAAGGCCGTCTCGCCCGACGAACTCGCCGACGCCAAACAGTCGGTGACCGCGGGCGAGGGCTTCGACTACGTCTTCGAGGTCGTCGGCAGGTCCGCCACCGCCCGCACCGCCTACGACCACACCCGCCGCGGCGGCACCCTCGTCGTCGTCGGCGCCGGCGCCATGGACGACGTCCTTCAGCTCAACATGTTCGAGCTGTTCTTCGACGAGAAGCGCATCCTGCCCTCCATGTACGGCGGCGGCGACGTCCTTCGTTCCTACGAGCGCACGATCGCCCTGTGGCGCGCGGGCCGCCTCGACCTCGAAGGCCTGATCACCCACCGGGTGCCGCTGGCCGGGATCAACGAGGCGCTCGACCAGATGCGTTCGGGCACCGCCCTGCGGACGTGCATAGAGATCTGACCGGGCGGCCGTCGGTGCGGACCTCCACCCCAACCGCTAAGGACCCTGATGTCACTGCCACTTGAAGGGCTCACCGCGATCGTCACCGGCGCGGGCCGCGGGCTCGGCCGGGCCGAGGCGCTGGAACTCGGCCGGCTGGGCGCCGCCGTCGTCGTCAACGACTACGGGCAGCCCGGACGGGACGGATCGGGCGCGGCCTCGGCCACCCCGGCCGAGGAGGTCGCCGCCGAGATCCGCGTGGCGGGCGGCCGGGCCCTCGCCCACACCGGGGACGTCTCCGACCACGAACAGGCCCGCGAACTGGTCGAGTCGGCCGTCACCGGGTTCGGGAAACTGGACATCCTCGTCAACAACGCGGGCATCCTGCGCGACCGGATGGTCTTCTCGATGACCGAGGACGAGTGGGACTCGGTCGTCAGGGTCCACCTCAAAGGCCATTTCAACACCACCCACTTCGCGTCGGTCCACTGGCGGGCCCGCTCCAAGGCGTCCGGCGGGCCCGTCCACGGACGGATCGTGAACACCTCGTCCGAGGCCTTCCTCGCCGGCTCCGCCGGACAGCCCAACTACGCGGCGGCCAAGGGCGGGATCGTCGGCCTGACCACCTCGACGGCACTGGCCCTGGCCAGGTACGGCGTCACCGCCAACGTCATCTGCCCGCGCGCCCGTACCCGTATGACGGAGGACGTCTTCGCCGGGTTCGGCCGGCCCGAGGACGGTCTCGACCCGCTCGCCCCCGAGCATGTGGCCCCGCTCGTGGGCTACTTGGCCTCTCCCGCGGCCGCACACGTCAACGGACAGCTCCTCGTGGTGCACGGCGGCATGGTCGCGGTCGTCGAACGGCCCCGGGTGGCGGCGAAGTTCGACAGCAAGCAGGACACGTTCAGCCACGACGAACTCGACGCCCTGCTCACGCCGTACTACGCGGACCGGCCGCGCGGGGAGACGTTCGCGGCGGCGGAGGTGCTGGCGCTCAAGCGGGAGGGTTCCCCTCACTGAACGGATTGCGCCCTCGGACCGGCCCGAACCGATACGGCCCCGCTCGCCATGGTGCGAGCGGGGCCGTGTGTCGTTCGGTGTGCCCTGGTCGGCAGGGCTCTCTTCGTACCGTCAGGCCGTCGTGGCCTGCTGGCCGGACGGCTTGCGGTGGCGGCCGTGAGGGGTCGCCTCGTCGTCGTGGCCCGAGACCGGGCCGCGGTGTCTGCCGTGGCCCTCGGACCCGGTCGCCGACATCTCGTGGACGTCCCCGACCGGCGCTTCCATGGTGCTGGTGTCGTTCATTGAAGTGTTCACCCCGTATGCAAGATCCTTCTTTACAGCCGGGGGAGTCTAACGTGCGGTCATCGCACGGGAGTCGGAGGGTGACGTTTCTTCGCCCGTGCCGTCCCTTTTCTCCTCGTCCGTGTGGGCTAGTACACACGGACCGCCGGATTCCACGTCCCCGGGCGTCTGCGGTGCGCCGGGGAGGGGGCGCAGGGTGACCTGACCCCTGAACTCGCCGACGGACGGCGGAGCGGTGGAGGTCCCGCTCCCGGGAGGGTCGGCGTCCGGGGGCATCGAACGCGCGCGGGCACCGAAGCGCATGCCGGGCGGGGGTGTTTCGGCGACCTTGGTCCAGAGCAGTGGAGCGGCCGGAGCCGGAGCCGGAGCCGGAGCCGGAGCCGGAGCCGGAGCCGGAGCCGGAGCCGGAGCCTTGATGGACGTGATCATGCCGACGTCGGCGCCGGTGTCCGGGGGCGTTTCCGTGCCGAGGCCGGCACCGATCGACACGGCCGGTGGAATCGGCTCGGTCGTCTCGATGACGACGGTCATGCCGCCCGGGAGTGTCCCGTCGGCCCTGGTCCGCAGGCCCATGCCGGGCGGAGGTGTCTCGGCGACCTTGGTCCAGAGGCTCGACTCGGTCGTCGGTGGTCCGGCAGGCCCGGCCCGGCGAGTCAGCCGCGGCGCGGGTGCCATGGGCGCCGACTCCATGGGCATGGGCGCGGACGTCGTGGGCGCGGGCTTCATGGGGCTGGACGCGGACAACATGGGCGCGGGCGGCCGGGGGACCCTGGTCCAGCGGCTGGGCCGGACCGGTCCGGCGGCCTCGGGGGCGGGCGGCGCGGCCGGCGGGAGGGGTTCGGCCTTCCCCCCGGGGAGCTGTACGACGGGCGGCAGCGCCCCGTCCGCCTGCCGGCCGGAGTACGGGTCCGCCCCGGGCGCCTCGGCGGACGAGGCGGACGGGTGCCTGAGGGTGAGACTCGTCATCATCGACGGCATGATCGACGGCGCCTGCGGGCCCTCGGTCCCGGCGCCCGTGCCGGTCCGCGCTGCCATGGGCCCGTCGAGGGCCCGGGCCGCTCCGTCCTGGCGGGCGCGGGCGACGCCGTCGCTCAGTGCCCGATGGGCCGGGATCGCCCGGGGCAGGTCGACCGCCGGAGCCTGCCGGGACGGGTCGGCCGGACGGGCGGTCCGCAGGGGCGCCTGCTGGAGAGGGACCGGTCGCGGCGCGGGGAGACCGGGGAGAACCGGATCCCCCGGGTCCCGCTCCCCGGCCCCGTCGGGGGCCTCCAGTCGCGCGACACCGCACGGGACGCCCCCGGTGACGTACGGCAGCCGGAGCACCCCCTCGGCGGTCCACAGCCCGGTGCCGGAGAGCCAGCCCTCGGGCGCCGGGCGATGGTGGATCCGGCGCTCGGACGGGCGCCACACACCCACCCAGGTGCCACCCGGTCCGTCGAGGCGCAGGGCGACCGCGCAGGACTCCGGGGTGAGCACCTGGCCCGGCTGGATCGCGAAGGGGCTGATCGAGCAGCCCGTCGCGCTCAGACAGTCCGGGAAGCGGACGGGCAGGGTGCTGCCGAGCACGCCCCAGCCGAGCCGGTCCCGGCCGGGGGAGGGCGCGTCGGAGCGGATCAGCAGCAGCCCGCTGTCCGCGTCCGCGAGGAGCAGCCGGTCGTTGCTGTGCTCGGCGATCTGGAGGAGCGGTGACACCTCACCGTTGCGCTCCAGGTCGACGACCACGGTCTTGGTGCGGCCGTTCTGGGACCGGTCCAGCGCGAGCAGGCGCCCCGTGCCGTCCAGCCAGACCCCTCCCGAGCAGTGGCCCGGCACCTCGGCCAGGTGTTCCGGGCCGAACGCGCCGCCCGCCACCAGCCACACCGCCGTCGAGCCCCGGCCCACCGCGAGGGCGTAGGCGCGTTCGCCGTCCGGCGAGGGCGGCAGCAGCCGCAGCACCGTGCCGGCGTCCGGGCACTCCACCGCGCCGAGCGGAAGCTCGCCCGTGCCTGGACCGGTCGGATACAGGAGGGCGAACGTGTGGCGTCCGTCGTCCACGCGATGGATCAGGACCCTGCCGTCCGACAGCGGCAGCACCTCGGTGCCGGGCTCCTCGGGCTGCGGACCGGGCAGCGGTACGGCGTACGGCTCGGGTCCGTCCAGCGTCCAGCGCTCCGGATACCAGCACTCGCCGTCGTGGGCGAGCCGTGCCCCGTAGGCCCCGTCGGCGGTGATCACACAGCCGGGAGGAGCGGCCCACCGGCTCGCGACGTCACCGTGCCCGGCGCCGTTCACGTGCTCGCTCCGCACCAGGGGTTCTCTCGCACCGGCCGTCATCGTTCGGTCACCTCCGGCGACGAAGGTAGTTTTCGCACGCACAGGCGGGGAGGCGACGGGCTGCTGCTTCACACATAAGGGTGGCCGTGTCCGGATTCGCCTGAGGGAACGGGACGGATGTGCTGAAGGATGGCGGGAAGCCGTGCGCGGTCGTGTGCCGTGAACCGGGCGGCGCCCGCCGTCCGGACGCGGGTCCCGCGTGCCCGCCGTCCGCGCGGGCACCGCTCCGTACGGGTCCGTGGTCCGCGACCGGCCGGACAGGGACCTGGGGCAGGTAGCCTTTCCCCGTGCCCCGTCTGTCTGAAGTCATCGCCGCGCTCGACGCCCTCTGGCCCCCGGAGCGGGCCGAGGGGTGGGACGCGGTCGGCACCGTCTGCGGCGACCCCGACCAGGAGGTCACGCGCGTCCTGTTCGCCGTCGACCCGGTCCAGGACATCGTCGACGAGGCGGTGAAGCTGGAGGCCGACCTCCTCGTCACCCACCACCCGCTCTATCTGCGCGGTACGACGACCGTGGCGGCCGGCACCTTCAAGGGCCGGGTCGTGCACACGCTGATCAAGAACGACATCGCGCTGCACGTCGCCCACACCAACGCCGACCGCGCCGATCCGGGAGTCAGCGACGCGCTGGCCGGAGCGCTGGACCTCAGGGTCGTACGGCCCCTCGTCCCGGACGCCACCGACCCCGAGGGACGCCGTGGCCTCGGCCGCGTCTGCGAGCTCGACCATCCGCTGACCGTGCGCGACCTCGCCGCCCGGGCCGCCGAGCGGCTGCCCGCCACCGCGCAGGGCATCCGCGTCGCGGGCGACCCCGACGCGCTCGTACGGACCGTCGCCGTCAGCGGCGGCTCCGGCGACAGCCTCTTCGACGACGTGCGCGCCGCGGGTGTGGACGCGTTCCTCACCGCGGACCTGCGGCACCACCCGGTGTCGGAGGCCCGCGCCCACAGTCCTCTCGCGCTGCTCGACGCGGCGCACTGGGCCACCGAGTGGCCCTGGTGCGAGCTGGCCGCCGCCCAGCTCGACGAGATCTCCGACCGGAAGGGATGGGGACTGCGCGTCCACGTCTCCCGGACGGTCACCGACCCCTGGACCGCCCACGCGGCCTCACACAACGACACCTCAGGAGCCCCCAACTGAACGCCGCGCCCGCCGACCAGATCCGACTTCTCGACGTCCAGGCCCTCGACTCCCGTGCGCAGCAGCTCGCGCACAAGCGGAGGTCGCTGCCCGAGCACGCCGAGATCGAGTCGCTGACCAAGGACCTCACCCAGCTGCGCGACCTGCTCGTCGCCGCGCAGACCGAGGAGAGCGACTGCGCCCGCGAGCAGACCAAGGCCGAGCAGGACGTCGACCAGGTGCGTCAGCGCGCCGTCCGCGACCAGCAGCGCCTCGACTCGGGCGCCGTCACCTCGCCCAAGGACCTGGAGAACCTCCAGCGCGAGATCGTCTCCCTCGCCAAGCGCCAGGGCGACCTCGAGGACGTCGTCCTTGAGGTCATGGAGCGCCGCGAGTCCGCCCAGGAGCGGGTCGCCGAGCTCACCGAGCGGGTCTCCTCCGTGCAGGGGAAGATCGACGACGCGACCGCGCGCCGTGACGCCGCCTTCGAGGAGTTCGACGGCGAGGTGGCCACGGCCACCAAGGAGCGCGAGGTCATCGCCGCCTCCGTGCCCGCCGACCTGCTCAAGCTGTACGACAAGCTGCGCCTCCAGCAGGGTGGCGTCGGTGCCGCCCGGCTCTTCCAGCGCCGCTGCGAGGGCTGCCGCCTGGAGCTCAACATCACCGAGGTCAACGAGGTGAAGGCGGCCGCTCCCGACGCCGTGCTGCGCTGCGAGAACTGCCAGCGCATCCTGGTGCGTACGTCCGAGTCCGGCCTGTAGGGAGTCCGGCTCGTGCGGGAGTTCATCGTCGAGGCGGACGGCGGTTCCCGGGGCAACCCGGGGCCCGCGGGCTACGGCTCCGTGGTCATCGACGCGGCCACCGGGGAGACGCTGGCGGAGCGCGCCGAGTACATCGGCGTGGCCACCAACAACGTCGCCGAGTACCGCGGTCTGGTCGCCGGTCTGGAGGCGGCCCGCGACCTCGACGCGACCGCGCGGGTCAGGGTCCGGATGGACTCCAAGCTCGTCGTGGAGCAGATGTCCGGGCGCTGGAAGATCAAGCACCCGGACATGAAGCCGCTCGCGGCCCGGGCGGCCGGGGTCCTCCCGGGCTCCCAGGTCACGTACGAGTGGATGCCGCGCGAGCGCAACAAGCACGCGGACCGGCTGGCCAACGAGGCGATGGACGCGGGCAAGCGCGGCGAGCCCTGGTCCCCGTCCGCGTCGACCGCCGAGCTGAACACCCGCGCGACCCGCTCCGCGACCCCGGACCCGACGGGCCCACCCGGCGACGCGACAGCGGGAGCGGCAAGGGCCCGAGCAGCCCTGAAGGAGACCCGAGGAGCAACGCCCCGCAAGGGACACGAGGAACTGCGCGACCGGCCCGCGACGGCCGGCAGCCGGGAGACGACGTCCGGTGGCACCCCGTCACCCGGCGGCGAAGCCGGCAAGCCGCCCGCGGGGCCGGGTGACACCGGCCGAGCCGGAGCGGTCGGCGACGACGAGCGGGCCGCGAGAAACGTGGCCGCCACCACCCCCGCCGCAGGCTGGAGCGCACCCCCCGACATGGGCGCCCCCGCCACCTTCGTCCTGCTCCGGCACGGCGAGACCCCCCTGACCCCGCAGAAGCGCTTCTCGGGCAGCGGCGGCAGCGACCCCTCGCTGTCCGACGTGGGCCGCGAGCAGGCGGAGCGCGTGGCCGCGGCGCTGGCGGCGCGCGGCACCATCCAGGCCGTCGTGGCCTCCCCGCTGGCCCGCACCCGCGAGACCGCCGCGGCCGTCGCCGCCCGGCTCGGCCTGGACGTCACCGTCGAGGACGGCCTGCGCGAGACGGACTTCGGCGCCTGGGAGGGCCTGACCTTCGGAGAGGTGCGCGAGCGCCACCCGGACGACCTGAACGCCTGGCTCGCCTCCCCGGAGGCCGAACCGACCGGCGGCGGCGAGAGCTTCGCCGCGACGGCGCTCCGCATGGCGGTCACCCGCGACAAGCTGATCGCCGCCCACGCCGGCCGCACGGTCCTGCTCGTCACGCACGTCACCCCGATCAAGACCCTGGTCCGACTGGCCCTCGGCGCCCCGCCGGAGTCCCTGTTCCGGATGGAACTGTCGGCGGCGTCGCTGTCGGCGGTGGCGTACTACGGGGACGGCAACGCGAGCGTCCGCCTGTTCAACGACACCTCGCACCTGCGCTGACCCCGGCCGCTCCCCGGCGCCGCCCGGGGGCGGCCTCAGACCCGCCGGGCGGCGCGGTCCCGGAGGATCCCGGCGGTCTCACGGTCCGCCGGGAGGAACGCCTCCAGATGGAGTTCGGCGAGCGTGACGTCCACCGCGGTCGCGAACGAGGTGAGCGTGGTGAGCAGCCGCAACTCGCCCTCGGGACACCGCAGTCGCAGCGGCACGGCGAAGCCGAGATGGTCCGCGCCGGGCTCGCTCACCGGCACGTACCGGGTCAACTCCTCGACCAGTGGATCGAGTCGGAGATCGGGGCTGCGCACGGCGCGGGCCCGCAGGTTCTCCACGATGTGCCGGCCCCAGGTGTCGAGGTTCACCACCCGTGGGGCCATCCCGCGCGGATGCAGGGCCAGTCGCAGCACGTTCACCGGCGGTTCCAGCAGTTCGGGCGCCGCTCCCTCGGACAGGATGTCCAACGCGGCGTTGGCGGCGACGAGTTCACCCCGCGGCCCCGTCACCACCGCCGGATACGGCAGATGCCCGTCGAGGATGCCGTCCAGTGCCTCGCGTACGGGCTCCAGCGCGGCCGCGTCGAGCGGCGACTCGGCGAAGGCGGGAGCGTAACCGGCCGCCAGGAGCAGCGCGTTGCGCTCCCGCAGGGTCAGCTCCAGTGACTCGGCGAGCCTGATCACGATCTCCCTGCCGGGCACCGAACGCCCGCGCTCGATGAAACTGACGTACCGCTGGGTCGTGCCCGCGCGGGAGGCGAGCTCCAACTGGCTCACCCCGCGCGCGTGCCGCCAGCGCGACAGCTCCCGGGCGAAGAGAGGGGGCTCGGTGGGGAGGGCGCTCGTCATGCGGCCATTTGTACGTCACGCCCGCGACGCCGGCACGGCGGCACGACACGCAGCACGACGGCACCGCGGATGAGCGGCACGACGGCACCACGGCACGACGGCACCACGGCACCGCGGATGAGCGGCCTGACGGAACTCGCCATACCCTGCCGGGAATTGAGCCGGGCACCGGACCGCACCAGCATGGACGCGACCACTCGGGACCTCACTCAGGGAGCGGACATGCGCGCCTACCACCTCGAAACCCCCGGCACCGTCGACGGGATCGTGCCGCGCGAGTCGGCCCGCCCGGAACCGGGACCCGGGGAACTCCTCGTCCGCGTCCGTGCCGTCTCCCTCAACAAGCGCGACCTGCTGATCCTGAGGGGGACCTACCCGCTCAAGGCCGTGCCGGACGTGATCCCGCTGAGCGACGGAGCGGGGGAGGTCGTCGCGGTGGGCGCGGAGGTGACCCGGTTCGCGGTGGGCGACCGGGTGGCGAGCACGTACTTCCCGAACTGGCCCGACGGCCGCATCACCGCGGACCGGTTCGACCAGCCCGGTGCCACCCTGGACGGCATGCTGACCGAGTACGCCTGTCTGGGCCAGGACGCCGTGGTGCGCGTTCCCGGCCATCTGACCTGGGAGGAGGCGGCCTGTCTGCCCTGTGCCGGGGTGACCGCCTGGCACTCCCTGACGGGCGGCGAGCCGATCGCCCCCGGCCGGACCGTGCTCACCCTCGGCACCGGGCCGCTGTCCCTCTTCGTCGTGCAGTTCGCCAAGATGCTGGGCGCCGAGGTGATCGTGACGACCTCGGACACCACCAGGGCCGACCGGCTCAAGGCGCTCGGCGCCGACCACGTAGTCGACTACGTCGAGCATCCCGAATGGGGGTACGTCGTAAGGGAGTTGACCGGCGGTCGGGGTGCCGATCTGGTCGTGGAGACCAACGGGCCCGACACCATCGAGCAGTCGATGCGCGCCACCGCGCTCTACGGCCAGATCGTGCTCCTGATCACCGGGAACGAACGCAGGCCCGGGATCGAGATCTCCAACACGGCGTACGCGTCGAGTCTGGCCACGATCCGCCGGGTCTTCGTGGGCAGCCGCGCGCACTTCGAGTCCATGAACAGGGCCCTGGAGCTGCACGGCACCCGCCCGGTCGTCGACCGCGTCCTCGGGTTCGACGAGGTGGGGGAGGCGTTCCGCCACTACGAGAGCGGCGCGCCCTTCGGCAAGGTGGTCATCCGGGTGAGCTGAGCCGAGCCAGGCCGAGCCAGGCCGAGCCGAGCCAGGCCGAGCCGAGCGGGCCGGGTCGCGCCGTTCCGCGGCTACCGGCGCAGCGCCGACGCGGCTCGGGCCAGGTCCTCCACCCGGCGCCAGTCCCGTGCGGCGACCGCGTCCGGCGGGAGCATCCAACTGCCGCCCACGCAGCCGACGTTGGGAAGGGCGAGGTAGTCCGGCGCGCACTCGGGGCCGATGCCGCCCGTCGGGCAGAACCGCGCCTGCGGAAGCGGTCCGGCCAGCGAGCTCAGATAGGCGGTACCGCCCGCCGCCTGCGCGGGGAAGAACTTCATCTCGCGCACCCCGCGCTCCAGCAGCGCGACCACCTCGGAGGCCGTGGACACCCCCGGCAGGAACGGAACCCCGGACGCCTTCATCGCGTCGAGAAGCCCCTCCGTCCATCCGGGACTGACCAGGAAACGGGCGCCCGCGGCCACCGACTCGGCCACCTGCCCCGGTGTCAGGACCGTGCCCGCGCCCACCACCGCGTCCGGGACCTCGGCCGCCACGGCGCGGATCGCGTCGAGCGCCGCCGGGGTCCGCAGCGTCACCTCGATCGCGGGCAGTCCGCCGGCGACCAGCGCCCGGGCCAGCGGCACCGCGTCGGAGGCGTCCGCGATCACGACGACGGGGACGACGGGTGCGAGATCCAGGACGGAGGCGTGCGAGGACGGGGGTGAGGACGACGGCATGCCCTCATCCTGCCGGGGGGTCGCACCCTGCGCAAAGGTCGTTGCGCATGTTGCAACGTGATAGAGGGGAGGCTGGGACGCCTAGGGGGGATACGGCGTGCCCGGCCCTCAGTGGATCTCCCGCACCACCACGTCGAGCGCCCACGGCCGGCCCCTCCCGCCGGGGGCCTGCGCCTCCACCGTGTGGCCGAGATCCCGCAGGACCTCCACCAGCTCCGCCGGGTTCTTCGGTGCGGCGTTCGCGGCGAGCAGGCCGCGGACGATCCTGCCCTTGGTCGCCTTGTTGAAGTGGCTGACGACGGAACGCTTCTCGACCCCGTCCACCAGCTGCGCGTGCAGCACCCGTACGGTCGCCGTCCGGTCGGCCACCTCACCCCGCGGCTTCCACGCCGCGGTGTACGCCGAGGAGCGCAGGTCCAGTACGAGCCCGTCGCCCGCGGCCTCGGGAAGCGCGGCCGCCATCGGCGTACGCCAGTGCGCGCCCAGCGCTCCGAGCCCCGGCAGCTTCACGCCCATCGAGCAGCGGTACGAGGGGATCCGGTCGGTGACCCGCACCGCGCCCCACAGCCCGGAGAAGACGAGCAGCGAGCGGCCCGCGCGCCGCTTGGCGGCCGTGTCCAGCGAGGCCAGGTCCAGGGCGTCGTAAAGGACCCCGGTGTAGATCTCCCCGGCCGGGCGCGTGCCCGCGGTCCTCAGCTCCGTGTTCTTCGCGATCTCGCCCCGCAGGCCCTCGCTCAGTCCGAGGACCTCGCGGGCCTTGTCCTCGTCGGCCACGCACAGCTCGACCAGCTCGTCGAGGACCGCCCGACGCGCCTCGGCGAGACCGGGCAGGGACAACGACTCCGGCTTGAGCGAGGTTCCCCGGCCGGAGGGTGCCTTGCCCTCGGAAGGCGGCAGCAGCACGAGCACGGTGGGTTCTCCTCACGGTGGATACGGACCGCCGCCAGCCTACGGGGTGGGGCCGGAGGGTCTTCCCCGCCGTCCGGGCCGTGGACCGCCCCCGTCCCTCCGCGTGCTCAACCGATGCCCCCGGCCTACGCTCGACCCATGCCTCGCCGTCACGTCCGCGTCACCGGCGCCGCCCAGGCCCCGCTGCGAGCCGCTCTGCGCGCCCTGCGGACCGAGCTCGGCGTGCCCGGGAGCTTCCCGGCCGACGTCCTCGCCGAAGTGGGCCCGCCGGCCCGCCTGCCCGCGTACGACGCGACGGACCTTCCCCTCTTCACCATCGACCCGCCGACGTCCGAGGACCTCGACCAGGCGATGCACCTCTCCCGCCGCGAGCGGGGCGGCTACCGCGTCCAGTACGCCATCGCCGACGTCGCCGCCTTCGTGGCGCCCGGCGGAGCCCTGGACGCCGAGGCGCACCGGCGCGTGACGACCCTCTACTTCCCGGACGGCAAGGTCCCCCTCCACCCGCCCCGGCTCTCCGAGGGCGCCGCGAGCCTCCTCCCGGGCCAGACCTGCCCGGCCGTCCTGTGGACGATCGACCTCGGCACGGACGGCCGCGCCGAGATCACCGACGTCCGCCGCGCCCTCGTCCGCAGCCGCGCCAAGCTCGACTACGCGGGCGTGCAGCGCCGGATCGACGACGGGACCGCGGAGGAACCCCTCGCCCTGCTCAAGGAGATCGGCACCCTGCGCGAGGCCCTGGAGGTCGAGCGCGGCGGCATCTCGCTCAACGTGCCCGAACAGGAGATCGTCGAGAAGGACGGGACGTACGAACTCGCCTACCGCGCCCCGCTGCCCGCCGACGGCTGGAACGCGCAGATCTCCCTGCTCACCGGCATGGCGGCGGCCGAGCTGATGCTCGACCACGGCACGGGCGTGCTGCGGACCCTGCCCGCCGCGCCCGACGGGGCCGTCGGACGGCTGCGCCGCACCGCCCGGGCGCTGCGCATCGACTGGCCCCACCACGTCTCGTACGCGCGGCTCGTCCGCTCCCTCGACCCGCACCTGCCGCACCACGCGGCCTTCCTCCAGGAGTGCACGACCCTGCTGCGCGGCGCCGGGTACACCGTCTTCCGGGACGGGGCGCTCCCCGAGGTGACCGTGCACTCCGCCGTCGCCGCGCCCTACGCCCACTGCACGGCCCCGCTGCGGCGACTCGTCGACCGCTACGCCTCGGAGATCTGCCTCGCGGCCGCCGCCGGGCTGCCGACCCCCGAGTGGGTCCTCGCGGTGCTCGACGCCCTGCCCAAGGAGATGGCCGAGGGCAGCCGCCGCGCGGGCACCGTCGAGCGCGAGTGCGTCGACATCGTGGAGGCCGCGCTCCTCAAGGACCGGGTCGGCGAGCTCTTCGAGGCCTGTGTGGTGGACGTACAGGAACACGACCCCACCGTCGGCACCGTGCAGCTGGAATCCCCGGCGGTCTTCGCCCGGATCTCGGGCGGTACCGCCGAACTCCCGCTGGGCGAACGCCTGCGCGTCCGGCTCACCGGCGCCGACCCCGGCACGGCGAAGGTGCGGTTCGAACCGGCCTGATCCCGGTGCCGGCCACCGGCATGGAATCGGGGGACACCGGTGTTGCCCCCGTAGAGAGCGGACGCGGCCGACGCGCGCGACCACGGCGGCAAGGGGGAGAAGTGGCCACGACCGAGTGCCCCGTGACCGGCACGACCGAGCACGCCGCGATCGGCATGACCGAGGACCCCGTGACCGGCACGACCGAGCACGCCGCGATCGGCATGACCGAGGACCCCGTGACCGGCACGACCAGGCCCACCGGGATCGGCACGACCGAGTACCCCGTGACCGGCACGACCGAGCACGCCGCGATCGGCACGACCGAGTACACCGGTAAAGAGGAGACCCGCTGGACCCGGGCCACCCTCGGCCGCGACGGCCGGCCCCTCGACCTGCTGACCGCCCGCTTCGACCGGCACCGCTACGCCCCCCACACCCACGACGAGTTCACCATCGGTGTCAGCGTCGGCGGCTCGGAGCTCATCGGCTACCGCGGCGGCCAGCTGCGCACCGGCCCCGGGTCCATCGTCGTACTGGCCCCCGGCGAGATGCACACCGGCGGCCCCGCGGCCTGCGACGGCTACGCCTACCGCGCCCTGTACGCGGAGCCGTCCCTGCTCTGCGAGGGCGCGCTCGGCGGACTCCCGCACTTTCGCGAAGGGCTGCTCGACGACCCCGAACTCGCCGCCGCGCTGCGCGCCGCGCACACCGAACTGAGCCTCTGCCCCGACCCGTTGGAGGCCGAGTCCCGGCTCCCGTGGCTGCTCGCCGCGCTGACCCGGCGCCACTCCACCGCCCGCCCCGACCGCGACCAGGTCCCCGGCGCCGCGCGCATAGCCGAGGCCGTACGGGACCGCCTGGCCGGCGAGCTCCAGGACCCGCCCTCCCTCGCCTCGCTCGCCCAGGACCTGGGCCTGTCCCGCTACCAGCTCCTGCGCGCCTTCCGTACGACGACGGGCATACCGCCCTACGCCTGGCTGGCCCAGTACCGGGTGAACCGGGCCCGCCGGCTCCTGGAGTCCGGGCTGCGCCCCGCCGAGGCCGCCGCGCTCGTGGGCTTCGCCGACCAGGCGCATCTGACCCGCTGGTTCCGCCGCGTGCTCGGTGTGACCCCGGCGGCGTACCGCGCGAGCGTGCTGGGCACCTCGCCCGGGGCGCAACAGCGTTCAAGACGTGCCGCGGGCCGGTGACCGAGACTGCCCGCATGACTGCACGCGGCTGGTTTCTGTTCTCCCTGATGGGAGTGATCTGGGGCATCCCCTATCTGATGATCAAAGTGGCGGTGGACGAGGTGTCCCCGTCGGTGGTGGTGTTCACCCGCTGTGCCGTCGGCGCGGCGCTGCTGCTCCCCTTCGCGATCCGCCGGAGCGGCCTGGTGGAAACCGTACGGGCCCACTGGCGCCCGATGCTGGCCTTCGCGGTCATCGAGATCATGGTCCCCTGGTGGACCCTGACGGACGCCGAGCGGCATCTGTCGAGCTCCACCGCGGGCCTGCTGATCGCCGGTGTGCCGATCGTCGGCGTGGCCGCGGCCCGCTTCCTCGGTGACACGGAACGGCTCGGCGCCCGGCGCCTCGCGGGCCTCGCCCTGGGCCTTGCCGGGGTCGCGGTCCTGACGGCACCGCACCTGACCGGCGGTGACGCTCGCTCGCTCGTCGAGGTGCTGCTGACGGTCGTCGGCTACGCCACCGCGCCGCTCATCGTGGCCCGCCGGCTCAAGGACGTGCCCTCGCTGCATCTGACGGCCCCCTGCCTGGCGCTCGCGGCCCTGGTCTACGCCCCCGCGGCGGCGCTCACCCGGCCGCAGGCGATACCGTCCGGCCAGGTCCTGGCCGCCCTCGCGGGCCTCGGCGTCATCTGCACGGCGGTCGCCTTCGTGGCCTTCCTCGAACTGATCAAGGAGGCGGGCCCGACCCGGGCGACGGTGATCACGTACGTCAACCCGGCCGTCGCGGTCGCGGCGGGCGCCCTCCTCCTGGACGAACGTCTGACGCCCGGGATCCTCGCCGCCTTCGCCCTCATCCTCGCCGGCTCCGTCCTGGCCACGGCCACCGCCGGTCCCCGGCGACCCGCCCGCCCGGTACCATGGTCGGCACGGCAGACGAGCCGGGCGGACGGCCGCGTGGAGGTTCTTGTGGACCTTCCCGAGGAACGTCCGGGCTCCACAGGGCAGGGTGGTGGCTAACGGCCACCCGGGGTGACCCGCGGGACAGTGCCACAGAAAGTAGACCGCCGCGAACTCCGGTTCACGGTAAGGGTGAAACGGTGGTGTAAGAGACCACCAGCGCCTGAGGTGACTCAGGCGGCTAGGTAAACCCCACCCGGAGCAAGGTCAAGAGGAGCCGCTCTCTCGCGAGGGAAGGCGGCTCTGCGCGGACGTTCGAGGGCTGCTCGCCCGAGTCCGCGGGTAGACCGCACGAGGCCGGCGGCAACGCCGGCCCTAGATGGATGGCCGTCTCCCCGGCCGCCGCGAGGCGACCGGGCGACAGAACCCGGCGTACAGCCCGACTCGTCTGCCCTCAGGGCTCGGCCCCGGTCCACGGACCGGGGCCGAGCCCTGAGGCATGTACGGGTGCCCGTCAGGGAGTTGACGGTCCAGCGCTCGGACAGCCACCGGAATCCGCCGGAGCCGGCGGGCCGCCGAGCGAACGGCCGGCCACCGACGCCAGATGGGCGGTGAAGAGCTCGCGCGCGTCCGGCGCGAGCGTGCGCAGCGCCACCATCGCGGTGATCACCACGTCGCACAACTCCGCACGGACGTCGTCCCAGGTGTGGCTGACGCCCTTGCGCGGATTCTGGCCCGTAGCGCCGATCACCGCCTGGGCGACCTCGCCGACCTCCTCCGACAGCTTCAGGACCCGCAGCAGCACCCCCTCCCGGCCGCCGAGCGCCCGCCCGGCGTCCAGCCAGGCGTGCAGCCGGTCGATCGTGGGCCAGGGGTCCGTGCCGTCGGCGCCCCGCCCGGAGGCGCCACCGCCGGGGCGCCCGGACGCGCCGTCGTCCATGGGCCCGGACCTGCCGGCGCCGGTGCCGGCACCAGTGCCTGTGCGGGCACCAGTGCCTGTGCCCGTCTGTCCGGTCGTGTCGTCGTCCGCGGCGTCCGCGGGGTGATCAGCCATGGGGCGAGCCTCCCCCTGAGGTGGGGAGCCGACCCCTACTCCTCGAACAGGGCTTCCTGCTTGCCCTCCCGTGCCTCGCGCAGCCGCTTGCCGCGGGCACCCACGACGACGGCGGTCGCGACCGCCGTCGCCCCCAGCGTGATCGGCACCATCCAGCCCCGGTTCAGCACGTTGCACGTCAGATGGTCCAGGGACAGCCGCCCGGGGCCCGACACCGCGAGGCCCACCGCCGCCAGGCCGAGCGCGGCCGAGTACTCGTAGCCGCCCCCCTGCGCGAAGAACCCGTTCTCCGCGTGCACCGCCGTCGCGCCCGCCATCGCCCCGGCCGCCGCGGCACCGGCCGCGGGGGTGGCGAGACCCAGCGCCAGCAGGGTGCCGCCACCGGCCTCCGCGAGACCCGCCGCCAGGGCGCTCTCCTTCCCGGGCAGGTACCCCATGGCCTCCATGCCCCGTGCGGTGCCCTCGATGCCGCCGCCCCCGAACCAGCCGAACAGCTTCTGCGCTCCGTGCGCGGCCAGCACACCGCCCGTGCTCAGACGGAGCAGCAGCAGTCCCAGATCACGCCGGTCGATACAGGTCACGGTGACTCCCAGTCCAGGCAGCGGCAACGGTCCCCTCCCAGGTTCCACCGTCGCACCGATCGAACCGGACCGGCGGGCCCGCGCCGCCGATCGGGTGGCGGGTGCGGTAAGCCGGTGTGAGGGTGGCTCCCATGACCATTCAGGTAACGCGACTCAGCGACCCGGCGGTCCGGGCCTTCGTCACCGCGGTGAACGCCCATGACCGGACCGCCTTCGAGGGGCTGCTCGCTCCGGCCGCCACCATGTCGGACGACGGATCCGACCGTGACGTCGCCGACTGGACCGACCGGGAGATCTTCTCCTCGCGCGGCCACATGGACGTCGACAGCGAGTCCGCCGGCGGGCGTTGCCTCCTCGTGCGGTACCGCAACGACACCTGGGGCGAGATGAAGACCAGGTGGACCTTCACGGTCGGCGACGACGGCCGGATCAGCCGCTTCGAGACCGGCCAGGCGTGAACGCCGAAGGGCCGCTCACCGAGGTGCGGTGAGCGGCCCGGACGGCGCGGGGCTCAGTGGCGCTGGGCCGAGCCGTACTGCTCCTGCGCGAACTGCTCGGCCACGTAAGGCTGTTGGCCGTACCGGCCCTGCTCGGGCAACGGGAGGGGGCTGTCCTGCGCGGGGGCGGCCCGGCGGACGCCGGCCTGCTCGGTCAGGGTGATCTGCCCGGCCTTGATGGTCGCGAGGCGCGGGGCGCGGCGGGCGATGGACGAGTCGTGGGTGACCATCACGAACGTCAGCCCGTACTCGTGCCAGAGCCCTTCGAGCAGGCCCATGATGTCGTCGCGGGTGCCTTCGTCGAGGTTGCCGGTCGGCTCGTCCGCGAGCAGCACCTTCGGCTTCTTGACCAGGGCCCGGGCGATGGCGACGCGCTGCTGCTGACCACCGGACAGCTCGGTCGGGACGTGCGTGAGCCGTTCGCCGAGACCGACCGAGCGCAGCGCCTCGGCGGCCCGCTCGCGCCGTTCGGCGGGCTTGACCCCGAGGGGTACGAGGGCGGTCTCGACGTTCTCCTGTGCGGTCAGTGTCGGGATGAGGTTGAACGACTGGAAGATGATGCCGATCTTCTCGGCCCGCAGCCGGGTCAGCCTGGCCTCGCTGATGGCGGCGAGGTTGACGCCGTCCAGCTCGACGGAGCCGGAGGTCGGCCGGTCGAGCCCGCCGATCATCTGGAGCAGCGTCGACTTGCCGCCGCCCGTGGGGCCCTGGATGACGAGCTGGTCGCCGTCCTCGATGGTGAGGTCGACGCCTCGCAGGGCCTCGACCGTCTCCTTGCCCCGCGTGTAGCGCTTGCTGACGCCGGTGAGCTTGTACATGAGGGTTCTCCGAGGATGAAGGGGGTGGGGGCGCCGTGTCCCGGGGGAGTGGACGCGGCGCCCCGACGCGGGGAAGTGCCCGGGGGCGGGTTAGGAGACGCTGCGGAGCGCGTCCGCCGGGCGCATCCGGGAGGCGCGCCAGCCGCCCATCGCGCCGGCGATCAGACCGCCGGTGACGGCCAGTCCCACGGCGAGCGCGATGGTGGTGACCGAGACCGGGGCGGACAGGGCGATGTCGACGGTGTTCTTGGCCGCTGAGGCGGCCGGGCCGCCGGGGCCGCCCATGCCGCCGGGTCCGCCGGAGCCCGCGGTGGAGCCGAGCTCCGCCGTCAGCTTCGGGCTGATCGCGGTGACGGTGTAGGCCGCGGCGAGTCCGAGGGCGATGCCGAGGGCGCCGCCGAGCAGACCGTTGACGACGGACTCGCCGACGACCTGCCGGGTGACCTTCCGGGACGGCCAGCCGAGCGCCTTCAGGGTGCCGAACTCGCGGACCCGTCGGGATACGGCGGAGGAGGTGAGCAGCGCCGCGACCAGGAACGCGGCGACCAGGACCGCGACGGACAGCCACTTGCCGACGTTCGTGGCGAGGTTCGAGGCGGTGGACAGCGAGCCGGAGACGGTGTTCGCGAGGTCCGCCGAAGTGGTGACCGTCGTCCCGGAGATGTTCTTCTGGATGGCCGTCTTGACCGCGGAGATCTGCTGGGAGTCGGTCGCCTTGACGTAGATCGTGGTGACCTTGTTCTTGGCGTCACCGAGGGTCTGGGCCTGCTTCAGCGGCAGGTAGACGTCGGTGGTCGACTCGCTGCTGTCGGGCGTCGCGATGCCGATGACCTTGTACGCGGTGCCGGAGATCTTGAGGGTCGAGCCGACCTTGTACTTGTTCTCCTTGGCGTACGACTTGCTGAGCACCGCGACCTTCGCGGAGGTCTGCGCCGACGTGAAGGTCCTTCCCGTGGTGATCTTCGAGGTGGCCAGCGGGCCGAGCCCCTGGTGGCCCACGTCGACGCCCGCGACGGAGTAGGAGTTCACGTCGAAGGAGGCGCCGCCGCCCTGCACCTGGGGCGTTCCGCTGCTGCCGCCCTGACCACCGGGGCCGCCCTGCGCGTTCGACGTCGAGGACTTCGCCTTGCCCTGGGTGAACGAGCCGTCGACCTTGACGACGTTCAGGCTCAGCGAACCCACCGCGCTCTCCACGCCCTTCTGCGCGGAGACCTCGGTGACCAGGGAGGACTTCAGCGTCTGCCCGCCCTGTGTCATCACCCGGTCCGAGCTCTGCTTCTTGCTGCCGCTCGACTTGGCGTCGAAGTCGAACTTCGGGCGGCCGGAGGAGCTGCCCGTCGGTGCGGCCTGGGCCTTGGTGACGGTCATGTCCGTGCCGAGTCCGTACAGCGACTTCAGGACCTTGTCCTGGGCCTGCTGCATGCCGGCCGACACCGAGCTGACGGTGATGACCAGCGCGATACCGAGCGCCAGACCCATGGCGATCACCAGTGCCGCCTTTTTGCGCCGGCTCAGCTCACGCTTGAGATAGATGCCAAACATCCCATTCCTCAAAGGTTCTCGGCGCCCCCCTGTTGGGCGCAGTCACAAGCTAGGGAGGAACCTTTGCGCCGGGCTGAGCAAGGGATGTGCGCGGGCTGAGAATCCGGACCCCGGAATCAATATTGGGTCAGACAGCCCCTTCTCAGTCTTTCGAGGGCCCATTGCCAGGAAAGCCCTGTTGAGTGACCCGCACCACGGGCGGGCGGTCCCGCGCCGCGGATATTCGCGGCGGCTCGCCGGCCCGCCGCCGACGGGTGAGCCGGCGCCGTCACGCCCTGTTTTGCCCCCGCTTTGGAAGCGTCATTCCTTCTCTTTGTGACCCCGCTGTCGTGCTTGGCGGACGGACTTTGTACGGTCCCGGGATGCGTGATTCTTCCGGCCTCTCCCGCCGTGCCGCTCTGGGCCTCGCCGCCGCCGTCCCCCTCGCCGCCGCGACGGCCACCACCGCGTACGCCACGACGGCGGTCGGTGGTGCGAGACTGGCCCGCCCCGGGGTCCAGACGAGCGGCGCGCCGGGGCTGCCCAAGCACCTCACCGCCCGCTCCTGGCTGGTCGCGGACCACACCACCGGTGAGGTGCTCGCCTCGTACAACGCGCATCTGCGTCTGCCGCCCGCCTCCACGCTGAAGATGCTGTTCGCGGACGCCGTGCTGAAGAAGTTCGAGCGCGCGCAGACGTACAAGGTCGTCGACGCGGACCTCGCCGACGTCCCCGCGGGCTCCAGCCTCGTCGGGGTGAAGCCCGGCATCACCTACACCGTCGAGCAGTTGTGGCAGGGCGTCTTCCTGCGCTCCGGCAACGACGCGGTGCATGTTCTCAGCCATATGAACGGAGGCGTCCCGGCCACCGTCGCCGAGATGCAGGCGCTCGCGAAGGACCTCCAGGCCCTGGACACCCATGTCGTCAGCCCCGACGGCTTCGACCACAAGGGCCAGCTGTCGTCCGCGTACGACCTGACGCTCTTCGCCCGGCACGGTCTCGCGGACGCCGCCTTCCGCGGCTACTGCTCGACGAAGACCGCGGACTTCCCGGCCGGCGGCAAGAAGACCTTCCAGATCCAGAACACCGACCGTCTGCTGACGGGCGCGTGGGGCGTACGGCCCTACGACGGGCTGATCGGGGTGAAGAACGGCTACACCAGTCACGCCGGCAACACCTTCACCGGTGCGGCGACCCGTGGCGGCCGGACCCTGCTCGTCACGGTGATGCACCCCAAGAGCGGCGGCAGCGGCGTCTACGAGGAGACGGCCCAGCTGTTCGACTGGGGTTTCGGCAAGGGCGCGCACGCCGAGCCGGTCGGCACGCTGGTCGAGCCGCTCAGCGAGGGCGGCGCGAGCGCGGCGCCCTCCCGCAAGGCGGCGACGGCCGCGGCGGGCGCTCCGGGCCGGGCGACGGGCGGGCACGCGGACGGCGCGCCGTGGGGACTGGTCGGCGGGGCCGGGGCGGCTGCGGCGCTCCTCGCGGGCGGCGCGCTCGCGCTGCGCAACCGCAGGCGCCGGCCGGCGGGCGAGCCGGCCGAGACGGCCGAGTCGGAGGGGCACCGCAGGCGCCGGTGACGGGCGCCGACGACGGGACAGCCGCTCCGCGGTCCGGTGCACATCTCGCGTCCCGCGCGAGCTGCGCCCCCACCCGGGCCACGGGGCGGCTGTCACCTCCCCCATCGGTGTGGACCATGGCCGTACCGAAGTCGTGTGCTTCAACTGTGAAGCTCTGAGGGGGGAGATGACGAGCATAAGCGCATCAACGGCTTATATGGTCCGGAGATTCGGCTTCCGTATGTGAGGGTTGCGGCGTTGACCGTTCCTTGGTGAACCGCTGGTCTCCCCGATACGTGGGAGACGGCCTCACCTGGCGCGAGACGGGGCGTGTCCGGCTGTCGCTCCGTCATATGCCGTAGGGGGGAGCGGTACTTCGGCTACTGCGCCGCCTCACCGGGATAGCGCACACCGATGCGGTCCCGGATCGTGTCGAGCGTGCGCATCACGGCGAGCGTGCCGTCCAGCGGGACGAGCGGGGACTCGGTCTCGCCGGCGCGCAGCGCGCGCATCACCTCGGCGGCCTCGTGCTTGAGGCTGGTGCGGGGACCGGAGGCGGGGTCGGCGCGGAAGGTCTCCGGCTCGCGGCCGTCGCGGTGCAGGACGAAGTGGTCCGGGAAGAAGAAGCCGCCCGGGACGTCGATGCGGCCCGCGGAGCCGGTGACGGAGGCGGCCACGGGGGTGCCACCGTTGATGGAGCAGTGCACCGAAGCCAGAGCACCGCTCTCGAAGGAGAGCACCGCACCCGTCTGGAGATCGACGCCCTCGTCGGAGAGCACCGCTCTCGCGACGATGTCCGAGGGCTCCCCGAGCAGCAACTGCGCGAACGACACCGGATAGACGCCGAGGTCGAGCAGCGCGCCACCGCCCTGCGCGGGGTCCCGCAGCCGGTGCGAGGGCGGGAACGGCCCGGCCAGACCGAAGTCGGCCTGCACCGTGCGCACGTCACCGATCACCCCGTCGTCGACCAGCGCCTTCAGCCGTCCGACCAGCGGATTGCAGTACATCCACATGGCCTCCATCAGGAACCGGTCGTGCTCACGGGCGAGCGCGACCAGTTCCCCGGCCTCCCGCGCGTTCAGCGTGAACGCCTTCTCGCACAGCACATGGCGTCCCGCCTCCAGGCACATCCCGGCGGCCACCCGGTGCGCCGAGTGCGGAGTGGCGACGTACACGACGTCGATGTCCTCGTCCGCGGCGAGCGAGGCCCAGTCCCCGTAGGCCCGCGGAATCCCGAACCGCTCCGCGAACGCCTTCGCCGAGGAGGCCGAGCGCGAGGCGACGGCCACCACCTCGGCGTCCGGCATGTCCACCAGGTCCGCCGTGAACGCCGCGGCGATCCCGCCGGTCGCCAGAATCCCCCACCGCACGCGTTCACGCTCGCCCGTCATGCCCGCCCCTTGATCCGTGACTCCGAACCCGCCGTCCGAACTGAGAGCATAGGGGGCCGCATCATCCGGAGAGGGGGGCACATGCCCGAGCGTGGCCGCACCACGCGGGACCAGGAAGACCCGCGAGGGCACATACCGCAGGCACGTACCGCGGGCACCGCGCCCGGGGTCGCCGCACCCGCGGTCGCCGACGGGGGGCCGCCGGCCGGCGGCGCCGAGGCCGCCGCACCGCCGCCGCGCACCGGACCCGGCGCGCCGGGCCGCACCGGACTCCTCGTCACCCTCGTCCTCGGCGGGCTCACCGCCACACCCCCGCTCGCGATGGACATGTACCTCCCCTCGCTGCCGGAGGTCACCCGCTCCCTGCACGCCCCCGCCTCCACCGTCCAGCTCACGCTCACCGCGTGCCTGGCCGGAATGGCGCTGGGGCAGCTCGTCGTCGGGCCCATGAGCGACCGGTTCGGCCGCCGCAGGCCGCTGCTCGCCGGTCTCGCCGTCTACGTCGTCGCCACCGCCCTGTGCGCCCTCGCGCCCGGTGTCGGGCTCCTGGTCGCCCTGCGCCTCGTCCAGGGGCTCGCGGGCGCGGCCGGGATAGTGATCGCCCGCGCCGTCGTGCGCGACCTGTACGACGGCGTGGCCATGGCCCGCTTCTTCTCCACCCTCATGCTGATCTCCGGCGTCGCCCCGGTCGTCGCGCCGCTCATCGGCGGACAGATCCTGCGCTTCACCGACTGGCGGGGCGTGTTCGTGGTCCTCACCGCCGTCGGCATCGCGCTCTCGGCCCTCGTCTGGGCGCGACTGCCCGAGACCCTCGAACCGGCGGACCGGCACGGCGGCGGCGCCCGTGAGGCCGTGCGCGCCATGCGCGGGCTGCTCGCCGACCGCGTCTTCGCCGGGTACATGCTCGCGGGCGGCTTCACCTTCGCGGCCCTCTTCGCCTACATCTCGGCCTCCCCGTTCGTGATCCAGGACCTGTACGGGGCCTCGCCGCAGACCTTCAGCCTGCTCTTCGGCGCGAACTCCGTCGGCCTCGTGATCGCGGGCCAGGTCAACGGCAAGCTGCTCGTCGGCCGGGTCGCCCTGGAGAAGGTCCTCGCCACCGGCCTCGCCCTGGTCGTCCTCGCCGCGACCGCGCTGCTCCTGATGTCCACCGGCGCCCTCGGCCCGGTCGGGCTCGCCCCGGTCGCCGCCGCGCTGTTCGTGCTGATGTCCGCCATGGGCCTGGCCCTGCCCAACACCCAGGCGCTCGCCCTCATGCGGGTACGGAACACGGCCGGTTCCGCCTCCGCGCTGCTCGGCACCACCTCCTTCCTCATCGGCGCGGTGGCCTCACCACTCGTCGGCATCGCGGGGGAGCACACCGCCGTCCCCATGGCCGTTGTCCAGCTGGTGGCCGCTCTGGTCGCCGTCGGCTGCTTCGTGGGACTGTGCCGTCCCCGGCGGACGGGACCCACTGCGAACGGAATAGGGGCGGGGAACTGAGCGCACCACGACTGCGGACCGGTACGCCGGAACGGGCCGGACTCGACTCCGGTGAACTGCGGCGGCTGGTCCACGAGGTCCGCGCCCTCACCCGCGGGGCCGACCCGTGGGCCGCGGGCGTCGTGGTGGTCGCGGGGCGGGGCCCGGTCATCGCCGTCGAGGAGGCGGCGGGATGGGCCGTGCGCTACTCGGCCCACGACTTCGACAAGGACACCGGGATCGAGCTGCCGCCGACGGCGCGGGTGCCGATGACCGTGCACACGCCCTTCGACCTGGCCTCCCTCACCAAGCTGTTCACCGCGGTCGCCGCCGTGCAGCAGCTGGAGCGCGGCACGCTGGGCATCGAGGCGCGCGTCGGCGCGTATCTGCCGGAGTTCCGCGCGGCCCGCGAGCACGGCATCACCGTGCGGCAGCTGCTGACCCACACCTCCGGGCTGCGCCCCGAACTCCCGCTGTACGACTGCCCGGACGACGCGGCCCGGCTGGCGCTGCTGCGGGCGGAGGCCCCCTCGTCGCAGCCCGGCGAGTACCGCTACTCCGACGTCAATCTGCTCCTGCTCCAGTTCGTGCTGGAGCGCGTCACCGGCCGGGGGCTCGACGTCCTCGTCCGCGACGGCATCACCCGTCCCCTCGGGATGAACGCCACCGCCTTCGGACCGTGCCCGGGCGCGGCGGCCACCGAGGACCAGCGGCGGCCCCGGGCCAAGGCGGACCGGGGCATGCTGCGGGGCGTCGTGCACGACGAGAACGCCTGGGCGCTCGGCGGGGTGGCCGGTCACGCCGGACTGTTCTCCACCGCACGCGACCTGGCCGTGTTCTGCCGCACCCTGCTCGCGGGCGGTTCCTACGGCCCCGCCCGCATCCTCGGCCCCGACTTCGTCGAGCTCCTCCTCACCCCGCCCGGTCTCGGATTCGCCCTCGACCAGCCCTGGTTCATGGGCACCCTCGCGGGCCACGGCGCGGCCGGCCACACCGGGTTCACCGGCACCTCCCTGGTCCTGGACCCGGCGACGGACACGTTCCTGGTCCTGCTGGCCAACACAGTCCACCCCCGGCGCCGCCCGGCCGACAACGCGCCCCGGGCGGCGGCGGCCACCCGGCTGCGGCGGGCGGTGCGCGGCACCTGAGCGCCCGCCCGCCCGGTACGGGGGCACCGCCCGCGGTGGACCGCAGGCCGGTACGGGGCGTGCGCGGCACCTGAGAGAATCGGGCCGTGAACGCCCCCGTACCCCCCGCCGACACCCTGCGCGGAGCCCTCGCCGGACTGCTCGAAGGACTGCCGCCCAAGGCCGCCGCGCAGGCGGTCGAGCGGCTGATCGCGAACTACCGGGGGACCACCCCGACCCACACCCCGGTCCTGCGGGACCGCTCGGACGTGGCCGCGTACGCCGCGTACCGGATGCCCGCGACCTTCGAGGCGGTGTGCGCGGCGCTCGAGGCGTTCGCGGACGCGGTGCCCGGCTGGGTGCCGGGCAGTCATGTGGACGTCGGCGGCGGCACCGGCGCGGCCACCTGGGCGGTGAACGCGACCTGGGGCGGTGTCCGCCCGGTGACCGTGCTCGACTGGGCCGAGCCGGCCCTCGCGCTCGGCCGGGAGATCGCCGCCGCCAACCCGGAACTGCGGGACGCCGCGTGGCAGCGCTCTCGTATCGGAGCGGCGCTCACCATCGAGAGCACTGATCTCGTCACGGTCTCGTACGTCCTCGGCGAGCTCACCGAGCAGGACCGCGCCTCGGTCGTGGACGCCGCCGCGGCCGCCGCCCCGGCCGTCGTGATCATCGAGCCCGGCACCCCCGACGGCTACGCCCGGGTGCTGGCCGCGCGCGAACGCCTGATCGGCGCCGGCTTCCAGGTCGCCGCGCCCTGCCCGCACAGCGCGGCGTGCCCCGTCGTCCCCGGCCAGGACTGGTGCCACTTCTCGGCCAGGGTCGCCCGCTCCTCCCTGCACCGTCAGGTCAAGGGCGGTTCCCTGCCCTACGAGGACGAGAAGTTCAGCTATGTCGCCGCGACCCGCTTCCCGCCCGAACCGGCGTCCTCGCGCGTCGTGCGCAAGCCGCAGATCCGCAAGGGCCAGGTGCTGCTCGACCTGTGCGGGCCGGACGAGGCGCTGCGCCGGGAGACGGTGACCAAGCGCCACGGACCGCTGTACAAGGCCGCCCGCGACGCCGGGTGGGGCGACGCCTGGCCGCCGCCGGAGGACGCCTCCTGACTCAGGGCCGCAGCTCCTGGGTGCAGCACTTCACGCTGCCGCCGCCCTTGAGGAGTTCGCCGAGGTCCACCCCGACGGGCACGAAGCCGCGTTCCCGGAGCGGGTCGAACAGACCCGTGGCCTCCTGCGGCAGCAGCACGTGCAGACCGTCCGAGACCGCGTTGAGGCCGAGCGCGGCGGCGTCCTCCTCCGTCGCGGTCAGCGCGCCCGGGAACAGCCGGCGCAGGACCTCGCGGCTGCCGAGGGAGAACGCGGGCGGGTAGTACATGACGTCGTCCCCGCCCTCGTCGAGGACGGCGAGGGCGGTGTCCAGGTGGTAGTAGCGCGGGTCGACCAGGTCGAGGCCGATCACCGGGCGGCCGAAGAACTCCTGCGCCTCCCCGTGCGAGAGCGGGCTCGCCCTGAAGCCCCGGCCCGCGAGCAGCCACGACCCCGTGACGACGAAGTCGCCCTCGCCCTCGTTGACGTGCTCCGGTTCGCGGACCGGCCCGTACCCGCGGGAGCGGAACCACTCCAGATGCGCCGCCGCCTCCGCCTCGCGCTGCGGGTAGGCGAACCGGGCGCCCAGCACCCGGCCGTCCACGACCGTCGCGCCGTTCGCCGCGAAGACCATGTCCGGCAGACCCGGACGCGGTGCCAGCTCCTCGACCGTGTGCCCGAGGGAGCGGTAGCGGTCCCGCAGGTCCTCCCACTGGGCGAGGGCGAGCGGCACGTCGACCGGCTTGGCCGGGTTCATCCACGGATTGATCGCGTACGTGACGTCGAAGTGCACCGGGGGGCACATGAGGTAGCGCCGGGGCGTGGCGCGGCGGACAGGGTGCAAGGAAGGCTCCTTACGCAACCGCAGGGGCAGTTGATGCTCATGGTGCGGTGCACCCCGGCCCGTCCCGGCTCCGGCACGCGGTCGTGTTTCCGTACGACTGCCGCGTTCGACCACCCGGACGTGCGTGCCGGTCCTGTCCCGCGGGGTGATCCCGCACTCGTCCGACGCCCGTGAAATCGCCTCAAATCATGCAATAACACCTGATCAGGGCCTGGTGGGCGCATCGTCCCACCTACCCCGGTTGTCGGCTCCGGCCACCCGGAGCGCAGGATGGTGGGACGATGGGGCGAGGACGAATCGCACTACGGCGAGGCGAGGGGATAGATGAGCGCAGAGTTCGCAGACCGCTCCGGCACGCGGGGCAGGATCTCGGCGTGGCTGCGCGGACGCCGGCCCAAAGCCCCGGCGCAGACATCCGCCGCCGGCCGTGAGGACCTGCTGCTCGCCGCCGCCGCCGCGGGGCTGCCGCTCGCGCAGGCCGCCCACCCCGTCGGCTATCGCTGTTCCTGTGACCGTGTGGGCTGTCCCACGCCCGCGCGCCACCCCGTCTCCTTCGCCTGGCAGACACAGTCGACCACCGACCGCGCCCAGATCGAGCGCTGGGCCAGGCACCAGCCGAAGGCGAACTTCATCACCGCGACCGGCATGGTGAACGACGTCCTGGACGTGCCGCTGGAGGCCGGGCGCGAGGCGCTGGAGCGCCTGCTCGCCGCCGGCATCGAGGTCGGACCCGTCGCGGAGACCGGCGACGGACGCATGCTCTTCTTCACCCTCACCCGCGGCACGCCCGAGGACGAGGACGAGTGGTGGCCCTGTGAGCTGGACTGCCACCCCGAGACGATGGACGAACACCCCGGCTTCCGCTGGCACTGCCGCGGCTCGTACGTCCTGGTGCCCCCGGCCCAGCTGCCCGGCGGTCTGGGCGTCGACTGGGTGCGCGGCCCCGAGCACGCGCTGCCGGAACCGCTGACGCTCCTGGAGACGTTGACCGACGCGTGCGCCCGCTACGCCGGGGAGAACGGCGCGGACCAGCTCGCCGCCTGGCCCCACCGGGGCTGAGCCCCGCCCCGGGGCGCCGAGGCGCTCCGGGCTACTCGCCCTTGGCGCCCGTCAGCCCCTCGACCCGGCCGAGGACCGACACCTGCCCCGGGCCCGAGCCCTTCGGCGGGTCGAGCGCGGCCTGGTTGGAGACGAACTCCAGGGTCAACGACCGGCCGATCTCGCCGGTCGTCAGCGCCTGCACGTCCGCGCCGGGGGAGGGGATCTCGGTGCCCGCGGCGGCGGTCTCCTTCTCGAAGCGGTGCGTGGCGAAGAACACCAGCGCCCCGCCGTCCGCCGTGCGCAGTCCCACCGGCGCGTAGCCGCCCGAGGTCAGCGGCTCGTCGATGTACTGCCGGGCGAGGCCGGGCCGGCTCGCGTACTTCTCCCGTTGGGCCCGCCACTGCGAGGTGTGGACACCCGCGGCGAAGGTGTCGCCACCGGAGCGGAGATAGTCCGCGTACGACCGGCCGAGCTGCCGGGGCTCGATCGCGAGCGCCGGGTCGTCGGCCGCGACGGGCTGCGCCCAGCCGCCGCCGTCGGTCGCGAACTTCGGTACGTCACCGGGGCCGAGGACCGTCAGATACGAGGCCTGCCACGGCTCGCGGATGCTGTCGCGGGTGAAGACGAGTAGCCAACGACTGCCCTGCACACCCTTGTTGGCGGTCGCGTCCGCCACGAACCAGCGCGGCCAGCCCGCCTTCGCGGGGATGGAGAACCGGGCGTCGTCGAAGGTCAGCGCCGAGTGCGCGGGATTCCCGCCCGGGTGCCCGAGACGGCCGGCCTTCAGCCTGGCGCCGTCGATGGCGGCGAGCGGACCGCTGACCCGGTCCGCGTCCTTCGAACGGTCGTACGTCGCGTCCGCCTTGTTGTACGCGGCGGTGAAGTCGGCCAGCGCGCGGGCGGCGTCGGCGCGGGTCGTGGCCGGCACGACCTCACGCTCGCCGTGCACCACCACGCAGCCGCTCGCCGCCCACAACGTGGTCACCGTCGTCGCCAGGGCGAGACGGCCGAGGCTACGAGGCCTTCGAGGGCTGCGATCCGTGCGATCCCTGCGCATCAGCTGCCTTCACCTTCTTCTTCCCGGAGGCGAACCCTACCGGGGCGAAGAAGATCGTGAGCGTCGGGACCAAGTACAGGGCCCACACCGTGACCTGAAGGACGGTCGGGTCGGGCTGGAAGTTGAAGACGCCCTTCAGCAGGGTGCCGTACCAGCTCGTCGGGTCGATCGTGTCGCTGATGTCGAAGGCCAGGTGCGTCAGGCCCGGGATGAAGTCGGCCTCCTGGAGGTCGTGGACGCCGTACGCGAGCACGCCCGCGGCGACGACGACGAGCATGCCGCCGGTCCAGGTGAAGAACTTGGCGAGGTTGATCTTCAGCGCGCCGCGGTAGAACAGCCAGCCCAGCAGGACCGCGGTGGCCAGGCCGAGCGCCACGCCGATCAGCGGGCGGGGGGTGCCGTCGCTGGCCGCGTGCACAGACGCCCAGACGAACAGGGCCGTCTCCAGGCCCTCCCGGCCGACCGCCAGGAACGCGGTCGCCACCAGCGCGCCCGTTCCCATGGCGAGCGCCGCGTCGAGCCTGCCGTGCAGTTCGGACTTCAGGTGCCGGGCGGTGCGCCGCATCCAGAAGACCATCCAGGTCACCAGGCCCACGGCGAGGATCGACAGCGAACCGCCGAGCCCCTCCTGAGCCTGGAACGTCATCTCCTGGGAGCCGAATTCGAGGGCGCAGCCGAACCCGAGCGCCACGACGATCGCGACCGTGATGCCCGCCCAGATCGGCTTGAGGGCGTCCCTGCGTTCCGTCTTCACCAGGTAGGCGATGAGGATGCAGACGACGAGGCTGGCCTCCAGGCCCTCGCGGAGTCCGATCAGATAGTTGCTGAACACGGCTACGCCTCCTTGGAGAACAGCGTCCGGCCCCACCAGTCGTCCTTGTCCCGGACGCCGGGCGGAACGGCGAAGACAGCCGAACTCACGTGCTGGATGTACTCGTTGAGCGCGTCGGAGCGCGACAGGCTGCGCTGGAGGGGGATGAACCCCTTGCGCACGTCCCGCTGGTAGGCGAGGAAGAACAGGCCCGCTTCGAGGCGGCCGAGACCGTCCGTGCCGTCCGTGAAGGAGTAGCCGCGGCGCAGGATCGTGATCCCGTCGTTGGAGTCGGGGTGCGCGAGCCGGACATGGGCGTCGGGCTTCATCGCCTTCAGGAACGGCTTGTCGTGCTCCTTGGCCCTGCCGACGGGGGCACCCTCGCCCTTGTCGCGGCCGAAGACGTCCTCCTGCTCCTGGAGCGACGTACGGTCCCAGGTCTCGATGTTCATCCGGATGCGCCGGGCCACGAGGTAGGAACCGCCGGTCATCCAGGCGGAGTTGCCCTCGTTGTCCTTGCCGTCGGCCCATACGAACTTCGCGAGCCGCGCGGTCTCGGTGCCCGCGATGTTGCGGGTGCCGTCCTTGAAGCCCATGAGGTTGCGCGGGGTCTGCGCGTCCGGGGTCGTCGAGGACGTCTTGCCGAAGCCGAGCTGCGACCAGCGGATGGCGACCTTGCCGAAGCCGATACGGGCCAGGTTGCGGATGGCGTGCACCGCCACCTGCGGGTCGTCGGCGCAGGCCTGGATGCACAGGTCGCCGTTGCTGCGGGCCTTGTCCAGGTTGTCGCCAGGGAACTCCGGCAGGTCGACGAGCGCCTCCGGACGCCGGTCGGCGAGACCGAACCTGTCGAACAGCGACGGACCGAAGCCGATGGTCAGCGTCAGCCGCGACGGCTTGAGCCCGAGGGCCTCACCGGTGTCGTCCGGCGGAGCCTCGGCCAGACCGCCGTACGCGCCCTCACCGACCGTGTGTCCGGCGGTCATCCGGGCGGCCGCCTGCGTCCAGTCCTTGAGGAGCTGGACGAACTCGGCGCGGTCGTCCGTCTTCACGTCGAACGCGGCGAAGTGCAGCCGGTCCTGCACCGCTGTGGCGATGCCGGCCTGATGGGCACCGTGGAACGGGACGGCCGCACCGGTGTCGGCGCCGGCCGGATCCACGTCGTTGCCGACGCGGGTCATCGCGACGGCGCCGCCGGCCGCGGCGGCGCCGAGCGCGAGCCCGGCACCGCCCCAGCCGATCAGGTTGCGCCGGGTCGGCGCGGAGCCGGAGCGGGCGGGCTCGGCGGTGTTCGCGGTGTCGGTCGTTTCCGTCATGGCGTGGCTCCTACTACTTCACGACGGCGGCGGCGAGCTTGGACAGGGGCTCGGCGAGCGCGTTGACGGCGTCCGAGAGCTCCTTGCGGTCGGCCTTGCCGACCGTGTCGTACGAGACGAAACCGTCCGAGGTCTTGTCCGTGCGGTACTTGTCGAGCAGCTTGTCCAGCGCGGCGAACTGCTTGTCGAGCTCAGCGGTCAGCGCCGCGTCGTTCTCCGAGGCGACCGGCTTGAGCAGCTCGTACGCCTTCTGCGCGCCGTCGACGTTGCCCTTGAAGTCGCTGAGGTCCGTGTGCGAGTAGCGGTCCTCCTCGCCGGTGACCTTGCCGGTGGCGACCTCGTCGAGCAGCTCCTTGGCGCCGTTGGCCATGGAGGTCGGGGTGATCTCGGCCTTGCCGACGCGCTTCTGCCAGTCGGTCAGGTCGGTGACGAGCTGGTCGGCGAGGGTCTTCTGCTCGTCACCGATCTTCTTGTCCGCCCACAGCGCCTTCTCCAGCGCGTGCCAGCCGGTCCACTTCTGGCCCTTCTCCAGGCCGTCGGCGCGGGTGTCGGTCTTGGGGTCGATGTCGCCGAACGACTCGGCGATCGGCTCGGTGCTCTCCCAGCCCACGCGGGAGGGGGCGTAGGCCTTCTTGGCGGCCTCCAGGTCACCGGCCTTGACGGCGTCGGCGAAGGTCTTCACCTTGGGGATCGTGGCGTCGGCCTCGGACTGCGCCCACTCGCGGTAGGAGGCGACGGCCTTGTCCAGGCGCGGGTCGCGCTTGGCGACCTTGCCGCCGGTCACGGTGAGCTTCTGGCGGACGCCGTGGCCCTTCATGCCCGGGCGGCAGGCGATCTCGTACGAGCCGGCCTTGACCTCGGCGGTCAGCGTGTACTTGGTGCCGGGGCCGATGTTCTCCTTCTCGGAGACGATCCGGTCGTCGGGGAAGACGATCTCGACCTCGGTGGCCTGGGACCCCTTGTTCTCGATCTTCAGGGTGACGTGGCCGGCCGGCACGGTCTTGGAGGACGTCTCGCACTTGGAGTCGGCGGCCGTCACCTGGATCGCGTCGCCGTTCTTCGCGTCGCTCTTCTGGGTGCAGCCGGTGACGGCGGCCAGAGCGGCCGCGGTGGCGGCAGCGGTGACAACGGACAGTCGGACGGCTCGCATGCAGGCTCCAAGAGAAGTCGGACAAGCCGCACGGCTGGGCCCGTTCGGCATGGTGAGGCTGGCCTAACTTATCTGAGGCTTGCCTCACTGATACCCACCCGTGCGGTGATTCACCTCTCACAGATGCCGAACAGGAACGGCTTGATCACGCTGACTCAAACCGGACCCCATGGAATGGTCAAGGAGAGGTCAAGGAGCGGGTTTCGTCGCGTTTCGGGGTGATGAGCGCGGCTCCGGTCCTGGGGTGCGGGAACACCTCGACCGGCTGCCGGTAGACCTCGCTCAGCAGTTCGCCGGTGAGAACCTCCGCCGGCCGGCCGTGTGCCGCGACGCGACCGGCGCACAGGATCGCGACCCGGTGCGCGTAGGCCGCCGCCAGCCCCAGATCGTGCAGCACCACGACCACCGCGTCACCGGCGCGCGCCCTGTCCCGGCACACCCGCAGCACCAACTCCTGGTGCCTCAGGTCGAGTGCGGCCGTCGGCTCGTCGAGCAGCAGCAGGGGCGCGCGCTGCGCGAGCACGCGGGCGAGAGCCACCCGTGCCCGCTCCCCGCCGCTCAGCGCGGCGAACGGGCGGGCGGCGAAGGCGGTCACCTCGGTGGCCGCCATGGCCGCGCCGACCGCCGCGTCGTCGTCCCGCGGGGCGTGGGCCCAGGGTGCCCGCCCCATGCGGACGACCTCCTCCACGGTGAACGGGAAGGAGAGCGCCGCCGCCTGGGGGAGCACGGCCCGGCGCAGGGCGAGTTCGCCCGCCGACCAGTCCCGCACGGGCCGCCCGTGCAGTCGTACGACCCCTGCCGCGGCGGGCAGATCGGCCGCCAGCGCGGCCAGGAGGGTGGACTTTCCCGCCCCGTTGGGCCCGACCAGCGCGAGCACCTCGCCCGCGCGGGCGGTGACGTCGACGCCGCGCAGCACCTCCCGGCCGCCGAGCCGGACATGGAGGTCCTCGGTCTCGGCGAGTACGTCGCCGGGGGCGGGCGCGGACGGAGCCGCCGCCCGCGTCGCCCGCGTGAGCCGCAGCCCCCTGACGGCCCGCGCGAGCCGCGCCGCTCCGCCGTCTCGCCCCGGCCCCGACTCCCCGTCGGTGCTCGGACGTTGCGGTCCTCCGGTGGATCTCATGCCCAGCCTCCTTGCCTGCGGCGGGTCCTGCGCAGTAGCCACAGGAAGAACGGGCTGCCCAGCAGGGCGGTGAGGACGCCGAGGGGAAGCTCGGCGGGTTGCGCGAGGGTCCGGGCGGCGAGGTCGGCCGCGAGCAGCACGGCGGCCCCGCCGAGCGCGCTGCCCGGGATCAGGAAGCGGTGTCCGGGCCCGGCGGCCATGCGCAGCAGATGCGGTACGACCAGACCGATGAAGCCGATGATCCCGGAGACACTGACGGCCGCCGCCGTGAGCAGCGCGATGACCAGCACCAGGACGAGCCGCAGCCGTTCGACGTCGACGCCCAGGTGCCGGGCCGGCCGTTCGCCGAGCGCCAGGAGGTCGAGCCGGCGGGCGTACAGCGGCGCCAGGGTCAGACCGGCCGCGGCGCAGGGCAGGACCGCGAGCACCTTCGGCCAGGTCGCCTGCGCCAGCGATCCGAGCTGCCAGAAGGTGATCTGGCTGACGGCGGCGGAGTCCGCGAAGAACAGGAACAGTCCGATCAGGGCGCCGGTGAAGGCGTTCAGCGCGATCCCGGTGAGGATCAGCGTGACGACCTCGGTGCGGCCGCCCGAGCGTGACATCGCGTAGACGAGCAGGACCGCGGCCAGACCGGTGACGAAGGCGACGGCCGGGACCGTGAACGTACCGAGGAAGTCGAGGCCGAGGGCGATGGCGGCGACCGCGCCGACCGCCGCCCCCGACGAGACGCCGATGACCCCGGGCTCGGCCAGCGGATTGCCGAACACGCCCTGCATGAGGGCGCCCGCGCAGCCCAGCGAGGCGCCGATGAGCAGAGCGAGCACGATCCGCGGGAAGCGCACGTCCCACAGGACCGACTCCGGCACCCGCTCCAGCGCGCCGCCCCCGAGTCCGGCGCGGTGTGCGACGGAGGCGAGCACGTCCCCGGTGGGGATCGGGTACGCGCCGAGCCCGGCGGCCACGGGCACCAGGACGAGCAGCGCGGCGACGAGTCCCGCGGTCAGGAGCCAGGGGGCGCGGCGCGCCGCCCGTCGGCCTGCCCGCGGGGTGACGGCCGGTCCGGCGGGCGCCCCGGTGGCCGGGCGGTCGAGCGCGGTCATCGGGTGGATCCGGTGGATCCGTACAACTGCCGTACCAGCGATTTCAGTACCTGGTCCGTGCGCGGCCCGTAGTTGAGGAGCACCCCGTCCTCGACGGACACCACCCGGCGGTTCGCGCCGGCCGGAGTCTGCGCCACCCCGGGGATCTTGACGAGCCCGTCGGTTCCGCCGACGGACGCGAGCCCCTTGGACATCACGAGGATCGCGTCGGGCGCGGCCCGTACGAGTGCCTCGGTGGTGATGGCGGTGAAGTCCTTGTCCAGTCCCGACGCGGCGCCCGCGTCGACCGCCCCCGCCGCCTCCAGCAGCGAGGTCGCGCCCGAGCCGCGGCCGCCGATGAGGTAGACGGAGGCGGAGCCGCGGAGGTAGAGGAAGGCGACGCGCGGGTGGTCCGCGTGGGCCGGAATCGCCTTGCGCACGGCGGCGATCCGGTCCTGCGACCGCTCGGCCAGCCGTTGTCCGGCCGCCGGTACACCGAGCGCGTCGGCCACCGCCCGGATGCGTGTGCCCACGTCGGCGAGGCCGTGCGCGGGGGCGACGACGAGGACGGGGACACCGGCGTCGCGGATCTGCCGTACGGCCTCGTCCGGCCCGGTCGTCGACTCGGCGAGGACGAGGTCGGGGTGCAGGGAGAGCACGCTCTCGGCGGAGACGTCGTGGTTGCGGGTGACGACCGGCAGCCGTCTCGCCTCGTCGAAGGTGGCGGTGATGTCGCGGGCGACGACCCGGTCGCCGAGTCCGAGCGTGAAGACGATCTCGCTGAGACCACCGGACAGCGGAACGATCCGGTCGGCCTTCGCCACGGTCGTCCTCTTCCCGCCGAACGACCGCACCGTGACGGGGAGTCGGGGCGTTCCGGGGGACGTCAGGGGTTCGAGGCGGTCGGTGCCGCCGCTCGTTGCGGCCGTCGCGGTCGCCGCCGCCGACGCGGGTCCCTTGGGGCCCCCGCAGCCGGTCAGGGCGAGGGTGAGGGCGAGCGCGGAGATCAGCGCCCCCGCCAGTCGTGTGCGCAAGCGTTGCACTGTCCCGTTGTTCCTCTCGGTCCTCTTCCGGCACGTCCGGTCGATAGTTTAGGTTAGCCTTACCTAAGTTGCCAGGGGTTCTCCGGACCCCGGAATCCGGAGGACACCCATGACCGCGCGTTCTAGGACCGCGGGGGCCGCCGTGGTCTGCCTGACCGTGCTCGGGGCTCTGCTCACCGCCACGGCCGCTCACGCCGCGAGCCGTACCGTGCGGGGCGGCCGGCTCGACTGGGACATCAAGTCGTCCTTCCAGAGCTATGTCACCGGGCCCATCGCGAAGGGGAGTTACTCCCTCGCCGGGGGCGCGGCCACGGTGGGGGCCAGCCGGTTCCGCTTCCACTCCGCCACCGGCTCCTACGACGGCACCACCGGAGCCTTCACCGCCGCCTACTCCGGCGGAGTCCGCTTCCTCGGGCACCGCGAGAGCGGCGGCGGCTATCAGCTCGACCTCACGATCAGCCGCCCCACCGTCCGCGTATCCGGGGGCCGCGGCACCCTCTACGTCGACATCACCAGCAAGGCGAAGGGCACCGGGACGGTCACGACGTCCACCGGGGTGCCCTTCGCCGCCCTCTCCCTCGGCGGCATCGACATGAAGGGCGGCGGCGCGGCGGTTCGGCTCGACAACCTCCCGGCCACGCTCACTTCACAAGGCGCCCGGTCCTTCGCCGGCTACTACACGGCGGGTACGGCGCTCGACCCGGTGAGCCTGGAGGCGGATGTGCCGGCCCCGGCCGAACCGTCGAGGACACCCACCGCCCGGCCGTCCAAGACGCCCGCGAGAAAGGCGACTTCGGGCGCGATCGAGGACGGAGCCGTCGACTGGGGTGTGCGCCGCACGTTCCGTGAGTACGTCACCGGGCCCGTCGCGAGCGGCACATGGACGCTGACCGCCGGAGCCCAGGACGGCGGCGCGCTCTTCCGCTTCCCCGCGGGCGAGGGCACGTACGACGGCGCCAAGGGCGTCCTGAAGGCCTCCTTCGACGGATCCCTGCGCTTCACGGGACACCAGGGACTCGATCTCCGGCTGAGTGGAGTGCGGGTCAGCGTCGAGCACGGCGAGGGCACGCTCTCCGCCGATGTCACGAGCGCTGACCTCGCCGGCAAGAAGGTCCCGCTCGTGACCTTCGCGGCGAAGAACCTGAAGCCCCAGCGCGGACTCCTGCAACTCACCGAGGTTCCCAGCGAGTTGACCGCACGCGGCGCCGAGGCGTTCGGCGGGATGTATCGCGCCGGCGCGCAGATGGACCCCGTGACCCTCTCCATCGCCCTCACGGATAACGCGCGGCTCCCCGCGCTGCCCGACCTCGGCGCGTCCCCGCCCCCCTCGCCCACGCGGGGCGCCTCGAAGACGCCCGGCGCGAAGGCCGCCGCCGCGCCCCGCGCCGAGAACACCGCGAGCGACGGCCTCCCCGGCGGACCGGCCCTGCCGATCGGCCTCGGCGTCGGGGTCCTGCTCACGGCCGCGGCCGTCTTCGGGTTCCTCCGCAGGCGCCGCGCGCACACCGGCTGACCCCGGGCGACCTCGAACGACTTCGAACGAACCCTTCGACCCGATCGACCCTTTCGACCCCGGACCCCCCCTCAGCCCGATCGACCCCGAACCCCTCAGCCCGACGTACCCCGAACCCCCGAGGAGACCCACGACCATGGCCGCCCACCGCCGCCGCCCCCTCGCCCTCGCCGCCGCCGTCGCGGTCGCCGTGGGGGCGGGCGCCCTCGCCGTGACCAGCGCGTCCGCCGCCGAAGCCCCGCTCAAGGACTACGAGTTGACCTGGGGCGTCAAGCAGTCCTACCGCTCGTACGTGACCGGGATGGCGGCCGGTTCCTTCACCCCGGCCGCCGGGGCGACCCAGGCGGCCGGCAACGGCGCGTTCACCTTCCCCGACGGCAGCGGCACGTACGACTCGGGCACCCACGCCGTACGGCTCGGCTTCGCGGGCACCCTGAAGATCGCCTCCCAGCTGCACGGATTCGAACTCACCCTGTCCGACGTGCGGTTCGACAGCGCGGCGGCGCGGATCACCGCCGACGTCACGAGCGGCGGCACGACCCGGGACGACGTCCCGCTCGCTGACGTCACCGTGACCCGCACGATGGCGGACATGGAGACCCGCCTGACGAAGGAGGCGGCGGGCGTCCTCGGCAGCGCGAGCTACGAGGGCGCGGCGGGCGATCCGCTCACCGTGACCCAGAAGCCGGGAGCGACACAGACGCCGTCGCCCACGGCGGCCCCGACCGCGACCCCGACGGATTCCGCTTCCCCGGAGCCGACCTCGTCCACGTCCGCCTCCGGCTCGCCCTCGTCGTCCGGCTCGTCCCCCTCGCCCTCGGACCCGGCCTCGCGGAGCGCGAGCCCGAGCGCCCCGGCCACGGAGACCGGCGCCCCCGCCCGGGGCGGGATAGCGGACGGGACCCTCGGCTGGGGCGTCAAGCAGTCCTTCCGTGCATACGTCGTGAGCGGCCCGGCCCAGGGGAAGATCACCGCGTCCGGCGGTGCCACGCAGGCCGCCGCGAACGGCGCCTTCACCTTCGCGGACGCGACCGGCACCTATGACACCGACGCCGACACCCTCTCGGCCTCCTTCAAGGGTGCGGTGAACTTCAAGGGCCATGAGCAGAACGGCAGTTACGGGCTCGACCTCACCCTCAGCGACCTCGGGGTGGAGCTCGACGGCGGCTCCGGCGAGCTCACCGCCGACGTCGAGAGCCTGGGCAAGACCTCCGGCGACGTCGTTCTCGCGGACCTGACCGCGAAGACCGCCGACCTGACGGCGCGGGACGAGGTGATCGCTCTCGACGGGGTGACCGCCAAGCTGACCAGGGCCGGTGCGGAGGCGTTCGGTGGCTTCTACGCCGAGGGCACCGAACTGGACCCGGTCGGCCTCTCGGTGGCGCTGAGCGATGACGCCCAACTTCCGGGCGGGAACGGCGGATCGGACTCCGGCTCCGACTCCGGTTCCGGCTCGGACGGCTCCGGTACGTCGTCGGGCACCACGGGGGGCGCCGGGACGACCGGGTCCACGACGGGCGGGGTGAGCGGCGCGCTGGCCTCCACCGGAGCGGGGGTGCCGGCCGGTGCGCTGGGAGCCGCGGCCGCGGTGACCGTCGCGGCGGGCGCCGGCGTGGTGGTCGCGATGCGCAGGCGCCGCACCGTCTGATCCGCCGGCCTGGACCGCACGGGACCGCCCGCCTTCGACACCGTTTCCGATGATCAGGGAGCATTCGGAGGAGGGCGGTCCGGTCGTGCGGGTCACCGAGGGGACGGATGAATGTTTGAATGCCGGAGTGACTGACTACGACGTGCTGCGGGTCTTCTGCGGACCAGGCGGCGGGTATGGCAATGAGCTCGGCGTGGTGCGCGAGGGCTCGGTGATGCCGGACCCCGTGGACCGGCAGGAGTTCGCCGCGAAACTCGGCTTCAGCGAGACCGTGTTCGTCGACGACCCGGAGCGCGGGGTCATCGACATCTACACGCCGTCGCTGCGGCTGCCGTTCGCGGGACATCCGTGCGTCGGGGTGGGCTGGCTGCTCGATGTGCCCGAACTGGTCACACCCGCAGGTGTGGTGGGGGTCAGGCTGGACGGCGAGTTCAGCTGGATCGAGGCGCGCGCCGACTGGGCGCCGCCGAGGACGCTGCGCAGGCACGGGAGCGCGGCCGAGGTCGACGCGCTGGCCGTGCCGCCGTCGGGCGAGTGGATCTACGCCTGGGCCTGGGAGGACGAGGCCGCCGGCCGGGTACGGGCCCGCGGGTTCCCCGGCCGCAACGACGGCATCGAGGAGGACGAGGCCACCGGGGCGGCGGCGCTGCTGCTGACCCAGCAGCTCGGCCGGGCCCTCAACATCACCCAGGGCGTCGGTTCACAGATCCTCACCGCGCCGCAGCCGGGCGACTGGGTCGAAATGGGCGGCCGGGTCCACCTGGAACGCTGACCCCTGACAGGCCCCCGCAGGGCGCCCGTCAGGGGCACGGGGAACCGCGCGCTAGCCCCCACTGTCCCGCGGACGCAGGGTCCGGGGGCGCCCCTCAGGGGCGCGGGGAACTGCGCGCCCAGCCCCCACCGTCCCGCGGACGCGGAGCCCGAGCAAGCCCCCTGAGGGCGGGGCAGGGGACGCGGACCCGGAGCACCCGGAGCCCACCCCGAACCCCGCGCCCGGGGCGAACCTTCACGCGGTCAGCGGGAACTCCGCCCCCAGCGCCCCGAACACCCCGGTGTTCAGGGCGAAAGCCCGCTTGCACTCCGCCACGATCCGCTGCTTCTCCAGATCGTCGGCCCGGACCCCGTCCAGCAGCTCGCGATAGCCCCGCTTGAACGCGGCCGGGTTGGCGATGTCCTCGAAGACGTAGAACCGGACCCCGTCGCCCTTGCGGCTGAACCCCCAGGTCCGCTCCGCCCTGCCACGGATGATCTGGCCCCCGGAGAGGTCCCCCAGATAGCGCGTGTAGTGGTGGGCCACATAGCCTCCCGGCCAGGTGCGGGCACACTCCGTGACCCGGTCCGCGTACGCGCGGGTCGCGGGCAGCGCGGTGAGCGAGTCCCGCCAGTCCGGGCCGCGCAGATGGGCGAGGTCGCGCTCCAGCGCCGCGCGGCGCAGCAGCTCGGGCCGCAGGAAGGGCCCGGCCACCGGATCGGCGGCCAGCCGCTCCGTCTCCGCCTCCAGTGCCTCGTACACGAACCACAGCTGCTCGGTGTAGCGCGCGTACGCCTCGACGCCGAGCCGGCCGCCGAGCAGGTCGCTCATGAACGTCGAGGTCTCCGCCTCGGTGTGCTGTTCGTGCGACGCGGTGCGGATGAGCGTCGAGAAGGGGACGGCCGCCGGGTCCGTGGGGTCCGGCGTGCTCAGGGTGTCCGGCGCGTTCATGGAGCCTCCGGGGCCGAGGGGAAGGGCGCGAGCCGTTGCGGGAACGATCACAGTTTGTATAGTTAGGCTTACCTAAGTCAATGACCTTCCCGACGTTCTGTCGGTAAAACCGTACCCCGATCACCGACCGCGCCCACATGAGAAAACCCGCCCTGTGGACAGGGCGGGTTCCATGGGTCCGGGCGGCTACGGCAGGGTGAGGATCTCCGCACCGTCGCCGGTGACGACGAGGGTGTGCTCGAACTGGGCCGTGCGCTTGCGGTCCTTCGTCACGACGGTCCAGCCGTCGTCCCACATGTCGTAGTCGTGCGTGCCGAGCGTGAGCATGGGCTCGATGGTGAAGGTCATCCCGGGCTGCATCACGGTGGTCGCGTGCGGGTTGTCGTAGTGCGGGACGATCAGCCCGGAGTGGAACGAGGAGTTGATCCCGTGCCCGGTGAAGTCACGCACGACCCCGTACCCGAAGCGCTTGGCGTACGACTCGATGACGCGCCCGATGATGTTGATCTGGCGCCCCGGCCTGACCGCCTTGATCGCCCGGTCGAGCGCCTCCCGGGTCCGCTCCACGAGGAGCCGCGACTCCTCGTCGACGTCACCGACCAGGTACGTCGCGTTGTTGTCGCCGTGCACGCCGCCGATGTACGCCGTCACGTCGAGGTTCACGATGTCGCCGTCGCGCAGCACCGTGGAGTCGGGGATGCCGTGGCAGATGACCTCGTTGACCGAGGTGCACAGCGACTTGGGGAAACCGCGGTAACCGAGGGTCGACGGATAGGCGCCGTGGTCGCACATGTACGCGTGCGCCACCCGGTCCAGCTCGTCCGTCGTCACGCCCGGCGCGATGAGCTTCGCGGCCTCGGCCATCGCCCGCGCGGCGATCCGCCCGGCGACCCGCATCGCCTCGATCGTCTCGGGCGTCTGCACCTCCGGTCCGGTGTACGGCGTGGGGGCGGGCTTTCCCACGTACTCGGGGCGCCTGATGTTTCCCGGCACGGGACGGGTGGGAGAGAGCTCCCCTGGTACGAGCAGCGACTGGCCAGACATGACAGCGAGTCTAACCAGCGGGCATGGGGGAACATGTCTCTGGCGAAAGGAGCTGATGATGGCCCTGTTCAAGAAGCGGACGGTCGGCAAGCCCGGCGAGTGGTTCTACTGCCTGGAGCACAAGAAGGTCGAGGAGGGCCCCGACTGCCCGGGCAAGGACCGCTTCGGCCCGTACGCCACCCGTGAGGAGGCCACGCGCGCGATGGAGCTCGCGCGGGAGCGGAACCTCGAATGGGAGACGGACCCGAAGTGGCACGACGCGTCGGGCAAGGAGCCGGGCACCGAGGACGACTGAGGCGGCCGTCCCCCGCGCGGGCGATGACGCCGGACTCCGGGACGGGTGACGGCGGCACCGCCGGGGGCGGCTTCCGCCCCCGGAGCCGGCACCCACGGGACCGCGCCCGCACCCACGGGACCGCGCCCGCACCCACGGGACCGCGCCCGCACCCACGGGACCGCGCCCGCACCCACGGGACCGCGCCCGCGACCACCGGGGCGGCGGCTGCCCGCTACCACCGGTACGACGGCGGGGCCGTCAGCTGGTCCGCGAGGCGGGAGAGACGGTCGCGGAAGCGGTGGCGGCCCCGGGGCGAGGGCAGCGCGTTCTCCCCGGCCGCCGCGCTGACCAGATGCTGCACGGTGTCGAGGTCGAGCTCGGGGTCCGGCGGCACCGCGAGCGACTCGTGCGCCAGCGCCGGCAGCTCGCCCTCCCCATGGGACAGGGCCATCACCGTCGCCCCCGCCCGCCGGGCGTCGTGCACCCGCTCCAGCAGCGCGCCCCCGGGCGCCTCCGCGGCCACCACGAGCAGCGTCTCCCCGCGCCTGGCCGCCTCGATCCGGCCGAGCCCCACCGCGAGGTGAGCGGGATCGGACTCCCGAGCCCCGTGCCGCACCAGCGTCGGCGACAGCTCCGGGGTTCCCGACCAGGCGGCCTCGTCCACCAGATGCGCCGCGAGGTGCCAGGGTTCGTACGCCTCGGAGCCGACCAGCAGCAACCCGCCTCCGTGCGCCACCACGGCCCCCCGCAGGGTTCCCCCGAACCGCCGTGTCGCACCCAGCCATTCGGTCCCGGCAAGCACCTCGCGCAGCAACGCGACCCGTACGGCATCCATGGCTGCATCCTGCCGCAACGGACCACTCGTGACCCGGAGTTCACCACGAATTCGCCCAAGTTGGGCAGAAGTACGCACCGACGACCCCATAAGCGACCGCAGCAGGGAGCCGGCCATGACACAGCCGAGCGCAGCGACCGGGACCGACGGGACGATGGGCACCGGGACGACGGGCACCGGGACCACAGGCACCGGGGCGGGCGCGGACCCCGCGGTGAGCGTCCCCTTCCGTGCCGGGCGCGAGGGCTACGCGAGCTTCCGGATCCCCGCCGTCGTCGCCACCCGCACCGGCACCCTGCTGGCCTTCTGCGAGGGCCGGGTCGGCTCCGCGCAGGACCACGGGAACATCGACATCGTGCTCAAACGGTCCCTGGACGGCGGCCGGACCTGGGGCCCGCTCCAGGTCGCCGCGAACAACGGGACCGACCTCGCGGGCAACCCCGCGCCCGTCACCCTCGACACCGGCCGCGTCCTGCTCGTCCACGTCCGCAGCGCCGCGAGCGCCTCCGAGGACGCCCTGCTCCGCGGCAGGGTGAAGTCGGCCGACGGACGGCGGGCATGGGTGCAGCACAGCGACGACGACGGACTCACCTGGTCGACGCCCAAGGAGATCACCGCCCAGGTGAAGAAGGCGGGCTGGCGGTGGTACGCCACGACACCGGGCCACGCCCTCCAGCTCCGCTCCGGCCGGGTCGTGGTCCCCGGCAACCACACCGTGCCGCCCACCGGCACCGACAACGGCACCGAGGCGAAGTACAACAGCGGACACTGCCTGCTCAGCGACGACCGCGGGGCGAGCTGGTACCTCGGCTACCTCGACGAGAACACCAATGGGTACATCAACGTCAACGAGACCACCGCCGCCGAACTCCCCGACGGACGCGTCTACTTCAACACCCGCAACGACTCCCCCTCGCCCGGCAACCGCGCCGACGCCCACTCCCTGGACGGCGGCAGAACCCTGGTCTGGCCGTTCCGTCCCCAGGCCGGCCTGGTCACCCCGGTCGTCCAGGGCAGCCTGCTCCAGCTCCGCGACCCGGACCTGCTGCTGTACTCCGGGCCCGCGGACCCGGACTTCCGCGCCCTGATGACGCTCCGCGCCTCGGCCGACGGAGGCACCACCTGGCGCTCGGCGCACACCGTGGACGGACTGCCCGCCGCGTACTCCGACCTGGTCCGCGCCGACACCGCGGCCGTCGGACTCCTCTACGAGACGGGCGACTTCGGCGCCTACGAGACGATCACCTTCCGACGCATCCCGGTCACCGCCCTCGGGTGACCGTGCTCACCCGGGACGCCCGGCCGTCCCGGGCACCCCGCCGGGGCCCGCGCACGTAAAGTCGGCCCATGACCTCTACTGACAGTGCACAGAAGGCCCCCGCCAAGGACCCCTGGGACCTGCCCGACGTGTCCGGGCTCGTAGTCGGCGTGCTCGGCGGCACCGGTCCCCAGGGCAAGGGCCTCGCCTACCGCCTCGCCAAGGCGGGCCAGAAGGTGATCATCGGCTCCCGCGCCGCCGACCGCGCGCGGGCCGCCGCCGAGGAACTCGGCAACGGTGTGGAGGGAGCCGACAACGCGGAGACCGCCCGGCGCAGCGACATCGTGATCGTCGCCGTGCCCTGGGAGGGCCACGGCAAGACCCTGGAATCGCTGCGCGAGGAACTGGCCGGGAAGCTGGTCGTCGACTGCGTCAACCCGCTCGGCTTCGACAAGCAGGGCGCCTACGCGCTGAAGCCGGAGGAGGGCAGCGCCGCCGAACAGGCCGCCGCCCTGCTGCCCGGCTCCCGGGTCACCGCCGCCTTCCACCACCTCTCCGCCGTGCTCCTCGCCGACCCGCGGATCGAGGAGATCGACACCGATGTGATGGTCCTCGGCGAGGAGCGGGCCGACGTCGAGATCGTCCAGGCCCTCGCGGGCCGCATCCCCGGCATGCGGGGCGTCTTCTCCGGCCGCCTGCGCAACGCCCACCAGGTCGAGGCCCTCGTCGCCAACCTGATCTCGGTGAACCGCCGCTACAAGGCACACGCCGGCCTGCGAGTCACGGACGTATAGACCGCGCGCGGCACACACGGGCCGCGGGTGAAGGACGTACGGGCCGCGTGGGGGACACTGGTGCCAAGCAGTGTCCCCCCGACAGGAGCCGACCCCATGCCCCGCCTCGCTCTCTACGCCCTCGCCGTCTGTCTGCTGTCCGTGGCGGCAGCCGTCGTCTCGTTCGTCCAGGGCAGCTGGCTGGGCATCGTGTGGGTACTGCTGGCGGGCCTGTCGTCGAACATGACCTGGTACTACGCGCGGCGCGGCAGGGCGTGACCGCCGACCGGCGCCCGTCAGGTCAGGACCGTACGCAGATGTCGCTGTTCGCTTCCCAGAAGCGGTAGAGCCACTGTCCGCAGTCGGTGTCCCGGCCGTCGATGCCGAGGCCGCCCAGGAGCGTGTCGATCAGGTGGAAGAACTCCTGGTTGACCGACGGGATCCACAGCAGCCCGAACACCGCGAGCAGTCCGAACGGCGCGAAGGGCTCGACCTGGCGGCGGACGCCGTACGACAGCCAGGGCTCGATCACGCCGTAGCCGTCCAGGCCCGGGACCGGCAGGAAGTTCAGGATCGCGGCCGTGACCTGGAGCAGCGCCAGGAACGCCAGCGCGTAACGGAAGGCGGCCGGGACGCCGTCCAGCGCGTGCAGCCAGAACGGCGCCGTGCACACGACGGCGAACAGCACGTTCGTCAGCGGGCCCGCCGCCGAGATCAGGCTGTGCTTCCAGCGGCCCTGGATCCGGTTCCGCTCGATGAAGACCGCACCGCCGGGCAGCCCGATCCCACCCATGATCACGAACAGCACCGGAAGCACGATGCTCAGCAGGGCATGGGTGTACTTGAGAGGGTTCAGGGTCAGATACCCCTTGGCCCCGATCGAGATGTCGCCGCTGTGCAGCGCGGTACGGGCGTGCGCGTACTCGTGCAGACAGAGCGAGACGACCCAGGCGGCCGTCACGAAGAGGAACACGGCCACACCGGGCTTCTCGGCGAAGCCGGTCCAGGTGGCCCAGCCGGCCACCCCCGTGACGGCGGCGATGCCGACGAAGACGGGGCTGATCCTCCGGTCGCTGTGGCGGGTCGCGGCGGTGGTCATGGTGCTCCCTGGACTGGCTGCGCTGACGATGACGTGTTCGGGCCTGCCCGACCGTACCGGGCTCATGCCGAAAACGTCTCGCCATCGGACATCGGTTCCCGCGAGGGTGGGGGAGCGCGCCGTCGGGGCCCTGGCAGAACTCCACGTACCCGGCTCCCGCACCCGACGCCGACAGAGACAATGGACCCCGTGCGCTACCGCATCCTCGGCACCACCCAGGTACTCCGCCCCGACGGCACGCCCGTCCCGGTCGGCGGGGCGCGGCTGCGTGCCCTGCTGACCGTTCTCGCGCTGCGGCCCGGACGGACCGTTCCGGCGGCCGTGCTGGTCGCCGAGGTGTGGGACGGCGACCCGCCCGCGGACGCGCCCGGAGCGCTCCAGGCGCTGGTCGGGCGGTTGCGCCGGGCCGTGGGCGCGGACGCGGTCGCCTCGGTGGAGGGCGGCTACCGGCTGGAGGCCGTGCCCGACGACGTCGACCTGCACCGCTTCGAGCGGCTCGCCGGTGAGGGCACCCGGGCCGTCGCCGACGGAAACCCGGCCGAGGCCGCCGTCCTCCTCGACGACGCCCTGGCCCTGTGGAGCGGTCCCGCCCTCGCGGACCTCCCCGACCGCAGCGCCGAGGCGGCCCACTGGGAGACCCGTCGCCGGCACGCCCGCTGCGCGCGCCTCACCGCCGCCCTGGCCCTCGGCCACGCCGCGTCGGTCCTCCCCGAGCTGACCGCGCTGTGCGATTCCCACCCCCTGGACGAGCCCCTCCAGGCACTGCGGCTCCGTGCCCTGCGGGACGTGGGCCGCACGGCGGAGGCCCTGGCCGCGTACGAGGACGTACGGCGGTTGCTGGCCGATCGCCTCGGCTCCGATCCCGGGACCGAACTGCGCTCCCTGCACGCCGAGTTGCTCCGCCCGGCCGAGACCGGCGGCGCCCGCACGAGGCACCCTGAGGCCCGCTCCGCGGAGAGGGACGGTCATCGCGCGGCGGCCGACGGCGGCCGTCCCGCCGCCCCGCGGCCCGGCAACCTCCGCGCCCGGCTCACGTCCTTCGTGGGGCGGGAGTACGACATCGATGCCATCCGGGGCGATCTCGCGACGGCCCGGCTCGTGACCCTGCTCGGGCCCGGCGGGGCGGGCAAGACCCGGCTGTCGCAGGAGGCGGCCGAGGCCCTCTCTCCCGCGCCGCGGGACGGGGTGTGGCTGGCCGAACTGGCCCCGGTGGACGACCCGAAGGCCGTGCCCGAGGCCGTGCTGACCGCCGTCGGCGCCCGCGAGACCGTGCTGCGCGGAGCCGGCGCCGAGGAGATGCGCGCCGTGGCCGACCGGCACGACGACCCGCTCACCCGGCTCACCGAACACTGCGCCAAGCGCCGGATGCTGATCGTCCTCGACAACTGCGAACATGTCGTCGACGCCGCCGCCCATCTCGCCGAGGCACTGCTGGAGCGCTGTCCCGGTGTGACCGTGCTCGCCACCAGCCGTGAACCCCTCGGCGTCCCCGGGGAGTTGCTGCGCCCGGTGGAACCGCTGCCGGAACCCGTCGCGCTGCGGCTGCTCGCCGACCGGGGCGCCGCCGCCCGGCCGGGCTTCCGGGTCGGGGACGATCCCGAGGCGGCCGCCGAGATCTGCCGGCGCCTCGACGGCCTCCCGCTCGCCATCGAACTCGCCGCCGCCCGGCTGCGGATGCTCACCCCGCGCCAGATCGCCGACCGGCTCGACGACCGCTTCCGGCTGCTGACCTCCGGCAGCCGCACGGTCCTGCCCCGCCAGCAGACCCTGCGCGCGGTCGTCGACTGGTCCTGGGACCTGCTCGACGAGGCCGAACGCGACACCCTGGGGCGGCTGTCCGTGTTCGCGGGCGGCTGCGACCTCTCCGCGGCCGAGGCCGTCTGCGGTCCGGCCGCGCTGGACGTCCTCGGCTCGCTCGTCGACAAGTCCCTTGTCGTCGCGGCCCCTTCGGGCGAGGGGGACACCCAGATGCGCTACCGGCTGCTGGAGACCGTCGCCGAGTACGCGCGCGAACGCCTCGACGAGTCGGGCGCCCGCAAGACCACCGAGCGCGCCCACCTCACGTACTACCGCGAACTCGCCCGCACCACAGACCCGTTGCTGCGCGGACCCGAACAGCGGGCCGCGATCGACCTGATCGAGCGCGAGTACGAGAACCTGCGCACCGCTCTGCGGCACGCCGTCGCCGAACGCGACGAGCAGGAGGCGCTGTGCATGGTCCACTCACTGGCCTGGTACTGGCAGATCCGGGACCAGCGCATCGACGCCCGCGCCTGGTCCCTGGAGGTGATGGGCCTGGGCCCCGACCCCTTCGCCCCGCCGGCCCGACCGGCCGCAGCGCTGTACGAGCGCTGCACGGACTTCCCGCCGCCGATGCGCGAGGAGGTCCTCGAGGAGGCCCGCCGCGGCGTCCACCTCATCCATCTCGCCTACATGGACATGGACATGGGCGCCTGGCAGACCCCGCAGGCCCAGGAGAAGCTCCGCGTCATCGGCGAGACCTACGAACCCGGCATGCCGCAGACCTGCCGGACCCCCGGCTACCTCTGGTTCTACGCCGTCCTGCTCACCGGCACGATGGAGCGGTTCACCGAGGTGATCAACAAGACGGTGAGCACCTGCCGGGAACTCGGCTACGACTGGGAGCTGGCCACCGCCCTCCAGATGCGCGCCAACATCCTCGCCAACCGCGCCGAGATGGCGGGCGACGCCACCGTGGACGCCGACGAGGCACTGGAGCTCTTCGGCCGTATCGGCGATGCCTGGGGCGCGGCCGAATCGCTCTCCGCGCGCGGCGAGGCCCATGAGCGAAAAGGCGACTTCAGGGCCGCCGCCACGGACTACGCGGAGGCGGCGAAGTACGCCGAGCGGCTGGGCGCGCGGGCCCAGACGGCGGTGCTCAACGTCCGGCTCGGCAGCATGTACCTGGAGCTGGGGGAGCCCGAGCGGGGTGAGCGGATGATCCGCGAGGTCCTCGCGACCGGGCAGGGCGCCCACAACGAGGCCATGCCGGCGGCCCATCTCTTCCTCGCGATCTGGCTCGGCCGCAAAGGCAGGACCGGGGAGGCGCGCGAGCAGATACGGCTGCTGCGGCAGGACTTCGGGGCCGGTTCCTTCGTTCTGTTCGATGGGTTCATGCTCGGTGCCGAGGCGTGGCTGGACGCGATCGACGGGCGGAGCGAGAGCGCCCTGGACAAGGTGCGCGTGGCGCTGGAGCGGTCCCGCGACCGGCTGTCGCGGATGATCGCGCCGCACATGCCCTCCGCCCATCTGATGACGGCGGCCATCGCCCTGGGCGATCTGGACGGCGGCCGTCGTGCCCGGGACGCGGCCAGGGTGCTGGGCGCCGCGGACGCCCTGCTGCCGTCCGGCCACTTCCCCGGTCCCATGGAGGTGGAGGTGCGCGAGCGGGCCGAGGCGGGCGCGCGGAGGCTGCTGGGCGACACCGCGTACGAGGCCGCGTACGCGGAGGGCGGCGGCCTCTCCCTGGAGGAGGCCGCCGCCCTCATCTGAGGCGCGGACGCGAACCGGCGCGCCCCGGCCCCGGTCGGCGGGGCCGGGTCCGTACGCCGGACGTCAGGTCTTGGTGCGGAACTTGTGGATGGCGATGGGCGCCATCACCACGGTGAGGGCGGCCGTCCAGCCGAGGGTCAGCCACAGGCTGTGCGCGACCGGGCCGCCCACCATCAGACCGCGGGCCGTGTCCGCGAGGTTGGACAGCGGGTTGTAGTCGGTGAAGGTCTGGAGCCAGCCGGGCATGGTCGAGGGCGGCGAGAAGATCGACGAGCCGAACTGGAGCGGGAAGAGCACCAGGAAGCCCATCGCCTGCACGGACTGGGCGTTCTTCATCGTCACCCCGAGGACCAGGAAGATCCACATCAGGGCCGAGGCGAAGAGGGTGGCGAGGCCCACGGAGGCGAGCAGTCCGGGCCAGTTGGTGATGTCGAAGCCGACCAGGACCCCCACGACCATGAGGACGGTGGTGGCGACGAGCATCCGCATGAGCTCCACCACGAGCTTGGCGAAGAGCACGGAACCCCGGCCGATGGGCAGGGTGCGGAAGCGGTCCATCACCCCCTTGTGGAAGTCCTCGTTGAAGCCGGTGCCGACGGCGGTCGCCATGTTCATCGTCGTCATCGCCATCAGGCCGGGCATGACGTACTGCACGTAGGCGTCCTGGCCGCCGCCCAGCGACTGGCCGATGGAGCCGCCGAAGACGTACACGAACAGCAGGGTGAAGATGATCGGCATCAGGACGGCGTCGAACATCGACTCGGGGTCCTGGCGGATCCACAGCAGATTGCGGCGGATCAGGGCGCCGATGTGGCGGGCGTGCGCCCGGGGCGAGATACGGGCGTCGCCCTCGACGGCGAGGGGAGCTTCGACGGTGGCGGTGCTCATGCGGAGACCTCCTCGTAGGCGCGGGCGGGGTTCTCGTCCTGCGGGGCACTGGCCTTGTGGCCGGTGAGCGAGAGGAACACCTCGTCCAGGCTGGGCAGTTCGGTGCTGATGGAAGCGATCGTGATGCCGCGCGCGGTGACCGCGCCGACCACGGCGGTGAGCTGTTCGTCGCTGAGGATCGGGACCAGCACGCTGCCGGTCTCGCTGTCCACGATCGTCGTGGCGAGTCCGGTGAGGCCCAGTTCGTCGAACATGGTGGCCAGCGGGGGCAGTTGGAGCGGGTCCGCCGGGCGGATCCGCAGCGTCCGTCCGCCCACGCGCGCCTTCAGCTCGTCGATCCGGCCGCCCGCGATGACCTTGCCGCGGTCGATCACCGTGAGTTCGGAGGCGAGCTGCTCGGCCTCCTCCATGTACTGGGTGGTGAGGAGCACGGTGACGCCGTCGGAGACCATGCGCTTGACCTCCTGCCACACCTCGTTGCGGGTGCGCGGGTCGAGGCCGGTCGTCGGCTCGTCCAGGTACAGCACGGCCGGGCTGCCGATCATCGAGGCGGCGAGGTCGAGCCGGCGGCGCATACCGCCGGAGTACGTCGACGCCGGGCGCTTGGCGGCCTCGGTGAGGGAGAAGCGCTCCAGGAGCTCGTCGGCGCGCCGGCGGGCCTCCTTGCGGGGCAGGTCGAGCAGCCGGCCGATCATGTAGAGGTTCTCCCAGCCGGGGAGCTTCTCGTCGACCGAGGCGTACTGGCCGGTGAGGCCTATCACCCGGCGCAGCTGCCGGGGCTGCCTCAGCACGTCGTAGCCGGCGACCGTGGCCGTGCCGGCGTCGGGGGTGATGAGGGTGGACAGGCAGCGGACGAGGGTGGTCTTGCCGGCGCCGTTGGGGCCGAGGACTCCGAGGACGGTGCCCTCGCGTACGTCCAGGTCGATCCCGTCCAGCGCCTTGGTCTCGCCGTAGTGCTTGACCAGCCCCCGTACGGTGACGGCGCTGCGGCCGGTCGCAGCTTGCCGGGGCGTGTTGTCGATTCGCGTCATGTCCGTCAAGGTGCCAGGCGCCACCGACAAACGACCGACAGGCCGCCTACAGAACCCGACCGTTACCGATAGGTCGCCGACACTCGGCCGACAGGCAGACCGATAGCAGACCGACAAGCAGACCGACAAGTAGACCGGTAAGCGGATCGTTAGGCGGTCGGCGGGCAGACCCGGCAGCGGACCCGGCAGGGAGACCCACAGCGGGCCGGCAGGGTGGGGAAACGGCGACAACCCGCCGACGGGGGAAGATCGGCGGGTTGTCACGGTGCCGCAGTGGCTCAGGTGCCTCGGGGTCCGGGGGCGGTCGCGGCGGCCTGCGGGCGCCTGCGGGGCCCGGGTGTCCCGGGGGCTTCGGGGCTCAGTGGACGGAGTGCTCCTCCAGCGGGAACGTCCCGCCGACCACGTCCTCGGCGAACGCCTTCGCCGCGTCGCCCATGACACGGCGCAGGTCGGCGTACTGCTTGACGAACTTCGGCACCTTGCCGCCCGTCAGGCCCATCATGTCGGTCCACACCAGGACCTGTGCGTCGGTCTCGGGGCCCGCGCCGATGCCGACGGTCGGGATGTGCAGGGTGCGGGTGACCTCGGCGGCGAGCTCCGCCGGGACCAGTTCGAGGACGACGGCGAAGGCGCCCGCGTCCTGGACCGCCTTGGCGTCGCGCAGCAGCTGGTGCGCGGCCTCCTCGCCCCGGCCCTGGACGCGGTAGCCCATGGAGTTCACGGACTGCGGGGTCAGGCCGATGTGTGCCATGACCGGGATGCCGGACTCGACCAGGAGCTCGATCTGGCGGTGCGAGCGCTCGCCGCCCTCCAGCTTCACCGCGCCCACCCCGGCCTCCTTGACCAGGCGGGTCGCCGAGCGCAGCGCCTGCACCGGGCCTTCCTGGTAGGAGCCGAAGGGCAGGTCGCCGACGATGAGGGCCCTGCTGGTGCCCCGGACGACCGCGGCGGACAGCACGGTCATCTCGTCCATGGTCACCGGGACGGTCGTCTCGTACCCGAGGTGGCAGTTGCCGGCCGAGTCGCCGACGAGCATGACCGGGATGCCGGCCTCGTCGAAGACGGACGCGGTCATCGCGTCGTAGGCGGTGAGCATGGGCCACTTCTCGCCGCGCTCCTTGGCGGCGGTGATGTCGCGCACCGTGATACGGCGGGTGCTCTTGCCCCCGTACAGCGCCTTGCTGCTGTCGGTGGCCTTGAGGACACCCTCCGCAGGCTGCTTCGGGGCAGCCGAAAGCTGCGTCATCGCAACGGCTCCTTATGTCATCTCGAGGCACCCTGACGGCGTCCCCGGATCACCTCCATGGTGGCACCTCGTGGTACGCGCGGCTAGACCGGACCCGCCGGACCCGGTGTCGATCACGCCACTTCATGTCCCCCGCCACCGGCCTTCGTCCACAGGCCTAGGTCCGTTCGTAAGTTCTGCGTAAAGCCTTTCCGATACGAGACGGTTCCGTATCGAAACGCCTCTAGGGTGGTCGTCATGACAACTTCCGCTCCTCCGCTCGACCGGCGCGTGCCCGAGGCGGTGCACCGGCGCCGCTGGGCGATCCTCGGCGTGCTCATGCTCAGCCTGCTGATCGTGGTGCTCGACAACTCCATCCTGAACGTCGCGATCAAGACGATCTCGACCCCGGCGCCGACCGGGCTCGGGGCCACCCAGGGTGAGCTGGAGTGGGCGATCAACGCCTACACCCTCGTCTTCGCCGGCCTCCTGTTCACCGCCGGCCTGCTCGGTGACCGGCTCGGCCGCAAGAAGGTGCTGCTCGCCGGTCTCGCCGTGTTCGGCATCGGCTCCGCGCTGGCCGCCGAGTCCGGCTCGCCGGTCCAGCTCATCGTGTTCCGCGCCCTGATGGGCCTCGGCGCCGCCTTCGTGATGCCCGCGACGCTCGCCGTCCTGATGAACGTCTTCGAGCGCGACGAGCAGCCCAAGGCCATCGGTATCTGGGCCGGCGGCGTCGGCCTCGCCATCGCGATCGGCCCGATCACCGGCGGCGTGCTCCTCGACCACTTCTGGTGGGGCTCGGTCTTCCTGATCAACGTGCCCATCGTGATTCTCGCGATCGTCCTGATGATCTGGCTGGTCCCCGACTCCCGCGACCCGAACCCGGGCCGGCTGGACCCGGTCGGCGTGGTCCTGTCGATCATCGGCCTCGTCCTGCTCGTCTACGGCATCATCAAGGGCGGTCAGCTCGCCGACTTCACCGACCCGCAGGTCCTCGCGACCATCGGCGCGGGGCTTCTCGTCCTCGTCGGCTTCGTGGTCTTCGAGATGCGCAGCGACCACCCGTCCATCGACGTCAGCTACTTCAAGAACAAGGTCTTCTCGGCCGCGATCTCGGCCATCGCGCTCGTCTTCTTCGCCCTCATGGGCGTGACCTTCTTCTCCGTCTTCTACACCCAGAGCGTGCGCGGGTACTCGCCGCTCCAGACCGGCCTGCTGATGCTCCCGCTGGCCGTGGCCCAGATCATCTTCGCCCCGCGTGCCCGGCTGGTCGTCGACCGCTTCGGCAACCGCGTCACCTGCACCGCCGGTCTGGTGATCATCGCCGCGACGCTGGCCGCGTTCGCCACGCTGGAGGCGGACACCCCGATCTGGATCCTCGAGGTCATCTTCTTCCTGATGGGCACCGGCATGGCGCACATCATGACCCCGACCAGCGTCGTCATCATGCAGGCGCTGCCGCGCGAGAAGGCCGGCTCCGCGTCCGCGCTGAGCAACACCTTCCGCCAGGTCGGCGGCGCCCTCGGCATCGCGGTGCTCGGCTCCGTGCTCTCGACGGCCTACCGCAACGGCATCGACGGCAAGCTCGGCCTCGTCCCGGCCCCGCTGCGGCACACCGCGGGCGAGTCCATCGAGGCCACCCTCGGTGTCGCCGCCAAGCTCGGTCCCCAGGGCAAGGCCCTCATCACCCCGGCCAACGACGCCTTCCTGCACGCGATGCACGTCACCGCCCTGTGCGGCGCGGGTGTCGCGGTCATCGGTGTGATCGTCGTCGCGCTGTTCCTGCCCGGCCGTCCCGCGGCCCCGCAGCAGGGCGAGGACGAGGCGGAGCTGGTCACGGCCGACCTCGGTCAGGACTGACCCCGGCGCACCGCCGTGGGCGTCCCCCGACCGGGGTGCCCACGGCGGGGGCGACGCGCCGAGTGCCCGCGGGCACCGTGAACGGGGGAGAATGACACCTGGTCAACGATGGGAACGGAGTTCGACGTGAGCCTCGCGGACAGCCGAGACAGGCAGGTGTGCCCCGGCCGGGGACGTCCCCGCAGCGAGGCGGTGGAACGCGCCATCATCGAGGGCGTGATGAAGCTCCTGGAGGACGGTGTCCCGCTCGCGGACATCTCCATCGAGCGCCTCGCGCGCACCGCCGGGGTCGGCAAGGCGACGATCTACCGTCGCTGGGCCGGCAAGGAGGAACTCTTCGTCGACGTCCTGCGTGGCACCGAGCCCGCCGACCCCGAACTCCCCGGCGTCTCCATGCGCGACGACCTCGTCGTCCTGCTGGAGTCGCTGCGCAGGCGCGGTCTGGTCAGCCGCTCGTCGGCGATCCTGCACAACGTCTACGCGCAGATGAAGTCCAGCCCCAAACTGTGGGCCGCCTACGACGCCACGGTCATAGCGCCCAGACGCCAGCTCGGCTACGAGGTGCTGCGCCGCGGCCAGGAGAACGGCGAACTCCGCGACGACGTCGACATCGAGCTGCTCAACGACATGTTCGTCGGCCCCATGCTCGTCCGCTCCGTCATGCGCCCCGACACCGATCTGCCCGAGGGACTCGCCGAGCGGATCGTCGACACGCTGCTTCAGGGTCTGCGCCCCGTCCGGCCCTGACACGAACCGTTTCTGACGACATGAATGTGCGCGTTTCGTCACAGAGGCCGCACCTCGTGCCAGGATGCGGAACTCCGGGCACCGAGTTGTACGTCCCCTTGCCTGTACGGCCGTCCCGGACGGCGAGAACGACACCGGACATCCCCTAGGGTCGTAGGCGAGGGGCAGACGGTGCGCACGGCAGTTTGTGAGGCGACGGTATGGCGCAGGCGTATATGACGGAGACGGGCAGCGACGGCCGGGGGCCGGAGCGCAGAGATTCCCGGCTCCGGCGCCTGCTCGACGGCTGGCGCGGCGACCGCGGCATCTGGCGGCGCGGACTGGTCCTCGCCGCCCTCGCGCTGCTGCTCGCCCTGGTGATGCTGACCCACGGGCGGATCCCGAACCGGATCGGCAACCTCGGCAGTCTGACCGAGACGTTCCTGCCGTGGCTCGGCGTGTTCATCCCGGTCCTGCTGGTCCTCGCCTTCGTGCGCAAGTCGGCGAGCGCCCTGATCGCCGTGGTGCTGACCGGCGCGGTCTGGCTGAACCTCTTCGGCGGACTGCTGACCGACAAGACAGAATCGGGCGGCGATCTGACCGTCGCCACGCACAACGTCAACGCCGACAACCCGGACCCGTCCGGTACCGCCCGGGACGTGGCCGCCTCCGGCGCCGACGTGCTCGCCCTGGAGGAGCTGACGGCCTCCGCGGTGCCGGTGTACGAGAAGACGCTCGCGTCGACGTACAAGTACCACTCGGTCCAGGGCACCGTCGGACTGTGGAGCAAGTACCCGCTCGGTGACGTCCGGCCGGTGGACATCAAGCTGGGCTGGACGCGCGCCATGCGGGCGACCGTGTCGGCTCCGGCCGGCCAGGTCGCGGTGTACGTGGCCCACATGCCCTCGGTGCGGGTGAAGATGAAGGCCGGGTTCACCGCCCGGCAGCGCGACAAGAGCGCGAACGCGCTGGGCGAGGCGATCGCCGACGAGCCGCTGAAGCAGGTCGTCCTGCTCGGTGACCTCAACGGCACGATGAACGACCGGGCGCTGAACGCGGTCACCGCGCAGATGCGTTCCACCCAGGGCGCGGTGGGCAGCGGCTTCGGGTTCAGCTGGCCGGCCTCGTTCCCGATGGCCCGGATCGACCAGATCATGGTCAAGGGCATCGAGCCGGTGACCTCCTGGACCCTGCCGGCCACCGGCAGCGACCACCTCCCGATCGCCGCCCGCGTCAAGGTGGACGCCACCGCGTCCTGACCCGCCCGTAACCCCCTTTCAACCTCCTGGAATACTGGGCCCGGCAGACTTTGTTCACCGGCTAAACTTAATAGCCGGTGACCGACCGACCGCGTCCCGCACATCGCCGTGCGCGGACGTCCCCGTACCCGAGCGCGTCCCGCGGACAACCCGCGCCGGTACGGAGTCCCGCTCGCCCCAGCTCCCTCGAAAGGCCTCTCATGCCTCTGGCCCTGCTCGCCCTCGCCGTGGGCGCCTTCGGCATCGGCACCACCGAGTTCGCCATGATGGGCCTGCTGCCCGACGTCGCCGGCGACCTCGGCATATCCATCCCGTCCGCCGGGCACCTCGTCTCCGCCTACGCGCTCGGCGTGGTCATCGGCGCCCCGCTGCTCGCCGCGGCCACCGCCCGCATGCCCCGCCGCACGGTCCTCATGGCCCTGATGGGCCTGTTCGTCGCGGGCAACGCGCTCTCCGCGCTCGCCCCCGACCAGAACTGGCTGCTCGCCGCCCGCTTCCTCAGCGGACTCCCGCACGGCGCCTTCTTCGGGGTCGGCGCCGTCGTGGCCACCGGCCTGGTCGCGCCCGAGCGCAAGGCCCGGTCCGTTTCGCTGATGTTCCTCGGCCTGACCGTCGCGAACATCGCCGGTGTCCCGGCCGCCACCCTCGTGGGGCAGCACCTGGGCTGGCGGGCCACCTTCCTCGGGGTGAGCGCGATCGGCGTGGCCGCCATCGCCGCGCTGTTCCTGCTGATCCCGCGGACCCTCGCGCACACCCCAGGCGGCGGACTGCGCGGTGAACTCGCCGCCCTGCGCCCGCTGCCCGTCTGGCTCGCCCTCGGTACGACGGTCGCCGGCTTCGCGGCCCTGTTCTCCGCGTACAGCTACATCGCGCCCATGCTCACGGACGCCGCCGGCTACACCGAGGGCAGTGTCACGCCGCTGCTCGCGCTGTTCGGTGTCGGCGCCACGGCGGGCAACCTGCTCGGCGGGCGGCTCGCGGACCAGGCGATGCGCCGCACCCTGTTCGGCGGTCTGGCCTCGCTGGTGGTCGTGCTGGCGGCCTTCCCGGTGCTGATGCGCACCGAGTGGAGCGCCGCCCTCGCGGTGGTGCTGCTCGGCACGGCCGCCTTCGTCACCGGCTCGCCCCTCCAGCTGATGGTCATGGAGAAGGCCGCCGCCGCGCCCTCCCTGGCGTCCTCCGCCAACCAGGCCGCGTTCAACCTGGCCAACGCGGGCGGCGCCTGGATCGGCGGCCTCGCGCTGGCGGCGGGCCTCGGCGCGACCTCTCCGGCCCTCGCCGGAGCGGGACTTGCGGTGCTTGGCCTCGCGGTGGCCGCCGTGGCCCACGTGGTGGACCGCCGCAGGGCGGTCCCGGCCGCCGGACACGAACGGGTGGTCGCCACCCACGTCCCCGAACGGCCGGGAGCGCTGCACGGTTGATCCGACGGGAACCGGCCGCCGGCCGCGAGCGGTTGACGGTCGGCCGGGAGCCGGGAGAGCCGTGAGCCGTCAGTTCTCGGACCCGGCCGTCAGTCCTTGGTCCCGTCGGCCCCCTCGGCCCCCTCGGGCGGCTCCGGGGAGTCGAAGCGGGCCAGGTCGCGGAGCCAGGCGCGGGCCGAGCCGTCGGACGGCGCGCGCCAGTCGCCGCGCGGCGAGAGCGAACCGCCGGCCGAGACCTTCGGCCCGTTGGGCATGGCCGAGCGCTTGAACTGCGCGAACCCGAAGAAGCGGCGGCAGAACACGTCCAGCCAGCGCCGGATCTCCGGCAGGTCGTACGCGCCCCGCTCGGCCTCGGGGAAGCCCGGCGGCCAGGCGCCCGCGTCCGGGTCGTGCCAGGCGTGCCAGGCCAGGAAGGCGATCTTCGAGGGCCGGAAGCCGTAGCGCAGCACATGGAAGAGGGTGAAGTCGTGCAGCGCGTACGGGCCGATCTTCGACTCGGTGGACTGCAACTCCTCGCCCGGCACGAGCTCGGGGCTGATCTCCGTGTCGAGGATCGCGGACAGCGTCCGGTCGGTGTCCTCGCCGAACTGGTGGCTGCCGATGACCCAGCGGATCAGATGCTGGATCAGCGTCTTCGGCACGCCCGAGTTGACGTTGTAGTGGCTCATCTGGTCGCCGACGCCGTACGTGGACCAGCCGAGGGCCAGCTCCGACAGGTCGCCGGTCCCGAGCACGATGCCGTCGCGCTGGTTGGCGAGCCGGAACAGGTAGTCGGTGCGCAGGCCGGCCTGCACGTTCTCGAAGGTGACGTCGTAGACCGGCTCGCCGGAGGCGAAGGGGTGGCCCATCTCCTTCAGCATCAGCCGCGCGGTCGGCGTGATGTCCAGCTCGGCCGCGGTGACGCCGAGGGAGCGCATCAGCGCGTGCGCGTTGCCCTTGGTGTGGTCGCTGGTGGCGAAGCCGGGCAGGGTGAAGGCGAGGATGTCGCTACGGGGACGGCCCGCCCGGTCCATCGCACGGGCGGCGACGATCAGCGCGTGCGTGGAGTCGAGGCCGCCCGACACCCCGATGACCACCTTGGGGCCGCCGATCGCCGCGAGCCGCTGCTGGAGCCCCGCGACCTGGATGTTGTAGGCCTCGTAGCAGTCCTGGGCCAGCCGGTCGGGGTCCGCGGGCACGAACGGGAAACGCTCGACGCGGCGCCGCAGGCCCAGGTCGCCGGTCGGCGGGTCGAGCCGGAACGCCACCGTCCTGAAGTCGGCGGTGCGGGCCGCGTGGGTGCGCCGGTTGTCGTCGAAGCTGCCGGTCCGCAGCCGCTCCTGGCGCAGCAGGTCGAGGTCGACGTCCGCCACGGCGAACTGGTCGTCGAGCGGGAAGCGGCCGGACTCGGCCAGCAGCGTCCCGTTCTCGTAGATCATGGTCTGGCCGTCCCACGACAGGTCCGTGGTCGACTCGCCCAGCCCGGCCGCCGCGTAGACGTAGGCGGCGATCCCGCGTGAGGACGCCGAACGGCACATCAGCTTGCGGTCCTCGGCCCGGCCCACGGTGATCGGGCTGCCGGAGAGGTTGGCGAGGACGGTGGCACCCGCCAGGGCCGCCTCGGCGCTCGGCGGCACCGGCACCCACATGTCCTCGCAGATCTCCGTGTGCAGCACCAGACCCGGCACGTCCTCGGCGGCGAACAGCAGGTCCACCCCGAACGGCACGGACTCACCGCCGGCCAGGATCGTGCCGCCGCGCTCGTCGTCGCCCGCGGCGATCTGCCGGCGCTCGTAGAACTCGCGGTAGTTCGGCGGGTACGACTTGGGCACGACACCGAGGATCCGGCCGCGGTGCACGATCACCGCGCAGTTGTAGACCCGGTTGCGGTGCCGCAGCGGGGCGCCCACGACGAGGACCGGCAGGAGTTCCGCCGACCCCGCCACCACCGTACGGAGCGCCTCGTCGACCTGGTCGAGCAGCACGTCCTGGAGGAGGAGGTCCTCGATCGAGTAGCCGCACAGGCCCATCTCCGGGAAGACGGCGACGGCGACACCCTCCTCGGCGCAGCTGCGCGCCTGGCGCAGGACCGCCTCGGCGTTGGCGGGCGGGTCCGCGATGACGGTGTGGCCCGTGCAGGCGGCGACGCGTGCGAAGCCGTGCTGATAGAGCGACCGGAAGTTCAGAGGAGGCACCGGGCCAGTGTAATCGTCAGAGCGACGCGATGGGGTGGCGGCCCATGCGGGACACCCCGGCCGCCGTACGTCCCCGTGCGCAGTGCCCTCGTACCCGCCCGTGGTCGTCCGCGGTCGCCCGCACGCGCCCGCCTCCGCCTCCGCACGTCCGCGCCCGCCCGCCTCCGCACACCCGCAGCCGCACGCACGAACGCGCCCGCTCCCGAAGGAGCGGACGCGCTCGACAGACGGCCGTGGAGCGGACGTCAGTGGTGGTGCTTGGTGGTGACGTACGACTCGACGTAACCCGGGGCGGGCGAACCCACACCGGTGACGTCGTCGTAGCCCTTGACCGCCTTCAGCGAGCTGTCCTGGCCGAGGCTGCGGACCGAAGTGGCCAGGCCGCCCGTGGCGTCGAAGCCGTTGAGGAAGTCGATACGGGCCACGGCGTACTGCTTGCCGCCCGGCGTGTCGGTGACGTCGTGGTACGCCTTCGAACCGGCCTTGGCGTAGATCGACGGGTTGGCGAAACCGATCGCCTTGCCGCCCTTCGCCTCCTGGGCCAGGGCCTGGACGGCCGCGATCACCGGAGCGGCGAGCGAGGTGCCGCCGATGCGGTACTCGCTGTACTGCTCGGTCCCGTCCGGGAAGGTCTGCGTCTGGCCGACCTTGAATCCGGTGTTGGGGTCGGCGATCGCCGAGATGTCCGGGACGACCCGGTTGCCCGCCGCGTTGTTGGCCTTGGCCAGCGCGTTCGGGACGACGCCCTTCTGGTAGTAGGGCTCCGCCACGGTCTTGCTGGTACCACCGCCGGCACCCGAGGTGAACGCGCCCGGGAACCCGGTCCAGCTCTTGCCGTCCGTGGACAGCGTGGCCTTCTCGGTGCCCCAGCCGGTCTCGAACAGGTACTTGTCACCCTTGCCGACCGCCAGCGAGGTACCGCCGACCGCCGTCACCCAGGCCGAGTTGGCCGGGGTGTCGACCTGCTTCGTACCGGTGTTGGCGACCTCGTCGCCGTTGTCACCGGAGGAGAAGTAGAAGCCGATGCCCTCGACCGCTCCGAACTGGAACGTCTGGTCGTAGGCCGCGGCCAGGTCCGGGGTCTGGTTGGCCTCGATGTCGCCCCACGAGTTGGAGACGATGTCGGCCAGGTGCCCGTCGACGACCTTGTTGAGCGAGGCGAGCAGATCGTCGTCGTAGCAGGACGCGGCACCCACGTACGTGATGCTCGCGCCCGGCGCGACGGCGTGCACGGCCTCGACGTCGAGGGTCTCCTCGCCGTACCAGCCGGCCGCCCCGCACTCCTCGGTCTTCGTGTACGCGGCGGGCAGCACCTGACGGAGCTGACCGCTGGAGTACGCGGCGTCGCCGTGCTTGCCGGCGTAGGTGGCCGCGTCGAAGGCGATGGTCGGCGAGGCGTACGCGTCGGTGATGGCGACGCGCACGTTCTTGCCGGTGCGCTTGCCCGCACCGTAGGCCGCACGCAGCTGCTTGCCGGTGTAGCCCTGGACGGCGTACGGGATCTTCGTCCCGTACGCGGACGGCAGGGTGCTCGCGGTGTTCGAGCCGTAGTACGAGGAGAACGGCCCGGAGTTCTTGAACACCGCGTCCGGAGGCGGCAGTTGATCGGCGTGCTGCGCCTTGTGCGGAGCGTTGTCCAGACCGGTGACGGTCAGGACGGCGCCGTTCAGGGAGGCGGGCGCGGAAGCCGTCTTCGACGGCGCCCGGAACGTCTTGCCGCCCTTGGCGTAGTTGTGCAGCTGCGTGTTGAACGCCTTCTCGGCGGCGGCCACGTCACCGGTGACGGTGACGTAGTGCCGCGTCGTTCCGGTGACCTTCAGGCCCGCCGACCTCAGCCACTGGGTGACCGCGGTGACCTGGGCCTTGGTGGCACCGAAACGCGCCTGCGCCTTCTTGGCGCTGAGGTACTTGCCGTACGAGGCCGAGTTCGGGTCGGACACGGCCCTGGCGTACGCCGCCAGGCCCTTGGCGTCCCGTCCGGCGAAGTACACCCGGGCCGCGAGCTGGGAGCTGTCGGAAGCCGCTCCCTTGTCAGCGTGGGCGGTCGCCCACGCGGGCTTGGTGCCCGCGAGCGTGACCCGGCTCGGGCCGTCCGCGGCGTGGGCCGCGGGTATGCCGAGCGCCAGCGCGCCGGCGAGCAGAGGCAGCGTCGCCGCCAGACTCACTCCGGCGCGCGCGGTGGCGCGGTTGGATCTCATAGAACCCCCTGCGATGCGATTCGCCGCATGTAGTGGTTGCGGTGATCCATGCGAAACCTCCGCATCCTGTCGGAGCGTGAGGAATGGATCACAGATGGGGGCAACTCTTACGGTGAACCGTTCATGCCAGGGGCATGAAAAACCCAAGGAAAGACCAAGTGGCAGCAATTGGCGATCATTTGGGGCGGTTTGACGTGCACCCTCGCACATAGTCAAGGGTTTTCCCTCTATCCCTGTACCGGCCCTGTAAAGAGGCCCCCCGTTTCTGTAAGCGGATCGAGTCCCCGGGGCGTGTAGTCGGTGTGAAGCAGCTGGAGTTCGAAGAGTTCTACCGGAGCGGACGGGACGTCTGCCTGCGGGCGGTCCTCGCCGCGGTGAGCGACCGTCAGCTGGCCGAGGACCTCGTCGCGGAGGCGTTCGCCCGGGCCTGGGCCGCCTGGCCCCGGGTCCGCGGCCATCCCGCGCCCCGCGCGTGGATCGTGCGGACCGCGCTCAACACCCGTGTCTCGTGGTGGCGTCGGCGCCGCCGCGAGGTCGCGTACGGCGACCACGACGGGCGGGAGGCCGCGGCCGTGGAGTCCGGGAGCACCGGAATCGACCCCGGGCTGCTGGCCCTGCTGCGCGAACTGCCGCGCAGACAGCGGGAGGTCGTGGCCCTGCGGGTCTTCCTCGACCTCGACACGGCGACCACGGCGCGGACGCTCGGGATCGCTCCCGGGACCGTGACCGCCCATCTGGCACGGGCCGTCGGGACACTCCGCGGCCACCTCGTCACCCTCGACACACCGGAGGCAGGATCATGAACGCCACCCACGACGACCAGGACGTCCTGGACGTCCTCAGGGGCTCCCTCGACGACATCACGATGGCGGTGCCCTTCGAACGGATCGTGGCCGAGGGCCGCGCGGTCCGCCGGCGGCGCAGGCGCCTGGCCGTCGCCGCCGTCGGCGTCACCGCGGCCGCGGGCCTCGCGCTCGGCGCGCCCGGCTACGGCAACCCGCCCACCGCGCCGCCCACGGGAGGCGGTACCGAGGCCGTCGCGTTCACCGTCGCCAAGCGCGCGGACGGCAAGGTCGCGGTGACCTGGACCAAGGAGCAGTACTTCAAGGACCCCGCCGGTCTCCAGAAGGCGTTGCGCGAGGCCGGATTCCCCGTCCTGGTGAAGACCGGGGTGTTCTGCAAGGGCCCGGACGACCGCACACAGGTCGACCGGCACGGCTCGGGACCGGGGGTCGAGCGGGTCGTCGAGCGGGAACGGCGCGCCGACGGCACCGTCGTCTTCGTGTACGACCCGGCGGCCATGCCCGCCCGCACCCAGCTCTTCATCGGCTACCTGGACAAGGCCCAGCTCGCCGTCACCCACGGCCGGCCCGGCTCCCTCGAGCGACTCGTCCCCACCGGGGTCACCCTCACCTGCGGCACCAACTGGCGCGGCTGACCACGCCTCGGCGAGGCCGAACGGGTCCGGGGCGGCCGCCCCGGACCCGTTCGGTGACCTAGGGCCTGTCGTTTGGATCAGGTCGCAGGGCATCCACGGGGCTGTCCTGCGCCGCGTCTGCGAACTGATCCAAACGACAGGCCCTAGTCGCGTGCCTTCGCGCCGCGTGCCTTCAGCAGGTCGGCCATCATCGTGATCTCCGACTGCTGGGCGTCGACCATGCCCTGCGCCAGTCGCTTCTCCACGCCGACCGTGCACTTGGCGACACAGCCCTCGGCCATGTGGATACCGCCCTTGTGGTGGTCGGTCATCAGCTGGAGGTAGAAGACCTCGGCCTGCTTGCCGTCGAGCGTGCCGAGCCGCTTCATCTCGGCGTTCGTGGCCATGCCCGGCATCAGCGAGCCGTCCTTGCCGGACGCCATGTCACCCATGCCCATCCAGGTCATCGGCGGGTCCGAGGACACCTTGGGAAGGTCCCACAGATCGAGCCAGCCGAGCAGCATGCCCCGCTGATTGGCCTGCGTCTGCGCGATGTCGTACGCGAGACGCCGTACCTCCACGTCCTTGGTGCGGTCCCGCACGATGTACGACATCTCGACGGCCTGCTGATGGTGGACGGCCATGTCCCGGGCGAAGCCCGCGTCCGCGGAGTCGGCGGCGGGCACCGGCGTCCCGGACCGGGAAGCGGACCCGTCTCCGTCGGCGACCGCGTAGGTGATCGCGCCGGCCGCGACGAGCGCGGCCGCCGCCGCGCCCGCGATCCACCCGGCGCGCCTCACTGGGAGAGGCCGTTGGTGCACGCGGCGCCCGGCTCGGGGGTCTGCTTGCCCTGCACGAACTCCGCGAGGAACGCGTCGACGTTCTTGTCGTTCGCGCCGGTCACCGTGCGCTGCTTGCCCCAGGCGCTCATCATGATCGGGTCCTTCTGGTCCTCGACCGGGCTCATCAGCGTGTACGGGGTCTTCCTGACCTTGGCCGCGAGCGCCTTCACATCGGTCTGGGACGCCTTGCTGTTGTACGTCACCCAGACCGCGCCGTGCTCCAGGGAGTGCACGGCGTTCATGTTGTTCACGGCCTTGGTGTAGACGTCACCGTTGCAGTTCATCCAGACCTGGAGGTGGTCACCGCCGACCGGCGGCTCCATCGCGTACGTGACGGTCTTCGTGACGTGGTTGCGCGTCAGCGTGCCCTTCCAGGTCTTCACCCCGTCCGCGCCCGTGACGAAATGCCCCGACGCCTGCTTGGCGTCGCTCGGCGTGGTCTTCTTCGCGTCGTCCGACTGCGACCGGACGAGCACGACACCACCGACGACGAGACCGGCGACGACGACCGTACTGGCCGCGATCACGAGGAACCGGTTGCGCCGCTCGCGGGCACGCTCGGCACGGCGCAGCTCCTCGATGCGCTCCTTGCGCGATCCGGTGCTGGTGTTCTTGGCGGAACCCATGGTGATCCTTATGAGGACGGGACGGTCGAGTCCGCCGATCGTAGACGGAAAGGGAGTGGCGTCGGCAGGGAGGGCACGTGATTGGCCCGGAGTGCGCGACATCGGCCGAAGAAGGCTCCGAAGAAGACTCTGAAGAAGGCTCCGGAGGCGGTGCCGGAGACGGTTCCGGAGGCGGTGCCGGGACAGGGGCGGACGGGATCCGGAAGAAAATTTGAACCGGAGATGCGCATTACCTACCCTGGCGGCTATGCGGTTGCTGCGCTCCACCGACCTGGCCCTTCGCGTCCTGATGCGACTGGCCGTCGCCGGCGACTCGACGCCCACCACGCGCGAGGTCGCGGCCGACATGCGGGTCCCGTACACGCACGCCGCCAAGGTCGTCGCCGAGCTCCAGCACCTCGGCCTGCTCGACGCCCGGCGCGGCAGGGGAGGCGGTCTCACGCTCACGGAGAAGGGGCGCGGGGAGTCCGTCGGCGCGATCGTGCGCTCCTTCGAGGGAGAGGGCGACGTCGTCGAGTGCGAGGGCGACACCCCGTGCCCGCTCGTCTCCGCGTGCCGGCTGCGGGGCGCCCTGCGGCGGGCCCAGGAGGCCTTCTACGCCTCCCTGGACCCGCTGACCGTCGCCGATGTCGTCGCCGACCCGACCGGGCCCGTACTGCTGGGCATCACCCGCAGGCCGTAGCGGCCCCGCGCCGGTCCCGCGGGCAGCGGGACGCCTCTCGTCACAGGCCCTGGCCCTGGGCCAGCCACAGGTCCGGGCCGAACACCTCGTAGTGGATGTCGCGGGCGGGTACGCCCTGGGCGAGGAGTTGGGTCCGTACCGCCCGCATGAAGGGCAGCGGACCGCACAGGTACGCGTGCGTGCCCGGTCGTACCGTCACTCCGGAGAGGTCGACCAGACCGGTCCGCCCGGCGGGGTGGCCCGGCTCGGGCCGCTCGTACCAGAAGTGGGTCTCCGCGTCCGGGAGTTCGTCCGCGAACCTCGTGTGCTCGGCGCGCAACGCGTGCCCGGCGGGGGAGCGGTCGGCGTGCACCACGGTGACGGGGGCCTTGTGGCCCGAGAGCGTCAGCTGCTCCAGCATGGCGATCATCGGCGTGACCCCGATGCCCGCCGAGGCGAGCAGGAGGGGGGCGTCCGTGTCGTCGAGGACCAGATCGCCGTACGGCGCCGAGACCGCGAGGACGCTGCCCTCGCGGACATGCGCGTGCAGATGGCTGGAGACCTCGCCCTCGGGCCCCGGCGCCCCGGCGTTCTCGTCCGCGCGCACCCGCTTGACGCTGATCCGGCGCACCGGGGAGCCGGGCGCGCCGGAGAGGCTGTACTGGCGTATCTGGCGGGCGCCGTCCGGGAGTTCGACGCCGACGGAGACGTACTGGCCCGCGCGGAAGTCGGGCAGGGGGGTGCCGTCGGCCGGGCGGATGAGGAAGCTGGCGACGTCCTCGGTCTCCTCGACGCGCCCGGTGACGACCCAGGGGCGCAGGGACCCGTCGTCCGCGTTCTCCTCGTACAGCCGCTTCTCGATGGCGATCAGGGCGTTCGCCATGAGCCAGTACACCTCGTCCCAGGCGGCGGCGACCTCGGCGGTGACCGCGTCGCCGAGCACCTCGACGATGGCGGCGAAGAGGTGCTCGTGCACGACCTCGTACTGCTCGGGCGCCACGCCGAGGGAGGCGTGCTTGTGGGCGATGCGGCCGAGCATCGCGTCGGGCCGTTCCCCGGGGCGTTCGACCAGGTGGCCGGCGAAGGCGGCGATGGAGCCCGCCAGGGCCTGACGCTGGGTCCCGGCGGCCTGGTTGCCGCGGTTGAACAGGTCACGGAGCAGTTCGGGGTGGGCGGTGAACAGCCCGGCGTAGAAGCGCTCGGTGATCTCGCCGATGGCGGCGCCGACGACGGGGAGAGTCGCGCGGACGGTGGCGGCGGATGGTTCGGACAGCATCGGGACTCCTCAAGGCCGCGGCGGGAGGGCTGGGTTGCGCTCTTCTGCCGGGCCGCACAGTAATAAAACTTGCATCTAAGATGCAAATTAAAACCGAGGGGGCAGATGAGGACCGGACGCCCCTTACGGGTGGGTCGGTGAGCAGGCAGTATGGGCGGCAGAGCAGGACACCTGCCGTACGCGAGGCGTTCAGGCCGTGGTCGCCGGGCCGATCATGGTCGGCAACGCGCACGAAATGGTGTTGTGGTGGGATGCTCAGGTGCGCCGATCGTCTTCGAGGCGTGGGAGCAGGCGGCCTGACCAGCAAGGATGGGTGGAAGCGGAAGATGGACAAGCAGCAGGAGTTCGTGCTCCGGACACTGGAGGAGCGTGACATCCGGTTCGTACGTCTGTGGTTCACGGACGTGCTCGGCTTCCTCAAGTCGGTGGCCGTGGCCCCGGCCGAGCTGGAACAGGCCTTCGACGAGGGCATCGGCTTCGACGGCTCGGCCATCGAGGGCTTCGCCCGCGTATACGAGTCCGACATGATCGCCAAGCCGGACCCGTCCACCTTCCAGGTGCTGCCCTGGCGCGCCGAGGCCCCCGGTACCGCCCGCATGTTCTGCGACATCCTCATGCCGGACGGCTCCCCGTCCTTCGCGGACCCGCGCTACGTCCTCAAGCGCGCCCTCGCCAAGACCTCGGACCTGGGCTTCACCTTCTACACCCACCCCGAGATCGAGTTCTTCCTGCTCAAGGACCGCCCGCTCGACGGCTCGCGTCCCACCCCGGCCGACAATTCCGGCTACTTCGACCACACCCCGCAGAACGTCGGCCAGGACTTCAGGCGCCAGGCCATCACGATGCTGGAGTCGATGGGCATCTCGGTCGAGTTCAGCCACCACGAGGGCGCCCCCGGCCAGCAGGAGATCGACCTGCGCTACGCCGACGCGCTCTCCACGGCCGACAACATCATGACCTTCCGGCTGATCATGAAGCAGGTCGCGCTGGAGCAGGGGGTGCAGGCCACCTTCATGCCGAAGCCGTTCTCGGAGTACCCGGGCAGCGGTATGCACACCCACCTCTCCCTCTTCGAGGGCGACCGGAACGCGTTCTACGAGTCCGGCTCGGAGTACCAGCTCTCCAAGGTGGGCCGCTCGTTCATCGCCGGCCTGCTCAAGCACGCCGCGGAGATCTCCGCCGTCACCAACCAGTGGGTCAACTCCTACAAGCGCATCTGGGGCGGCTCGGAGCGCACAGCGGGCGCCGGTGGCGAGGCCCCCTCGTACATCTGCTGGGGCCACAACAACCGCTCCGCGCTCGTCCGCGTGCCGATGTACAAGCCCGGCAAGACCGGCTCGGCGCGGGTCGAGGTCCGCTCGATCGACTCGGGCGCGAACCCGTACCTCGCCTACGCGCTGCTGCTGGCCGCGGGCCTGAAGGGCATCGAGGAGGGCTACGAGCTTCCGCCGGGCGCCGACGACGACGTCTGGGCCCTCTCCGACGGCGAGCGCCGCGCGATGGGCATCGAGCCCCTCCCGCAGAACCTCGGCGAGGCCCTGGCCCTGATGCAACGCAGCGAACTCGTGGCCGAGACCCTCGGCGAACACGTCTTCGACTTCTTCCTGCGCAACAAGAAGGCGGAATGGGAGGAGTACCGCAGCGAGGTCACGGCCTTCGAGCTGCGGAAGAATCTGCCGGTGCTGTAGGGGCAGGTCAGGGGCGCCTTTTGCGTGGGGTGCGCGGGGCCCTCGGTCGGTGACCGTGGGCCCCGCGGCCGTCCTCACAGCCCCTGGGCCGTCTGTGGGCCGTCCGGCCCGGAAACGCCGCCCTCGTGCATGCTGTCCACGGCGCTGGGCGCGGTGAACCGGATGGCGCCGGTCCACTCCGTGTACGCGGGCGGAAGGGCTTGGCGGAGCCGCAGGCGTCAGCGTGCTGCACCCGGAACGACGGGTCGAGCCGGGACGCCGGGCGCCGATCCTCCGTGGAGCGGGCACTACTGCGCCGACTAATCGCCAAGCCGTCCAGCGGGCCCTCGACATGTGCTCCTGCCTTTGGTGGATCAGATGCCCGCCACCTGGACCCGCCAGGCCGCGGGCGCCGATATCGGCGCGGACGAGAGACGCGAACGGCTGTCGGAGAAGATGACCTACTACTCGATCGCTGTCGACGCCTCCGCAGAGAAACTTTCCCCGGACGAGCGCCGGCATTTGCGGACAGCCGCTCAAGTGCCCGATTGGTTCCGGCCGGACGTTCAGCGGCGGTACGAGGAGATCCGCAAGGGCCGTTGACGCTGCATCGGCGCCACCCGGTCTCAGCGTTCGCGGCGCGGGCGTTCGGCAGTGGCCTTGCCGTCGCTGCCACCTACTGAGCGGACGACGGTGACCGCGGCCCGGCCGAGGACGATGAACGCGAGCATGGCCGGGTGGGCGGCGATCGAGGTCAGGGCGGCGACGAGCCGCGGGCCGAAACAGACGACAACCGTGACCGGGGCCCTGTGGTTGTTCCGGTCGCTCTCGGGCGGGGGAACGGCCGCGGGCCCGGACCGCTTTGTGCGGTTCGGGCCCGCGGGTGGTGCGTCTGTTCCGGGGACCGTCAGACGGTGGGGAATCCGCCGGCGTTCCGCACCTCGGACAGGGCCTTCTTGATGGTGACCTTCGCGAAGTAGCCGGCGCCGAAGAATATGCACTGGACGACGTACCAGAACTTCTCGGCCCCGGTCATCTCGACCAGCCCGTACTCGCTCAGAGCCTTCTTGACCGGGACCTTCTGGAGGTAGGCGGCACCGAAGTAGATGCAACCCAGGATGTACCAGAACTTCTCCGCCGAGGTGGTGGAGCCCTGACCGAGGTACTGCCGTTCTGCCATGACGCTTTCTGCCTTCCGATGACCGTGGAATCCGGGGAGCGCGCCGATCCGGCCCCGCGCGGGCAGCCTTGGGCGGCAGCCGCGCACGGGCGTGGCTGCTTCGAGGCATGCCGAAGCTCGAGTTGAGATGGCGTGGGTGATGTACACGTGTCACGGTGCTGGTCGTCATGCCGGCCAGCCGCCCCCCGGGATGAGCGCAGCATAGGGCAAGCGGCCTTGATCGTCACCTGGCTATGCCGAGGTCAGGCGCGTGCCCCCGGGTCCGAGCGGTGACGGCCCCCGGATGTTCGGAAGGCCGGCCTCCGGCCAGGGCGGCGTGTGCCCGTGCGAACCTCGGCGCACGCGGGGCCGGTGTCGGCGGGTGGTGGCCGCGCTACGACGTGCCGGAGGTGCCTGTGCGGTCCAGGTAGGCGGGTGACACGGCCGCGGTGCTGAGGCGTCGCGGTTTTCCCGTGCCGTCGGACGGGAGGGTCCACAGGTCGGCCCCGTAGTCGCCGGGGAGCGCGTAGACGAGGGTGTGGTCGTCGCGCCAGACCACCTGGTCGTCGACGCTGCGCGGCTCGGCGAGCGCGGTCTCGTGCCCGGTGCGCAGGTCGAGGACGTACAGATGCCAGGGGGCGTCCTGGGGAAGGCCCTTGACGCGCTTCTTGAAGGCGACGCGGGTGCCGTCGGGGGAGAGGGACGGGCACTCGACGTTGGTGTGCACGGTGGTGACGGTGCGGGCGGCGAGGTCGCCGTGGATCAGATAGGTCGTGCCGTGCGTCGCCATGGTGGCGTAGAAACCGCGGTCGTCGCCCGTGAAGGTGACGCCCCAGAAGTTGACGTCGGCCGACCGGTAGGTCCTGCCGTCCTTCACCACGCGGTACTCCTCCAGGGAGGGCGTCAGCTTCCCCGTGCGGGTGTCGACGATCGCCGCGCGGGTGGAGAAGTTCGTGCCCGCGTACGAGTCGCCGCCCACGAACGCCGTCCAGGCGGCGTACCGGCCGCTCGGCGAGACGCGGGCGCGGGACGGGATGCCGGGCACGTCGTAGCGGGCCCTGACGCGCAGGGCGGAGTCGAGGATCACCGCCCGGTAGGTGTCCTGGACCGTGCCGTGCACCGCCTGGAGGCACACCCCGGTGCCCGAAGCGGCGGAGAACCGCAGGCACTTGACCTTGGACGCGGTGCGCGGCCCCGACGGGTCGGAGGCCGGCACGGACGTCAGCTCGTCGCGGTGCGGGCCCCATGCCATGTTCCTGAACACCAGCCGCCGGGAGTCGGTCAGGGAGACCGTCCCCGCGGTGATCCGGGGACCGCCGGGCCGCGCCTGGTTCCGGCGCTCCGCGCGCGCCGAGGCGTGCAGCACGGAGGCCGTCGCGACGCCCGCGAGGACGACCAGCGCCGAGACCAGGACCAGGATGCGGGTGCGCAGCGTCATGCGAGGCCTTCTGAGGGAGTGCGGCGGACAGGGCGCAGGATCGTCGAGAAGAGCGCGCACAGGGCGAGCGCCACGGCCGACGCCATGAGCGCCGTACGGTCGCCCCACGCCGTCCAGGCCGCGCCGAAGGCGAGCGAGCAGGCGAAGCGGGCCAGTGCCTGACCCGTCTGCACCAGGGCGAGTCCGGACGACCGCAGTTCCTCGGGCACGCTGTCCGAGGCCGCGGCCATGAGCACGCCGTCCGTCGCCGCGTAGAAACCGCCGTGCAGGAGGAGGACGGCGAACGGCAGCGCCGTACCGTGCCAGGACGTCAGCAGCAGGCCGTACGCGAGGAGCAGGGCGGCGTGGCCGGCCAGGAACACCCGCCAGCGGCCGGCCCGGTCCGCGAGCCGGCCGAGCGGGACGGCCAGCAGCAGGAACGCGGCGGCGGTGCCGACGGGCAGCAGCGCGAACCAGCGGTCCGGCACGCCGAGCCTGTGCTGGAGCAGCAGGAACACGAAGGAGTCGCTGACGGTGGCGAGGCCGAGCAGGAGCGCGCAGAGCGTGATGCCGCGCAACTCCCGGCGGCGCAGCAGGGCGAGAGCGGCACGCAGGGTGGGGCGGGGCGGGGAGCCGGCGGCGCCCACCCCACGGACGGCGGCCTCCCCGCCCCCGGCCCGGACCCCGGTCCCGCCTCGGGCTCCGCCCCCGGCCCCAACTCCGGTCCGGTTCGCGGCCCTAGCTTCGGTTGCGGCCCCACCTCCCGCCGCGGATCTGGCTTCGCCCCCGGCCTCAACTCCGGTCCCGTTCGCGGCCCTAGCTTCGGTTGCGGCCTCAACTCCGGTCCCGTTCACGGCTCCGGCTTCGGTTACGGCCTCAACTCCCGCCACGGATCGGGCTTCGCCCCCGGCCCCGACTCCGGACTCGGCCACGGGCCCAACTCCGGTCCCGGTTCCGGCCCCAACTCCCGCCTCGGCCAAAGCTCCTGCTCCGGCCTCGGACACGGACCGCGTCACCGCGTTCCCCGGTACGAACAGCACCAGGACCAGCACGCCCACCACGGCCACGCAGAAGCTCACCGTGAACACCGCGTCGTAGCCGTCGACGGTCTCGCGGAGGATCAGGAAGGCGACGAGCGGGCCCAGCAGGGCGCCCGCCGTGTCCATCGCGCGGTGCACGCCGAAGGCGCGGCCGCGGGTCGCGGGGCTGCTCGACAGGGAGATCAGGGCGTCGCGCGGGGCGGTGCGCAGGCCCTTGCCGGTGCGGTCGACGGCGAGGACCAGACCGATGGGGGTGAGGGTCCTGGCCATCAGGAGCAGCGGTTTGCAGAGGGCCGAGAGGGCGTATCCGGCACCCGCCACCCACTTGTGGCGCCCGCCGCCCCGGTCGGCGAGATGCCCTCCGGCCAGGCGTACCAGGGCCGAGAAGCCGTTGTAGATCCCGTCGAGGAGACCGAAGCCGAGGGGGGACAGGCCGAGGCCCGCCACCAGGTACAGGGGCAGGACGGCCGTCACCATCTCCGAGGAGACGTCGGTGATCAGGCTGACCGTGCCGAGGGCCAGCACGGTTGGCCCGACCGCGGTGAGGCGCCGCCCGGCGCGGGGCTGGGCGGCGCTCTCCGCGGACGCCGCCGCGGCCTTCGGTGCCCCGGCGCGGCTGTCCGCCAGATACATGTCAGGACGTCCAGATGCCCGTGATGTCCTTGCCGGATGCCGCGTTGCCCGCGTGCGACGTGAGGCCCTGCGAGTCCTCCAGGGTGCGCAGCAGGTCGTAGTGGTTGTAGGTGGTGGCGGACGACGACCCCGGGGTCACCTGCTGGCCGTAGAGGACGGTCGGGATCTTGTTGCCGGCCAGCCGGTTGTCCTCGTCGAAGGTGACGACGAGCAGGCTGTTGTGGGTCTTGGCCCAGGTGGCGTACGCGCTCAGGTTGGTCTTGAGCCAGGTGTCACCGGTGGACACCGAGCAGTCGTGCATGTCGCTGCACAGGTTCGGGACCACGAAGGAGACCTGGGGGAGCGTCGTGTAGTCCGTCGGGAACTGGGCGAACGTCTTCGCGCCGGACGTCGGCACATTGCTGAAGCCGAACCAGGGGTTGTGCTTGCGCGCGTAGTTGCCGCTGCTGCACGTGGTCGAACCCTGGCTGGGCAGCGTCTCGTTGTAGCTGCCCCAGCTCCTGCCCGCCGCGATCAGCTCGGAGGCGAGGTTCGGGGCGGAGGAGAAGCCGGGGGTGTAGCAGCTGTCGTCCGTGATGCCCTGGGTGGAGCCCGAGAACAGGGCGAAGTAGTTGGGCTGGCTCGGGTGCGTCTCGGCGTACGACTGGGTGAGGTTGGCCCCGCCGGTCTTGAGCGAGTTGATGTACGGGGCGCTGGAGGAGCCGATCACCTGGCTGTATGCGTGGTTCTCGAAGACCACGACGACGACGTGGTCCGGGGTCGGGACCGTGGCCGCGGCGTGCGCGGGGGCCGAGCCCGAGAGCCCGCCCCACAGTCCCACCGCGGCCGCGGTGAAGGCGAGGGCGGATGCCGCGACGGCACGGCTGCGGGTGTACACGTTTCTGCCGGACACTTCTGACCTCCGGTGGGGGGAGAGGCGACGGTGGCGGTGCGGACAGAGCATGCGCACGCCAATATTCCCCGGGTCCACATCCCTCAACCCGCGGGATGAAGATCGGATGAACTGCTGCCTCTCTCTCCTTTGTACCGCCTCGCACGGCCGTCGGCGCGGGGCGCAACCGTGCGAACGGGGGTTAGGCTCGGGCCCGTACGGCCTTGATCGGACCGGTGCGGTGTGCGGGACGGGACCGGGCCTACGGCATCGATCGACAGGAGGCCGGGATGACGGCGCCGGGGCGCAGAAGCAGTACCTTCACGCGGCTGCTGCGGCACGGCTTCACCGATCCCTCGGCGGCCGAGCGGCTCCTGGAGGGGCCCGAGCTGGCACCCGTACGGACCGACCCGGTCCTCCTGGACGCGTTGGGCGCCACGGCCGACCCCGACCTCGCCCTGCTCGGACTCGTCCGGCTCGTCGAGGCCCAGGACGGGCACTCCGCCCAGCGGGAACTCCTCGACACCCTGATCGCCGCCAAACCGCTGCGGGACCGGCTGCTCGGGGTCCTCGGAGCCTCCGCCGCGCTCGGTGACCATCTCGCCCGGCACCCGCACGACTGGCAGGTCCTCGTCACCTATGAGGCGCGGGACCTGCATCCCGGCGTCGAGGAGTTCGAACGGGGGCTGGCCGGCGCCACGGACCCCGTCTCGCTGCGCGTCGCCTACCGCCGCTGTCTGCTCTCCATCGCCGCGCGCGACGTGTGCGGCACCACCGACCTCGCCCAGACCGCCGCCGAGCTCGCCGACCTCGCCACCGCGACCCTGCGCACCGCGCTCGCCATCGCCCGGGCCGCCGCGCCCGACGACACCGCCCTGTGCCGGCTCGCGGTGATCGCGATGGGCAAGTGCGGGGGACACGAGCTCAACTACGTCTCCGACGTCGACGTGATCTTCGTAGGGGAGAGCGTCGAGGGAGCCGACGAGGGCAAGGCCCTCCAGGCGGCCACCCGGCTCGCCTCGCACATGATGCGGATCTGCTCGGAGACCACCGTCGAGGGCAGTATCTGGCCGGTCGACGCCAATCTGCGCCCCGAGGGACGCAACGGCCCCCTGGTGCGCACGCTCAGCAGCCATCTCGCCTACTACCAGCGGTGGGCCAAGACCTGGGAGTTCCAGGCCCTGCTCAAGGCCCGCCCGGTGGCCGGGGACCTGGAGCTCGGCGAGGAGTACGTCGCCACCCTGGCCCCGCTCGTCTGGCACGCCGCCGAGCGCGAGAACTTCGTCGCCGACGTGCAGAAGATGCGGCGCCGGGTGGTGGAGAACATCCCGGCCGCCGAGATCGAACGCGAGCTGAAGCTCGGCCCCGGCGGCCTCAGGGACGTCGAGTTCGCCGTACAGCTCCTTCAGCTGGTGCACGGCCGGGCCGACACCTCCCTGCGCAGCGGCACCACCCTGGACGCCCTGAAGGCACTCGCGGCGGGCGGCTACGTCGGCCGCGCCGACGCCGTACAGCTCGACGACGCCTACCGCTTCCTGCGCTCGATGGAGCACCGCATCCAGCTCTTCAGACTGCGGCGCACCCATCTTGTGCCGCAGGACGAGGCCGATCTGCGCCGGATCGGCCGGTCACTGGGGCTGCGCGCCGACCCGGCCGGCGAACTGAACCGGGAGTGGAAGCGGCACGCGGCCATGGTCCGGCGGCTGCACGAGAAGCTGTTCTACCGACCGCTCCTCGACGCCGTCGCCCAACTGGCGCCCGGCGAGACCCGGTTGAGCGCCGACGCGGCTCGCGAGCGGCTCGTCGCGCTCGGGTACGCCGATCCGGCCGGAGCCCGGCGCCATCTGGAGGCGCTGGCCTCCGGGGTCAGCCGCAAGGCCGCCATCCAGCGGACCCTGCTTCCCGTGCTGCTCGGCTGGTTCGCGGACTCCGCCGACCCCGACGCCGGACTGCTCAACTTCCGCAAGGTCTCGGACGCGCTGGGCAAGACCCCCTGGTATCTGCGGCTGCTCAGGGACGAGGGCGCCGCCGCCGAGAACCTCGCGCGGGTGCTCTCCGCGGGCCGGCTCGCCCCGGACCTGCTGATGCGCGCCCCCGAGGCGGTGGCCCTGCTGGGCGACGGGGAGGGCGGCGGCCTCGAACCGCGCGGCCGGGCCCAGCTGGAGCAGGAGATCCTCGCCGCGGTGCGCCGGGCCGACGGCGGCGAGCAGGCCGTGACCGTCGCGCGCGGGGTCCGGCGGCGCGAGCTGTTCCGTATCACCGCGACGGACATCGTCGCCAGCTACGGGACCGAGGAGACACCGGCCGTCGCCGATCAGGGGGCGCTGGTCGACCTCGTCGGCGGAGCGGTCTCGGACCTGACGGCGGCGACGCTCGCGGGCACCCTGCGGGCCGTGGTGCGCGACGGCTGGGGCGACACCCTGCCCACCCGCTTCACGGTGATCGGGATGGGCCGCTTCGGCGGCCATGAGCTCGGGTACGGCTCCGACGCGGACGTGCTGTTCGTGCACGAGCCCCGCGAGGGCGTGGCCGATCAGGAGGCGGCACAGGCCGCGAACTCCGTGGTGTCCGAGATGCGGCGGCTGCTCCAGCTCCCCAGCGCGGACCCGCCGCTCCTGATCGACGCGGACCTGCGGCCCGAGGGGAAGTCCGGGCCGCTGGTACGGACACTGAAGTCGTACGAGGCGTACTACCGCCGCTGGTCGCTGGTGTGGGAGTCGCAGGCGCTGCTGCGGGCGGAGGTCGTGGCCGGGGACGCCGACCTCGGGAGCCGGTTCGTCGAGCTGGTCGCTCCGCTCCGATACCCCGCGGAGGGTCTGGGCGAGGATGCCGTACGCGAGATCCGGCGGCTCAAGGCCCGGATGGAGTCGGAGCGGATGCCGCGCGGCGCCGACCCGACCCTGCACACCAAGCTCGGGCGCGGCGGCCTCTCCGACGTGGAGTGGACGGTCCAGCTGATGCAACTGCGGCACGGCTGGGCCGAGCCGGGCCTCAGGACGACCAGGACCCGGGAGGCGCTGGCCGCGGCGCGCGCGGCGGAGCTGCTGTCGACGGAGGACGCGGCGACGCTGGACGAGGCCTGGGTGCTGGCCACCCGGGTGCGCAACGCCGTGATGCTCGTGCGGGGCAGGGCCGGCGACACCTTCCCCTCGGACGGGCGCGAGCTGGCCGCCGTCGGCCGCTATCTGGGCTACGACCCGGGGCACGTCGGAGACATGCTCGACGACTACCGGCGCACCACCCGGCGGGCCCGCGCCGTGGTGGACGAACTGTTCTACGGAGCACCGGGCGATCACTGAACGTGACGGAGAACGCCGTTCACGTCTTCTCGGGCAGGACCGGTGTCCCGCGCGTCCCCGGCACCCACTGCGGCAGCGCGTAGGGCAGCGCGCCGTACCACAGCCGCGTCACCGTGAAGCCGAAGGCGAGGCAGAGCAGGCCGCCCACCGCGTCCAGCCAGAAGTGGTTGGCGGTGGCGACGATGACCACGAGGGTGGCCGCCGGGTACAGGACGCCGAGGATCCGCGCCCAGGGGGTCCTGGCCAGCGCGAACAGGGTCAGTCCGCACCACACGGACCAGCCGATGTGCATGGACGGCATCGCGGCGTACTGGTTGGACATGTGCTTGAGATCGCCGGAGGCCATGGACCCCCAGGTCTCGTGGACCATGACCGTGTCCACGAAGGTGCTGCCGGTCATCAGACGGGGTGGCGCGAGCGGGAAGAAGTAGTAGCCGAGAAGGGCCACCGCCGTGGTGGCGAACAGTGCGAGACGGGCCGCCGCGTAGCGGCCGGGATGACAGCGGTACAGCCAGACCAGGACACTCAGCGTCACCACGAAGTGCAGGGTCGCGTAGTAGTAGTTCATCCCGATGATCAGCCATTCGACCGAGTTCACCGCGTGGTTGACCGACTCCTCGACGGCGACGCCGAGGTGGTGCTCCAGCCGCCAGATCCAGTCGGCGTTGCGGAGCGCTTCGCGTCTCTGCTCCGGCACGGCGTTGCGGATCAGTGAGTACGTCCAGTAACTCACGGCGATGAGCAGGACTTCGAACCAGAGGCGGGGGCGACGCGGGGTACGCATACGACGCAGGAGCGCGTTCCCCGCCTTCTCCTCCGCGACGGGCTGTGGAGTGGCCTGACGGCCGTCCAGTGACGTCACGGTCGAATCACCCATAGGCACAGAGTCTGCCAGAAAAGGCTTCCCTCACCGATGATCCCCGGGTCGGGTCCCGGCCGCACTTTCTACACCTGTGGGAGTGCTTCGCTCCTTTTGTCGTCCTGCTCAGGGACGATTTCGGTCACCAGGGGCGGAAGCGGTCGAACCGCGCACCACGAGTTCCGGCATGAACACGAACTCGCTGTGCGGTGCGGGCGTCCCGCCGATCTCCTCCAGCAGCGTGCGCACCGCGGCCTGGCCCATCGCGGGGACCGGCTTGCGGACCGTCGTGAGCGGCGGGTCGGTGAAGGCGATCAGCGGCGAGTCGTCGAATCCCACGACCGAGATGTCCGTGGGGACCTCCAGGCCGCGCTGGCGTGCCGCCCGTATCGCGCCCAGCGCCATCATGTCGCTGGCGCACACGATCGCCGTGCAGCCGCGGTCCATCAGGGCGCTCGCGGCGGCCTGCCCGCCCTCCAGCGTGTACAGCGAGTGCTGGACCAGTCGCTCCTCGATGTCCGCGGGGTTCAGGCCCAGCTGGTCCTGCATGGTGCGCACGAAGCCCTCGATCTTGCGCTGCACCGGCACGAACCGCTTGGGGCCGAGCGCGAGTCCGATGCTCGTGTGCCCGAGCGAGGCGAGGTGGGTGACCGCGAGGGCCATCGCCGCGCGGTCGTCCGGCGAGATGAACGGCGCCTGCACCTTCGGCGAGAAGCCGTCGACCAGGACGAAGGGGACGCCGCGTCCGCGCAGTTGCTCGTAGCGCTGCATGTCCGCCGAGGTGTCGGCGTGCAGTCCGGAGACGAAGATGATGCCGGCGACCCCGCGGTCGACCAGCATCTCGGTCAGCTCGTCCTCGGTGGAACCGCCCGGGGTCTGGGTGGCGAGCACGGGGGTGTAGCCCTGGCGTGTCAGGGCCTGCCCGATCACCTGCGCGAGGGCAGGGAATATCGGGTTCTCCAGCTCGGGGGTTATGAGGCCCACCAGGCCCTCGCTGCGCTGGCGCAGCCGTACCGGGCGTTCGTAGCCCAGGACGTCGAGCGCCGCGAGGACGGACTGACGTGTGGTCGCGGCGACGCCCGGCTTCCCGTTCAGGACGCGACTGACCGTCGCCTCACTGACCCCCGCCTGGGCTGCGATGTCGGCAAGCCGTGTGGTCACAGGATTGGACTGTACCGGTCGCATCTCACCCTGCCCACCAACCAGACGCCGTGTGCGGGCGGTTGCTCGGCCCGCTCCGGGCTGCTGCGTCATCGCGCTCCCTCGTGATTCTGGTCGGCTCGGTGTCCCGTGCGTGCGTCGCGCGGAAAGGGGTGGCTCCTGCAAGACGCTGACGGGCCGATGATCCCCGTATGTGCCACCCGTGGCAAGAGCTTGCAGAGTCTTGCACAGGGCGCGGGATGTGTGCTGAGCGGTGCCGCAGCAGGGTTTCGGGAAGGCTGCCGGGAGGTCACGGCGGCATAACTGTCGTCAGCTCTTGCACTTTTTTGCTGCAAGGTCTTTCGCGCCGCTTACATCGCTGTTACGTTCACGTCGCCCGGCGGACGCAACGGCGCAGTCGGCAAGTCGGCAGGGGAACCGGGCGGGACCGGTTCCTCACCCACTCGGGCTTTCACCCTCAAGGAGAACTCATGCGGCGTGGCATAGCGGCCAGTGCGCTGGTGGCGTCTTTCGCCCTCGCGGCGACGGCCTGCGGCGGCAGCGGCAGTGACAGCAGCGACAAGGCCAGCGGCCCGGTCACCATCACGTGGTGGGACACGTCCAACGCCACCAATGAGGCGCCGACGTACAAGGCCTTGGTCAAGGAGTTCGAGGCCGCCAACAAGAACGTCAAGGTCAAGTACGTCAACGTGCCCTTCGACCAGGCGCAGAACAAGTTCGACACGGCCGCCGGTGCCTCCGGCGCCCCGGACGTCCTGCGCTCCGAGGTCGGCTGGACCCCCGCCTTCGCCAAGAAGGGCTACTTCCTGCCGCTGGACGGCACCGCCGCCCTCGCGGACCAGGCCAAGTTCAAGCCCAACCTGATCGAGCAGGCCAAGTTCGACGGCAAGACCTACGGTGTGCCGCTCGTCACGGACACCCTGGCGCTCGTCTACAACAAGGCGCTGTTCCAGAAGGCCGGCATCACCGAGGCGCCCAAGACGTGGAGCGACCTGAAGAAGGACGCGGCCACCATCAAGGGCAAGACCGGCGTCGACGGCTACTGGGGCTCGACCCAGGCCTACTACGCGATGAACTTCCTCTACGGCGAGGGCACCGACACCGTCGACGCCTCCGCGAAGAAGATCACGGTCGCCTCTCCCGCCGCGAAGAAGGCGTACGGCACCTGGCTGGGCCTCTTCTCCGGCAAGGGCCTGCACAAGGCGGACACCACCGCCGACGCCTACGCCCACATCCAGGACGCGTTCGTCAACGGCAAGGTCGCCGCGATCGTCCAGGGCCCGTGGGAGATCACGAACTTCTACAAGGGTTCGGCGTTCTCCGACAAGACGAACCTCGGTATCGCCACCGTCCCGGCCGGCTCCACCGGCAAGGCGGGCGCCCCGACCGGCGGCCACAACCTCTCGGTCTACGCCGGCTCGGACAAGGCCCACCAGGCCGCCTCGCTGAAGTTCGTCAACTTCATGACCTCGGCGAAGTCCCAGGCCACCATCGCGCTGAAGAACTCCACGCTGCCCACGCGTGACGACGCCTACACCGACGCCGTCAAGGCCGACCCGGGCATCGCCGGCTACGGCACGGTTCTCGCCGCCGCCCAGCCGCGCCCGGCGCTGCCGGAGTACAGCTCCCTGTGGGGCCCGCTGGACACCGAGCTCCCCAAGATCGCGGGTGGCAAGGAGTCCCTGGACAAGGGTCTGAGCAACGTCGAGCTGGCCATCGCCAAGCTGGTGCCGGACTTCAGCAAGTAGGCCCGTGCGGCCGCCGGATCCCTCCCCGGCCCGACTTCGGTCGGGCCGGGGGGACCCCCGAAGACCGGGGACACGGACTCGGCGGCCACCGGCTGTGTGCGCCCAACTCCTGATCTTGCAGAAGGTGTCGAACCATGACAGTCGCCATCGACCGCGCGACCGGCAAGCGCCGCGGTGACCGAGCACCGCGTCCCGGCCGGATGCAGCGTCTCAAGCACTCGTACCAGAAGTACTGGTACGCGTACGCGATGATCGCCCCGGTCGTCGTCGTACTCGGCGGATTGGTGCTCTATCCGCTGGTTCGGGGCCTCTATCTGACGCTCACGGACGCCAACAGCCTCAATTCGGCCCGCACGATCGGCGTCAACCACATCGACGCCACCTACAAGTTCATCGGCCTGGACAACTACAAGGACATCCTGTGGGGTCCGACGTCGTACGACCGCTTCTGGTCGCACTTCATCTGGACCATCGCCTGGACCGTCATCTGCGTCGCGCTGCACTACTGCGTCGGCCTCGGCCTCGCGCTGCTGCTCAACCAGAAGCTGCGCGGCCGCACGCTCTACCGGCTGATCCTGGTGCTTCCCTGGGCCGTGCCGACCTTCGTCACCGTCTTCGGCTGGCGCTTCATGCTCGCCGACGGCGGGATCATCAACTCCATGCTCCACGCGGTGCACCTGCCGGCGCCCTCGTGGCTGGAGGACACCTTCTGGCAGCGGTTCGCCGCGATCATGGTCAACACCTGGTGCGGTGTGCCGTTCATGATGGTGTCGCTGCTCGGCGGACTCCAGTCCATCGACACCACGCTGTACGAGGCCGCCGAGATGGACGGCGCGAACAAGTGGCAGCAGTTCCGGTTCGTGACGCTGCCGGGCCTCAGGTCGGTCAGCTCCACCGTGGTGCTCCTCGGCATCATCTGGACCTTCAACCAGTTCGCCGTGATCTTCCTGCTGTTCGGCAACACCGCGCCGGACGCGCAGATCCTCGTCACCTGGGCCTACTACCTCGGCTTCGGGCAGCAGCCGCGTGACTTCGCTCAGTCGGCGGCCTACGGCATGCTGCTGCTGGCCATCCTGATCGTCTTCACCTCCTTCTACCGCCGCTGGCTGAACCGCAATGACCAGCAGCTCGCGATCTGAGGCGGGAGCCCCCATGACTGCCACCACACCCCCCGACTCCAAGCTCAAGCGGCCGGTCGCGTGGACTGCATTTGCGTCTTTGTCTCGCGGCCCGGCGCGTGAGCGCGGCCGGCGCAGCCTCCTCGGCTCGCTCGCCTCCCACGGCATCCTGACCGTCGCGAGCCTGGTCGCGCTGTTCCCGATCGCGTGGCTCGTCTTCCTGTCCCTCGGCCCGGAGCAGGACGACTACCTGCACCCCGGACGCATCTGGCACACGATGACGTTCGGCAACTACTCCTTCGTGCTCCAGCACACGAACTTCTTCGAGTGGATGAAGAGTTCGCTCATCGTGTCGCTCGGCACCACGGTCATCGGCGTGATGGTCGCGGCCACCACCGGCTACGCGGTCTCGCGCATGCGCTTCCCCGGCTACAAGAAGTTCATGTGGGTCCTGCTGGTCACCCAGATGTTCCCGATCGCCGTGCTGATCGTGCCGATGTACCAGATCCTCTCGGACCTCCAGCTCATCGACAACTACTTCGGCCTGATCCTCGTCTACTGCTCGACGGCGGTGCCCTACAGCGCCTGGCTGCTCAAGGGCTACTTCGACACCATCCCGTTCGAGATCGACGAGGCCGGCCGGGTCGACGGACTGAGCCCCTTCGGCACCTTCTTCCGGCTGATCCTGCCGCTCGCCAAGCCGGGTCTCGCGGTGGCGGCGTTCTACAACTTCATCACCGCGTTCGGTGAGGTCGCCTTCGCCTCGACGTTCATGCTGGACGACTCGAAGTACACCTTCGCGGTCGGCCTCCAGAGCTTCGTCAGCGAGCACGACGCGCAGCGCAACCTGATGGCGGCCACCGCCGTCCTGGTCGCGATACCCGTCTCCGCCTTCTTCTACCTCGTGCAGAAGAACCTGGTGACAGGTCTCACCGCGGGCGGTACCAAGGGCTGATCCGCGAGGACGCCCCCACGACCCCCCAGTCTCCCGCGCGCTCGCGCGCGCGGGTGGCGGCCGCGGTGCCCATCCGACCCCGCCAGTACCGCGGCCGCCTCATCTCTCCCCCCGCCCCGAAGCCTTCCGCCCCGTGCTCCCGGCCTCGTGCGAGCAGGGGTCTGCCCCCACAGCCGATTTCCTCCCCCTGCCCGGCCGCGCCCGGACGCGGGGACCCTCATCGCATCAAGGACGCCATGAGCCAGCACCCCGCCGACCAGGCCCCGAACTCCGTTCTCGCCACCGTCGCCGCGCATCGCGACTGGTGGCGCGACGCGGTGATCTACCAGGTCTATCCGCGCAGTTTCGCCGACAGCAACGGCGACGGCATGGGCGACCTGGAGGGCGTACGTTCCCGACTCCCGTACCTGCGCGACCTCGGCGTGGACGCCGTGTGGCTCAGCCCCTTCTACGCCTCGCCGCAGGCCGACGCCGGCTACGACGTGGCGGACTACCGTGCCGTCGACCCGATGTTCGGCAACCTGCTGGACGCCGACGCCCTGATCCGCGACGCCCACGGTCTTGGCCTGCGGATCATCGTCGACCTCGTGCCCAACCACTCCTCGGACCAGCACGAGTGGTTCAAGCGCGCGCTGCGTGAGGGCCCCGGCTCCTCGCTGCGCGACCGCTACCACTTCAAGCCGGGCAAGGGCGAGAACGGCGAACTGCCGCCCAACGACTGGGAGTCCATCTTCGGCGGCCCGGCCTGGACCCGGGTCACCGAGCCGGACGGCACCGCCGGAGAGTGGTACCTGCACCTCTTCGCGCCCGAGCAGCCCGACTTCAACTGGGAACACCCGGCCGTGGGCGACGAGTTCCGCTCGATCCTGCGGTTCTGGCTGGACATGGGCGTCGACGGCTTCCGTATCGACGTCGCGCACGGCATGGTCAAGGAGGAGGGCCTGCCCGACCTCGGCGACCACGACCAGCTGAAACTGCTGGGCAACGATGTCATGCCGTTCTTCGACCAGGACGGCGTGCACGACATCTACCGCCAGTGGCGCACGATCCTCGACGAGTACTCGGGCGAGCGCATCTTCGTCGCCGAGGCGTGGACGCCCACCGTCGAGCGCACCGCGAACTACGTGCGCCCCGACGAGCTGCACCAGGCCTTCAACTTCCAGTACCTGGGCTCCCACTGGGACGCGGAGGAGCTGCGCGCGGTGATCGACCGCACGCTCGACGCGATGCGCCCGGTCGGCGCGCCCTCCACCTGGGTGCTGTCCAACCACGACGTGACCCGGCACGCCACCCGCTTCGCCAACGAGGCCGGCCTCGGCACCCAGATCCGCACCGCGGGCGACCGCGAGCTCGGTCTGCGCCGGGCCCGCGCGGCGAGCCTGCTGATGCTGGCGCTGCCCGGCTCGGCCTACGTCTACCAGGGCGAGGAGCTCGGCCTGCCCGACGTCGTCGACCTGCCGGACGAGGCGCGCCAGGACCCGGCCTTCTTCCGGGGCGCGGGCCAGGACGGCTTCCGCGACGGCTGCCGGGTGCCGATCCCGTGGACCCGCACCGGCTCCTCGTACGGCTTCGGTGACGGCGGCAGCTGGCTGCCGCAGCCGGCGGAGTGGGCCGAGCTGAGCGTCGAGGCGCAGTCCGGCGTGGCCGGTTCCACCCTGGAGCTGTACCGCGACGCGCTCGCGGTCCGGCGGGAGCGGGCCGACCTCGGCGCGGGCGACACCGTCACCTGGCTGACCGCTCCCGAGGGCGTACTCGCCTTCCGCCGCGGCGACTTCGTCTGCACCGCCAACACGGGGAGCGCGGCCGTGACCGTCCCCGCCCACGGCCGGGTGATCGTCGCCAGCGGCGAGGTGACCGTCTCGCAGGACGGCACGGCGCAGCTGCCCGCCGACACCACCGTCTGGTGGGCCCTCTGACCCACGCGTGACCTGACCCGCGCGTGATCCGACCCGCGCGGAAGCGGTACCCCGGTCCTGACCACCGGGGCACCGCTTCCGTGCGGGTCTCTCCTTTCCGCGGCCGCTACTGCCAGGTGTCGCTCACGGTGTACCCGGCGCCCGAGCCCGTCGTGTAGGAGCGGTTGCTCCCGGACTCCCAGGTCACCGTGCCCGAGGCGTCCTTCTTGATGTACTTGTACGTGAAGGCCGTCGACCTGGGCACGATCGCGAGCCGGCCCCAGTACGGGTACGAGGCCGAGGACAGCGGGATCGCGTCGGCGGTGTTCCACGAGCCGAGCGCCGGGACCGAGCCGACGACGTACACGTCGGTGCCGTAGACGGTCGTCGCGGTCACCCCGAAGGTCAGGTCGGTGGCGTCGGCGTCGGCCACGTTCCAGGAGTTCTGGGCCGTCACGGCCGCCGTGCCGGTGGTCAGGGTCCGGTTGGCGTTGGACTCCCAGGTGACGTTCCCCGAGGCGTCCTTCTTGATGTACTTGTACGTGATCGCGCTGTTCGCCGGGACGGAGACGTCCGCCTTCCAGACCGGGTAGCCGGAGGAGGACAGCTTGACCGCGTTCGCCGTGTTCCAGCCGCCGAGCGCGGCGGCCGAACCCACCACGTACACGTCCGTGCCGGAGGTGGTCGACGCGTACTCGTCGAAGGTCGCCGTGACGGTGCCCGGATCGGTGCCGCCGCCCCCGCCGCCGCAGTTGACGGTGCAGACGTAGTGGGGGTCGTAGAACGCGACGGCGCCCTTGGCGGGCACGGTCAGTGAGGCCCTGCCACCGGTGACGGCGACCGAGGTGGCGCCGCTGTCGATGACGTTCGGATAGGTGCCGTCCGCGAGGCCGGTCGTATACGTGTACGTGGTGGCGCCCGAGGTGTTGTTGAGGGCGACGAAGCCGGCGCCGCCCCGGCCGAAGCCGATCACGTTGGACGCGGGGGACTGCCAGTTGGAGACGGCGTACCCGGCGGCCGCGTTGTGCCAGCCGATCATGCCGGAGACCGCGGGGTCACGGTCCAGGCAGTACCAGCCCGAGGAGCAGTCCGTGTCGGTGACGAATCCGCCGCCCGAGTTCGGCGGTGCCTGGTCGCTCTGGCTGAAGGTCCAGCCGGAGTACACCGACGGCCGGCCGTAACCACGCGCCAGCTGGTAGACGTTGGCGAGGACCGCGGTGGCGCCGTCCTTGTAGCCGAGCGAGTAGCCGTTGCGCTCGGTGTCGTGGTTGGTGACCATGGTGTTGGAGTGCGCCTCGGCGACCAGTCCCCAACTGCTTCCGAAACTGGACAGGTTGGCGATGTCGCCCTGGAACTGCGCCTTGATCTGGGAGGCGAAGGCGAAGTCGAGGACGTCACCGGTGCCGTAGTACTCGTCGACGGAGGGCGGGGTGCCGGGATAGACCTCCTGGGTGATGAACGGCGCCGAGCCCGAGGTCGTGGTGTGCAGTGCGCCGACGATGGCGCTCATGTCGGCCGCGTCGATGTGTTTGGCCGCGTCGACGCGGAAGCCGTCGACGCCCAGGTCGATCTGCGCGTTGAGAAAGCCGGTGATCTTCGAACGGACGTTGCTCTCGGCGGTGTCCAGATCGGGCAGGCCGAGCAGTTCGCAGTGCTGCACCTGGTAGCGGTTGGTCCAGTCGGTGATGGTCGTGGTGCAGTCGTCGCTGTCGGCCGGGTCGTAGTCCGGGGTGTCGTACTTGTTGGTGACGACCGTGCCGTTGTAGCCGGTGCCGGTCTGGGCGGCGGTGTGGTTGATCACCGCGTCGGTGTAGACCTTGATGCCGGCCGCGTGACACGTGTCGACCATGGCCTTGAAGCCCGCCGCCGTGCCGAAACGGCTGTTCAGGTTGTAGGAGTACGGCTGGTAGACGTCCCACCAGTAGTAGTTGGCCTGCTTCAACGACTCCGCGGGCGGGGCCACTTGGACCGCCCCGTAGCCGGCCGGGTCGAGCACGTTCGTACACTCGGACGCCACGGACTTCCAGTTCCACTCCCACAGGTTGGCGATCACGTCGCCGTTGGGGACGCCGGTGTCCGCCGCCGCTGCCTGCTCGGCCGGCACCGCGGCCAGGCCGCCGAGCGTCAGCGCCACGGTCACCAGCAGCCGGGAGACCCTTCTTCGTCGTAAGGCCATCGGGGATGCGGCTCCTCTCCGGTTCGGTCAGCGCGGCCGCGGGGACGCGGAGCTGACCCGTGTGGAGCGTGGGACCGCCCAAGGGGGCGCGTCAATAAGGAAGTTGAAAGTTATTTCGACATCTTGCTGAAACATGATTGCAAGCGGTACGTTCCGATCCCCCCACCCGCACGACGTAGTGCAGGAGTAGACGACATGGCAAGGAAGACGCTCGCCGCCTCGTTCGCCCTCGTGGCTGGCCTGGCGGTCTCGGTGACCGTTCCCCCCGGTACGGCCGCGGCCTCGCCGCCCGGAACCAAGGACGTCACCGCCGTCCTGTTCGAGTGGAAATTCGACTCGGTCGCCAAGGAATGCACCAACACGCTGGGCCCGGCCGGGTACGGCTACGTCCAGGTGTCCCCGCCCGCCGAGCACATACAGGGCTCGCAGTGGTGGACCTCGTACCAGCCCGTGAGCTACAGGATCGCCGGACGGCTCGGCGACGCCACCGCCTTCAAGAACATGATCAGCACCTGCCACGCGGCCGGCGTGAAGGTCGTGGCGGACACGGTCGTCAACCACATGGCGGCCGGCTCCGGCACCGGCACGGGCGGCTCCTCGTACACGAAGTACAACTATCCGGGCCTCTACTCGTCCGCCGACATGGACGACTGCACGGCCACCATCAGCGACTACACCAACCGCGCCAACGTCCAGAACTGCGAACTCGTCGGGCTCGCCGACCTGGACACCGGCGAGGAGTACGTCCGGGCGACCATCGCCGGCTACATGAACAGCCTGCTCGGCTACGGCGTCGACGGGTTCCGCATCGACGCGGCCAAGCACATCCCGGCGGCCGACCTCGCCAACATCAAGTCCCGGCTGAGCAATCCGTCCGTCTACTGGAAGCAGGAGGCCATCTACGGCTCGGGCGAGGCCGTCCAGCCCACCGAGTACACCGGCAACGGAGACGTCCAGGAGTTCCGCTACGCCTACGACCTCAAGCGGGTCTTCAACAACGAGAACCTCGCCTACCTGAAGAACTACGGCGAGGGCTGGGGCTACATGAGCAGCTCCGTCGCGGCCGTCTTCGTCGACAACCACGACACCGAGCGCAACGGCTCGACGCTCAACTACAAGGACGGGGCGAACTACACCCTCGCCAACGTCTTCATGCTCGCCTACCCCTACGGCGCCCCCGACATCAACTCCGGCTACGAGTGGTCGGACGCGGATGCAGGGCCCCCCAACGGCGGTACTGTCAACGCCTGTTGGCAGGACGGCTGGAAGTGCCAGCACGCCTGGCCGGAGATCAAGTCGATGGTCGCCTTCCGCAACGCCACCCGTGGACAAGCGCTTTCCAACTGGTGGGACGACGGCAACGACGCCATCGCTTTCGGCCGGGGCAGCAAGGGCTTCGTGGCCATCAACCACGAGACCTCGTCGCTGAGCCGGACCTACAGCACCTCCCTCGCGGCGGGAACGTACTGCGACGTCCAGAACAACACGAGCATCACGGTGAACAGTTCGGGCCAGTTCACGGCGACGCTGGGCGCCAACACGGCACTCGCGATCTACGCGGGCAAGTCCACCTGCTGAAATCCCTTTCCGCATGTTGCAAGACTCTTGCTGTAAACCTTGCGTGAGCGATACGGTCACGCGGGCGTTCGGCATCGTGGCCGAAACGCTGCGCGGGGTCGGACCCGAGTACGCCGTAATCGCTAGGAGTTCACGACTGTGGACCTGATACCGAGAGGGCTGGCGAGCCGCTTCAGCCGCCCCAGGCTGCGTGCAGCCGTCCTCGCCGCCGCACTGGCCGTATCGCTTGCGCAACCCCTTGTGGCGCGGGCCCAGACCCCGCCCGCACCGCCGTCGGACGCGAAGCTCGCCGCCGAGCCGTCCCGGCACGACTCCACCCGTGACCAGTTCTACTTCGTGATGCCGGACCGCTTCGCCAACGGCGACACGTCCAACGACCAGGGCGGACTGACCGGTTCGAGGCTCTCGACCGGTTACGACCCCACCGACAAGGGCTTCTACCAGGGTGGCGACCTCAAGGGTCTGACCAAGCGGCTCGACTACATCAAGGGCCTCGGCACCACCGCCATCTGGATGGCGCCGATCTTCAAGAACCAGCCCGTCCAGGGCACCGGCAAGGACGCGTCGGCCGGCTACCACGGCTACTGGATCACCGACTTCACCAAGGTCGACCCGCACTTCGGCACCAACAAGGACCTGGAGACGCTGATCTCCAAGGCCCACGCCAAGGGCATGAAGGTCTTCTTCGACGTCATCACCAACCACACCGCCGATGTCGTCGACTACAAGGAGAAGTCCTACGACTACCTCTCCAAGGGCGCCTTCCCGTACCTGACCAAGGACGGCAGGCCCTTCGACGACGCGGACTACGCGGACGGCGCCAAGGGCTTCCCCCCGGTGGACAACGGCTCCTTCCCCCGGACGCCCACGGTCCCCGCCGCGAAGAAGAACGTGAAGGTCCCGTCGTGGCTCAACGACACGACGATGTACTCCAACCGCGGTGACTCCACCTACGCGGGCGAGTCCACCACCTACGGCGACTTCTCCGGCCTCGACGACCTGTGGACCGAGCGTCCCGAGGTCGTCAGCGGCATGGAGAAGATCTACGAGAAGTGGGTCCGGGACTTCGGCATCGACGGCTTCCGGATCGACACCGTCAAGCACGTGGACATGGAGTTCTGGACGCAGTGGGCGACCGCCCTCGACGCGTACGCGGCCAAGCACGGGCGCAAGAACTTCTTCATGTTCGGCGAGGTCTACTCCGCCGACACCTCGATCACCTCGCCGTACGTCACGCAGGGCCGGCTCGACGCCACCCTCGACTTCCCGTTCCAGGACGCGGCCCGCTCCTACGCCTCGCAGGGCGGCAGCGCGCAGAAGCTCTCGTCCCTGTTCGCGGACGACTACAAGTACACGACCGACAAGGCCAACGCCTACGAGCAGGTCACCTTCCTCGGCAACCACGACATGGGCCGCATCGGGTACTTCCTGGACCAGGACAACCCCAAGGCGACCGACGCCGAACTGCTGAAGAAGGACAAGCTCGCCAACGAGCTGATGTTCCTCAGCCGCGGCAACCCCGTCGTCTACTACGGCGACGAGCAGGGCTTCACCGGCTCGGGCGGTGACAAGGACGCCCGCCAGCCGATGTTCGCCTCCAAGATCGCCGACTACCTCGACGACGACGAGATCGGCACCGACCGCACGGCCGCGAGCGACGCCTACGACACGAACGCGCCGCTCTACAGGACGATCAGCGCCCTGTCCGAGCTGCGCAAGAACAACCCGGCCCTCACCGACGGCGTCCAGACGGAGCGCTACGCCGCCGACGGCGCCGGCGTGTACGCCTTCTCCCGCACCGACGCGAAGACCGGCACCGAGTACGTCGTCGCCGTGAACAACGCCGACGAGGCGAAGTCGGCCACGTTCGCGACCGGTTCGGCGAACATGACCTTCCGTGCCCTGTACGGGACGTCCGCCTCGGCGGCCAGCGACGCGGACAAGAAGGTCACCGTCACGGTCCCGGCCGGATCGGCGATCGTCCTCAAGGCCGCCGGCCGGCTCGCCGCCCCCGCCTCCGAGCCCACCCTGACGCTGAAGGCCCCCGCCGCGGGCGCCACCGGCACCGTCGAACTCTCGGCGGACGTCACCGGCGGACAGCTCGACCGGGTCGTCTTCGCCGCCCAGACCGGCAACGGCGCCTGGCACACCCTCGGCTCCGCCGACCACGCCCCGTACAAGGTCACCCAGGCCATCGGCAAGGACGTACCGGCCGGAACGGCCCTGCGCTACAAGGCCGTCGTCGTCGACTCCGCCGGACGCACCGCGGGCGCGACGGCCGAGTCCACCACCGGCACCGCGCCCGCCCCCGAGATCCCGGCGGCCTCCTCGCGCGACTACGCGGTCGTCCACTACAAGCGCACCGACGGCGACTACACCGACTGGCGCCTGTACGCCTGGGGCGACATCGCCGACGGCGAGGCCACCACATGGCCGGCCGGCCACGACTTCGTCGGCCGCGACGCCTACGGCGCCTTCGCCTACGTCAAGCTGAAGCCCGGCGCCTCCAGCGTGGGCTTCCTGGTCATCGACAAGGACGGCAACAAGGACGTCGCGAGCGACCGCACGATCGACGTCACCAAGACCGGCGAGGTCTGGGTCGAGCAGGGCAAGGACACCGTCCTCACCGAACAGCCCGACCTGCCCGCCCAGGACAAGACCAAGGCCGTCGTCCACTACCACCGCGCCGACGGCGACTACGCCGGCTGGGGCCTGCACGTGTGGACCGGGGCCGCGACGCCCACGGACTGGACGAAGCCCCTGGAGCCGGTGCGCACCGACGCCTACGGAGCCGTCTTCGAGGTGCCGCTCGCCGAGGGCGCGACCAGCCTCAGCTACATCCTGCACAAGGGCGACGACAAGGACCTGCCCACCGACCAGTCGCTGGACCTCACGGCGAACGGCCACGAGGTGTGGCTGCTCGGCGGCCAGGAGAAGTACCTGCTGCCGCAGCCCAAGGGCAGCGCGGCCGCGCTCGACCTGACCACCTCCAAGGCGGTCTGGATCGACCGCGACACGGTCGCCTGGAACGGCTCCGACGCCGCCGTCTCCACCCAGCTCCTTGCCTCCCACGACGGCTCCATCGCCGTCAAGGACGGCGGGCTGACCAGCGACGACGAGCGCTGGCTGCGACTGGAGAAGACCACCCTCACCGACGCCCAGAAGGCCAAGTTCCCCTACCTCAAGGCGTACACCGCCTGGTCGGTCGACCCGCGCGACCGCGCCCGGGTGCGCTCCGCGCTCGGCGGTCAGCTGGTCGCCTCGCAGCGGGCCGCGAACGGCGCCGTGCTCGCGGCGACCGGCGTGCAGACCGCCGGAGTCCTCGACGACCTGTACCCCGCGACGAAGGCGCACCTCGGACCGGTCTTCCACCACGGTGTCCCCACCCTCTCGGTGTGGGCCCCGACCGCCCAGTCGGTGAGCCTCGACCTCGCCGGCTCCACCGTCGCCATGAAGCGTGACGGCGCCACCGGCGTCTGGTCCGTCACCGGCAGGAAGTCCTGGACGGACAAGCCCTACCGCTACGTCGTCAAGGTGTGGGCGCCGAGCGTCCGCAAGATCGTCACCAACAAGGTGACCGACCCCTACTCGGTGGCCCTGACCGCGGACTCGGAGCGCAGCCTGGTCGTCGACCTCGACGCCAAGTCCACGGCCCCGTCCGGCTGGTCGGCGCTCAAGAAGCCCAAGGCCGTACCGCTGCGGGACGCGCAGATCCAGGAACTGCACGTCCGTGACTTCTCGGTGGCGGACAAGACCGTCCCCGCGAAGGACCAGGGCACCTACCTCGCGTTCACCGACAAGAACAGCGACGGCTCCAAGCACCTGAAGAAGCTGGCGAAGTCCGGCACTTCGTACGTGCACCTGCTGCCCACGTTCGACATCGCCACCATCCCCGAGAAGAAGGCGGACCAGCAGAGCACCGACTGCGACCTCGCCTCCTACGCCGCCGACTCCGAGAAGCAGCAGGAGTGCGTGGCGAAGACCGCCGCCAAGGACGCCTACAACTGGGGCTACGACCCGTACCACTACACGGTCCCCGAGGGCTCCTACGCCACCGACCCCGACGGCACCGGCCGCACGGTCGAGTTCCGCAAGATGGTCAAGTCGCTGAACGAGGACGGCCTCAGGGTCGTCATGGACGTGGTCTACAACCACACCGCCGCCAGCGGCCAGGCCGACACCAGCGTCCTCGACAGAATCGTCCCCGGCTACTACCAGCGGCTCCTCGCCGACGGCAGCGTCGCCAACTCCACCTGCTGCTCCAACACGGCGACCGAGAACGCCATGATGGGCAAGCTGGTCGTCGACTCGATCGTCACCTGGGCCAAGGAGTACAAGGTCGACGGCTTCCGCTTCGACCTCATGGGCCACCAGCCCAAGGCCAACATCCTCGCGGTCAGGAAGGCCCTGGACGGGCTGACCCTCGCCAAGGACGGCGTCGACGGCAAGAAGATCATCCTGTACGGCGAGGGCTGGAACTTCGGCGAGGTCGCCGACGACGCCCGCTTCGTCCAGGCCACCCAGAAGAACATGGCCGGTACGGGCATCGCGACCTTCTCCGACCGTGCCCGTGACGCCGTCCGCGGCGGCAGCCCCTTCGACTCCGACCCCGGCGTCCAGGGCTTCGCCTCGGGCCTCTACACCGACCCCAACTCCTCGACCGCCAACGGCACCCCGGCCGAGCAGAAGGCCCGCCTGCTGCACTACCAGGACCTCATCAAGGTCGGCCTGACCGGCAACCTGGCCTCGTTCCACTTCACCGACTCCGACGGCAAGGAGGTCAAGGGCTCCGAGATCGACTACAACGGCCAGCCCGCCGGCTACGCGGCCGCGCCCGGTGACGCGCTGTCCTACGCCGACGCGCACGACAACGAGTCGCTGTACGACGCGCTGACGTACAAGCTGCCCGCGACGACGAGCGCCGCCGACCGGGCCCGCATGCAGGTCCTGGCGATGGCGACGGCCACCCTCTCGCAGGGTCCGTCCCTCTCCCAGGCCGGCTCCGACCTGCTGCGCTCCAAGTCCCTCGACCGCAACTCCTTCGACAGCGGCGACTGGTTCAACGCCATCCACTGGAACTGCCAGGACGGCAACGGATTCGGGCGCGGCCTGCCGACGGCCGCGGACAACTCCTCGAAGTGGCCTTTCGCCAAGCCGCTGCTGACCTCCGTGAAGGTGGGCTGCGACCAGATCGACGGCACCTCGGCCGCCTTCCAGGACCTCCAGCGGATCCGTTCGACCGAGAAGGCCTTCTCGCTCGCCACGGCCGCCCAGGTGCAGTCGCGGCTCTCCTTCCCGCTGTCGGGCAAGGACGAGACCCCCGGAGTGATCACCGCGCGCCTCGGCGACCTGGTGATCGTCTTCAACGCGACCCCGGAGCAGCAGAAGCAGACCGTCGGCTCCCTGGCCGGGACCGCGTACACGCTGCACCCGGTGCAGGCGAAGGGCTCGGACTCCGTCGTCAAGTCCTCGTCCTACACGAAGGGAACGGGCTCCTTCACCGTTCCCGCCCGCACGGTGGCGGTGTTCACCCGGACCCCGTGACCACGGCCCGACCCGACGGGGGCGGCCCCGGACACCCTGAGCACGACGGGTGTCCGGGGCCGCCCCCGTCCACCGTCTCCCGCCGTCCGTCCTCGACCGGGCGGGGCGGCTAGGGTGAGCCGGAGACCCCCTGAGAGCCCCCGGAACAGGAGTACCCATGCCGCAGATCACCGTCGAGTTCTCCCCGGCACTCGACCACGTCGACTGGCCCGCGTTCGCGCTCGCGCTGCACCCCGTGGTCGTCGAGACGGCCGCCGCACGGCTGGAGGCGTGCAAGACCCGCACGCTGCGGACCGAGGACGAGATCGTGGGCGACGTGGTGGGCGGCGGCACGGGCCCGGCCATCGTGCACGTCACGCTCGCGCTGCTCGCGGGCCGCAGCGACGCGACCAAGGCGAAGCTCTCCGAGGCCACGCTGGAGCTGCTGCGCAAGCACATCGAGCCCGCCGACGGGGTCACGCTCCACGTCTCCACCGAGGTGCGCGACCTCGACCCGTCCTACCGCAAGTTCGAGGAGTGACCCCCGCCCGGTGAGATCGGCGCCTCAAGGCTCCGGCGCCTCAAGCTTCCGGCGCCTCAGGCCTCCGGTGGCGCGGCGAGGGCGAGGAGCCGGACGGCGAGGTCGGTGAACGGCCCGTCGCCCGGTTCGTTCCGCAGCCCCTTGCGCAGCAGCGCGGCGACCTCCGGGTCGTAGGCGGCGCTGACCGCGGCCAGGGCCGCGAAGTCGTGCACGAGCTGCACCTCCAGCTCACCGCGCTCGATCCGCCGCCCGTCCAGCCAGATCAGTGCCGTCGACTCGACGAGCGAGATCCATGAGCGGATCACCAGCTCCAGCCGGGCGGGCGGGTCCTGGACGTCCAGATGCGACAGGATCTGGAGGTAGGCCGCCTGCCGTACGCCGTCCACGAGCGCGTTGGTGGTCGACGAGCCCACGGCCGGACCACCCCGCATCAACGCGGCGAAACCGGGCCCGTGATCGTCCACGAAGTCGAAGAAGCGGCGCATCACCCGCAGCAGCCGCGCGCCCAGCGGCCCGTCCGGGGGCTCCACGAAACGGCCCGCGAGATCGTCGGAGGCCCGCTGCAACGCCGCTTCGTACAGGCTGAGTTTGCCCGGGAAGTAGTGGTACACCAGCGGCCGGGAGATGCCCGCGGCCGAGGCTATCTCGTCGATGGAGACCTCGTCGGGCGAGCGTCGGCTGAACAGGTCGAGGGCGACGCCGATCAGCTGCTGCCGTCGCTCCTCGACACCCATCCTGCGGCGTACCCCGGTTGTCATGCGGACACTTTACCGATCGGCTCCGGCCCGGAACGGGCCGGTCCGGGCGGGGGGCGTTCACATGTCCAGCACGATGCGCTCGCCGCGTGTGCGCGAGACGCAGATCAGCATCGAGTCGTCACGCTCCGCGTCCGTGAGCAGTTCGTCGCGGTGCTCGACCTCCCCCTCCAGGACGCGCTGCCGGCAGGTTCCGCAGAATCCCTGCTCGCAGGAGTAGAGCGTGCCGGGCAGCGCCTCGCGGACCGCCGCGAGGACCGTCGAACCGGCGGGCACGGTCACCGTGCGTCCGCTGCGCCGGAGTTCGACCTCGAAGGCGGTGTCGCCCGCGCCGGGAGCGGAGGCGGTGAACCGCTCCAGGTGCAGGCTCACCCCGGCCGGGATCCGCTCCTCGACGGCCGCCATGAGTCCTTGCGGACCGCAGCAGTAGACCGCCGTCCCCGGGGCGAGGTCCGCGAACAGCGCGTCCAGGTTCGGCAGTCCGTCCTCGTCCTCGGCGACGACGGTGACCTGCGCGCCGTCCTGCTTCTCGATCTCCTCGAGGAACGGCATCGAGGCGCGCGTCCGGCCGCCGTACAGCAGCCGCCGGTCGGCGCCCTCCGGCAGGGCCCGCAGCATCGGCAGCACCGGGGTGATCCCGATACCGCCCACCACGAAGACGTAGGCGGGCGCCTCCACGAGCGGGAAGCGGTTGCGCGGTCCGCGCACCTCGACCCGCGTCCCCTCGCGGAGCCGCTCGTGCACCTCGCGCGATCCGCCCCGCCCGTCCTCGACGAGCCGGACCGCGATGGTGTACGAGGAGCGGTCCTCCGGGTCCCCGCACAGGGAGTACTGCCGTACGAGCCCGGAGGGCAGTACGACTTCGAGATGGGCCCCCGGCTCCCATGGGGGCAGGTCCGTGCCTTCCAGCCGCATCAGGACGACACCGTCGGCGACGCGCTCGTGGCGCCCGACGGCCAGCCGCAGGGTCCGTGAGCGGGGCCGGCCCGAGACGGGGTCCTCCAGCGCGGGCAGCGGCCACAGCGGGGACGCCCCGATCCGGCGGCGCAGCGCGCGCCGTACGAGCACGGCCGCCCCGGCGACGGCGACGACGGTCGCGAGCCTCGGCGTCACGCGGCACCCGCGGCCTTCTCGGCGGCCGAGGCGGCGGTCGCGGCGGGGGAGGAGGCCAGATAGGCGGCCGCCTGCTCGGTGGAGCCCTCCTGCGAGGGGTGGTAGGAGCGGCTGAGATAGCGGGGGATCGACTTCAGCAGGTCCCCGGTCGGCGGCAGCACGCCCCGCTTTCCCGCGGTGTAGAAGTGCTTGAAGCTCGCCCGGCCGTCGACGAGCGTCGGATCGTTCTCCATGAAGAAACGGGCCCCGCGCTGCCACAGGAACACGAGCGCGGTGAACGCGGTCGCCCAGGTCCGCGCCCGCCGCCGGTAGCCGCCGTCGAGGTGCACGAACAGATCGAAGGCCACCGAGCGGTGCTCGACCTCCTCGGCGCCGTGCCAGCGCATCAGGTCCAGCATGACCGGGTCGGCGCCGCGCCGGTCCAGCTCCTCGGAGTTCAGGATCCAGTCGCCGAGGAAGGCGGTGTAGTGCTCGATCGCGGCGATCAGGGCGACCCGCTCCATCAGCCACCAGCGGCGTGCCCTGCCCGGCGGGAGGGTCCGGTCGCCGAGGAGCTTCTCGAAGAGCCAGTCGACCTGCGCGGTGTACGGCGTCGGGTCGAGCCCCAGCTCTGCCAGGTGGGGCAGCACCTCGTCGTGCGCCTGCGAGTGCGTCGCCTCCTGTCCGATGAACCCGATGACGTCCTGGCGCAGCTTCTCGTCGCGGATGAGGGGCAGGACCTGCCGGTACACATGCACGAACCACCGCTCGCCGGCCGGCAGCAGCAGGTGGAGTACGTTCATGGTGTGCGTGGCGAAGGGCTCGTCGGGCACCCAGTGCAGGGGGGTGTCCTCCCAGGAGAACGACACCTTGCGCGCCTTGAGGGCCGTCCGCTCGGACTCGACCGGCCGGGGCAGCCGGCCCTGCGTGTTAGACATGGCGTCAATGTACTGACGGGTAGACGCCCGGAGAAGCCCTCTGCGCCCACTTGTTTACACCTGCGTCAGCAAAGCGGCAGGTGTGTGCCGGCGAAGCGGGCGCGTGCCCGCGTCGGTCGAGCGGCCGGTGTGTCCGTGCCGGCGTCGCGACCGGTCTCCTGGTGGTCAGCGCAGCCCGGTGATGCCGCGGCCGTCCGTCAGGGTCCCCTTCAGCTCGGCCTGCGCTCCCTGCGTGGCCCGTACGGTGAGCAGGGGGCCCGGCGCGGAGCCGCTCACCCCACCGGTCGCCCGGACCGACGCGGTGCCCTTGCCGCCCGCCGCGAGGAGATACCAGAACCCACCGCCCGACTTCCACAGCACACCGGCCAGCACATGCGGATCGCGGGAGCCGCACGCCGGGGAGTTCTCGGCCTTCGCGGCGACCGCCCCGTACACCCCACCGGGAGTACGGAACTGGGCCAGCACCCGGGTGCCGCCGCCGCGCCAGGTGTCGGCCCGTGTGCACACCCAGGCCGCCGAGCCGCTCCCGTCGGGCAGCGGCTGGCGCGCGTACTCCCAGGCGTTCACGCTCCGCACGCCCTGCGAGCGCATCGTGGCCAGCGAGCACGCGAACGGCGCCCACTCCCGCAGGTTCTCCGCTCCCGCCGCCTCCCGGGGCGCGGCCGGCCGGCCCGCGGTGAGGTGGGCCGGGATCAGCTCGCCGAGGTCGCTCAGCAGCCGGGTGCCGGAGGCGTCCTGGACCTGGAGCACGTTCCACGACGTGCACGCGCCGCTCTGCGGGGGACCGGCCAGCGGTGAGGTGGAGCCGTCCGCGGACAGGGTGAGGTCCATCGCCCCCGCGGAGGGCTTCAGCAGGTCGCGCTCGGCCGCCTTGGTCACCCAGGGCGCCGTCAGATAGCGGACGTTGCCGTCGGCACGGCCCAGCACCACCGCGCCGGCCTCCGCCCCGTTCGCCCCGTCGGCCCGCGCGAAGTCGAGGGCCGCGCCGCCCGTGCCGTCCTTCGGCTCGGCGTAGCGCGCGATGCGCAGACCGTCGTACAGGAGCACCACGCGCGCCTGGTCGACGACGCCCGCGTACAGCAGCTGGGGTGGTCCTGGCGGAGCGCCGGAGGGGGTGCCGGGTGTCGCCGAGACCTGGACGGACTCGCCGGGCCTGGCCCAGACCGCGAGCGCGCGGCGCAGCAGCGCGGTGTCGCCGACCAGGCCGCCGCGGGCCGGCCAGACGGAGAAGTCGGTGCGCGCGGACGACTCCCAGGCCGCGGGCGCCACCCGCTCCAGCCGGGCCGGGTCGAGCGCGGCCTCGGCGGCCGGGTTCTGCGCGTACGAGGGGGCCGCGGCGCCGTCCGGGCCCCAGCCGTCGCCCGGCAGCGCCAGCAGCGCGCCGCACACGGCCGCGGTGGCGGTGGCGGCGAACGCGGCCCGCAGGTGCTGCCTGCGCCGCAGCAGATCGGTGGGCCGGGCCTGGAGCGAGCAGGGGTCGAACTCGGGGGAGTCGAGCAGCGCGTCCCGCGCCTCGACGCCCGAGGCCTCCTTCAGTGCCGCGGCCGGGTCCCCGACGCCCGCCGCCGACAGCACCCGGCGCAGCGGCGCGTCGGCCAGCTTCTCCAGACCGCGCAGCACGTAGGCGGCGCGGGCCGGTCCGGAGAGTGTGGACAGCCGCTGGTCCAGGGCGAGTTCGTCGGCGCCACCGGAGCGGGGGAAGAGCCGCAGGCCCCACACCTGGGGCAGGAGCGGAGGCAGCTGGGACCGCTTGGGCCACGCCCACCGCCTCAGCGGCAGTCCCGCCTCCAGCGCCGCGCGCACCACCTGGAGGCGTACGAACGCGTAGCCCGGGTCGCCGTCGCGGCCGCCGCCGCTCTGCTGCGCCGGGATCGCCGAGGTGTCGCCCGCCGCCCTGCCGCGCGGCAGGGCGCGCTGGGCGAGGGCGTGCGCGGTCAGCACCCGCCGGTTGCGGCCGAGGCTCGGCGGAAGCATCAGATAGGCGAGCCGGACCAGCCGCGGGTAGTGCTCGACGAGCGCGGCCTCGGCCTGCTCGACGTCGACGACAACTCCGGAGGAGGGCGCGGGGCGCGGGGCTACATCCTGTGACTGCACGTTCAGCAGAACGAGCGAATCGGCGGATGGTCACCGGCCCCGCCGAGGACTCAGTCCGCGGATTCCCCGGGTTCCACGAGAAGGCGCGCGTAGTTGGCCATCGACCGCTGGTAGCGCGGCAGATGGGGGGCCAGGGCGCCGATCACCAGGGCCAGGCCCTCGCGTTCGCGGCCGAGATCGGCGAGGCACAGTGCCAGGCAGGCCCGCACCGCGTCGTCCAGTTCGTCCGAGGGCGCGACCAGTTCGGGGGTGAGGAGCTTGACGCCCTCGTCCGCCTGCCCGATGTTGCGCAGTGAACTGGAGAGCTGGATCCGCGCCCGGCGGCCCTTGTACCCGCTCAGCCCCCGGGCCAGCGCCTCCCGGTACAGGGGGACGGCCTTGTCGGAGTGGCCCGTCGAGTCCCAGGCGCAGGCCCGCTCGAAGGGGCCGAGGGGGCTGTCCGCCGGCAGTTCGGCGACCAGCGCGTCGATCACCGCGCGGAAGTCCGCCGCCCGCTCCTCCTCGTAGTCGTCGAAACCGGCCCAGGCCGCCGTCGTACGCTCTTCCCAGTCTTCGTTCACGGGTGCCACCCTCGCACAGCCGTGTTCCCGGCGGTACCGGGTTCCCCCTCCGCGGGGGCGGATTGAGCGCCGGGCGGTCCGGAGCCGTAATCGAAGGCAGAGCCCTCGCCGGGGCTCTTCTCGGCGTGAACGCCGACAGGTACCGGAGGAACGTATGAGGTTGACACGCGGGAAGCTTCTGACCGGGGCGGCCGTGGCCGCCCTGCTGGCACTGACCGGCTGCGGCGGCGGATCGGACGGCAAGGGCGCGGCGGCCAAGGACACCGTCCCGCCCACGGCCACCGGCAGTCTGGAGGAGCTGGCCGCCGAGGTGAAGTGCAAGCCGAGCATCCAGACCGACGCGGACGAGATCCGCCAGGGCGTCTGCGCGATCACCACCGGCAAGTTCATCCTGGCGACCTTCGCCACCGACCGCGGTCAGCGCGATTGGCTCAACGGGGCCAAGGACTACGGCGGTTACTACCTCGTGGGCGCCAAGTGGGTGGCCGTCGGGGACCAGAAGATGGTCACCACGCTGCGCGGCCGGCTCGGCGGGACGCTGGAGCAGGGGGCCTCGCACTCCGGTCATCAGCACAGCGGCTGACCGCGCGGGACCCGGGTCAGCGACAAGAAGGCCGGTGGCGGGAGATCCCGCCACCGGCCTTCTCGGTGGAGCTGCTTACCGGTGGGGCTGCTTACCTACAACGCTGGCCGTTGTTGATGCAGGTGACCATCTTGTTCATCAGGGCGTCGTCGAAGACGTTGATGAAGTCGTCGTGGTCGGTGGCCGGCTTGTGCAGCTGCTCCGGGAAACCGTCCACCGCGTAGGCGTTCTTGATCTGCCCGTTGGTGAGGGTCGGGGCCCGGAAGTTGTAGACGAGGCGCATCGTCAGCTGCGGGATCGCCTTGAACCCGCCTGCGCAGTTGCCCTGGGCGTCGGCGAAGGCCACGTGGGTGCGGTGGTTCGCGCTGTCGATGTTCACCCCGTCCCAGCAGCTCTGGAAGGCGAAGGTGCGGACCACGGTGCTGCCCCGCGGGCAGATCGGGTACTGCTGCGTGAGCTGCACCTTGTTCTCGAAGCCGGTGCAGCTCCAGTGGGCGTTGGCGTTGCCGAGACCGTTGGTCGTGGTCTTGGCGTCACCGGTGATGATGCGCAGGAACTTCGGCATCGCGACGACCTTGCTGGTCGGGCTGCCGACGAACTTGATCTGCGCCTGCTTCACCTGCTGGATCGCGCCGACGTTGAGTTCCTTGCCGCCGCCCAGGTTGTTCTGGTCGAAGTCCTGGGTGCCGTTCTGGATACGCACGACCGGCCAGTAGTACGTCGACTTGTCGCCCTGGTTGGCACAGGACGTCTGGGCCGCCGCGAACGTGTCGTTGGTGGCGAACGCGTCGTTGGACTGGTTGCCGACGTAGTCGTGCAGGTGGTGCGCGCCGTTGGAGACACCGGGCGCCACGATCACGTTGTCCGTGTTGAACTTCTTGTTCGCGTTGACACCGCAGGACGACGAGAACACACCGCGCGAACCGGCGGCACCGGCACGGGGCTTGGCGGCGACGTTCGGCTGGACCTTCGTGATGTCGACGAAGTCGGTCGCGAGCGGGCCGTTGCCGGCCTGTCCGCCGTTGTTCGCCTGGGCGCCACCGGCGGGAGCGCTCGCGCTCGCGGAGGCACCCGCACCCGCGCCGGCGTTCGCACCGGTGCCCGCACCGGCGCTCGCGCTCGCGGACGGAGCGGCCGTGGCGCCGCCGTTGTTCTGCCCGCCGTTGTTCTGGCCTGCGGCAGGCTGACCCGCGGCAGGCTGACCCGTACAGGTGGAGAGCCCGTCGAGCCAGCCCGGAGCCCTGCCGCCGACGCGGTTGATCTCCAGCTTGATCCGGTCGATGATCACCGACCGGTTCTGCTTCAGCGGCGTGAGGATGGAGTTCTGGACGAAGCTCGCGTCTCTCACCTGCGCGTCACGCGTGGTCGCGAGTCGCTGGTAGGCCGCGGTGATCTGCTGGTCGAGTGTCGCCAGCTCACCGTCGACCTGGCCCCGCGCCTGGTTCGGAACGTTGGACAGCTTCTGGCCGACGTCCGGGCAGCTGATGGTGGCCACCTGGGCGGGGGCGGACTTGGTGGTGTTGCGCGCCGAGTTGCTCTCGTGCGCCGAGGCGTAGAAGTTCGCCCAGACCAGCCCACCCCCACCGATCGCGAGCGCTGCCGACGCGGCAATGGCACGAACGGCCAGCGGCGAACGGCGTTTTCGAATGTTGCGTCCCATGGAACTCCTCTGACTTCCTTGCGGGGCAGCGAGGCGCCCGACAGGAGTGAAGCGGCTCCATTCCATACGCGGGAGGTGCGTGAGGTGTTCAGGGGTCTCGAAAGAATCTTAGAAAGTCGTGAGACCAATTCGGTCACAATGGCCCCAGAAGCCCGCGAATTTCCGGGAGTTGATCTCGCAATTCAGGTTTGAGGGCGCTTTTCTTGACTCGTATTCAATAACTGCCCCGGTCCGGACAGCGCGCGCGGACGGCGATCGGACGGCCGTCCGCGCGCGCTCCAACTGGCCTGTCGGAAAGCCGAGTTCACGGCGGTCGTCGTCCGGGCGCCGGGTCGGGGAATTGCCGGGGTTCAGATGCCGAGAACCTTCGCCTCGACCGCCGGATCCAGTCCCACCGCGGGCCGGTCGGGACGTCGGGGGCCGGGGCCGCCGAGTGACCGGAGCCAGTTCCAGGTGGCGTCGACGGTCTCCTCGACCGACCTGCACCGCAGGCCGGTCCGCAGGGCGCGTGAGACATCGCCCGAATACACCGAGGTGTGCAGCTCGGTGCCGGGCGGCACCCACACCGGAAGCTGCGTCCACGGTTCGATCCCGGCGTCGAGGACGGTCGCGGGGTCCGCCCAGCGCAGCTCGGCCCGCGACCCGGTGGCCCGCACACAGGCGTCGAGCAGTGCCCCCATCGTGCTGTGCCCCGGGGCACTCACCAGGTTGTACGCCCCGTCGCGTTCCGCCTCCACGGCGCCGAGCGTCCACCGCGCCAGATCCCGGACGTCGACGTACTGGAGCGGCAGCTCACGGGGCCCGGGAGCCAGCACGGGACCCCCGGCCGCGATCCGGTTCAGCCACCACGGCAGCCGTCCCACGTTCTCGTACGGCCCGAGGATCAGTCCGCACCGCACGAGCAGCGACCGGTCGCCGCCGAAGGCCTCGACGGCGGCCAGTTCCCCGCCCCGCTTGTCCCGGGCGTAGTCGCTCGCCTCCGCGTCGGCCGAGGCGCCCTCCACGAGCGGGGCGTCCTCGGTGAACCCGGCGGCGCGGGGCCACGCGTACACCGAGCAGCTCGACACGTACACATGGCGGGCCGCTCGCCCGGCCAGCAGCCGCGCCGCGTCCCGGACGGGTCGCGGCGCCGCCGACCAGGTGTCGACGACGGCGTCCCAGGTGTCCGTGGTGCCGGCGAGCGCCGCGAGTCCGTCCGGCGCGGTGCGGTCGCCGAGCAACGACCGCACACCGGGAGGGGGTTCGTGGCGGCCGCGATGGAAGACGGTCACCTCCCATCCCCGGGCGAGCGCGGCCTCCACGACCGCGCGTCCCACGAACTCCGTACCGCCCAGCATCAGAAGTCTGCGTGTCATGGGGACGACTGTGCCCCCTCGGGAGGCCAGGCGGAACTCCGCTCTGCCGACAGGAGATCCGCCGGGCGGCCCGGGACCGGCCCGAGGCCTACGGGATCCCGGACCGTCCGGGTCAACGAGCGGTCGGCGGCGTGTACTTGTAGCCCACCCGGCGCACCGTCTGGATCGCCTGCCGGTGCCGGGCGCCGAGCTTGCGGCGCAGTCGTGCGACATGGACGTCGACGGTCCGCCCGTCGCCGACATGTCCGTAGCCCCACACCGTGGAGACCAACTGGTCGCGGGTGTGCACCCGGTGCGGATGCCGGACGAGATGCGCGAGCAGCTCGAACTCCAGGTAGGTGAGGTCCAGGGCCTGTCCGTCGACCTCGGCGGTGCGCTGCACGGTGTCGACGCGCACCAGCGGGGCGGCGGAGCCGGTGCCCTCGGTGGGAGCGGCGCCGCCGGGCTCGGCCGGGGCGGTGACGGCGACCGGCAGCAGGGGCTGCTGGTCGGCCGGGACGAGGACCAGGTAGCCGATCATCGGCGGCTGCCCCGGCAGGACGGGCAGCGCGTTCTGGGGGGCGGGCAGCCAGGTGGCGCCCGGGGGAAGGAAGGTCGCCACGTCGGCGACCTCGTCCCGGTCGACGGCGCGCAGCCGGTGCCGCGCGGGGGCGGCCGCGGGAGCGGGCAGGGGAGAGGTCGCTACGGAGGAGAAGGAACGGGTGGTCGCCATGAGAGGTCAGCTCTTTCGCGCGAGAAGTTCGTCGGGAGGTTCGACGGCCGCGAGTTCGTGGTCGGGGCGGTCGAGGACGTACGTCGTGCGCGCTGGCCGAAGGCCGGGATGTACGGCTTTAGAGGGCCGGCGCGTTCGTCACGCGACAACACACCCGGTCGAAGTCGTGGTGCTGACGGGAAGGCCAGAAGGGCTCGAGGTCATGGCGACCCGTCGCGATGCACTTCTGGAAGTTGGCCATGAACCCATTGAAGCAGACACGGCCCCGTAACAGGAGCCTCTGCTCACTGCTCGGACGCCTCCTTGGCGTGAAGTTGACGTCCTGTGGATCGCCGGCCCGCCGGCAACGCGACGGGGCGCCCACCGCGATGGTGGACGCCCCGTCGGAAGTGCTGGGCGGGATCAGACCTGACCGGCCTTCTCCAGCGCGGTGCAGCAGGTGTCGACGATCAGACGCGTCACGACGTACGGGTCGACGTTGGCGTTCGGGCGGCGGTCCTCGATGTAGCCCTTGCCGTCCTTCTCGACCTGCCACGGGATGCGGACCGAGGCGCCGCGGTCGGAGACGCCGTAGCTGTACTCGTTCCACGGGGCGGTCTCGTGCAGGCCCGTCAGACGGTCGTCGATGCCGGCGCCGTAGTTCTTGACGTGGTCCATCGGCTTGGAGCCCTCGCCGAGCGACTCGCACGCGGTGATGATCGCGTCGTAGCCCTCGCGCATCGCCTTGGTGGAGAAGTTGGTGTGCGCGCCCGCGCCGTTCCAGTCGCCCTTCACCGGCTTCGGGTCCAGCGTCGCGGAGACGCCGAAGTCCTCGGCGGTGCGGTAGAGCAGCCAGCGGGCGACCCAGAGCTGGTCCGAGACCTCCAGCGGCGCCAGCGGGCCGACCTGGAACTCCCACTGGCCGGGCATGACCTCGGCGTTGATGCCGGAGATGCCGAGGCCCGCCTTGAGGCAGTTGTCCAGGTGCGCCTCGACGACGTCACGGCCGAAGATCTCGTCCGCGCCGACACCGCAGTAGTAGCCGCCCTGCGCGGCCGGGAAGCCGCCCTCGGGGAAGCCGAGCGGACGGGCGCCCTTGAAGAAGGTGTACTCCTGCTCGATGCCGAAGATCGACTCCTGCGCGGCGAACTTCTCCGCGACCTCGGTCAGCGCGGCACGGGTGTTGGACTCGTGCGGCGTCATGTCGATGTTCAGGACCTCGCACAGGACGAGGATGTCGCCGCCGCCGCGGATCGGGTCCGGGAAGCTGGCCACGGGCTTGAGTACGCGGTCCGAGGCGTGACCCTCGGCCTGGTTCGTCGAGGAGCCGTCGAAGCCCCAGATCGGCAGCTCCGCACCCTTGGCGTCGTCGGCCAGGATCTTCGTCTTCGAACGGAGCTTGGCCGTCGGCTCGGTGCCGTCGATCCAGATGTACTCAGCCTTGAAGCTCACGGGCCACATCCTTCGGGGTGGGTCTGATCGCACGTGCGGGTGCTGCGGCGCTGCGGCACTGGGGCGCCGCCGGGGATGTCCGGAAGCCTGTCAACCAGCGATTTCCCGAGCGTTGCCCGAATGTGAACCCCGTGTTACCTGGGCCGTGTGTGCCCGGTCTCACACGGCCCGTGTGACCGTCTCCGACCGCTTGTGATCGTTCGCGTCCGCGATCGCCCGGCCCGTCGCCCACCGGGGTTCCAACACTCCGGTGGGGGTTCCTCGTATGCGATCCGGGTGAAGCCGTCCGGCGCGATGTGTCCTCATGGTGCGCGTCTCGGCCGTCGGGTCGCGAGGCGGCCGGTCCGCGCGGACAGCCCCCGCCCATGCGAAAGCCCTGCCGCCCCCGACCCGGAAGGGACGGTGACGGCAGGGCTTTCGAGGCGTTCCGCCCGTTATCCCACCTTCTCGATACGGGCCCGGCGGATCAGGAACTTGCCCGGCTCGCGGACCTGTTCGAAGGCCGCGTTGTTGAGCAGGGCGCAGCTTCCGGAGACCGAGGTGACCGTGACGGTCGTGGACTTGTTGTTGTCCAGGTTGGTCACCTTCAGCTTCGTGCCGGCCGGGAACTGGTTGCTGGACGCGGCCGGAGCGCCGCCCTCGCCGGAGAGCGTGACGGTCGAACCGTTGCAGACCTGCTGTCCGGTCGCGGCGCCGCCGCCCGCGTTGTTCGCGGGGGCGCTCTGCGCCGGAGCCGCGGGGGCGGCCTGGGCGGGAGCGGACTGCGCGGGCTGCTGGGCGGCCTGCTGGCCGGTCTGGGAGCCCTGAGCCGACTCCCCGACAGCGCAGCCCGACGCCTGCTGCTGAACCTTGATCTGCGCGACGACCGCTTCGCGGTTCGCGATCCTGGCCGCCGACTGGGAGTCGGGGTGGGCCTTCTGGTCCGCGATGAAATTCAGGTTGTTGCCGAGTGCCGTGGCCAGGCCCTGGCACGCGACCGAAGTCTGAGCGGTCTGCACGGACGCCGCGTTCGAGGTGGCGGCCAGGGCGAAGGCCCCGCCGCCGGCCACGGTCGCCGCGCTGACCAGCAGAGCGATCTTCTTCTTGGTGCTGAGAGTTCTCCTACGCGACATGCGCGCCTCCAGAGAGTGGGGGAGCGTTACGCCGCTATGTACGAGATGCCGAACGAGGTTGCTCAACGGTTACGGCATTCACTTAAGTAACCTGGATCACAGGGGAGTTGGCGAGCGGGCCGGGCTAGCGGGACAGGGCCTCCCGAACCGCCTCCTCCGTGCGGCCCACCAGGGCGGTCCCGTCGTCCGCGGTGATGATCGGCCGCTGGATGAGCTTCGGGTGCTCGGACAGCGCCGTGATCCACCGGTCCCGTGAACCGGCGTCCCGCGACCAGTCCTTGATCCCCAGCTCCTTCGCCTCGGCCTCCCCGGTCCGCGTGATGTCCCACGGTTCGAGGCCGAGACGGTCCAGGACGGCACGGATCTCGTCCGCGCTCGGCACGTCCTCCAGATACCGGCGGACGGTGTACTCGGCGCCCTCCGCGTCGAGCAGGCTGATCGCGCTGCGGCACTTCGAACAGGCCGGATTGATCCAGATCTCCATGCCGCACACGTTACGCCGGATGTCTTCCCTCACTGCCGTCACGGAGCTTCCAAAGCGCCTGTGGCCAGCGGCTTTTGTCAGTGCCTGGCAGTAGAATAGAAGCAGTGTTCGAGGGTGTCGCCGGGGGGTCCGGACGACGCCCAGACCGCGACAGGAGGATGCCTGTGCCCGCTGCCGCACTGAAGCCGCTGCCCACTCGGTCCACATCCAGGACGGCGGTTCCGCCGGACCTGCCGTACGAACCCGTGGAGAAGTGCCCGCTCCCGCCGGGGCGCCCCCGCGACTGGTACGTCACGCACAACCGCCGGCTCAAGGCGATGCGCCTCGCCATCGCCCTGCTCGACTCCGGCGTCTACGTGCCGAACCAGGCCCGCGACGAGAAGATCCGCACCACCGCGCGACTCATCGGCGTTCACCCGCCGTCGGACACCACCTGCCACATGGTGCGTGCCCTGATGAGGTACGCGCGCTGAGGAACAGAGCGCACCGACCGGCGCCGGGCCGCTCCGCCCCCGTGGCGGGCCGCCCGGCACCGGTTCCGACGCCGGCACCCGCCCGGGCACCGCTGTCCCGGCGTCCCGCGTGGCGCGTCTGAGCGCATCCGGTTCGCGTCCTCTCGGGCACCGCTGTCCCGCCCGCTGCTCTCACCGCGCCGACAACTCTTTTTCCAGGGGCGTCCGGAAGCGCGGGGTGACGCGGGTGTCGCCCACCCAGGCCCGAAGGCGTTCGACCTCCGCCGTGATCGCGTCCCGGGCCTCACGGCCGACGCCCCCGGTCTCCAGCAGCCGCCAGACGATCTCTCCGTCGGGCCGCTGCGCCCAGCCCCCGACCACCCGGCCGTCCCACCACACCGTCGGGCCGACATTGCCGCTGCGGTCGAAGAGGGCGGGCCGCAGGGACGGTCCGAGGAACCAGTCGCGCTCCGGCCGGCTCATGGGCGCCGGATCGAGGGCGGGCAGCAGGGCGGCCCACGGGGTGTCCGGCCCGTCCACCGGCTCCTCGTCACCCGCCGCCACATAGCCCGTGCCCCCGTCGTCCAGCGAGACGGCGACCGCCCCGCTGTCGGCCAGCGCCCGCCGTACGTCGGTGACCTTCCACCCCGTCCACCACTTCAGGTCGGCCTCGCCGGCCGGCCCGCACGCCCTGAGCCAGCGGTCCAACAGCTCGGACCGGGCCTCGGCGGGCGGCAGGGAGGGATGGGGCGGCGCGATCGCCCAGCGGAACTGCGTCGACGTCCAGGACCCGAGCGGACGCCCCCTGACCACCCGGCCCTCCACCCCGAGGACACGCATCAGCCGGGACGAGACGGTGTGCACCCCCTCGTAGCTCTTCCCGGCCGCGTAGGCGAACTGCTCCTTCAACCGCGGCTCGTCCGCGCTGAGTTCGCTCACCGTGGCCTCCCCGCGCCGGGCCAGCGCGGCCAGCGCCGACGCCTCGACCTCGTCGAGCCATGGCCCGGTCAGCCGTCCGCCGCTCCCGGTGACCAGGTCCTTGACCAGCCCGGCACGGGCCTTCGCGGCGATGTCGAGCGCCGTCGAGGCGTGCACGACGGCCGCCAGAGCGCTGGGGAACACGAACACGGTGTGCCGCATGCCGTGCATCCGTACGAGTGAACGGTCCTCGTACAGGGCCCGCTCCACCAGCGCCACCGTCCCGCGGGGGTCCGCGAGCCGGGCGCCCACCCCCAGATACACCGTCGCCGGGTCGGTGCCGTGCAGGGCGACCAGGGAGTCCGCCACCTCCTCGGGGGCCGCCGCCCGCGCGGTGCCCGCCAGCCGCTGCCGCAGCCCGAGCCGTGCCCGCCGCTCCGCCACCCCGATGTGCCGCGGCTTTCCCGTCACGTCGTCTCCGTCCGGTCGCTCCGTACCTCGCGCTCCGCGTTCCGCATCCTCATCCTCCAGGACCCGCCCCCGCCACGGGACGGGGTTCACCCGTTGGACGCAGCCGGGCATGCGGGGAACCGGCCCGAGGCCTTGACTTGGGCCACCGCGAGGAAGCGGGATCCGGAGGCGAACCAGGACCACGTGGGGAGAGTCGATGCAGCAGAGGGACGGCATACGAGGACCGGTCCGACTGATTCTGGCCGTGTCCGTGATGGCGGCCCTGGCCGCGCAACTGACCGCCTGCTCCGACGACAGCAGCCCCTCCGGCACCGCGTCCAAGGCCGCGTCCGCCGCCTCCCGGGCCGCGTCCGCCGTCTCGCAGGCCGCGTCCGCCGCCACCGAGGCCGGTGACGCCCTCGCCTCCGCGACCGCCGAGGCCGGCCGGAAGTTCGACGAGTTCAAGAGCGGCACGGACGCCAAGAGCGAGGTCAAGCTCGACGGGACCGCGACCGCCGACTCCGACGGGCGCGCCACGGTCAAGGTCACCGCCGCCAATCCGACCTCCTCGGCGAAGTCGTACGTCGTCCAGGTCGACTTCCGCGACGCGAGCGGCAACCTCCTCGACACGACCGTCGTGACGGTGGACGACGTCGCCGCGAACGGCTCCAAGGACGCCACCGCCCGCAGCAACCGCTCCCTCACCGGTGACGTCAAGGCCGACGTCGCCCGGGCCGTAAGGCACTGACGGCCGTGCTCCGCGACAGCGTCACGGCCGGCACGGCCGGAACGGCGGACCGGGCCGCCCGCGGCCGGGCGGCCCGCAAGCGGGTGCGCCGCTCCGCGCACGGCAGCTGGATCCCCGTCGCCGGCCGCCCCGACCCCGTGGGGATCCTCCAGGCGCAGGGCAGGGACCGGCTCCCGGAACTCCTGCCGATCCGGTACGCGCGGATGGCGGCCTCCCCCCTCGCCTTCCTGCGCGGGGCCTCCGCCGTCATGGCCGCCGACCTCGCCGCCCAGCCCCACACCGGGCTCACCGTCCAGCTGTGCGGCGACGCCCACCTGCTGAACTTCGGTCTGTACGCCGCCCCGGAACGCCCCCTGCTCTTCGACCTCAACCACTTCGACGAGACCTTCCCCGGACCCTTCGAATGGGACGTCAAACGGCTCGCGGCCAGCGTCGCGGTCGCGGCCCGGGAGAACGGGCACAAGGACGAGCACGTCTTCGACGCGGCACGAGCCGCCGCCGGGCAGTACCGCGAGGCCGTGCGACGACTGGCCCGGCAGGGCGAACTGACCGTCTGGTACCAGCACATCGACGCCGGACTGCTGCTGCCCCTGGTCCGCTCGGGCCGCCGCGGCCGGCGCGCCGAGGCCACCCTCACCCGGGCCCGCCGCCGCACCAGCCTGCTGGCGCTCGGCAAACTCACCGAGACCGTCGGCGGCCGGCGACGCATCGTCCACGACCCGCCCCTGCTGGAGCCGGCCGGAGCCATGGACATGGCCTCGCTCCGCAAGATCTTCAGCGACTACCGCTCCACCCTCCCCGAGGAACGCCGGCTGCTGCTCGACCGCTACCGGTTCGTCGACGCCGCCCGCAAGGTCGTCGGTGTGGGCAGTGTCGGCACCCGCTGCTTCATCGTGCTGCTCGCCGGACGCGACGCCGACGACCCGCTGTTCCTCCAGATCAGACAGGCGGGACGCTCCGTCCTGGAGGAGCATCTGCCCAGCGGCCCGTACGTCCATCCGGGGCGCCGGGTCGTCGCGGGCCAGCGGCTCATGCAGGCCGCCGGTGACGCCTTCCTCGGCTGGACGACCGGCCCCGAGGGACGCGCGTTCTACTGGCGCCAGCTGCACGACATGAAGGAGTCCGCGGACATCGCCGGCATGGGCCCGGGCGAACTGCGCGCCTACGCCCGGCTGTGCGGCACCGCCCTGGCCCGCGCGCACGCCCGCTCCGGCGACCGCGTCGCGATCGCCGCCTACCTCGGCGGCTCCGACACCTTCGAGCGGGCCGTCGCGGAGTTCGCGCTGCGCTACACGGACCGCAACGCCGCCGACCACGCGGCACTGGGCGCGGCCGTCATCGCGGGCGTGGTCCCGGCGGCACCGGGCGTCTGAGACCACCACCGGGCGGTGGGGGCGCCGACGGTGGTGCGGGCGGCGCCGCACGCACCACCGTCGGCGCCCGCTCAGGTGCCGCGCCCGCTCAGGCCCCGGCTGCCGCTCAGGCCCGTCCGCCGCTCAGGCCCCGTCGGCCTCGGGGACTCCGGTGACGTCGCGGGCCGGGGTGCCGAGTCCGGTGAGGGCGAGGTCCACGAGCCGGCGCCGGTCCTCGGCGTGGTCGCGGAACCAGAGGCCCAGGAAGTGATCGGCGGCGGGCAGTTCGAAGCGGGTGAAGTCCGCGCGAGCGCCCAGCGCGTCCGCGACCGCCTCCGTCACGGCCGGCGGGATGACCGCGTCCGCGGCGGGTACGACGAGCACCGCCCTGCCCTCGTACGCCCGCAGCACGTCGAGCGCGGACGTCCGCCGCCAGCTGTCCGGGGTACGGAGGATCCCGCTGAAGCGGCTCTGCGCCGCCGGACCGTCCTGCCGCGGGGCGCTCTCCGGGTCCTCGAAGGGGAGGTTCCAGGCCTCGGCCGCGTACACCGCGGGAGCGCACAGGACGAGCGTCACCACGCGTTTCCCGTAGTGCCGCGCGAGATCGGCCGCCGTCTGGCCGCTCATGCTGAACCCGACCAGGATCAGCGGGGCATCCGCCGGAACCGTCGCGTCGATCACCGACACCGCCTGCTCGAACCGCAGTCGAAGGCTCAACTCGCCCAGGGTGCCGCTGCTTTCACCGTGTCCGGAGAAGTCGAAGGCGAGCCCGGCGCAGCCACGGGCGGCGAACTCGCCGAGGAGCGGGAGCAGCCGCTCCTTGCTGCCGTTGCCCGCGCCGTGCAGCAGGACGGCGGTCGCGGCGGGACCTCCGGCGTGATCACCACCGCTGGAGACGCAGCTCAGTCGTTCGTCGTCGTGGTGGTGCGTGAAGGCGGAGAGCATCTCCCCATTCACGCACGCGGACCGCGCCGCGCCCGAGCCGGGGTGCGGGATGCCGTCCGGTGGCCGGAGCGGCCGCGCGACCACCCTTCGGGGAACGGCGATCGACGGGCCCGCCGCCCGGCTCAGCCTGCGGCGGAAGTACCGCTCGGGCCCGGCTCGGTGAGACCGGGCGACGGAACCGCGCTCCCGGCGTCCTTCGCCTGTGCGGCCGTGCCGACCGTCGCCGGTCCGCTCTCCGGCGGCGCGGTGCCCTCGGCGGCCTTCGCCTGCGCGGCGGCGACGGCCTCGCGCAGATGGTCCTCCTGCTCCTGGCTCAGCGAGGTCTGCACCAACTGGCCGCCGAACTCGGCGATCTGGGGAATCACCTTGTCCCCGGCCGCCTGCTTGACCAGGACGAACAGCGCGGCCGCGCCCGGCCGGAGATTCTGGCTGAGATCCTTCATGAACCGGTCGTTGATCCCCGTGTCCGTGACCGCCCCTCCGGCGGCACCGGCCGCGGCGCCCACCGCCGCGCCGAGCAGCGGTGCCAGGAAGAGCAGCCCGATGACACCGCCCCACAGCGCGCCCCCGGCCGCGCCGACGGCCGTGTGACTGACCGCCTGGTGGAGCTTGATCCTGCCGTCCTCGCTCCGCTCGACGACGACCGCGTCCTCCAGCTCGACGAGATGCTGCTTCGACAGCTCGAAGAGCTTGTCGCGCACCCGGCTCGCGGTGGCGACATCGTCGTAGGCGACGACGAACAGATTGCTCATGAGGGCACCCCTTGCGTCGATTCCGTACGACTTTATAGCGATATGGGGGGGATGCAGTCGGGAGAAATCCGGCTGAGCGCCCCGCGAGGGGCTCCTCCGGCCGTGGCGTCACAGGCCCGGCGCGCCCCAGATCGGGAACCAGCGGGCGAGGTCCTGCTCGATGCGCAGGTCGTCGGCCAGGACCGCCTTGATCTGGAGCTCCAGCGCGTTGTCCCGCCGCTCGCCCCCGCCGGCGAGCGGCACGAAGGGGTAGAACGATCCTCGCTTGTACAGATAGACCAGACCGAGCCGCCGCTGTCCGCCGTCCTCGAAAGCCACCACGGAGCACAGCAGCTGGGGACCGAATCCGGTGCTCTCCAGGGACGTGTTGACCGCGTGCAGATCGCTCACCAGCGCCGGCAGGTCCTCGGGCGTGCGGCGGGAGACCAGCCACGAGTAGCCGTACTCGTCCCTGCTTCGTTCCACCGGGGGGCCCGTCCGCCCGGTGTCCGCGTCCAGGAGGGCCTGCGCCTCCTCGTGCGCCTGGGCGAAGGCCCCGCCCTCCACGGACGCGAAGCACACCGCTCCCGTGCCGGTCGGGGTGAACCCGGCCGCCGCCTGGAGGGTCAGGGCCGCCGACGGCAGTCCGAAGAGCTGGTCGAGGTCGGGTGCGGCGGGCTTGCTGCGGCCGAGCAGGATGTCCAGGAACCCCATGCGGTCAGAGAGCCTCTCCGGGAGTCGGGGCACCCGCGTCCGGCACGGCCGCCTCGCCGAGCTCGACGGAGATACGGGCCAGTTGTCCGAGCCGCTGCTCCAGGCTCGGGTGGGTCGAGAACAGGTTCGCGATGCCCGGCTGGGCGCCGAGCGCGGGGGTGAAGTAGAAGGCGTTGAAGGCCTGCGCGGTCCGCAGGTCCTTCGTCGGGATCCGGCCGATGTCCCCGGTCACCTTGGTCAGCGCGGAAGCCAGCGCCGAGGGGCGGCCGGTGAGCAGGGCCGCGGAACGGTCGGCGGCCAGTTCGCGGTACCGGGACAGCGCCCGGATCAGCATGAAGCTGATGGCGTACACGGCCGCGGACACCGCCATCACCGCCATGAAGATGGCGACGGTGTTCTGGTCCTTGCGGCCCCGCCCTCCGAAGAGCTGCGAGTAGAACGCGAACCGCACGATCAGTCCGGCGAGGACGCCGAGGAAGGACGCCACGGTGATCACGGCGACATCCTTGTGCGCGACGTGCGACAGCTCGTGCGCGAGGACACCCTCCAGCTCGTCCGGCTCCAGGCGGCGCAGCAGCCCGGTGGTCACGCACAGCACCGCGTGATCGGCGTTGCGCCCCGTGGCGAACGCGTTCGGCATGTCGATGTCCGACACCGCGACCAGCGGCTTGGGCATGTCGGCCACGGCGCACAGCCGGTCGACGACGCCGTGGAGCTGGGGGTACTCCTCCCGCTCCACGATCCTTCCGTGCATGGCGTACAGCGCGATCCGGTCCGAGAACCAGTACTGCGCGATGAGTACCCCGGCCGCGATCACGACGACCAGGACCCAGGACTTCAGCAACACGATCAACGCGGCGACGAAGGCCACGTACAGCAATCCGAGCAGGAACAGCGTGACCGTCATCCGCACGGTCAGCTGCCGATCGTTCCGGAACCGGCTCCGCATCTCGCACCACCCCGCACTCAGGCACTCGTCCCGCTCTCCATTGTGCGCCCGCACTTCCCCATGAACCGGGCCCGATCGGCCCCACGGCAAGCAAAGAACTCTCCATACCGCGAGCCGGCCCCCGGCGGCGAACGACACCGGCCGCGCCCAGCTCCCGAGGGTGTTCGGATGCCACGGTCAGCCTCGTTCAGAGGGACGGAGCAAAGGGCGCCGTTCGTCGCTCACCTGCGGCGATCACCAGTGACAGAAGGCGACGGACGCGTCGTCGCCCGACTTGTGGCGTGGCCACCGGCGGCCTGCCCTGGGCCCCTAGGAGTTGTTCAGGTCAGGCAAATCGGCGCTTCCAGGGCGTCGGCACGACCGAAGCACCTTCAAGCCGAGAAGGAGTACCCCGATCGAAACCCCTCTTGCCAGCCCCCGCATGGGGTCGGTGCGCACGAACACCAAGGCGCCGACCGCCATCGAACCCACGGCAACAGAACACAACAGCGTCCCCAGACCGTAGAGGCGGGGCCGCTCGACAGACGGCCGGGCCGAGGACGGCACCCAGCCACGAATGATCGCCACGATGCTGCCGACAGCAACCATCGACGCCAACAGGACAAAAGGCCCCGCAACGTAGATCACGTCTTCTCCCCTGCGCCGGTTTCCAGCCCCCCCCGTGATCATGACGGCCCCGGCGTCATCAGCTCCGCCCCGGGTGAGCCCGCGATCGCCGTCGGCGGCGAAGGGCCCGGAACAGGCCGACGGCCGTGTCCTTCCGGTGAGGAAGGGCACGGCCGACGGACCACAGACGGCCCAGGAGAGCGGAAAACCGCTCTGACCTGGGGCGATATCACACGTCGAAGTACAGCTCGAACTCGTGCGGGTGCGGGCGCAGGGCGAGGGGGGCGATCTCGTTCGTGCGCTTGTAGTCGATCCACGTCTCGATCAGGTCGGACGTGAAGACGTCGCCCGCGAGCAGGAACTCGTGGTCGCGCTCCAGCGAGTCGAGGACGGCCGGGAGCGAGGTCGGGACCTGGGCGACGCCCGCGTGCTCCTCGGGAGCCAGCTCGTACAGGTCCTTGTCGATCGGCTCGGCCGGCTCGATCTTGTTCTTCACGCCGTCCAGACCGGCCATCAGCAGGGCCGCGAACGCCAGGTACGGGTTGCCGGAGGAGTCGGGCGCGCGGAACTCGACGCGCTTGGCCTTCGGGTTCGAGCCCGTGATCGGGATACGCATGGCCGCGGAGCGGTTGCGCTGCGAGTAGACCAGGTTGACCGGGGCCTCGAAGCCGGGGACCAGGCGGTGGTACGAGTTCACCGTCGGGTTGGTGAAGGCGAGCAGCGACGGGGCGTGCTTGAGGATGCCGCCGATGTAGTAGCGGGCCATGTCCGACAGGCCCGCGTAGCCGGCCTCGTCGTAGAACAGCGGGGAGCCGTTGCTCCACAGCGACTGGTGGACATGCATGCCCGAGCCGTTGTCACCGAAGATCGGCTTCGGCATGAAGGTCGCGGTCTTGCCGTTGCGCCAGGCGACGTTCTTCACGATGTACTTGAAGAGCTGGAGGTCGTCGGCCGCGGCGAGCAGCGTGTTGAACTTGTAGTTGATCTCGGCCTGGCCGGCGGTGCCCACCTCGTGGTGCTGGCGCTCGACCTGGAGGCCGGACGCGGCCAGCTCCAGGGAGATCTCCGCACGCAGGTCGGCGAAGTGGTCGACCGGCGGGGTGGGGAAGTAGCCGCCCTTGTAGCGGACCTTGTAACCGCGGTTGTCCTCGGCGGCACCGGTGTTCCAGGCGCCGGCCTCGGAGTCGATGTGGTAGAAGGACTCGTTCTCGGCGGTCCTGAAGCGCACGCTGTCGAACACGTAGAACTCGGCCTCGGGACCGAAGTACGCGGTGTCGGCGATACCGGTCGAGGCGAGGTAGGCCTCGGCCTTCTTGGCCACGTTGCGCGGGTCACGGGAGTACTGCTCGCCCGTGATCGGGTCGTGGATGAAGAAGTTGATGTTGACCGTCTTGTCGCGGCGGAAGGGGTCGACGCGCGCGGTGGACAGGTCGGCGCGGAGCGCCATGTCGGACTCGTGGATGGCCTGGAAGCCGCGGATGGAGGAGCCGTCGAAGGCGAGCTCCTCGGCCGGGTCGAAGGCCTCGGCCGGGATCGTGAAGTGCTGCATCACACCCGGCAGGTCGCAGAAACGGACATCGACGAACTTGACGTCCTCGTCCGCGATGTACTTCTTGGCCTCGTCGGCGTTCTGGAACATCCAGCTCCTCCTACTCCCGCCCACAGTGGACCGGGGTGGTAGTTCGTTCGTGCGGCCAGTGCGGTGGCACACGCTGGAGCCGACCATAGGGACGGGGGATTTCTCCAGCGTGACCCATTTGTTTCGCCCAAGTTAACCGACCGCGGCCCTCCAGGCCCCTCCTGTCCGCATGGCAAAACGGGCACAGTACCTTGGACGGGTGGACAACAGGCAAGCAATCGGATCGTGGCTCTCCGGCCCCCGCGCGGCGGCGGAGGACGCCGGTGTCGACTTCGGGTACCGCGGCGAACAGCTCGGTCTCCCGGAGCACGGACCGGGCTCGATCGCCCGTCCCGGCCGCCGCCTCGGCGCCCTCGCGATCGACTGGGGCCTGTGCCTCCTGATCGCATACGGGCTGCTCACCGACGGCTACGGCCAGGCCACGGGCAACTGGGCGCTGCTCGTCTTCTTCGTTCTCGGGGTCCTGACGGTCGGCACCGTCGGCTCCACCCCGGGCAAGAGGCTGCTGGGCCTGCGGGTCGTCGCCGAGGGCGGCGGCCGGGCGAACCCGCTGCGTGTCCTGCTGCGCACGGCGCTCCTGTGCGTGGCCGTCCCGGCGCTGGTCTGGGACCGCGACGGCCGAGGCCTCCACGACCGCCTCGCCCGAACGATCGAGATCCGCGTCTGACCTCGGGTCCCGAAACCGGGGGAGAACCCCGTCCCGCATCGGCGAAGCCAACCTGCTCGGCCGAGCGGGACGACTCGCCGGGGCGAGCCGACCCCGCCATCCAGGGCGATCCGACCCCGACGGGCGACCGTCCGGTACCCCGGAGCGCATGGCACGTCGCTTCCGACGGGTGACCGTTTGGTAGGCCCGGAGCGCGTCGCTTCCGATGGTTGACCGTCCGATGCACCCGGAGCGCCACGTCCCCGGCGAGGGACCACCCAGTGCGCCCGAAGCGCCGGCTCCCGGCGAGGGACCGCCGGCCGCGTCCTGAGCGCCGGCTCCCGGCAAGGCACCGCCCGGTGTGGTCCATGCGGCCGGAGCCCGGCGCGGGCCCGTGGCAACGACGATGGGGCGCCCGGAGATCTCCGGGCGCCCCATCGTCGTAGGACTGGTCAGGCCGGCGTGAGCGTCACCGCTTGGGTCCGCCCCGCGGCATCCGCATCCCCTTGGGCATCGGGCCCTTCGGGAGCGGCATGTTGCTCATCAGGTCGCCCATGGCGCGCAGCCGGTCGTTGGTCGCGGTGACCTGGGGACCGGCGAGCACGCGCGGCAGCTTCAGCATCGTCGTGCGGAGCCTCTTCAGCTCCACCTGGCCCTCGCCCGTGCCCACGAGGATGTCGTGCACCGGAACGTCCGAGACGATCCGCGCCATCTTCTTCTTCTCGGCGGCCAGCAGGCTCTTGACCCGGTTCGGGTTGCCCTCGGCCACCAGCACGATGCCGGCCTTGCCGACGGCGCGGTGCACCACGTCCTGGCTGCGGTTCATCGCGACGGCCGGAGTCGTCGTCCAGCCTCGGCCGATGTTGTCGAGCACCGCCGCGGCCGCGCCCGGCTGGCCCTCCATCTGCCCGAAGGCGGCCCGCTCGGCCCTGCGCCCGAAGACGATCGCCATCGCGAGGAAGGCGAGCAGAAGCCCGAGAATCCCGAGATAGACCGGGTGGCCGATCAAGAAGCCGATCGCGAGGAAGACACCCAGGGTGAGAATTCCGACAGCCGCGAGTACAAGACCGATCTTGGAATCGGCCTTGCGGGTCATTTTGTACGTCAGAGCGATCTGCTTGAGTCGCCCGGGGTTCGCAGCGTCCGCTGCGGGTTCCTTCCTCGCCATGCCCACGAGTCTACGTGGCCCGCGAAGCGCCGACGACGGCAGTACCGGGCGAGCGGGGCCCGCGGGCGGCCGCCGTGACGGCACCGGCCCGTGCCGGAGCCGCGCGGGGGGCGCGACGGGCACCGACCGGTGCCGGACCGACTGCGCTCGGTACCGGCCGCGGTCAGGAACGAGTGACGGATTCCACCACGCGCTGCGTCTCGACCCGGTCCTTGGCGCGGCGGCGGTCCTCCAGGACGGAGGTCCAGGCGTTGCGGCGGGCGGTGCGCTGACCGCTGCTCATGAGCAGCGATTCGACGGCACGCAGTGCATCGGTGAACGACGGAATCGGGGTGGCGCGTACGGGCGCGGCCTGCATGATGCGGATCCCCCCTAGGGATCGACGGCTCGGACGGGGACGGGTGTGACGTGGAACCAGAGTCACTGATTGGTGTTACCAGTACGTGACCGAGCGGTCAAACACCAATGAAGCCTTGATACCGCGGGTCCTTTTCCTGACCCGATCCTGATGCCGCGTTCAGCTGCGGGGACGTGGTCGGGGGGTGTGAACGGGCCGCGGTGAAGGGCGAGTTGCTTGTGCGCGGATTCACACGAAAGCGGTGGCACCGAGTGCCACCGCTTTCCTTTCGCAACGTGTGCCGTTCGGGGGATCAGACCGCCTGGGAGGCGACGTACGCGCCCCGCTTCTCGATGGCCATCTGGTAGAGGCGGCCGGCGCGGTACGAGGAGCGGACCAGCGGGCCCGACATGACGCCGGAGAAGCCGATCTCCTCGGCCTCCTCCTTGAGCTCCACGAACTCCTGCGGCTTGACCCAGCGCTCCACGGGGTGGTGGCGCACGGAGGGGCGCAGGTACTGCGTGATGGTGATGAGCTCGCAGCCCGCCTCGTGCAGCTGCTGGAGCGCCTCGCTGACCTCTTCGCGGGTCTCGCCCATGCCGAGGATCAGGTTCGATTTTGTGACCAGACCGTAGTCACGGGCCTCGGTGATGACCTTGAGCGAGCGCTCGTAGCGGAAGCCCGGACGGATCCGCTTGAAGATCCGCGGGACCGTCTCGACGTTGTGCGCGAAGACCTCGGGGCGCGAGGAGAACACCTCGGCGAGCTGCGCGGGCTCGGCGTTGAAGTCCGGGGCGAGCAGTTCGACCTTGGTGCGGCCCGCCTCGCGGCCCGCCGTCTGCGCGTGGATCTGGCGGACCGTCTCGGCGTACAGCCAGGCACCGCCGTCCTCCAGGTCGTCGCGGGCGACGCCGGTGATGGTGGCGTAGTTCAGGTCCATCGTGACGACGGACTCGCCGACGCGGCGCGGCTCGTCACGGTCGAGCGCCTCGGGCTTGCCGGTGTCGATCTGGCAGAAGTCGCAGCGCCGGGTGCACTGGTCACCGCCGATCAGGAAGGTGGCCTCGCGGTCTTCCCAGCACTCGTAGATGTTGGGGCAGCCCGCCTCCTGGCAGACCGTGTGCAGGCCCTCGCTCTTCACCAGGGCTTGCATCTTCGTGTACTCGGGGCCCATTTTCGCCCGGGTCTTGATCCACTCGGGCTTGCGCTCGATGGGGGTCTGGCTGTTCCGGACCTCCAGGCGCAGCATCTTGCGTCCGTCGGGTGCGACTGCGGACACATCGGCTCCCTGTAACTTCGATTCTTCGGCGTACACCAGGGTACGCCCGTGCGGTGCTCGGCTTCCGCCGTGGGCAACCTTCGGGAGCGGGGGTGCATTCCCGGAGGGCCGCGCAGGGCGGGGGCGCGGGTTCTAGGCGGTGGCGCGTTCCACGACGCGCGGCTTGAGGTCCGCGTTGGTCAGGATGTCCCTGAGGTGCCGCTCGGCCACCGGCAGGACCTCGGCGATGGTCACGTCGCGGCCCAGTTCGGCCGCGAGGGAGGCGACGCCCGCGTCGCGGATGCCGCACGGGATGATCCGGTCGAACCAGGCGTTGTCCGGGTTCACGTTCAGCGCGAAGCCGTGCATCGTGACGCCCTTGGCGACGCGGATGCCGATCGCGGCGATCTTGCGGTCCTCGCGGCGCTGGCCCGCGTTGGACGGGGCGTACTCCGGGCCGTTGAGGCGCGGGTCGAACTCGTCGTCCTGGAGCCGCGGGTCGAAGTCGAGGGAGAGCCCTCCGAGCCCGGAGGAGGTTCCCCGGGCGGGGTCCTTGGCGTCGCCGAGGACCCAGACGCCGCTGCGGCCCTCGACCCGGCTCGTCTCCAGGCCGAACTCGGCGCAGGTGCGGATGAGCGCCTCTTCCAGACGGCGTACGTGCGCTACGACGTCCACGGGACGCGGGAGCTTCTGGATGGGGTAGCCCACCAGCTGGCCGGGACCGTGCCAGGTGATCTTGCCGCCGCGGTCCACGTCGATGACGGGGGTGCCGTCCAGGGGCCGCTCGTTCTCCGCGGTGCGCCGCCCGGCGGTGTACACCGGGGGGTGCTCCAGGAGCAGACAGGTGTCGGGGATCTCGTCCAGGAACCGGGCGGTGTGCACGCGGCGCTGCTCGTCCCACGCCTCCTGGTACTCGACGGCCTCGGCACCGAATCCCATGCGGACGAACCGCAACTCACTCACGGCAAGCGCCTCCCTAGAAGCTTCCTCGGGCACGTGGTGGTCCCCGTGCGGGGCACGCGGAGGAACCTTTCGTCAGGTCCGTGGCGCGCCCACGCCACTGTACGTCCGTCCGATCCGCGTCAGCTCGACAGCTAATCCTCACACGATCGGATGAATGAATGTCGATGTGTGCGATGACGTGCTCACGCTCCGCTACATTCGCGCCGTTCACGAGGCCATAAGGGCTGCTCACAGGCAATCCGGGCACAGGGGGGCCTCGGGGAGGCGTGAGCACGCTCTCACGCCGCCCCGAGACCCCCTGGAGACCCGAAGGCAGGAGACCGCACCGCAGATGACGGAACGACCCGCGCAGCGCACGCCCAATCGACAGCTCGCCGCGCTCATCGCAGAAGCGGGGTTCTCCAACGCAGGTCTCGCCCGTCGGGTCGACCAGCTCGGACTCGAACACGGACTGGACCTGAGATACGACAAGACATCGGTGACCCGGTGGCTGCGGGGCCAGCAGCCACGCGGCACCACCCCCGCGCTCATCGCCGAGGTCTTCACACGCCGCCTCGGCCGGCGCCTGAGCGCGCAGGACCTCGGCCTGGACGCCTGCGCACCCGTGTACGCGGGGCTGGAGTTCGCCGCGACCCCCGAGGAGGCCGTGGACATCGTCAGCGGCCTGTGGCGCAAGGACTCCGGAAGCCACGCCGAGCTCCGCAAGATCGCCTTCACCCCGGCCGGGCTCGTCGTGCCCAGCCGGGACTGGCTGATCGGCCGGGCCGACGACCGGGTCGCCCGCGGGGAGCAGTCGGCCCGCATCCCCGCCCAGGGCCGTCCGCTGCCGCCCAAGGTCACGGCACCGCCCGAGCCGGGAGGACCCTCCTCCCGGCGAGGCCGCACCGAGCGGGGCCCCGGCCAGCGGGTCAGCGGCGGGGACATCGCCGCGCTCCGCTCGGTCGGCGAACTCTTCCGCGCCCTCGACCACGCCTACGGCGGCGGCCACGCCCGCCAGGCCCTGGTGCGCTATCTGGAGCACGAGGCCGAGCCGATGCTGCGCGGTGCCTACGGCGAACAGACCGGGCGGCACCTGTTCGCCGCCGCCGCCGACCTCACCCGGCTCGCCGGCTGGACGTCGTACGACATCGGCGCGCACGGACTCGCCCAGCGGTACTTCGTCCAGGCCCTGCGCCTGGCGCAGGCCGCCGGTGACCGGGTGTACGGCTCGTACGTGCTCATCACGATGAGCCGGCAGGCCGTCTACCTCGGGCACGGGCGCGAGGCCGTGCAGCTCGCCCGGGTCGCCCAGCAGGGCCTCGGCACCGGGGGACCGCAGGTCGTGCAGGCGCTGCTGCACGCCGTCGAGGCGCGCGGCCACGGGGTGCTCGGCGAGGTGCGGGCCTGCACGGCCTCCCTGGTGCGGGCGGAACGCGCGCTGGAGGCGGCCCGGACCGGTGACGAGGTCCCGCACTGGGCCCGGTACTTCGACGAGGCCCAGCTCGCCGACGAGTTCGGGCACTGCCACCGTGACCTCCAGCAGTTCAGGGCGGCGGCGCAGCACGCCGAACGCTCGCTCCAGCTGCGGGCGCCCGGCTACGCGCGCAGCAGGCTGTTCTGCCGGGTGGTGCTCGCCTCGGCGCGGCTCGGGCTCGGGGAGCTCGACCAGGCCTGTCTGCTCGGCGCGGAGGCGGCGGGGCAGGCGGCGGAGATGCGGTCGGCGCGGGCCGTTGAGTACGTACGGGACTTCGAGAAACGGCTCGAACCGTACAAGGACGCCGCGCCCGTCCGGGGCTACCGCGACAAGGTGGCGGCGCTGAGCTGAGGGCGCCTGTCCGGCGGGGCCGGCGGGTCACGGGGGGCAGGGGTCCGTCCCCGGTCTCCGGCCTGGGGAACCGAAGACCGGGAAGCCCGAGGCGCGGGCCGGGGGCGGGAGTCCGCCCCGGCCCGCGCGAACCGGCCCACCGGAACCCGGGACGCCCCGCCCGGGCGGGGACCGCCCCGGTCGGCCTCCAGTGGCTCGGGCCGCCCCTTCCGGGGGTGGGGACCCCGGAAGGGGCGGCTGCGGCGGGCGGGAGTGGGGCCCGCCCGCCGACGCGGGGGTTCTGTCCTTCGCGGGGCCCGGCGTCCGCAGGCCTCGTGCCGGGGTCCGGGGCTCCCGGGCCCCGGGCCGGCGCCGGGTCAGGCGGCGGCCGACTCCAGGGGTTCCGCCAGTGGGACGGCCGGGGTGACCTCCAGGTCCGTCAGGAGGGCGTGGGCGGCCCGCCTGGCCGAGTGCAGCGCGCCCTGCACCGTGCCGGTGTCCCGGTGGTCACCGCACACGTACAGGCCCGCGAGCAGCCGTACGGGGCGCACATCGTGCGGTGGCGGCATCGCCGGGACGGCCTCGGGCTCGTGATGGACCGCCAGCAGTTCCCAGCGGGTCGTCGAGGTGCCGTAGAGGCGGGCCAACTGGGCCCGGACGGTGGCGTCCAGATGGACCGCGGCGGGCGGTGTGCCGAGCACGGTCGAGGAGATCAGCGCACGGCCGGCCGGCGCCCGGGTCGGGTCGACCTGGCTGACGACCGCCGTGTGCGCGACCGGGCCGCTCCGGTCGGCGTCCAGGATCAACGCCGGTTCGGTGAGCGGCGGTTCGTCCGTGGTGTGGTGCAGGACGGTCACCGGATGAAAGGCCGGAACGTGCAGTCCGGGCAGGAACTCGGCGGCGGCGCGTGCCCCTGTCGCCAACAGGATCGCCCGGCAGCGGAGTTCGCCGTGGTCCCGCGTCGTCACCCGGGTCGTGGAGACGGAGGTGACCTCGACGCCCGTGTGCACGGTGCCGGGCGGAAGCGCGGCGGCGAGCAGTTCGGGGAGCGCGTCCGCGCCGCCCTCCGGCAGGCACAGCCGTCCGGTCGCGAAGGAGTGCAGCGAGAGGTCGGCACAACGGCTGGACGTCGTCAGGTCCGGGTCGCACAGCAGGGCCGCGAGGAGGGGGCGCAGAAAGGCGTCGACCGTACGGGCCGGGAGCCCCCGCGTGGTCAGCGAATGCGCGGTGGTGAGGTCGGGGCGGGCGAGCAGGCGCTCCGGCGGAGTGGAGGCGAGACGTGCGAGGGCCGCGCTGAGGCGGGACTGGTCGAGGGGACTGCCGAGCGGTCCGGGGCGGGTGGTGCCGCGCGCGGGTCGCGGCAGCGGAAGCCGGGGGGCGCTCGCGAGGGCGCGCGCGGTGGTGAGTGCGCCCCTCGCGCTCCGGGGTGTGCCGGGCGTGCCCGTGGGGTGGCGGTGGCCGTCGCTGTGCAGCAGCACGCCGGGCGTGAACGGGCACAGGACGAGGCCGCCCAGGCCCGGGGTGAGGCGCAGTTCCGGGTACGAGGTGGACAGGAGCCGGCCGAGCCGGTCCAGTCGGAAGCCGTCGACCTTCTCCGTGGACATACGGCCGCCCACATGGGGGGCGGCCTCCAGGACGGCGGTCCTCAACCCCGCCCCGGTCAGATGACGTGCGGCCGCGAGGCCGGCGACACCGGCTCCCACGACGACGACGTCGACGTCTTCGGTGATCTCCGCCGTGTGCGCGGCGTGGCGTGCGGGCTCTAGCACGTGCCCCTCCTCGAGGTTGCGCGGCCGGTGGGGACGTCATGCCCCCAACACGCTTCTGGAATGCCCGAGTTCGGAACGAGGGTGCGAGGTTCGGCCGCACGGCGGAAGCCGCGCGGCGGCCGTGCACGGGGGCATGGGGGGTGCATGTGCCCCCCCGGCGGGGTGATCGGTCTCGCCGGTGCCGGGCTTCTGGCGCCTCGGGCGGCCGGGCGCGAGACGACGGCGCCACCGCCGCCGGGGCTTGTTCCGGCGCCCGAGGCCCGCGCACCGGGCGGAGGCCTCGGGCGCCCGGCGGATCCGCCGGAAACCGGCCCGTCCGGGGTACCGGGAAGAGTCGTTCACGCGGGGCGCGGCCTTCCGGGACGGCGGGTCCGTCGGCGAGCGGACCACTTGGCGACGGGAGCCGCCGGGACGGGCTCCCGGACCCGAGGCGAAGTCGCGCCGGGGAACGGTCCTCAGCCCAGTGCTGCTCTCAGGGTCGCCTCGAACGACGGGAACGCGAAGGTGAAGCCCGATTCCAGGAGGCGGGTGGGCAGGACCCGCTGGCTGCCCAGGACGTCGTCGGCCATGTCGCCGAGGGCGAGGCGCAGCAGCGGCGCGGGGGCGGTCAGGAGGGTGGGGCGGTGCAGGACGCGGCCCATGGCCGCGGTGATCTCGGCGTTGGTGAGCGGGTCGGGGGCGGTCAGGTTCACCGGTCCCGACAGCGACTCGGTGTCGATGAGGTGCCGGATCGCGGCCACCTCGTCGTGCAGCGAGACCGGACTCCAGTACTGCCGCCCGTTCCCCATCCGCCCCCCGGCCCCCGCCTTGAACAGCGGGATCAGCCGGGCCCAGGCCCCGCCCTCGCGGGCCACCACGAGCCCGGTCCTGGGGATCACCGTCCGCACCCCCGCCTCCTGCGCGGGCGCGGCCGCCTCCTCCCACTCCACGCAGACGGACGGCAGGAACCCGTCCCCGGGCGGCGCGGACTCGTCCACCGCGCGATCGCCCGTGTCGCCGTAGAACCCGATCGCGCTTCCGTTGACGAAGACCCTCGGCGGTTCGTCGAGGGAGGCCACCGCCTCCGCGAGCGTCGCCGTCCCGAGCACCCGGCTGTCCCGGATCATCCGCTTGTACGCACGGGTCCAGGGCCGCCCCGCGACCGGGGCGCCCGCCAGATTGACCACCGCGGCGCAGCCGATGAGTCCCACCGCGTCGATCCGCTGCCGCTGCGGATCCCAGCGGACCTCGTCCGGTGAACGCGGCTCACGGCGCACGAGCCGGACCACCTCGTGCCCCTCGGCGCTCAGCGAGCGCGCCAGCGCGGAGCCGATCAGACCGGACGCGCCGGCGATCACGATGCGGGAACCCGGGGACAGCGGTGAGTCGCTCATGGGTCCATCCTGCCCGCGTCGCCGCCGACTTCACGGAAGGGGCCGCAGCGCGGCGGCCGTACAGTGACCGGTATGTCAGCTGCTCCGCGGATACGCACCGCCACCCTGGACGACGAGGACGAGCTCGGCCGGATCGACCGCGACACCTGGTCCACGCTGCACGCGGTCATGCCGCGCCCGAGGCCGCCGTACGAACCCTTCTACAGCGAGCGGTTCGGCCCCCGGGACCACATCGTCGCCGAGCTCGACGGCAGTCTGGCCGGATACATCCGGATCGGCTTCCCGACCCCGCTGGCGTGCAACGCGCATGTGCGCCAGATCCTCGGACTGGCCGTCGCCGACGAGGCCCGCGGCGCCGGGGTGGGCCGCGCGCTGCTGCGGGCGGCGTGCGACGAGGCCCGCCGCCAGGACGCCCGGCGCATCACCCTGCGCGTGCTCGGCCACAACGCCCCGGCGCGGGGGCTGTACGCGTCCGAGGGGTTCGTCGTCGAGGGGATCCTGCCCGGGGAGTTCCTGCTGGACGGTGTCTATGTGGACGACGTCCTGATGGGGCGCGCTCTCTGACCGGCGCCCGACCCGACACCGGGGCCCCTCTGACCGGCGCCCGGCCCCGGGCCCCCGCCGACCGGTGCCCGGTTCCGGGTCAGGAGGTGACGAGGTGGCCCGTGTCCACGGGGGCCGTGGCGTGTGCCGCCTTCCGGGCGTCGCTCGCGACCTCGTGCGCCGTCAGCACGTACCCCGTCTCGTCGTCCGAGGTCGAGCGGGCGAAGACCACGCCGTAGACCTCGCCGTCGGTGCTGAGGAGCGGACCGCCGGAGTTGCCGGGCCGCACGGTCGAGCGGATCGAGTAGATCTCGCGGGTGACCGTGCCCGTGTTGTAGATGTTCTGGCCCGTCGCGTTGATGCGGCTCGCCACGGTGGCCGCCTGGAGGTCGAGACCGCCGTCCTGCGGATAGCCGGCGACCACGGCGGAGTCCCCGCGCGAGGCGACCCCGTCGAAGTGCAGGACGGGGGCCCGCAGAGCCGGCACGTACAGGACGGCGACATCCTTCTGCGGATCGAAGAGGACCACCCGCGCCTGGTACGGGCGGCCGACCCCGCCCACCCGCACGGTCGGCCGGTCGATGCCGGCGACCACGTGCGCGTTGGTCATCACGCGGTGCGGGGCGTAGACGAAGCCGCTGCCCTCCCGGCCCTGGTTGCCCGAGGCGCCCTCGACCTTCACGGTGCTCACCTTGGCCGCGTTCGTCGCGGAGGGCGTGACACTGTCCCCCGTGGGCTTGGCGACCCCGGCCGTCGGTTCGTTCTCGAAGGGGTTGAAGACCTGCGGGAAGCCCGCCTCCGTGAGGGCCGAGGTCGCACGCGAGAACCAGGTCGGCGTGGTCTCCGGCATCGAGTTCTGCACGGCGCCCAGCAGCGCCGAGTTGCGGATCGACTGCGTCACCACCGTCGAGGACGACGCCCCGAGGACGCTCGCGGCGACCCAGGCCACCAGCAGCACGGCCAGGGTGTTCGCGGCGGCGCCGCCGACCCCGTCGGCCACCCGCAGCGGTCCCTGGTCCAGCTCGCGGCGCAGCTTCAGCGCCAGCCGCCCGGCCAGCTCATGGCCCACCACGGCGGGCACCAGCACCGTGAGGACCGCCGTGACCGTCGCCGCCTGCGTCCCCGCCGTGACCAGCTCCATCACCCACGGCAGCACCCATACGCCGATGACGGCGCCGCCCACGAAGCCCGCCAGCGAGACACAGCCGGCCACCAGGCCGCGGCGGTACCCGGACGCCGCGTAGACCAGGATGACCAGCATCAGCAGGAGGTCGAGAACGTCCACGGAGCCGCCTTTCTCTAGGGCCCCTTAGTACGCGTCGGGCGGGCCCGGTGATCAGCCACGCGCGTTCCGTGCCGTGGAAACGGCCATACCCGTGGACCTGTAGAAACGTCCCGGACACGCACGATGGTTCCACCAGGTGGCACACCACACATCGCGGCCCGCGCGGATCCGGGTCAGGGTGGCTCCATGCGTGTCTTCCGGAAGCCGCGGGGGCCTCGAATACGGAGCGGGGAACGAACGGCCCGCCCCGTCCGGCACGGGCGCCACGGACGGCCGGGGCCCCGGGCCGGCGAGAGCCGCACCGGACCCTGGCGCGCGGCCCGCGCCTCCCTGCGCGCCGGCGTGCGCCGGAGCGTGCCGGCGGGCATACCGCGACCGGTGCTCGTGCTCCTCGCGTGCGTGCCCGGTCTGCTCGCCGTCCTGGCACTGGTGCTGTGCGCGGCCGGAGCGGACCGTACGACGGCTCGCGCCCCCGCCCCGCCGCCGGTCGCGGCCAGAATCGTCGTTCCCCGGACCGTCGCCATGCCCCCCATCGTGCCGCGGTCGAAATGGCTCGACTCCGCCACGACACGCGAGCAGCCCCCGCCCCGCTACGACGACCGGGTCGTGGCGGTCTTCATCCATCACACCGACTCGCCGAACGGCTACGACTGCGCGGACGTGCCCCGCATCATCCGTGACGTGTACGCGGGCCAGACGGGCGCCAAGGACTGGGACGACATCGGCTACAACTTCCTCGTCGACCGCTGCGGCACGATCTACGAGGGCCGCGCGGGCGGGGTCGGCCGGCCCGTCACCGGGGCGCACACGCAGGGCTTCAACCACCGCACCGCCGGGATCGCCGCCATCGGCACGTTCACGGCCGGATCGCCGGTGCCGAAGGCGATGACCGACGCGATCGCCCGTCTCGTGGCCTGGAAGCTCGGGCTCGCGGGCGTGGACCCCCGGGGCACGGTCCGCCTCGTCTCCAGCAACAGCCTCAGCCGCTTCGCGGCGGGCACCGCCGTCGTGCTCTCCACCGTCTCCGGCCACGACGCGGCCTTCATGACCCGGTGCCCGGGCGCCGCCCTCAGCGCCCGCCTCCCCGAGATCCGTGCCCTCGCGGCCCGCATCCAGGGCCGCTGAGCGCCCGGCGCCGCCCGTTCACAGGAACACCTCGCCCGGCTCACAGAGTCCCCAGAGCCGGGCGCCCTACCGTCCCCGTACGGCGCCGCACGGCGTCGTAGGCGCCGACCTGAGGCGGGGACCATGAGGATCAGTCGTACGGGGCCCGCGCGCCGCGCGGGGAGCGGGGCGCACGGGGCCCGCGCGCCGCGCGGGGAGCGGGGCGCACGCGGGGCGCACCGGGGGCGGGCAGGGCGCGGGGGCCGCGGAGCCGTCCGGTGTCCGGGTGGCGCCGCGGGGGCCGTGGGCGGTGGTGTGTGCCGTGGTGACCGTCGTCCTCGGCCCGGCGGCGGTCACGGCGTCCGCGCTGGACCAGGCCAACGCGGCCCCGCAGCACCACACCGCGCGAGCCGAGGGCCGGCCGGCGTACCTCCCCGCGGACCGGACGCGTCCGCCGGCCGTACCCCGGGGCCGCACGGGCACGCCCTGACCGGCTCGTCGGTCCGGCCGGTCAGTCCTCCCTGAACCGCTCCCACAGCTTGGGATAGCGCTCCGCGATCACCGAGTCGTTCTCGAACGCGAGCGGGGCGCCCTCGGGCTCGGCGGGCGCGGCCGGGATGCCCAGGGCGGGCGCGACGGCACCGGTCAGCTGCTCGTAGGCCTCGTCGGCCGCGTAGCCCAGCTCCTCGCCGTCACCGTCGATCTCCTCGTCGAAGTCGTCCAGCAGCTCGGCGAGCGTGTCGGGGTCGTGCATCGCCCCCTCGAAGACGTCCCGGCCCTGGCCGATCAGCCAGCACCGGAAGAAGTCGAAGGCGTCGTCGCTGGCCCCGTCGAGCAGCAGCCAGGCCGCGCCCCACAGATCCCAGCGGTAGGCGCGGTTGTAGCGGGACTCGAAGTGCCGGGCGAAGTCCAGGACGGAGTCCGGGTCCAGCTGGACGAGCCGCTCGACGAGCAGATCCGCCTGTTCCTCGGGATCTCCCTCGGCAGTCTCGCGGGTCGTGTCCACCAGCTGCCAGAACTCAGTCTCGTCCATCACGGGTCAAGCATCGGGCCTGGGCGGGAGGGGCGCACGTGGAGTGGCGCAGATTGTTATGCATGCACATGCCGAAGGTAAAACCGCCGGGTTCCTACGGATCTCAAGCGGTCGGGGACCGGTAGAGCGCCGCCACCCCGGCCGCGTCCCGCCCGCAGCGCTCCCGCAGGGCCGCCGGGGCGAGCACCTCGACCTCCGGACCGAGCCCCCGCAGCTGCATCCGGGCCACCTCCTCGGACTCGACCGGCAAGGTGAGCGTCACCCGGCCCCGCCCGTCGGGGGCACCGGCCGTGCCGAGCCCCTCCTCGGCGGACACGGGACCGACGGCGTACGGCAGCTGTCGCACACCCTCGGGGGAGAGCCGTACGACGATCTCGGACCGCAGGACGGACCGGGCGAACTCCTCGGCCCGCTCCTCCCAGAACGCCGGCAGGTCGAACCCCTCGTCCCGCCTGAACCGCTCCGGGGAGGGGTCGACGGCCGTGAACCGGTCGATCCTGTAGACCTGGAAGACCTCCGTGTCCGCCACGCGCGCGCACAGGTACCAGAGCCCGGCCTTCAGGACGAGCCCGTACGGTTCGAGCGCCCGCTCCACCTCGGCCGCGCCGCGCCGGTAGCGCGCGAGGACCGGGCGGTCGTCCCACACCGCGGCCGCGAGCTCGGGCAGCAGCTCGGGCGTCGGCGGCTCGCTGAACCAGGCCGGAGCGTCCAGATGGAAGCGCTGCGCCGCCGACCGCGAGGCGTCCCGCACGGAGGGCAGCAGCGCCGCCGACACCTTCAGCCGGGCCGCCGAGGCCGTGTCCTTCAGGCCCATGTCGCGCAGCGCCCCCGGCACCCCGCTCAGGAACAGCGCCTCCGCCTCACTGCGCGCCAGTCCCGTCAGCCGTGTGCGGTACCCGCCGATCAGGCGGTAGCCCCCGGCCCGGCCACGGTCGGCGTAGACCGGGATCCCCGCCTCCGACAGGGCCTGCGCGTCCCGGGCGACCGTGCGCTCGGACACCTCCAGCTCCCGCGCCAGCTCGGCGGCGGTCATCGACGCGCGGGTCTGGAGCAGCAGCACCATCCTGATCAGACGAGCGGCACGCATGGGTTCATGATGCCGGGCACCACCGACAACGCGGAGGACCGGCGGCGCCCCCGCGAGGCTGCGGGGGCGCCGGAAAAGCGAGAAGGGGCACGGCGTCCGCCGTACCCCTTCTCCGGGTTCATGCCCCGGGCACTACAGGCCGTAGCGCTCCCGGGCCTCCTTCACCGCCGACGCCTTGACCTCACCGCGGCGGGCGAGCTGCGCCAGCGCCGCGACGACGATCGACTGCGCGTCCACGCCGAAGTGGCGGCGGGCCGCCTGGCGGGTGTCGGAGAGACCGAAGCCGTCGGCACCGAGCGAGGACCAGTCCTGCTCGACCCACTGCGCGATCTGGTCCGGGACCTGGCGCATGTAGTCGGAGACCGCGAGCACCGGACCCTCGGCGCCGTGCAGCGCCTGGCGGACGAACGGCACCCGCTCCTCGCCGCGCAGCAGGGCCGCGTCGGCCTCCAGCGCTTCACGGCGCAGCTCGGTCCAGGAGGTCGCGGACCACACGTCGGCGGCCACGCCCCACTCCTCGGCGAGCAGCTTCTGCGCCTCCAGCGTCCAGTGGATCGCCGTGCCGGAGCCGAGGAGCTGGATGCGCGGAGCGTTCGCCGCGGCCACGTTCAGGCCCGCCGACTCCGCCGTGTTGAAGCGGTACAGGCCCTTGAGGATGCCCTCGTCGACACCGGCCGGCTTGGCCGGCTGCGGCATCGGCTCGTTGTAGACGGTCAGGTAGTAGAAGACGTCCTGGTCCTCGCCCGGGGCCGCCTCGCCGTACATCCGGCGCAGACCGTCCTTGACGATCGCCGCGATCTCGTACGCGAACGCCGGGTCGTAGGACAGGGCCGCCGGGTTCGTGGCGGCGATGACCGGGGAGTGGCCGTCGGCGTGCTGGAGGCCCTCACCGGTCAGGGTCGTACGGCCCGCCGTGGCACCGACCAGGAAGCCGCGGCCGAGCTGGTCGCCCAGCTGCCACATCTGGTCGGCCGTGCGCTGCCAGCCGAACATCGAGTAGAAGATGTAGAAGGGGATCATCGTCTCGCCGTGCGTGGAGTACGCGGTGGACGCGGCGATGAAGTCCGCCATGGAACCGGCCTCGGTGATCCCCTCGTTGAGGATCTGGCCGTCCTTGGCCTCCTTGTAGTACATCAACTGGTCGCGGTCGACCGGCTCGTACGTCTGGCCCTTGGGCGAGTAGATGCCCAGCGACGGGAAGAGCGACTCCATACCGAAGGTACGGGCCTCGTCCGGGACGATCGGCACCCAGCGGCGGCCGGTCTGCTTGTCGCGGACCAGGTCCTTGACGAGACGGACGAACGCCATCGTGGTCGCGAGGTTCTGCGTGCCGGAGCCCTTGTCGAAGGACGCGAACGTCTTGTCGGCGGGGGCCGGCAGCGGGGCCACGGCGTGCGTGCGGCGGGCCGGGGCCGGACCGCCGAGGGCCGCGCGGCGCTCCTGGAGGTAGCGGACCTCGGGGGCGTCGGCGCCCGGGTGGCCGTAGGGGACCACTCCGTCGACGAACTGGCTGTCGGAGATGGGCAGTTCGAGCAGATCACGCATCTGCTTGAACTCGTCCACCGACAGCTTCTTCATCTGGTGGTTGGCGTTCTTCGACGCGAAGCCCTCGCCGAGGGTGTGACCCTTGACCGTCTGGGCCAGGATCACCGTCGGCGCGCCCTTGTGGGACACGGCGGCGCGGTAGGCCGCGTACACCTTGCGCGACTCGTGGCCGCCGCGCGAGACGCGGAAGCACTCGATGATCTTGTCGTCGCTCAGCAGCTTCGCCATCTCGACGAGCGCCGGGTCGGAGCCGAAGAAGTCCTGGCGGATGTAGGCGGCGTCGCGGGTCTGGTACGTCTGCACCTGCGCGTCGGGTACCTCGCGCAGACGGCGGACGAGCGCGCCCGTGGTGTCGAGCTGGAACAGCTCGTCCCAGGCCGAGCCCCACAGCGACTTCACGACGTTCCAGCCGGAACCGCGGAACCGGGCCTCCAGCTCCTGCACGATCTTGAAGTTCGCGCGGACCGGGCCGTCGAGACGCTGGAGGTTGCAGTTGATGACGAAGGTCAGGTTGTCCAGACCCTCGCGGGAGGCGAGCGTGAGTGCCGCCGTCGACTCCGGCTCGTCCATCTCGCCGTCACCGAGGAAGGCCCACACGTGGGACTGCGAGACGTCCTTGATGCCACGGCTGGTCAGATAGCGGTTGAAGCGGGCCTGGTAGATCGCCGACAGCGGGCCGAGGCCCATGGAGACGGTCGGGAACTCCCACAGCCAGGGCAGCCGGCGCGGGTGCGGGTACGACGGGAGGCCGTTGCCGCCCGACTCCTGGCGGAAGTTGTCCAGGTGCCGCTCGGTCAGCCGGCCGTCGAGGAAGGCGCGGGCGTAGATGCCGGGCGAGGCGTGGCCCTGGATGAAGAGCTGGTCGCCCGACCCGTCACCCTCCTTGCCCTTGAAGAAATGGTTGAAGCCGGTCTCGTAGAGCCAGGCCGCGGAGGCGAAGGTGGCGATGTGGCCGCCGACGCCGTGCTTCGCGCCCCGGGTCACCATCGCGGCCGCGTTCCAGCGGTTCCACGCGGTGATCCTGGCCTCCATCGCCTCGTCGCCGGCCGCGGAGGGCTCGGCGGCGGTGGGGATGGTGTTGACGTAGTCGGTCTCGAGCAGCTTGGGCAGCGCGAGACCGTTGCCCTCGGCGCGCTCCAGCGTGCGGCGCATCAGGTACGCGGCACGGTGCGGCCCGGCCGCCTGGGTGACGGCGTCCAGGGAGGCCTGCCACTCGGCGGTCTCCTCGGGGTCGCGGTCCGGGAGCTGGTCGAGCTCGCTCGGCTGGATTGCGGTGGGGTCGGTCATTGCGCCGCCTTCCGGATGCGGAGGGGGGTTCCCTCATCGGCAAGGGGTTTTCGGGGGGTGCCCTTGGTCTATGGCAGGACAGGGCGGCGGGCTCTTGTGGGAGCCCGTCGAGGACTGTAACCCCCTGATCGATGATCGATCAAAGGAATCCGGGGGAAATCCTCTTCAGATCGGAAAGTCGGCACGGGGTGCCTTGCCGTCAGGCACCGGGTGCCGTGAAAAGGGAGGGTTTTCGCAGGTGGGAGCACGGTTGAGCGGGGGAGTGCTCCCCTGCGCCGACGGCGCAGGCGCTTTCCTCAGGGGCGCGGGGCGCAGCCGAGGACGTGGGCCTTGACGAGGTCGGCGATCAGCGGGTCGCGCCGCCGGAAGGCGTCCACGAGGGCCTCGTGCTCCTCCGCGTACGACTGCTGCACGGTCCCGAGCCAGCGGATGGACAGGGCCGTGAAGACCTCGATGCCCAGGCCCTCCCAGGTGTGCAGGAGGACGGAGTTGCCCGCCGCCCGGACCAGCTCGCGGTGGAAGCCCACGGTGTGCCGGACCTGGCCGGTCCCGTCGGCCAGCCGGTCGGCCTCGTACAGGGCCGCCACGTGCGGCTCCAGGGCCGAGCAGTCCTCCGCCAGCTTCCCCGCCGCCAGCTCCGCCGCGATGGCCTCCAGACCGGCGCGGACGGGGTAGCTCTCCTCCAGGTCGGCCGCCGTCAGGTTCCGCACCCGGACGCCCTTGTTCGGCGCCGACTCGATCAGCCGCAGCGACTCCAGCTCGCGCAGCGCCTCGCGCACCGGGGTCTGGCTGACCTCCAGCTCGGTGGCGATCCGCCGCTCCACGATCCGCTCGCCCGGCTTCCAGCGCCCGCTGACGATCCCCTCCACGATGTGCTCGCGGATCTGTTCGCGCAGCGAGTGGACGACGGGCGCGGTCATGAAGGCTCCTTCGGGAGGGGCGGCGGGACCCCGGGGCTTGACCTCTAGACAATAAGGCCGGGGGCCGGTCGGTGAGGGGCGCATGGCGGCGCTTTCCCGCAGGTGAGACGAGACTTACACGCTGTCAGAGTGTTCCCGTCCGTACGGGTTCGTACCGGGTGAAGTCCGGATTCGTGCCGTCGATGTGATCGCGGAGGACGGGGCGCGGCGGAAGATCGGCGGCCGGGGGAACCGGGTGCGGCGGAAACACCTCACCCCCGTCCGGAGCTCCGGACGGGGGTGAGGTGTCTGCGTGCCGTGTACGGGCGGCGCGGGTTACAGGCCGAGCTCGACCTCGAACTCGCCCGCCTCCAGGATCGCCTTGACCGCGGTCAGGTAGCGGGCGGCGTCGGCGCCGTCCACCAGACGGTGGTCGTAGGAGAGCGTCAGGTAGGTCATGTCGCGGACACCGATCACGGTGCCCTCCTCCGTCTCGATGACGGCGGGACGCTTGACCGTGGCACCGATGCCGAGGATCGCGACCTGGTTCGGCGGCACGATGATCGTGTCGAAGAGCGCGCCGCGCGAGCCGGTGTTGGAGATGGTGAAGGTCGCGCCGGTCAGCTCGTCCGGGGTGATCTTGTTCGCCCGGACCTTGCCCGCCAGGTCGGCGGTCGCCTTCGAGATGCCGGCGATGTTCAGGTCGCCCGCGCGCTTGATGACCGGGGTCATCAGGCCCTTCTCCGAGTCCACCGCGATACCGATGTTCTCGGTGTCGAAGTAGGTGATCGTGCCCTCGTCCACGTTGATCCGGGCGTTGACGGCCGGGTGGGCCTTCAGCGCCTGGGCCGCGGCCTTCACGAAGAACGGCATCGGGGAGAGCTTGACGCCCTCGCGGGCCGCGAAGGAGTCCTTCGCCTGCGCGCGGAGCTTCATCAGGCGGGTGATGTCGACCTCGACGACCGAGGACAGCTGCGCCTGCTCGTGCAGGGCCTTCACCATGTTGTCGCCGATGACCTTGCGGATGCGGGTCATCTTGACGGTCTGGCCGCGCAGCGGGGAGACCTCCAGGGCCGGCGCCTTCTTGGCGGCGGCGGCCGGGGCCGCGGCGGCCGGAGCCTGGGCGGCGGAGGCGGCCTTCGCGGCCTCGGCGGCGGCGAGGACGTCCTGCTTGCGGATACGGCCACCGACACCGGTGCCCTTGACGGCGGCCAGGTCGACGCCGTTCTCGGCGGCGAGCTTGCGCACCAGCGGGGTCACGTACGCGCCGTCGTCACCGGCGGTCGCGGCGAGCGCCGGGGCCGGGGTGACGGGGGCGGGCGCGGCCACCGGCGCGGGGGCCGGAGCCGGAGCGGCGGGCGCGGCCGGCTGGACCGGAGCCGGGGCGGCGGCGGCCGGGGCGGCCGGAGCAGCCGGGGCCGGAGCGGGGGCGGCGGGAGCCGGGGCGGCCGGAGCCGGAACAGCGGGGGCGGCCGGGGCGGCGGCGGCCGGAGCGGCACCGGGAGCACCGATGACGGCCAGCTTCGCGCCGACCTCGGCGGTCTCGTCCTCGCCGACCACGATCTCCAGCAGCACGCCGGCGACCGGCGCGGGGATCTCGGTGTCGACCTTGTCCGTGGAGACCTCGAGCAGGGGCTCGTCCTCCGCGACCTCCTCGCCGACCTGCTTCAGCCAGCGGGTGACGGTGCCCTCGGTGACCGACTCGCCCAGCGCGGGCAGTACGACGTCGGTGCCGGAGGCGCCACCGGCCGGAGTGGCGGGGGCGGCCGGAGCAGCAGGAGCGGCCGGGGCCGCGGGGGCCTCGGCGACCGGGGCGGGGGCGGCCGGAGCTGCGGCCGGGGCCTCGGCGGCGGCGGGAGCGGGGGCGGCGGCGGCGGGCGCGCCCGTGCCGTCGTCGATGACGGCCAGCTCGGCGCCGACCTCGACGGTCTCGTCCTCGGCGACCTTGATGGACGCCAGGATGCCGGCGGCGGGGGAGGGGATCTCGGTGTCGACCTTGTCCGTCGACACCTCCAGCAGCGGCTCGTCGGCCTCGACGCGCTCGCCCTCGGCCTTCAGCCAGCGGGTGACAGTGCCCTCGGTGACGCTCTCACCGAGTGCCGGAAGGGTTACGGAAACCGGCATGGTTTCTGTGGCTCCTTATTGGGTCTCCCCTGCTCGGCCGGGGCCGAGAGCCAGGGGAAGTGCGGAAGTCTGTGGTCGTCGTCGAGCCCTGCTCGACGCGGTGACTGGAACGGCGGGCGGCCGGGGAAACCCCCGGCCGGGCCGGTCAGTCGTGCGCGTGCAGCGGCTTGCCCGCGAGCGCGAGGTGGGCCTCGCCGAGCGCCTCGTTCTGCGTCGGGTGGGCGTGGATGAGCTGGGCGACCTCGGCCGGCAGCGCTTCCCAGTTGTAGATCAGCTGGGCTTCGCCGACCTGCTCGCCCATGCGGTCGCCGACCATGTGGACGCCGACCACGGCACCGTCCTTCACCTGGACGAGCTTGATCTCGCCCGAGGTGTTGAGGATCTTGCTCTTGCCGTTGCCCGCGAGGCTGTACTTCAGGGCGACGACCTTGTCCGCGCCGTAGATCTCCTTGGCCTTGGCCTCGGTGATGCCGACGGAGGCGACCTCGGGGTGGCAGTACGTCACGCGCGGGACGCCGTCGTAGTCGATCGGGACGGTCTTCAGACCGGCCAGCCGCTCCGCGACCAGCATGCCCTCGGCGAAGCCGACGTGGGCGAGCTGGAGCGTCGGGACGAGGTCGCCGACGGCGGAGACGGTGGGCACGTTCGTGCGCATGTACTCGTCGACCAGGACGTAGCCGCGGTCCATCGCGACGCCCTGCTCCTCGTAGCCGAGACCGGCCGAGACCGGGCCGCGGCCGACGGCGACGAGCAGGACCTCGGCCTCGAACTCCTTGCCGTCGGCGAGGGTGACCTTGACACCGTTCTGGGTGTACTCGGCCTTCGAGAAGAAGGTGCCCAGGTTGAACTTGATGCCACGCTTGCGGAACGCGCGCTCAAGAAGCTTGGAGGAGTTCTCGTCCTCGACCGGGACGAGGTGCTTGAGGCCCTCGATCACCGTCACCTCGGCACCGAAGGACTTCCACGCCGAGGCGAACTCGACGCCGATGACGCCGCCGCCCAGGATGATCGCGGACTGCGGGACGCGGTCCAGGACGAGCGCGTGGTCCGAGGAGATGATGCGGTTGCCGTCGATCTCCAGGCCCGGCAGCGACTTCGGCACGGAGCCGGTCGCCAGGAGCACGTGGCGGCCCTGGATCCGCTGGCCGTTCACGTCGACGGAGGTCGGGGAGGACAGGCGGCCCTCACCCTCGATGTACGTCACCTTGCGGGACGCGATGAGACCCTGGAGACCCTTGTACAGGCCCGAGATGACCCCGTCCTTGTACTTGTGGACGGCGGGTACGTCGATGCCCTCGAAGGTGGCCTTGACGCCGAACTGCGCGCTCTCGCGGGCCTGGTCGGCGATCTCGCCCGCGTGCAGCAGGGCCTTCGTGGGGATGCACCCGCGGTGCAGGCAGGTACCGCCGACCTTGTCCTTCTCGATCAGGGCGACGTCCAGGCCCAGCTGCGCTCCGCGCAGCGCCGCGGCGTAACCGCCGCTACCGCCGCCGAGGATCACTAGGTCGAAAACGGTGCTGGCGTCGTTCGCCACGTCACGTCCTCCATGCATGTGCGCCGTTACGCCGGGCACCTTCGTCCCTTGCGGGTGGTTGACCGGTCGGTCGGCTGGTGTCCGGCCGCTCTTTCTACGGCCCTGTGGTGGGGGCCCTGTCCTGCCGAGAACCCATCTTCGCACTTGTCGAGGGCGAGCGAGACGCCGGGCCGGTGTGTGCGGCGTCTGATCCATCACGTCGACGGGGTGCGGAGCGGGGTGAACCTGCGGATTTCGTCGAGGGCGAAACCTCCGTTGGGCCAAACGAGCGGCCCCGGGCGCGTGGACGCCCGGGGCCGCCTGCCGTACGAGGACTCAGCCCAGGTCGCCGGCCGCCGTCAGCTCGGCGAGGCGGACCAGGGTGCGGACCGCGGAACCGGTGCCGCCCTTGGGGGTGTAGCCGAACGGGCCGGCCTCGTTGAACGCGGGGCCCGCGATGTCCAGGTGCGCCCACGTGATGCCCTCGCCCACGAACTCGCGCAGGAACAGGCCGGCGACCAGGCCGCCGCCCATGCGCTCGCCCATGTTGGCGATGTCGGCGGTGGGGGAGTCCATGCCCTTGCGCAGGTGCTCGGGCAGCGGCATCGGCCAGGACTCCTCGCCGACCTCCTCGGCGGCCTCGACGATCGAGGCGCGGAACGCGTCGTCGTTGGCCATCACGCCGAAGGTGCGGTTGCCGAGCGCCAGCACCATGGCGCCGGTCAGCGTCGCCACGTCGACGATCGCGTCCGGCTTCTCCTCGGACGCCTTCCACAGCGCGTCCGCCAGGACCAGCCGGCCCTCGGCGTCGGTGTTCAGCACCTCGACGGTCTTGCCGCTGTACATGCGCAGCACGTCACCCGGACGGGTGGCCGAGCCGGACGGCATGTTCTCGGCGAGCGCGAGCCAGCCCGTGACGTTGACGTCGAGGCCGAGGCGCGCGGCGGTGACCACGGCGGCGAACACCGCGGCGGCGCCGGCCATGTCGCACTTCATCGTCTCGTTGTGGCCGGCCGGCTTGAGCGAGATGCCGCCCGAGTCGTAGGTGATGCCCTTGCCGACGAAGGCGAGGTGCTTCTTGGCCTTGGAGGAGGTGTACGACAGCTTCACCAGGCGCGGACCGGCGGCCGAGCCGGCGCCGACGCCGAGGATGCCGCCGTAGCCGCCCTTGACCAGGGCCTTCTCGTCGAGGACCTGCACCTTGATGCCGTGCTCCTTGCCGGCCGCGGTGGCGACGGCGGCGAAGGACTCCGGGTTGAGGTCGTTCGGCGGGGTGTTCACGAGGTCGCGGGCGCGGTTGAGCTCCTCGGTCACGGCGGTGGCGCGCGCCAGGGCCGCCTTGTACGCCGCGTCCCGGGGCTTGCCGCCGAGGACGGTCACCTCGCCGAGGGGGCCCTTGCGGCCCTTGGCGGCCTCGTCGCGGCCCGCCTCCTTGTAGGCGTCGAAGCCGTACGCGCCCAGGCGGGCGCCCTCGGCGACGGCACCGGCGTCGGCGGCGTCCGAGACCGGCAGCGCGAACGCGGCCTTCTTGGCACCGGCGAGCGCGCGGGCGGCGACACCGGCGGCGCGGCGCAGTGCCTCCGCGTCGTAGCCGGCCTCGTCCTCCGGGACCGCTCCCAGGCCGACGGCCACCACGACGGGGGCCTTGAAACCGGACGGCGCGGGGAGCTTGGTCACCTCGCCCTCGGAACCGGAGGCTCCGAGGGTCTCCAGGATTCCGGCGAGCCCGCCGTCGTACGCCTTGTCCACGGCCTCGGCGCCCGGTGCGACGACCGGGCCCTTGGGGCCCTTCGCGACACCGACGACGATCGCGTCGGCCCGCAGACCGGACGCTGCGGCGGTGCTGAGAGTGAGAGCAGTCACGGTGGTGAGATCTCCGCTTCCATTGAAAGTTCGTGTGGCCGAGAAGGGGTGGGTCGACCGGGCCCGACGGCTGACCCTAGATCCGTCCTCGGGGGCGGTCCTTGCCGGGGCCCCCGAAGGGCCGGGCCGGTACCCGGGACGAGCCTACGCTCGGGGCCGGGTTTCGCTCATTTCTACGGACGTTCACCCACAGGTGGCGCCGTCCATGATTCTCGCCCCTCACTCCTGGTGACCTGAGACACACTCATCGTGTTCAGTGGGCATGCCGCCCACTGCTTTGCACGATTTCCACAGATTCCCCATGGTTTCCACCCGTGGGGGATGCTCGAGGGGGAGAAAGCTACATATGGCACAGAGTCTGCTTCGGTGGAGAGGGACGGCTGCCGTCCTGGGGGCCGCCGGACTTCTGGCGCTGGGCATGGGGGCACCGGGTGCGTCCGCGGCGGCCACGCCGCGGATCGATCTCAAGGTCCTGGTCGTGGACAACGGCGCGGGCCAGGTCGGAGCCATCACCGCGGAGCTGAGGAACGAGGGTGTCCCGTACACCACGGTCAATCTGGGCGACGCGAACCGCCCGACCATCAACGCGACGTTCCTGAGCGACACCGTGAGCGGCGCCCCGCGCGCCAAGTACCAGGGTGTCGTCCTGCCGAACGAGGCACCTTTCGGCGCGGGTTCGGCCGAACAGACCGCTCTGGAGGCTTACGAGAAGACATTCGGCATCCCGCAGGTCGACGCCTACACCTGGGCCCACCCGGAGGTCGGTCTCGACTACACCAGCGAGAACGGCGGCTGGTCCGGTGTGCTGGACGGCCAGACCACCCAGGTCACCGCGGCGGGCACGACCGGCCCGTTCCGCTACCTCGACGGACCGCTGACCTTCGAGGACAACGACCCCGCCGTCCAGGAGACCTACGGCTACGCGGCCCACCCGAGGGACGGGTTCACCAGCTACCTGAACGCGCCCTCCGGCGGTTCGATGCTCGGCCAGTACGAGCACGACGGGCGCCGCGAACTCGTGGTGACCTTCGCCTACAACCAGTACCAGAAGCAGTTCAAGGTCCTGGCGCGCGGCATCGTCGACTGGCTCACCCAGGGCGTGCACCTCGGCCAGGCCAGGAACTACTTCTCCGTCCACGTCGACGACGTCTTCGCGTCCGACGCCCGCTGGGACTCGCAGCGCAACTGCACCCCGGGCGACATCGACTGCGCGGGCAGCGACGGCGAGGACTCCACCACGCCGATCCGGATGACCGCCGCCGACGCCGCCTACGCCGCCCAGTGGGAGGCCGACCACGGGTTCACGCTCGACATGGTCTTCAACGCGGGCGCGGGGGAGGAGTGGAAGTCCGAGAACGGCGGCACCGACGCCCTCACGGACCGGCTGCTCGCCGACAAGGCCAAGTTCCGCTGGATGAACCACACCTACACGCACCTGTTCCTCGGCTGCGTCCAGGACACCACGACCGTCCCCTGGACCTGCTCGAAGAACGCCGACGGCTCCACGAAGTGGGTCAGCCGGTCCGACATCTCCGCGCAGATCTCGGACAACAACAACTGGGCGGCCTCCCACGGCCTTTCCACCGACCGCACCGAGCTGGTGACCGGCGAGCACTCGGGTCTCAAGACGCTGCCCCAGCAGCCCGTCGACAACCCCAACCTCGCGCGCGCCCTCTCCGCGAACGGCGTCAAGTGGACCGGGTCCGACAACTCCCGTGAGCCCGAGCAGCGTTCGGTCGGCAACGGCGTGATGACCGTCCCGCGCTACCCGATGAACATCTACTACAACACCGGCACACCCGAGGAGATGGCCGACGAGTACAACTACATCTACAGCTCCAAGGCCGACGGCGGCAGCGGCGTGTGCGAGAACAGCGCGACGTCCACCTGTCTGCCGGCCCCGCTGAACACGGCCACCGGCTACGCGGACTACATCGTCCCGACCGAGGCGCGCACCGCGCTCGGGCACGCCATCGGCAACGACCCGCGTCCGCACTACGTCCACCAGGCCAACCTGGCCGAGGGCCGCGTCCTGTACCCGGTCCTGGACAAGGTGCTCGCCGACTACAAGGCGATCTACGCGGACAACGCCCCGCTCCAGAACCCCCGTCAGAGCGCCATCGGTACGGAGCTCCAGCGCCGCGCCGACTGGCAGACGGCCCTGGCGAGCGGCAGGGTCACGGCCTACCGGATCGGCAACAAGGTCACCGTCACCGCCCCGAACGGGACGCAGATCCCGGTGACCGTGCCCGACGGGACCACCAAGCAGCTCACGCTCGGCACCGCCGCGTTCGGCACCCCGTACGCGGGTGAGCGCAACGAGTGGACCACGCCGGAGCTCCTTCAGTCCGCCGTCAAGCTGAACCTGCCCGCCTAGGCGCGCATCACCGCGGCTCGCGACGCGCACCCCGGCCGGGAACGGCCGGGGTGCGCGTCCGAGCCGTGCGACCGGGAGCCGCCCGCTCCGGGCCTCCTCGGCACGGCCGACGCGCGGCTGCGGACCCGCCGTTGCGCCCCGCGCCGGCACGCCGGAACCGTCGCCCACGCGCTCCTCGAACCGGGCGGCGCCGTCCTGCGCGGTCCCCGGCACCGGAGACCTTTCCTGGGGCACCCTGCCCCAGGGTCTGGCCCACGGCCTTGCCCACGCCCCCTGAAAGCGCCGGTCAGCCGAGCGAGAACACCACGAGCGCGGTCGTCGCCGCCGTCTCGGCCAGGCCGCCGAACACATCGCCGGTGATCCCGCCGAACCGCCTGGTGCAGTGCCGCAGCAGCACTTCGGCGGCCAGGCAGGCGAGAGCCACCGCCACGGCCGCGCGCACGATCTCGTACGTCCCGACGAGCGCGCCGGCGCCCGCCGCCACCGCCGTCAGGGCCACCGCCACCAGCAGCGCGCCGCGCACCGGCACGGTGCCCGCGACCGCCGCGCCCAGACCCTCGGGCCGGGCCGCGGGCACCCCGGTGCGGGCGGCGAGCGTCAGGGCGAGCCGGGCCGCCGCCGCCGAGACGACGGCCGCGAGGACACCCCGGCCCCACGAGGCCTCGTAGGCCTGCGCGAGTGCGGCCACCTGGGCGAGCAGGACGAACAGGAGGGTGATCACGCCGAACGGGCCGATGTCCGACTGCTTCATGATCCGCAGCGCGTCCTCGGCGGGCTTCGCGCTGCCCAGCCCGTCCGCGGTGTCGGCGAGACCGTCGAGGTGCAGACCCCGGGTGAGCGCGGCCGGTACGGCGGCGGTGGCCACGGCCGCGAGCAGCGGGCCCGAGCCCATGGCCAGCAGCGCCACACCCGCCAGCGCCGCGCCCGCCCCGACCACCAGACCGGCCAGCGGGGCGCACAGCATCCCGCCGCGCGCCGCGTCGCGGTCCCAGCGGGTCACCTTCACGGGGAGCACGGTGAGCGTGCCGAAGGCGAAGCGCAGGCTGTCGGGCAACGAGGGCCCGGAGGCGGTCTTGGACATCGGCGCAGGCTACCCGGACGCCCGGAGGGCGGATACGGCGGCGCTGGATAAAGTTCACATATGGGTCATTGGTTGTATCGGAACATCGTCGAGCCCGGAAAGCTCCCCCTGTTTCTGGCGCTGGCCTCGTTCGTGGTGACCTTCGTGGTCACCCGGATCATCGTGCGGATGATCCGCGCCGGCAAAGGGCCCTTCGGCAACGTCAAGGCCGGTGATCTGCACATCCACCACGTGGTCCCCGGGGTCGTGCTCACGGTGATCGGCGGCTTCGGCGCGGTCGCCGGCAGCCGCTACGGATTCTGGCCCTGTGTGAGCGCGGTCGTGTTCGGCATCGGGACCGGCCTCGTGCTCGACGAGTTCGCGCTGATCCTGCACCTCGACGACGTCTACTGGAGCGAGGACGGACGCAAGAGCGTCGAGGTCGTGGTGGTCACGGCGGCCCTCGTCGGCCTGATGCTCAGCGGCTTCTCGCCCTTCGGCGTCAACGACGTCGGCAACCAGGAGGCGCAGGACCGGGCCAGCGCGATCGTGACCATCGTCCTGAACTTCTTCTTCGCGCTGCTCACCCTGAGCAAGGGCAAGGCCCGCACGGCGATCTTCGGGGTGATCGTCCCCTTCATCGCCCTCGTCGGCGCCGTCCGGCTGGCCAAGCCCGCCTCGCCGTGGGCCAGGCGCTTCTACCGGAACCGGCCGCGGGCCCGCGCCCGGTCCCGGCTGCGCTCCTACCGGCACGACCGCCGCTGGTCGGGCCCCGCCCGCAGGGTTCAGGAGTGGATCGGCGGCAAACCCGACCCGGCGGCCGCGCGCTCCCTGCCCGAACGGCGGTGACGCACCGCCGAGAGAGCGCACACCACGAACACCGCGGCGATCGCCGCCAGATGCTCCTTGCCCGCCAGGTTGTCCTTGACGATCACCTCGGCCACCATCGCCCCGATCACGATGCCCGCCGTCACGTACGCCCGGTAGCGCCAGCCCAGGAACACCGCGAGACCCACCACCGCCGCCGACGGGCCGGTGTCGACGACCAGCGCGTCCGCGCCCGGCAGCCCCAGCGGACGGTGCGGGCCCAGCGCGATGCCGACGCGCGCGTACAGCGTCCCGGCCAGCGTGGCGACGTACGCGACGACGAGCGTGCGCCACCAGCCCAGGCAGATCTCGGCGATCCCGAAGACGATGAGGATCTGCGCGAGAGCGCCCCACACCGGCAGATCCAGCGCGGGCACGAACAGCGAGAGAGGGGTGCGCAGCAGGGCGAGCCACAGCGGGTCCTCGGCCCGGACGGCGCCGGTGTTCTGCACGAACCGATAGCCCCAGGACTGGTTCTGGACGAACTGGAGGACGGCCGTCAGACCCACCGCGGCGAGGGTCATCGGGACCGCCCGCGGGCCCCTCGCCCACAGGGCCCGGCGCACGGTCGCGTACAGCAGACCCCACTCGGCCCGGACCCAGCGGGCGAGTGCGCTCATCCGGTGGCCCCCACGGTTCTCCTCACGCCGGCCCCCGCCGGTCTCATCTGTGTGACTCCAGGTGCTTGCGGTGCAGCCATTTCGGCAGCCCCGGCGCCTCCAGGAACCCCTCGGCGCGCGCGGACGCGACCCCGATGCGCAGCAGGTCCGCGCTCTTCTCGAAGAGCAGGAACCGCGGCTCCCAGATGGGCCGGTACTTGGCGTTGGCCCGGTACAGCGACTCGATCTGCCACCAGCGGGAGAAGAAGCTGAGCAGTGACCGCCACAGCCGCAGCACCGGACCCGCGCCGAGACGCGCCCCACGTTCGAAGACCGAACGGAACATGGCGAAGTTGAGCGAGACCTGAGTGATCCCGATCTCTCCGGCGCGCCGCAGGAGTTCGATCACCATGAACTCCATGAGCCCGTTCTCCGCGTCGCGGTCGCGCCGCATCAGATCGAGGGAGAGCCCGCCGGGCCCCCAGGGCACGAAGGACAGCACCGCCCTCAACTCGCCCTCGGAGTCAGTGCATTCGAGCATCACGCACTGTCCGTCCTCGGGGTCGCCGAGCCGTCCGAGGGCCATGCTGAATCCCCGCTCGGTCGCGCCGTCGCGCCAGTCGTCCGCGCGCTGGAGCAGATACGCCATCTCGGCGGCCGGGATGTCCTCGTGGCGCCGGATGCGCACCCGGTAACCGGCCCGCCTGACCCGGTTGTAGGCCTGCCGGACGGTCCGCATGGCCCGCCCCTCCAGGGTGAACTCGGCGGTCTCGACGAGGGCTTCGTCGCCCAGCTCCAGGGCGTCGAGCCCGTGCCGGGAGTAGACCGTGCCGGCCTCCTCGCTCGCGCCCATCACCGCCGGGATCCAGCCGTGCTCACGGGCCTCGGCGAGCCAGGGCTCGATGGCGCCTGGCCAGGCCTCGGGGTCGCCGATGGGGTCGCCGCCCGCCAGGGAGACCCCGCCCACCACCCGGTACGCCACCGCCGCCTTGCCGGTGGGAGACCAGACCACGCTCTTCTCCCGGCGCAGTGAGAAGTAGCCCAGCGAGTCCCGGTCGCCGTTGCGGTCGAGCAGTTCCCGCAGCCGCTTCTCGTCGTCCTCGGTGAGCGGGTCGACGGCGCGCCGGGAGCGGAAGGCCGCGTAGAGGACGGCGAGCACCAGCAGGGTGCTGAGCACGTTGACCGAGACGTTGACCCAGTTCGGTGTGGCGATCCCGGGATAGTGGGAGCCGTCGGCGGCGACCGAGACGAGCCGCAGGGTGCCGTAGCGCCAGCGGTCCAGGAAGGTCGAACGGTGCGCGTCGTGCGCGTGGTTGGTGACCGTGACCAGCAGCGCGGCCAGCAGCGAGGTGACCAGCAGCCCCCCGACCGCCACGACCGCGGCGAGCTTCGGGTTCGACCGGTCGCCCTTGGCGTAGAACTCGCGGCGCCCGGCGGCCAGGGAGCCCACGAAGGCCGCGGTCAGGACGAGGGAGACCCAGTTCTGCGCGTACTGGCGGATCTCGGGGAACGCCATCGCGACGCCGAACAGCAGCAGGAACAGCCCGCTGAGCACGGAGTTGAGGATCCAGGCGGCCCGCTTGCGCCGTCGCATGGTGATGGCCAGGAACATCGTGAACACACCGGAGGCGAAGCCCGCGGTCAGCAGATAGGGCGTGAAGTAGTTCTCGGTGTTGTGCCGGCGCACGTCCTGCCCGAGCGACACCCAGGCCGCGCTCAGAAAGTTGATGAACGTGACCGCGCGCAGGTACCACACGGCGAAGGCCGCGGACCGCCGCGAGGCGGCCGTGGACCGCCGGTCCCCGTCACTCCGGCGGGCCGACGCCCGTCCCTGGTCAGCGGCAATTCGGGCATCTCCCATAAAGGGCGATGATATGGGTCAAAACGCCCACAAAGATTCAGCCCCTCCGGCGTTTGGTGCGGGGCGGGCGGGGGCGGAGGGGGTGAGGGAGGGCCGGGTCGAACGGGTTACGTGTCCGAACCGGCGTCGGCATCGGCATCCGGCCCGGACTCCGGACCGGCGTCGGACTCGGGCTTGCCGGGCTCGTCCGGGACCTCCGCCTGCGAGGAGTCCTCCTCCGGAAGCTCCGCCGCGAGGCTCGCCGCGGCCCGGACCAGCGGCAGGGCCAGCAGCGCCCCCACCCCTTCGCCCACCGTCACCCCGTGATCGAGCAACGGTTCGAGAGCCATCCGGTCCAGCGCCTTCGCCTGCGCCGGCTCCCCGCTGCGCTGCCCGGCCAGCCACCAGTCCGGCGCCCGGAAGGCGACCCGCTGACCGACCAGCGCGCACGCGGCCGACACGACCCCGTCGAGAATCACCGGCATCTTGCGAGCCGCGCTCTGGAGCAAAAACCCGGTCATCGCCGCCAGGTCCGCCCCGCCCACCGTCGCCAGCAGCTGGAGCTGGTCCCCGAGCACGGGCCGGGCCCGCCGCAGGGCGTCGCGCACGGCGGCGCACTTGCGCATCCACGCGAGGTCGTCGATGGACCGCCCGCCCCGCCCGGTCACCACGGACGCGTCGGTCCCGCACAGCGCCGCGACCAGAACGGCCGCCGCCGTGGTCCCGCCCACGCTGATGTCGCCGAGGACCACCAGATCCGTTCCGGAGTCCGCCTCCTCGTCCGCGATGGCCATTCCGGCCCGGAACGCGGCCTCCGCCTCCTCCAGGGTCATCGCGTCCTCGACGTCGATCCGCCCCGAACCGCGCCGGACCCGGTGCCGGACGACCTCGTCGGGCAGCCCCGCGGGGTCCGCCTCCAGCGACATGTCGACCACGCGCACCGGCACACCGAGCCCGCGCGCGAGCACCGACACGGGGCTCGCGCCCTCCAGGACCGCCCGCACCAGAGCGCCGGCACTGCCCGCGGGGCGCGCCGACACATCGAGGGCGGCGATCCCGTGGTCGCCCGCGAACAGCACGGCACGCGGGTGCTCGATCGGCCGTACCGGCACCGCGGACTGCGCGGCCGCCAGCCATTCACCCAGGTCGTCGAGGCGGCCCAGCGCCCCCGGCGGCACGGTCCTGCGCTCCCGGTACGCCTCGGCGTCACGGCGTACGCCTCCGTCGGGACGCTCGATCAGATCGGTGAAGTCGTCGAGATTAAGCGAGCTCATTCGCCGAACAGTACCGGCACTGATCGAACGTGTCCGCGCCACGTCGTTGCGCCCCGGATCCCCCTCGCATACGTACCTTTTGTATCGGATTGTCGTACGGTCGTCCCCGACAGGAGCGTCCATGCCCCCCAGCCCGCAGCCGATCGCCGAACGCCGTGCCGCCTACGCCGCCGAACTCGCCCAGGGCACCGCCCGGTTCCACGAACCGCGCCGCCCCGACTGCCCGTGGTGCGGCTCGAAGCGCCTGCGCACCCGGCTGCGCACACCGGACCTGCGGCAGCGCAAGCCGGGAACGTTCGCCGTCGACGAGTGCGGGGACTGCGCCCACGCCTTCCAGAACCCCCGGCTCACCCCCGAGGGGCTGGCCTTCTACCAGCAAGACCGCGAGGAGGCCCCCGACGGCCTCGCCGAACGGCTGCTCGCCCACCCGGGCCGCGCCGGTCGCCATCGCGCGGCGGCCCGCGCCCTGCTGCCCTTCGCGGAACCGGAGAGCTGGCTCGACGTCGGCACCGGGCACGGACACTTCCCCGAGGCGGCCAAGCAGGTCCACCCGTACACGTCCTTCGACGGACTCGACCCGACGCGGCGCGTCGAGCGGGCGCGGGCGGCGGGACGCGTGGAGGAGGCGCACGTCGGACGGCTCGCCGACCCGCGGATCGCGGAGCGGCTGAGGGCCCGCTACGACGTCGTGAGCATGTTCCACCATCTGGAGCACACCCCCGAACCGCGCGAGGAACTGCGCGCCGCGCTGGAGGTGTTGAGACCCGGCGGACACCTTCTGGTCGAAGTGCCCGACCCCGACTGCGCGTTCGGCGCGCTGCTCGGCAAGTGGTGGCCGGCGTACGGCCAGCCGCGCCATCTGCACCTCATGCCGCTGCCCAACCTGCTCGGCGAACTCGAAGCCCTCGGCTGCGTGGTCGTCGCCACCGACCGACGCGAACCGCACGTCCCCCACGACCTCTCCGGCGCCCTCGCCCTGGCACTCGCGCGCTCCCTCCCCGGCCCCGACGCCCCCTGGCGCCCGGCCGCGCCGACCCCGCTCCGGCGCGCCGCGCGTCCGGCTCTGAGCCGGGCGTCCGCCCCGCTCCTCGCCTCGGCCGCCGCGCTGGACCGGCTGCTCGCCCCGCTGCTGCGCCGCACCCGCTTCTCGAACGCGTACCGCGTCGTCGCCCGCAAGGAGGACTGACCGCCACGCGGGGCGTGCGCGGGACGGGCCGGGTCAGCCCCGCAGGGTCAGGGCCTGTCCCGCCACCACCAGCAGCACGTGCTCGCACTCCCCGGCGAACGCCGCGTTCAGCCGCCCGAGTTCGTCACGGTAGCGGCGGCCGGAGGCCGTGGCGGGCACGATGCCCGAACCGACCTCGTTCGAGACGGCGACGAGCGTGCGACGGGTGGTGCGCACGGCGGACACCAGCTCCTCCACCCGGGCGCGCAGGGCCCGTTCACCACCCCCGGACCACTCGGCGTCGTCCCAGGCGTTCACCGTGTCCATGGCGTCCGTCAGCCACAGCGAGAGACAGTCGACGAGCAGCGGCGGCCCCTTCTCGGCCAGGAGCGGGACCAGGTCACAGGTCTCGACGGTCCGCCAGGAGCCGGGCCGCCGCTCACGGTGGACGCTGACCCGCTGCGCCCATTCGGAGTCACCGCCGCGGGTGCCTCCCGTGGCGACGTACAGGACGTCGGCGAAGGCCTCCATCCGGCGCTCCGCCTCCACCGACTTGCCCGAGCGCGCCCCGCCGAGCACCAGCGTCCGGCGCGGCACGTCGGGCACGTCCTCGTAGACACCCACGTCGAGCGTCGTCCCGTCGGGCACGGCCCGCGCTCCCGCGGCGGCGAGCCGCCTGCGCAGCTCGGCCCCCGGGGGCACGTCGTGGTCGAGGTGCACCGCGATCACGTCCGTCGTCGGATCGACCGCGCCGGCCGCCCGCAGCCTCGCCAGGGCGTCGGGCCGTCCCACCACGTCCAGGAGCACCATGTGATAGGCCCCGCCGTTCTCGTCCAGGCCCGCCGGCGCGGCGCCCGGCGGCAGATACAGCAGCCGCTGTCCGGCCGGTCCGGTCACCGCGTACCCCGTGCCGGGCGCGTCCATCGGCACCGCCCGCACCCGGTGGCCCGTCAGCAGCGCCAACTCCCGTCCGTCGGGCACCCGGCCCGGCTGCGGCAGCCCGGCCGGCACCTCCATGGCGGGTCCGTCGTGCGGATGGGAGAGCAGTACCTGCCGTACGCCGCCCAGCGAGTGGCCGGAGCGGGCCGCCGCGAACGCGGCGCCGGGGGTGAGGTCGAGGAGCAGTGTGCCGTCGACGAGCAGCGCGGTGGCCGCCCGCGCCTCCTCGCAGAGCGCGCTCGCGCAGGCGGCGCAGGGACAGTCGGGGCGGGGCAGGCCCGCGGGGGCACCGGTGCCGAGCAGAGTCAGTTCCACTCCGCCGATTTTTCCGTGTCCCCGCACGTCTTGCGCGTCCGGCTAGGCTTCGGACGGGAGACGGATCTTGTCCGGCTTCCGCTGTGCAGTGTGCTCACACCTTGGAGGCGTACATGGCGGCATGGACGTGGCGGTTCGAGAAGTCCGACGGGACAGAGGTCGAACCCGCGGTGCAGCCCGAGGAGTTCACCACCCAGGGCGACGCGGAGTCCTGGATCGGTGAGGTGTGGAAGGACCTTGTGGCGGGTGGGGCGGACCAGGTGTTCCTCTTCGAGGACAGCACGCAGATCTACGGTCCGATGAGCCTGCACGCCGAGCAGGAGTAGGCCGGTGGGGGTTGCCGGGGGCCCGCCCCGGCAACCCGCCGCCATCCACCGCGGCACCCGTGCGAGCGACATCGGGGCTCCGGAGCCGTCCGGCGGCCCCGGGGCGTTCAGCCCCGTACGCCGCACAGGTGCAGCAGCGCCGCCACCTGGCGGTAGGGGTCCGTACGGCCGGCCCGTTCCTCCGCGGCCAGCAGGGTCTCCGCGTCCGGCGGCACCGGCGCGCCGTCGGCGGCCGTGTCCGTGAAGACACGCACCCCGTACCAGGCGTGCAGCGGAGCCCCGATCCCGGCGAGCGTGCCGGTCAGCGTGGAGAGCCGGTCGGCGCGGACGTCGAGACCGAGCCGGTTCGTGTACGCGGTCGTGTCGAACGAGGCCAGCGCCGTCGCCCAGTCCCCGCCGATCCCGGACCGCATGGCCAGCGCGTCGCCGTTGCGCACCAGCAGCGAGAGCAGCCCGCCCGGGGCCAGCATCCGCGCCAGCCCCGCCAGCAGGGCGTCCGGCTCCTCGACGTACATCAGCACGCCGTGGCACAGCACCACGTCGAAACTGCCCGGCAGGAAGTGCACACCGGTCTCGTGCCCGTCGCCCTCGATGAGGCGCACCCGGCTCCGGATGCCCTCGGGCTCGGCGGCCAGCGCCTCGCGCGCCACGGACAGCATCGTGGCGTCCTGTTCCAGCGCGGTCACCTGGTGGCCCGCCCGCGCGAGCCGCAGGGCCTGTGTGCCCTGGCCCGCCCCGACGTCCAGCACCCGCAGGCGCTGTCCCACCGGATAGCGCCCGGTTATCTGCTCATCGAGCTGCCGGGCCACCAGTTCCTGCCGTACGACATCCCGCAGCCCGCCCAGCCTGCTCAGCCAGGCATCCGCCGCGCCCCCGGAGAACGACGTGGTAGTCAGGGCCGCTCTCCGCGCTTGACCTGCGGCTTCGGAAGCCGGAGTCGACGCATCTGAAGCGTGCGCATGAGCGCGTAGCGGACCGCGCCCCGGGTGTTCTCGCCCGGGAAGCGCGTGGCGAGCTGCTTGCGCAGACGGATCGTGATGAGGACCGAGTCCACGACGATCATCACGATGATGACCAGCCACAGCAGCAGGGCCACGTTCTTCAGGGCGGCGACCGGGACCACGCTCAGGATGAGGATGATCACGGCCAGCGGCAGGAAGAGCTCGGCGATGCAGAGCCGCGAGTCCACGAAGTCGCGGGCGAACCGGCGCACCTTGCCCTTGTCGCGCGCGGGCAGATACCGCTCGTCACCGCTGGCCAGCGCCTGGCGCTGCCGCTCCATCGCCGTACGGCGATCGTCACGCTGGCGCTTGGCGGCCTCCTTGCGCGTCGACGGCGTCTGGGCGACGCTACGGCGCTGGGTCTGGGCCTCACTGCGCTTGGGCGTGGGGCGGCCCTTGGGGGCCTGAGGGTCACGGGTCACTTTGGAGTCGGTCACCGGCGCCTTGTCGGCGGGGGCCTTCTCTTCCTTCGCACGGCTACGGAACACAAAACCCAAGGGTACGGGGTCCGCGAGCATGGACGTCGATCGAGTGGGGAACGATCCGGCAACACCGTGCGTCTGTGCTGGACAGAGGGGGCGTCGGTCCGGGGTGCGCCCCGGGTTCCACCTACTCCTCACGCCGGAGCGGTGGCGGGCACGATCGTCCTTGGGGATGAGCGCATCCGTCCCCGAACAGTGCGGTAATGGATGTGGGGCCCGTACTGTGGGTCCTGTTGCAGTACCTGGAGCTGGAGTCCGTCAGAAGGGGGCGCGCGAAGCCCATGAGCGGTGTCATGAAGCGTATGGGGATGATCTTCCGCGCGAAGGCGAACAAGGCCCTTGACCGGGCCGAGGACCCGCGCGAAACCCTCGATTACTCCTATCAGAAGCAGCTGGAGCTGCTCCAGAAGGTCCGGCGCGGTGTCGCCGACGTGGCGACGAGCCGCAAGCGTCTCGAACTTCAGCTGAACCAGCTCCAGAACCAGTCCTCCAAGCTGGAGGACCAGGGCCGCAAGGCCCTCGCGCTCGGCCGCGAGGACCTCGCCCGTGAGGCGCTCTCGCGCCGTGCCGCGCTCCAGCAGCAGGTCACCGACCTGGAGACGCAGCACCAGACGCTCCAGGGCGAGGAGGAGAAGCTCACCCTCGCCGCCCAGCGGCTCCAGGCCAAGGTCGACGCCTTCCGTACGAAGAAGGAGACGATCAAGGCGACGTACACGGCGGCCCAGGCGCAGACCCGGATCGGCGAGGCCTTCTCGGGCATCTCCGAGGAGATGGGCGACGTGGGGCTCGCCATCCAGCGTGCCGAGGACAAGACCGCGCAGCTTCAGGCTCGCGCCGGCGCGATCGACGAGCTGCTCGCCTCCGGAGCCCTGGACGACCAGTCCGGGCTGGCGAAGGACGACATCCAGAGCGAACTGGACCGGATCTCCGGTGGTTCGGACGTGGAGCTGGAGCTCCAGCGCATGAAGGCCGAGCTGGCCGGCGGTTCCTCGTCGCAGCAGCAGGCGATCGAGGGCGGCACGGGCCAGAACCAGTCGTCGTCGCAGCCCAAGGACACTCCGCGCTTCGACAAGCAGTGACCTGGCGGGCCCATGCCTGAGGAGGCGTCATGATCGTACGGATCATGGGGGAGGGGCAGGTGAAGCTGGACGACGGCCGGCTCACCGCCCTGGACAAGCTGGACAACGAACTGCTCGCCGAGATGGAGAGGGGTGACGAGTCCGGCTTCCGCCGCACTCTGGGAGCCCTCCTGGAAGCGGTGCGCGGTGCCGGGACCCCGGTTCCCGACGACTCCCTGGAGCCGTCGGAGCTCATCCTCCCGGCCGCGGACGCCACCCTCGAAGAGGTCCGCGCGATGCTGAGCGACGACGGCCTGATCCCCGGCTGACCCCCTTTCGCCCCGGCTCCCGAGGCCCCACGCCCCGGCCCGGAGGCGGGGCCCGCAGACCTGAGGCCGGTGTCGCCCCCGGTGGCGACACCGGTGGCGACACCACCGCACACGCCCCCGCCGGGGACATGTGCGCAGGCACACTGCCCTCGCCAGGACGTCCGCGCAGGCACGCCGTTTCGGCGAGGTCCCGTGCCCTGTGGAGCCTGTTCCGGGGACACCCCGGCCCGGCCGGGCACCTCCCGGACCACTCCACGCTCCCCGGGCGTGACACCCGGTGCCCCGCTCAGGAGAGTCGTGCCGTACCGGCCGGTCTCCGACCCGGCAGGGACCCGTACCGTGGACCGGATGAGCACCCTGGAGCGTATGCGGGACTGGTTGCGGGACCATCGCCTCGCCCTGGACGCCGCGCTCGCCGCGGGCGTCCTCGCCGCCATGGTGGCCGGCTCCTTCGTCGACTCGCACGGGGGCGACGGCACGACCTGGAGCGCCCGCACCCCCGACGCCCTCAGCCTCGCCCTGATGGTCCTCGGGGCCGCCGCCCTGGTGTTCCGCCGCCGCGCCCCGATGAAGGTCCTCGCTGCGACCGTCGGCGTCTCCCTGGTGGAACTGGTGACCGCCGACCCCCGCGCCCCGGTGACCATGTCCGCCGTCGTCGCCCTGTACACCGTGGCCTCGGCCACCGACCGCCCCACCACCTGGCGCGTCGGCCTGCTCACCATGACGCTCCTGACGGCGGTCGCCATGCTCGCGGGACCGCTGCCCTGGTACGCCCAGGAGAACCTCGGCGTCTTCGCGTGGACCGGCATGGCCGCCGCGGCCGGGGACGCCGTCCGCAGCCGCCGCGCCTTCGTGCACGCGATCAAGGAACGCGCGCTGCGGGCCGAGCGCACCCGCGAGGAGGAGGCACGCCGCCGCGTCGCCGAGGAGCGGCTGCGGATCGCCCGCGACCTGCACGACGTCGTCGCCCACCACATCGCCCTCGTCAACGTGCAGGCCGGAGTCGCCGCCCATGTGATGGACAAGCGCCCCGACCAGGCGAAGGAGGCGCTCGCCCACGTACGGGAGGCCAGCCGGTCAGCGCTGAACGAGCTGCGCGCCACCGTGGGCCTGCTGCGCCAGTCCGGCGACCCCGAGGCCCCCACCGAACCCGCGCCCGGGCTGGCCCGGCTCGACGAGCTCGCCGACACCTTCCGCAACGCGGGACTCCCCGTCGAGGTGGCCCGCGCCGACTCCGGCACGGTGCTGCCCGCGGCCGCCGACCTCGCCGCGTACCGGGTGATCCAGGAGGCCCTGACCAATGTGCGCAAGCACGCGGGCCCTGGAGCGAAGGCCGAGGTCAGCGTGGTGCGGGTCGGACCGGTGGTCGAGGTGACCGTCCTCGACAACGGCCCAGGACACGGCACCGGAACCGCCCAGGACACCGGCTCCGGACAGGAGGACGGCTTCGGACCGGACACCGGACCGCAGGAGGGCGGCGGCCACGGACTGCTCGGCATGCGCGAGCGCGTCACCGCGATCGGCGGGAGCTGCACCACCGGTCCCCGCTACGGAGGCGGCTTCCGCGTCCATGCGATCCTTCCCGTCAAGAACCGCGCCTCGGCCCTGGGGGACCCCGTATGACGATCCGTGTCGTGCTCGCCGACGACCAGGCACTGCTGCGCAGCGCCTTTCGCGTGCTGGTCGACTCGGAGCCCGACATGGAGGTCGTGGGAGAGGCGTCCGACGGCGCCCAGGCCGTGACCGTGACCCGGGACGAACGGGCCGACGTGGTCCTGATGGACATCAGGATGCCGGGCACCGACGGACTCGCCGCCACCCGGATGATCACCGCGGACCCGGGCCTCGCGCACGTACGGGTCGTGATGCTGACCACCTTCGAGGTCGACGAGTACGTGGTGCAGTCGCTGCGCGCCGGCGCCTCCGGGTTCCTCGGCAAGGGCGCCGAGCCCGAGGAACTGCTGAACGCCATCCGGATCGCGGCGGGCGGCGAGGCACTGCTGTCCCCGGCGGCGACCAAGGGACTCATCGCCCGCTTCCTCGCGCAGGCCGACGACGACGGGCCCGCCACCGCCCGCTCCGAGCGGCTCGGCGCGCTCACCGGGCGCGAGCGCGAGGTGCTCGTCCAGGTCGCCGCGGGCCTGTCGAACGACGAGATCGCCGAACGCCTCGAAGTGAGTCCGCTCACGGTGAAGACGCACGTCAACCGGGCCATGGCCAAACTCGGCGCCCGTGACCGGGCCCAGCTGGTGGTCATCGCGTACGAGTCGGGTCTGGTCCGCCCGAGGGTGGACTGAGCGTTACCCGGGCGTACTGCGCCTGGAGTAGGTTCCGGGTAAGGAAATGGACCCAGGGGCTACGGATCACCGCCCGTTCATGGCCCAGGGTGTGACGTGGGGAGTTCCCCCGTCCCCCGCGTTCCGCTCGAACCACGGAAAAGAGACCCACCACCCATGTCCTGGCTGTCCAGATTCAGCCTCGCGCAGCGGGCCCTCATCGGGCTGATGTCGATCGTCGCGCTCGTCTTCGGGGCGATAGCGATCCCCCAGCTCAAGCAGCAGTTGCTGCCCACCATCGAACTGCCCGTGGTGTCGGTGCTCGCGCCGTACCAGGGTGCGTCTCCCGACGTGGTCGAGAAGCAGGTCGTCGAACCGGTCGAGAACAGCCTCCAGGCCGTCGACGGCATCACCGGTGTCACCTCCACCGCGAGCGAGGGCAACGCCGTGATCATGGCGTCCTTCGACTACGGCAACGACACCAAGCAACTCGTCGCCGACGTCCAGCAGGCCGTCAACCGGGTCAGCTCCCAGCTCCCCGACTCCGTCGACCCGCAGGTCATCGCCGGCTCGACGGACGACATGCCGACCGTCGTCCTCGCCGTCACCTCCGACCAGGACCAGCAGGCGCTCGCCGACCGGCTCGACCGCACCGTCGTCCCCTCGCTGGAGGGCATCGACGGCGTCGGCCGGGTCCAGGTCGCCGGCGTCCGCGACCTCCAGGTCACCGTCACGCCCGACGACAAGAAGCTGGCGAAGGCCGGACTCACCCCGGCCGCGCTCGGCCAGGCGCTCCAGGCGGGCGGCGCGACCGTCCCGGCCGGATCCTTCGACCAGGACGGCAGCAACCGCACCGTGCGGGTCGGCGGCGGCTTCACCTCGCTCGGCCAGATCCAGGACCTGATGGTCGTGGGAGCGCCCGGCAAGAAGCCGGTGCGTCTCGCGAGCGTCGCCACCGTCGAGCAGCAGCAGGCCGCGGCGGACTCCATCACCCGCACCGACGGCCGCCCGAGCCTCGCCGTGACCGTCACCATGGCCCACGACGGCAGCGCCGTCGCCATCTCCGACGCGGTCAAGGACAAGCTCCCCGGCCTCAGGGCCGACCTGGGCAAGGGCGCGACGATCACCGTCGTCAGCGACCAGGGCCCGGCGGTCTCCAAGTCCATCCACGGACTGACCACCGAGGGCGCCCTCGGTCTGCTGTTCGCGGTCCTGGTGATCCTGCTCTTCCTGGCCTCGGTCCGCTCGACGCTGGTCACCGCGGTCTCCATCCCGCTGTCCGTGGTGCTGGCCCTGATCGTGCTGTGGACCCGCGACCTGTCGCTCAACATGCTCACGCTGGGCGCGCTCACCATCGCGATCGGCCGGGTCGTCGACGACTCGATCGTCGTCCTGGAGAACATCAAGCGGCACCTCGGATACGGCGAGGAGCGCCAGGAGGCGATCCTCACCGCGGTCCGTGAGGTGGCCGGAGCGGTCACCTCCTCGACGCTCACCACCGTCGCCGTCTTCCTGCCGATCGGTCTGACCGGCGGCATGGTCGGCGAACTGTTCGGCTCCTTCAGCCTCACGGTCACGGCCGCGCTGCTCGCGTCCCTGCTCGTCTCGCTGACGGTCGTCCCCGTCCTCTCGTTCTGGTTCCTGCGCGCGCCCAAGGGCACCCCGGCGGACGCCGAGGAGGCCCGCCGCAAGGCCGAGGAGAAGGAGGAGCGCAGCCGTCTCCAGCGCTTCTACGTCCCCGTCCTGCGCTTCGCGACCCGCCGCCGGCTGACCAGCCTGCTCATCGCGGCCGCGATCCTCGTCGGCACGTTCGGCATGGCGCCCCTGCTGAAGACGAACTTCTTCGACCAGGGCGAGCAGAAGGTCCTCACCGTCAAGCAGGCGTTGAAGCCGGGCACCAGCCTGGCCGCGACCGACGCGCAGGCCAAGAAGATCGAGAAGCTCCTCGGCGGCGTCAAGGGCGTCAAGGACTACCAGGTCACCATCGGCTCATCCGGCTTCATGGCGGCCTTCGGCGGCGGCACGGACACCAACCAGGCGTCCTTCCAGGTCATGCTGGAGGACTCCGCGTCCGCCAAGGACGTGCAGGACCGCATCGAGAAGGGGCTCGGCGAGCTCTCCGGTCTCGGCACCACCACGGTCGCCGCCGGTGACGCCTTCGGCAGCCAGGACCTCAAGGTCGTCGTGAAGGCGGCGGACGGGGACGTGCTGCGCAAGGCGGCCGGCCAGGTCCGCGACGAGGTCGCGAAGCTGGACGACGTCACCGACGTCACGAGCGACCTCTCGCAGAGCGTCCCGCGCGTCTCGGTCCGGGCCAACTCCCAGGCCGCGGCGGCCGGTTTCAACGACGCCACCCTCGGCGCGGCCGTCACCCAGGCGGTCCGCGGCACGACCACGGGCAAGGCGATCCTGGACGACACCGAGCGGGACGTCGTCATCAGGTCCGCGAAGCCGGTCACCACGATCGAGGAGCTGCGCGCTCTGCGGCTCGGTGCGGTGAAGCTCGGTGACATCGCGGACGTGAAGCTCGTCGACGGTCCGGTCTCCATGACCCGGATCGACGGCCAGCGCGCCGCCACGATCACCGCCAAGCCGACCGGCGACAACACCGGCGCGGTCAGCTCCGACCTCTCGGCGAAGCTCGCCGGGCTGAAGCTGCCCGCCGGCGCCACCGCGTCGATCGGGGGTGTCTCCTCGGACCAGAGCGACGCGTTCAAGAACCTCGGTCTGGCGATGCTCGCGGCGATCGCGATCGTCTTCATGCTGCTGGTGGCGACGTTCCGCTCGCTCGTCCAGCCGCTGATCCTGCTGGTGTCGATCCCGTTCGCGGCGACCGGCGCGATCGGCATGCTCGTCGTCACGGGCACCCCGATGGGTGTCCCGGCGATGATCGGCATGCTGATGCTCATCGGCATCGTGGTGACGAACGCGATCGTGCTGATCGACCTCGTCAACCAGTACCGGGCACAGGGCTACGGCGTGGTCGAGGCCGTGATCGAGGGCGGCCGGCACCGGCTCCGCCCGATCCTGATGACGGCCCTGGCGACGATCTTCGCGCTGCTGCCGATGGCGCTGGGCGTGACCGGTGAGGGCGGCTTCATCGCGCAGCCGCTCGCGGTGGTCGTGATCGGCGGCCTCATCACGTCGACGCTGCTGACGCTGCTGCTCGTGCCGACGCTCTACGCGATGCTCGAACTGCGCAAGGAGCGCCGGGCGGCGAAGAAGGCGGCGAAGCGGGAGGCGAGGTCCGGCACCGGCACCGGAGCCGAGACGGACCCCGTGGACGACGAGGACAAGTCCCCGGAGCCCGCCGGAGTCTGATCCGGTCACGACGACGAAGAGGCGCCCCTCGGTCACGAGGGGCGCCTCTTCGTGTGTGCGACGTGTCGCCCGCGGCGGCGTCCGTCGTGCCACGCGCGGCGGGCGGCCGCGGCTACGGCACGGGAGCGGCTACGGCAGCGCCAGCATCCGCTCCAGCGCCAGCTTCGCGTACTTCTCGGTCTCCTTGTCGACCTCGATGCGGTTGACCAGGTTGCCCTCGGCGAGGGACTCCAGGGTCCACACCAGGTGCGGCAGGTCGATGCGGTTCATCGTCGAGCAGAAGCAGACCGTCTTGTCGAGGAAGACGATCTCCTTGCCCTCGGGCGCGTACCGGTTCGCGAGCCGCCGTACGAGGTTCAGCTCGGTGCCGATCGCCCACTTGGAGCCGGCCGGGGCGTCCTCCAGGGCCTTGATGATGTACTCGGTGGAGCCGACCTGGTCCGCCGCCGCCACGACCTCGTGCTTGCACTCCGGGTGCACGAGGACGTTCACGCCCGGGATGCGCTCGCGCACGTCGTTCACCGAGTCCACGCTGAAGCGGCCGTGCACCGAGCAGTGGCCGCGCCACAGGATCATCTTGGCGTTGCGCAGCTCCTCCGCGGTCAGCCCGCCGCCGGGCTTGTGCGGGTTGTAGACCACGCAGTCGTCCAGGGACATGCCCATGTCGCGGACGGCGGTGTTGCGGCCGAGGTGCTGGTCGGGCAGGAACAGCACCTGGGAGCCCTGCTCGAAGGCCCACTCCAGGGCGCGCCGGGCGTTCGACGACGTACAGATCGTGCCGCCGTGCTTGCCCGTGAAGGCCTTGATGTCGGCCGAGGAGTTCATGTACGCGACCGGTACGACGCTCTCGGCGACGCCGGCCTCGGTCAGCACGTCCCAGCACTCGGCGACCTGTTCGGCGGTGGCCATGTCGGCCATCGAGCAGCCCGCGGCGAGGTCCGGCAGGACGACCTTCTGGGAGTCGTCCGTGAGGATGTCGGCCGACTCCGCCATGAAGTGCACGCCGCAGAAGACGATGTACTCGGCCTCCGGACGGGCCGCCGCGTCGCGGGCCAGCTTGAACGAGTCACCCGTGACGTCAGCGAACTGGATGACCTCGTCGCGCTGGTAGTGGTGGCCGAGCACGAAGACCTTGTCGCCGAGCTTCTCCTTGGCCGCCCGCGCGCGCTCGACCAGATCGGGGTCGGACGGCGAGGGCAGGTCGCCGGGGCACTCGACGCCGCGCTCGCTCCTCGGGTCGGCCTGGCGGCCGAGCAGCAGCAGGGCGAGGGGCGTCGGCTGTACGTCGAGCTCCTGGGTCTGGGCGGTGGTCACGACACGCACCCTTTCTGTTCTGCGGGTCACCGGGCTCCTGGAGGAGGTCCGGCGGAACGATGCCTTTTCGTCTATTTGACGCTATCTATCATAACCGCTTCACGTCACGTTGACGATGGCCATAGCGTCCATGTGACGTGAATCCCGGTCGCCGCTCCGGCGGGTGACATCCGGGTGTCCGTGGGGTTGTCCACAGGCCGGTGTTCGTGCGCGGGCGTGTGTGCGAGCATGAAGAGAGAAGGCAGAAGACACGAGCACGGCCCGGAATGAATCCGCGGCCCCGCAGGTTGCAACCTGCGGCAAGCAGTCTCCGTACAACCCGGGAGAGAAGCAGATGTCCGTATCGGACGAGACCACCACCGTGAACGACGGCATCATCCTGTCCGACGCCGCCGCGGCCAAGGTCAAGGCCCTGCTCGACCAGGAAGGCCGCGAGGACCTGGCGCTGCGCGTCGCCGTTCAGCCCGGCGGCTGCTCCGGCCTGCGATACCAGCTCTTCTTCGACGAGCGCTCGCTCGACGGCGACGTCGTCAAGGACTTCGACGGTGTGAAGGTCGTCACCGACCGCATGAGCGCCCCGTACCTGGGCGGCGCCTCGATCGACTTCGTGGACACCATCGAGAAGCAGGGCTTCACGATCGACAACCCGAACGCGACGGGCTCCTGCGCCTGCGGCGACTCCTTCAGCTAGTCCGCCCCGGAGCCGGGTCCACGGCCCGTGGCGACGGCGCGCACACGCGGAGTACGGACGAAGGCGGCGTCCCCCATGCCAGGGGGACGCCGCCTTCGCGTGTCCGGGGCCGGTCCGGCGCCCTCGTGGGTCTGGGGCCGGTCCGCCGCCCTCGTGGGTCGCCGGGCCCGCCGCTAGCGGGGCTCGGCCGGTGTCGCTCCCGAGGTCTCGGGCACACCGAAGCGTCCTTGGTGGATCGCCTTGCCGTCGCTGCCCACGACCGCGCGGTCCCCGAGCGGCGCGTCCAGGCGCACCGTCCGCTCGTAGATCTTGGCGATCATGATGCAGACCTTGTTCTTCCAGGGCCTCACCGTCACGGTGACGGTGACCTTGGCCGAGCTCTCGCTCGCCGACACCGTGTAGTCGCCGCACACCCCGCCGGTGAAGTCGACCGCCAGATCCCGGCCGTGGGCCGTGTAGCCCTGGATGCCGACGTCACGCGTGGCGGCCGGTGAGGACGGCTCGCCCGACGGCACCGGCAGGGTCGGATCCGCGCTCGGCGGCGCCGGCGACTCCGGCGAGGCCAGGAACGCCGGGTCGATGGCCGGATGCGTCACGGTGTACGTGTCCCGCGCACCCGGCGACCGCACCTCGAACAGCCAGGACGGCACCAGCGCCTGGCGCCCGTTCGCGCGCTGCGCCGCCAGCCCGAAGGTCGCCTTCTCGACGGTCACCGCCTCGGGCTCGGACGGGGAGGGATGCCCGCACGGCATCTCGTCCCGGTCCTTCAGCGGTACGGGGCTGGCGCAGCCGCCGATGCCCATGCGCCGGCCCTCCGTCGCCGGCGCCGACCCGTTCATCAGGTCCAGCGTCTTGCGGGCGCCGACGACCGGGTACGCGTCTCCGTCCACCGGAGTCTTCAACTGGCCGCTGCCGCCGATGACATGGCCGTCCGCGCCGATCCGCAGACCGGTCGTCCACCCGTACGTGGGAAGCCCGCCCACCACCGGGTCGGCGTTCACGACCCGTACCTGGTTCATGAGCTGGCTCGCGTCGAGCTTCGCGTCGTCCTGGCCCAACGCCTTCAGCACGGGCGCCGCCGCCTTCTCGGCGGCCGCCACGCTCACCGGGGCGGGGCCGGGATCGGCCGGGGAGACCCCGGCGAGCGGGCACATCCTGCCCTTGACGCAGTTGTCGCCTCCCGGCAGGGCCGAGCTGAAGGTCCAGGTTCCCGGGGCGTCCGCGGTGACCCGCAGATTCGGCTCGTTGCCGTCCTTGACGCTGCCGACCGTCCAGGCGTCCCCGGTGAGCCGGGGGGTGCCCGCCAGGCCCAGTGCCGTCGCGAGCCGTGCCACCTCGGTCCGGGTCACCCTGCCCTCGGCCCACCGCACCCGCGCCGATCCGGGGCCCGAGGGGAGCGGGCCGCTCGCGCGGTAGGCCGTGCCGTAGGGGTTGGGCTCACCGGGCGCGATACCGGCGGTGCCGCCCGTGGTCCCGGTGCTCGCGACGTAGCCGTCGAGGGCCAGCCGCGGGGGAGTGCTCTCGCCGGCGCCGGGGGTGCCGGAACGGCCGCCGCCGGACGCCGTCGCGGCGAAGTAGGCGCCGCCACCCCCGACGAGCAGCACGGCGGCTACGACCGAGGCCACCGCGACCGGCGTCCGCCGCCGGCCCCCGGCGGAGCTCTCCGGGTGCTCCCCGTGGAGCCCGTCGACGAGACGCACCCGCCCCGCGCCGGAACCGGTCCCGGCTTCCGCAGTCCCGTCGGCCGCCGCCTGAGCCGGGTCCTCGTCGGAACCTGAGGCGTGGCCCACGCCGAAACCGGTCCCGGTTTCCGCAGTCCCGTCGACCTCCGCCTGAGCCCGGTCCTCGTCGGAACCCGGGGCGTGCCCCTTGCCGAAACCGGCGCCGGACTCCAGGGTCGCCTCGCCCGCCGTCTGGGCAGAGCTCTCGGCGGGACCTTCGGCCGAGCTCTCGCCGGAACCCTCGACCCGGTCCTCGTCCGGACCGGCGCCGGGCTCCGCACCCGCCTCGCCCGCTGTCCCGACCGGGTCCTCGTCGGGTTCCTCGGCCTGGTCCTCGTCCGGACCGGCGTCGGGCTCTGCGGTCCCGCGGGGTGCCGCCTCGGCCCGGTCCCCGGCGGGTTCCGGGACGGGGTCCCCGGTGGGAACCCCGACAGGGGACGCGGCGGTTTCCTCCGGGGGATCCGTGACGGCGTCCTCTGCGGGGCTCTCGACGGGACCCCTGGCGTGACCCCCGACCGGATCGGTCGCGTCGTTGTCGGGTCGCTCGGTGCTCACCGCATCGCTCCTTCGCCTCCACTGCCGTCCCACGACCCGGCCCCGTCGACGACGGGCACCTTGGGGTCGTAGCGCGCATCCCCGGTACGGGGGACAGCGATGGGACGCGGCGGGGGAGCGCACGGTTCCCTGCCGGCGCACTCCGGTTCACCCGTTCGGCGCCGCCGGGGCTCTCACCCGTTCGGCGGCGCCGCGCGGGGGCCGCCGGTCAGTCGCCGTAGTCGGACATCGCGTCCAGCAGCCGCGCCGAGGAGGGCGGAACCGTCACCCCGTGGATGAGGGACGGGGAGACATGAAGGGGGACAACGGGTGCGGGGGCCGCCCAGTGACCGGCCATCCGGGCGCAGTCGCCGCGCAGCGACGCCAGATCGCCTTCCAGGTCGCCGACCGGACCGAGCGGAGCGGAGCCATGGACCTTGAGGTTCGTCATACCGGAACCGTATGCACCGTTGCCGTCACGAAGAAAGATCTACTATCGGGTAGTTTTGGCCCTTCAGGGGTCGCGTGCGGACCCGGTAGCGTTAACTGTCAATCCTCTCCCCTCGCAGGAGCGTGTCCTAGCCGTGCGTATCGCAGTCACCGGCTCCATCGCCACCGACCACCTCATGACCTTCCCCGGCCGTTTCGCCGACCAGCTGGTCGCCGATCAGCTGCACACGGTCTCCCTCTCCTTCCTGGTCGACAACCTCGATGTCCGGCGCGGCGGGGTCGGCGCGAACATCGCGTTCGGCATGGGCCAGCTCGGCACCCGGCCGATCCTGGTCGGCGCGGCCGGCTCGGACTTCGACGAGTACCGCGCCTGGCTGGACCGGCACGGCGTCGACACCGCCTCCGTGCGTATCTCCGAGGTGCTGCACACCGCGCGCTTCGTGTGCACCACGGACGCCGACCACAACCAGATCGGCTCGTTCTACACGGGCGCGATGAGCGAGGCCCGCCTCATCGAACTCAAGGCCGTCGCGGACCGGGTCGGCGGTCTCGACCTCGTCCTGATCGGAGCGGACGACCCCGAGGGGATGCTCCGCCACACCGAGGAGTGCCGCTCGCGGGCGATCCCGTTCGCCGCCGACTTCTCGCAGCAGATCGCGCGCATGAACGGCGACGAGATCCGGATACTGCTGGACGGGGCGACGTACCTCTTCTCGAACGAGTACGAGAAGGGGCTCATCGAGTCGAAGACCGGCTGGAGCGACGCGGAGATCCTCTCCAAGGTCGGCCACCGCGTCACCACCCTCGGCTCGCGCGGTGTCCGCATCGAGAGCGTCGGCCAGGACCCGATCGAGGTCGGCTGCGCCGAGGAGCAGCTCAAGGCCGACCCGACGGGCGTCGGTGACGCCTTCCGCGCCGGTTTCCTCTCCGGCCTCGCCTGGGGCGTCGGCCTGGAGCGCGCCGCCCAGGTCGGCTGCATGCTCGCCACCCTGGTCATCGAGACGGTCGGCACACAGGAGTACCAGCTGAGCCGCGGCCACTTCATGGACCGCTTCACCAAGGCGTACGGCGACGACGCCGCCACCGAGGTCCGGGCGCACCTCGCCTAGGTTCCCCGATCCGGGTCCGGGCCCGCCTTCCGTCCTGCGGAGGCGGGCCCGTGCCGTTGTCCGGCGGAGGCCGGCCCCCGGTGCGCGGGCCGCTCTACGACAGCCGGCGGACGACGTAGGCGGAGCCGCGATCGGCCGGCTCCTCCCCGACGTACTCCTGGCCCCGCATCTCGCACCACGCGGGAATGTCGAGACGGGCCGCCTCGTCGTCGGACAGGACCCGGACCGTGCCGCCGACCGGCACGTCCCCGATGACCTTGGCCAGCTCGATGACGGGGATCGGGCAGCGCCGGCCCAGCGCGTCGACGACGAGCGCGTCGGCGGACGCGGGCACCTTCGTCACCGCCGTCGGCGCGCCCAGCTTCTCGCGGACCCCCGACACCAGGCCCGGGAGCACCGACAGGAAGCGGTCGACGTCCTCCTCCCCGGTGCCGGGCGGCAGCGACACCCGCACATTGCCCTCGCTCAGGACACCCATGGCCTTCAGGACATGGCTGGGGGTCAGGGTGCTGCTGGTGCAGGAAGAACCCGAGGACACCGAGAAGCCCACCCGGTCCAGTTCGTGCAGCAGGGTCTCCCCGTCGACATAGAGACAGGAGAAGGTGACGATCCCCGGGAGCCGGCGGACCGCGTCGCCGACCACCTCGACGTCCGGCACCAGCGCGGGCACCCGCGCGCGGATCCGCTCCGTCAGTTCACGCAGCCGTGCCGCCTCCTCCGCCGCCTCCGCCCGGACGGCCCGCAGCGAGGCCGCCGCGGCGACGATCGCCGGGATGTTCTCGAACCCGGGCGCCCGTCCCGACTCCCTCTCGTCCGCGGGCCCTTGGGGGGCGAACCGGACCCCCTTACGGACGACGAGCAGCCCGACGCCCGAGGGCCCGCCCCATTTGTGGGCACTCGCGGTCAGCAGGGACCAGTCGCCCTCCACCCGTCCCCAGCCCAGCGACTGCGCCGCGTCCACCAGCAGCGGCACCCCTGCCTCCCGGCACATCTGTGCTACCTCGGCGACCGGTTGCTCGGTGCCCACCTCGTGATTGGCGGACTGGAGACAGGCCAGCGCGGTGCCGGGAACCAGGGCCTCGGCGTACGCGGAAGGGGACACCCGGCCGGAGCGGTCCACCTGAACGCGGGTCACCGACCCCCCGGACGCCTCGTGGAGGTCCGCCGCATGGAGTACCGACGAGTGTTCGACCGCTGACACGATCAGGTGGTGTCCGACGCGCCGCCGGCCCGCCAGGGCGCCCTCGATGCCGGAGTGCACCGCCCGGGTGCCGGAGGTGGTGAAGACCAGCTCGTCGGGGCGGCAGCCCACCGCGTCGGCCGCCGCCTCGCGGGCCGCGTCGAGGAGCAGCCGGGCCCTCCTTCCCTCACGGTAGAGACGGGCGGGATCGGCCCACCCCTCGTCGAAGGAGGCCTGGAGGGCCTGCCGGGCGACGGGATGCAGCGGTGCCGCGGACGCGGCGTCGAAGTAGGACACGCCCCCACGCTAGGGCCTCCCCGGCCGCCCCGGGACCCCTCCCGTGCACTCCCGAGAGAGCGTCAGAAGCCATCCGGACCGGGGCATTCCAGGTGCTCTGACAAGGGCTTGGAGGCGAAACAGCACTCCTTCGGGGAGTCGGGCGGCGCGTTGGGCACCCTCCCCGCGCGACCCCAAATAGCGTCCAGTAGGGTTTGGTCCGCATAAACATCCAAACCCCTGCCCGACGCAGGGCGGCGACCGACCAGCGAGAAGGCCGCAGCCAACAGCGCGGGCGAGACTCTCGGGAAGGCGCTACGTGAGTCCCAACGGCTCCGACCGCTCGCCGCGGCGCCCGATGCGGCGGAAGCTGCTGCAGGCAATGACTGCGGGCCTGGTCCTGGCGACAGCCACTGGTTGCTCGTACAACTGGGAAGACTTCCCCCGCCTTGGTATGCCCACCCCGGTCACGGAGGAGGCTCCGCGGATCCTCTCCCTCTGGCAGGGCTCGTGGGCGGCCGCGCTCGCCACGGGCGTGCTGGTCTGGGGCCTGATCCTGTGGAGTGTCATCTTCCACCGGCGCAGCCGGACCAAGGTCGAAGTTCCTCCGCAGACCCGGTACAACATGCCCATCGAGGCGCTGTACACGGTGGTCCCGCTCATCATCGTCTCGGTGCTGTTCTACTTCACGGCACGTGACGAGACGAAGCTCCTCAGCCTCAGCCCGAAGCCCGACGTCACGGTCAACGTGGTCGGCTTCCAGTGGAGCTGGGGCTTCAACTACATCGAGGATGTCCCCGGTTCCTCCGGGAACGCCAAGACCGACCCGAACCTGGCCGCCATCCCGGACCGGTTCAAGAAGGACTTCCCGGCGAACGCCGGTGGTGTCTACGACGTCGGCACACCTGCCTCGAAGAACCCGCAGACGGGCAACCCGGGTCCGACCCTCTGGCTCCCCGAGGGCAAGACGGTCCGCTTCGTCCTCACTTCGCGTGACGTCATCCACTCCTTCTGGGTGGTGCCGTTCCTCATGAAGCAGGACGTCATCCCGGGTCACACCAATTCCTTCCAGGTGACCCCGAACCGTCAGGGCACGTTCCTGGGCAAGTGCGCCGAGCTGTGCGGCGTCGACCACTCCCGGATGCTCTTCAACGTGAAGGTCGTCTCCCCCGAGCGCTACGAGGCCCACCTCAAGGAGCTCGCGGCGAAGGGACAGACCGGTTACGTCCCGGCCGGCATTGAGCAGACGGGCCACGAGAAGAACCGGGAGACGAACAACCTGTGAGCATCCTCAACGAACCCCAGGGTGCCGCCGCCGAAGACTCGTACGAGAACGAGCTGCCGGTGCGGCGCAAGCAGCCCGGCAGCGTCGTGATCAAGTGGCTCACCACCACTGACCACAAGACGATCGGCACGCTCTATCTGGTGACGTCGTTCGCGTTCTTCTGCATCGGTGGCGTCATGGCGCTGCTCATGCGTGCGGAGCTGGCGCGTCCCGGACTCCAGATCATGTCGAACGAGCAGTTCAACCAGGCGTTCACGATGCACGGCACGATCATGCTGCTGATGTTCGCGACGCCGCTGTTCGCCGGTTTCACGAACTGGATCATGCCGCTCCAGATCGGCGCGCCCGACGTGGCGTTCCCGCGGCTGAACATGTTCGCCTACTGGCTGTACCTCTTCGGCTCGACGATCGCGGTCGGCGGCTTTCTCACCCCGCAGGGCGCGGCCGACTTCGGCTGGTTCGCCTACAGCCCGCTGTCGGACGCGGTCCGCTCGCCGGGCATCGGCGCGGACATGTGGATCATGGGTCTGGCCTTCTCCGGCTTCGGCACCATCCTCGGCGCGGTCAACTTCATCACCACGATCATCTGCATGCGCGCTCCCGGCATGACGATGTTCCGTATGCCGATCTTCGTGTGGAACGTCCTGCTCACCGCGGTTCTGGTGCTGCTGGCCTTCCCCGTCCTCGCGGCGGCGCTGTTCGCCCTGGAGGCGGACCGAAAATTCGGTGCGCATGTGTTCGACGCGGCAAACGGCGGAGCCTTGCTCTGGCAACACCTCTTCTGGTTCTTCGGCCATCCAGAGGTGTACATCATCGCCCTGCCGTTCTTCGGCATCATCTCCGAAGTCATCCCGGTCTTCTCGCGCAAGCCGATGTTCGGCTACATGGGCCTGATCGGCGCGACCATCGCGATCGCGGGCCTCTCCGTGACCGTGTGGGCGCACCACATGTACGTCACCGGTGGCGTACTGCTCCCGTTCTTCTCCTTCATGACGTTCCTCATCGCCGTACCGACCGGTGTGAAGTTCTTCAACTGGATCGGAACGATGTGGAAGGGCTCGCTGTCCTTCGAGACACCGATGCTCTGGGCCGTCGGCTTCCTCATCACCTTCACCTTCGGTGGTCTGACCGGCGTCATCCTGGCCTCGCCGCCGATGGACTTCCACGTGTCCGACTCCTACTTCGTGGTGGCGCACTTCCACTACGTGGTGTTCGGCACCGTGGTGTTCGCGATGTTCTCCGGCTTCCACTTCTGGTGGCCGAAGATGACCGGCAAGATGCTCGACGAGCGTCTGGGCAAGGTCACCTTCTGGACGCTGTTCGTGGGCTTCCACGGAACGTTCCTGGTGCAGCACTGGCTGGGTGCCGAGGGCATGCCGCGTCGCTACGCGGACTACCTCGCCGCCGACGGCTTCACCGCGCTGAACACGATCTCGACGATCAGCTCGTTCCTGCTCGGCCTGTCGATCCTGCCGTTCCTCTACAACGTGTGGAAGACGGCCAAGTACGGCAAGAAGGTCGAGGTCGACGACCCGTGGGGCTACGGCCGTTCGCTGGAGTGGGCGACCTCCTGCCCGCCGCCGCGGCACAACTTCCTCACGCTGCCGCGGATCCGCAGTGAATCCCCGGCCTTCGACCTGCACCACCCGGAGATCGCCGCTCTCGACCAGCTCGAGAACGCCGGTCACGGTTCGTCGGCCCTTCCTGGCGGAAAGGAGGCCGGCAAGTGAAGGTCCAAGGCAAGATGTTCATCTGGCTGGCGCTGTTCATCCTCATCATGGGGGTTGTCTACGGCGTCTGGTCCAAGGAGCCGGCCGGCACCACTGCCCTCTTCATGGGCTTCGGCCTGAGCATGATGATCGGCTACTACCTGGCCTTCACGGCCCGGCGTGTCGACGCCATGGCGCAGGACAACAAGGAGGCCGACGTCGCGGACGAGGCCGGCGAGGTGGGCTTCTTCAGCCCGCACAGCTGGCAGCCGCTCGCGCTCGGCACCGGTGGCGCGCTCGCCTTCCTGGGCGTCGTCTTCGGCTGGTGGCTGCTGTACTTCTCGGCGCCGCTCATCCTGCTCGGCCTGTGGGGCTGGGTCTTCGAGTACTACCACGGTGAGAACCGCACCCAGTAGCACGCGCTGAACACACGAGAGCCCGGACACTCCGTCAGGAGAGTCCGGGCTCCCTCGTTTGCCGCGACTTGTGTCCCTCGCTCGGCTCACCCGGCGCGCCGTGCTTGACGAGCGTCCATAGCGTGGACTCATGAAGCACTCACCGCGAATCCGCACGGTCGTCAGCTGCACCGCGCTGGTGGTCTCCCTCGGCGCCGGCGCCGCCGCCTGCGGCTCCGACGACCACCCGCTCTCGGCGAAGCCGTACGACGCGGCGGGACAGATCTCGTTCAAGGGACTCTCCGAGGACAGCAAGAAGCAGACCCGGATCGACCCCGACAAGCCCCTGGAAATCACCTCCGAGAGTGACGGGGGGCGCATCACCGACGTGACCGCCACGGACGCCTCAGGACGCTACGTAGCGGGCGAACTGGCCGCCGACGGCAGCCGCTGGCACAGCACCTCGCCCCTCGCCGCAGGCACCCACTACACGGTCACAGTGAGCACCGAGGACGAGGACGGCGCCCCCGGCCGCAAGGTCATCGGCTTCGACACCAGTACGCCGAAGACGAAGAAGGTGCTGAACGTCGCGTTCGGGCCCCAGACCGGCAGGTACGGCGTCGGCCAGCCCATAACCGCCGAACTCAGCGCCCCCGTCAAGGACAAGGCGGCCCGCACGATCGTCGAGCGCGCCCTCAGGGTCGACTCCACCCCCGCGGTGGACGGCTCCTGGTACTGGGTGGACGACAAGACGCTGCACTACCGCCCCAAGGAGTACTGGCCCGCCCACGCCACCGTCACGGCCCACAGCAACCTCGCCGGCATCAGGGTCGGCGAACGGCTGTGGGGCGGCGACGCCAAGCCCGTGAAGATCACCACAGGGGACAGCATGGTCGCCCTGACCGACGCGGGCACCCACTCCATGACGGTCTACCGCAACGGCCAGGACATCAAGGAGATCCCCGTCACCACGGGCAAGCCCGGATTCGACACGCGCAACGGCGTCAAGGTCGTGCTCGGCAAGGAGTCCCTCGTACGGATGCGCGGTACCAGCATCGGGATCGCCGAGGGCAGTTCGGACTCCTACGACCTGGAGGTGCGTTACGCCACCCGTGTGACCTGGAGCGGTGAGTACGTCCACGCCGCGCCCTGGTCGACCGGCTCCCAGGGGTACGCCAACGTCAGCCACGGCTGCACCGGCATGAGCACCGAGAACGCCGAGTGGTTCTTCGACACGTTCAACACCGGAGACATAGTCAAGGTCGTCAACTCCGAGGGCAAGACCATGGACACCTTCGGGAACGGCTTCGGCGACTGGAACCTCGACTGGAAGAACTGGCGCGAGGGCAGCGCCCTGGTCGCCGGGTCCCCGGACGCCCCGAGCCCGGCCCAGCGTGCCAGGCTGCGCCCCGAGAGCGTGTGAGCCTCGCCGCGAAAGCGGGTGAGGAAGGCCGCGCCCCTGGCGGGGGGCGCGGTCGCGCCTCAGGCGCTCAGAAGGTTCCTGCGGCGCAGCAGGGAGGCCAGTGAGGCGGCGAACTCCACCGGGTCGACCGGCAGGGTCACCGCGGCGTCGGCACGGCTCCAGGTGGCCAGCCAGGCGTCCTGCGGGCGGCCGATGAGCACCAGCGCGGGCGGGCAGTTGAAGATCTCGTCCTTGATCTGCCGGCAGACGCCCATGCCGCCCATCGGCACCGCCTCACCGTCCAGCACACAGACGTCGATGCCGCCCTTGTCGAGCTCCTTGACGACGGCGGCCGGCGTCGCGCACTCGATGAACTCCACGAGGGGGACGTCCGGGGCGGGCCTGCGCCCGGTGGCGAGCCGCACCTGCGCGCGGGTGTTGGAGTCGTCGCTGTAGACCAGCACCGTGGCGGTCGGCTGCATTCTTCCTCCGAGACGTCAGCGTCGTACGGACATCGTGCGATCGGGCTGATCGTCCCCGGCCCGATGCGCGGATGCTACTCCCTTGAACACCTCGTCAGCACCGGTTCGGACACGGCTTCGATGGTCCATACGGGCTGGACCCACCCGGTCAACACCCCGAACGGCACCCCCCGGCGTGAGGGCGGGATAAGCGACCGACATAATGTCGGTCGTGGCGACAGCAACGACAGTAGAAACCGGGCACGCGCACCCGTCGGTCAATCGGCCGAACCTCACCAGCGTCGGAACCATCATCTGGCTGAGTTCCGAGCTGATGTTCTTCGCGGCCCTCTTCGCGATGTACTTCACCCTGCGATCGGTGACCGGGCCGGATCACTGGAAGGAGATGGCAGGCCATCTCAATCTTCCGTTCTCCGCGACGAACACCACGATCCTGGTGCTCTCCTCCCTGACCTGCCAGCTCGGCGTGTTCGCCGCCGAGCGCGGGGACGTGAAGAAGCTCCGGATGTGGTTCATCGTCACCTTCATCATGGGTGCGATCTTCATCGGCGGTCAGGTCTTCGAGTACACCGAACTGGTCAAGAAGGACGGGCTCTCGCTCTCCTCCGACCCGTACGGCTCGGTGTTCTACCTGACCACCGGCTTCCACGGACTGCATGTGACGGGCGGACTCATCGCCTTCCTGCTGGTCCTCGGTCGCACCTACGCGGCTCGGAGGTTCACTCATGAGCAGGCGACCGCCGCCATCGTCGTGTCCTACTACTGGCACTTCGTCGATGTCGTCTGGATCGGCCTTTTCGCCACGATCTACCTGATCAAGTAATCGGGCCCACCGCCCGAAACATCCAGAAGCACCGACGCAGAAGATCCTGACACCGGGGTAATCCGTGAAAAAGCTCTCCGCACGACGACGCCATCCGCTGGCGGCGGTCGTCGTCCTACTCCTCGCGCTGGCGGCCACCGGGGGGCTGTACGCCGCGTTCGCACCCGCGGGCAAGGCGCAGGCCGATGAAACCTCCCAGTCCCTCGGTATCACCGAGGGCAAGAAGCTGTACTCCGTGGGCTGCGCAAGCTGCCACGGAACCGGCGGTCAGGGCAGCTCCGACGGCCCCAGCCTGGTGGGTGTGGGCGCGGCCGCGGTCGACTTCCAGGTCGGCACCGGCCGTATGCCGGCCCAGCAGCCGGGCGCTCAGATCCCGCGCAAGAAGGTCATCTACACCCAGGCCGAGATCGACCAGCTCGCGGCCTACATCGCCTCGCTCGGCGCCGGCCCCGCGATCCCGACCAAGAACCAGGTCAGCCCCGGCGGCGCGGACATCGCCAACGGCGGTGAACTCTTCCGCACGAACTGCGCCCAGTGTCACAACTTCACCGGCAAGGGTGGCGCGCTGACGCACGGCAAGTTCGCGCCGAGCCTGGAGGGTGTCGACCCGAAGCACATCTACGAGGCCATGCAGACGGGCCCGCAGAACATGCCGTCCTTCCCCGACACCACGCTGACGGAGAAGAACAAGCAGGACATCATCGCGTACCTCGACGCGGTCAACGGTGACGACACCGAGAGCAACGGCGGACTCGAACTGGGTGGCCTCGGGCCGGTCAGCGAGGGCCTGTTCGGCTGGGTCTTCGGTCTCGGAACCCTGGTCGCCGTCGCCGTCTGGGTCGCCGCTCGGACCGCAAAGGCCAAGAAGTCATGAGTAGCCAAGACATTCCAGAAGAGAACGTGCCCGCCGAGCGGGCCTCCGACGACCACGGTCACGGCCCGGTAGCCGTCGCGGACGAGCAGAACCCGTTCGCGGACCCGGGGCTGCCGCCCCACGAGCACCGCATCCAGGACATCGACGAGCGGGCCGCCAAGCGGTCCGAGCGCCTGGTGGCCATGCTGTTCGTGCTGTCGATGGTGGCCACCGTCGGCTTCATCGCCTCGTACGTGGCGATCCCGAACAACAAGTCGATCTTCGTGTTCCCGCTCGGGCACATCAGCGCGCTGAACTTCGCGCTGGGCATGTGCCTCGGTGTGGCGCTGTTCTCGATCGGCGCGGGGGCGGTCCACTGGGCCCGCACCCTGATGTCCGACGTCGAGGTCGCCGACGATCGTCACCCGATCGAGGCGGCGCCCGACGTCAAGGCCAAGGTCCTGGCCGACTTCAAGCAGGGTGCCAAGGAGTCCGCGCTCGGCCGCCGCAAGCTGATCCGCAACACGATGTTCGGCGCGCTGGCCCTGTTCCCGCTCTCCGGCGTCATGCTGCTGCGCGACCTCGGTCCGCTGCCCGGCACGAAGCTGCGCCACACGCTGTGGTCCAAGGGCAAGCTCCTCGTCAACATGAACACGAACGAGCCGCTGCGTCCCTCGGACGTCGCCGTCGGTTCGCTCACCTTCGCCAAGCCCGAGGGCCTGGAGACGGACGACGAGGACTTCCAGAAGGAGATCGCCAAGGCGGCCCTGATGATCATCCGGCTCCAGCCGGACGACATCAAGGACAAGCAGGAACTCGAGTGGTCCTACCAGGGCATCGTGGCCTACTCGAAGATCTGCACCCACGTCGGCTGCCCGATCTCCCTGTACGAGCAGCAGACGCACCACGCGCTGTGCCCGTGCCACCAGTCCACCTTCGACCTCTCCGACGGTGCCCGGGTCATCTTCGGCCCGGCCGGTCACGCCCTGCCGCAGCTGCGCATCGGCGTGAACGCTGAGGGCTACCTCGAGGCGCTCAGCGACTTCGAAGAGCCCGTCGGTCCTGCATTCTGGGAGCGCGGATGAGCACTACCACCACCTCCGACTCGCGCCCCTCGCGCGAGAAGGCACCCGCCGGTGAGCGGGTGGCCGACTGGGCCGACGGCCGTCTCGGGATCTACTCCCTGGCCAAGTCCAACATGCGCAAGATCTTCCCCGACCACTGGTCGTTCATGTTGGGTGAGGTCTGCCTCTACAGCTTCATCATCATCATCCTCACGGGTGTGTACCTGACCCTGTTCTTCCACCCCTCGATGAACGAGGTGGTGTACGACGGCAGTTACGTGCCGTTGCAGGGCCAGCTGATGTCCGAGGCGTTCAACTCGACCATGCACATCTCCTTCGATGTGCGCGGTGGTCTGCTGATCCGTCAGATCCACCACTGGGCCGCGCTGATCTTCCTCGCCGGCATGTTCGTGCACATGATGCGCGTGTTCTTCACGGGTGCGTTCCGCAAGCCGCGTGAGATCAACTGGGTCTTCGGATTCCTGCTGTTCGTCCTCGGCATGTTCACCGGCTTCACCGGTTACTCGCTCCCGGACGACCTGCTCTCCGGCACCGGTGTGCGCTTCATGGAAGGCGCGGTCCTGTCCGTGCCGATCGTGGGCACGTACCTGTCGTTCTTCCTGTTCGGCGGCGAGTTCCCGGGCGGCGACTTCGTGGCCCGCTTCTACTCGGTGCACGTGCTGCTGCTGCCGGGCATCATGCTCGGCCTGGTCGTCGGCCACCTGATCCTGGTCTTCTACCACAAGCACACGCAGTTCGCGGGCCCCGGCAAGACCAACGAGAACGTCGTCGGCATGCCGCTGCTCCCGGTCTACATGGCCAAGGCCGGAGGCTTCTTCTTCCTGGTCTTCGGTGTCATCGCGGCCATCGCGGCGATCGCCTCGATCAACCCGATCTGGGCCATGGGTCCCTACCGTCCGGACATGGTCTCCACGGGCGCCCAGCCCGACTGGTACATGGGCTTCTCCGAGGGCCTCATCCGTGTCATGCCGGGCTGGGAGATCAACCTCTGGGGTCACACGCTCGTCCTGGGCGTGTTCATCCCGCTGGTGATCTTCCCGCTGGTCCTGGTCGCGATCGCGGTCTACCCGTTCATCGAGTCCTGGGTCACCGGCGACAAGCGCGAGCACCACATCCTGGACCGCCCGCGCAACGTCCCGACCCGGACCGCGTTCGGTGCCGCCTGGATCAGCTGGTACTTCGTCCTGCTCGTCGGCGGCGGCAACGACATCTGGGCCACGCACTTCCACCTGGCGATCAACTCGATCACCTGGTTCGTGCGCATCGCCTTCTTCGTCGTGCCGGTGCTCACGTTCATCGCCACCAAGCGGATCTGCCTCGGCCTCCAGCGCCGGGACCGGGACAAGGTGCTGCACGGCCGCGAGTCGGGCATCATCAAGCGCCTGCCGCACGGTGAGTTCATCGAGGTCCACGAGCCGCTCAGCCAGGACGCGCTGCACACGCTCACCGCGCACGTGCAGTACAAGCCGGCCGAGATCGGCCCGACGGTCGACGAGAACGGTGTCGAGCGCAAGGTCTCGGGTGCGCAGAAGCTGCGCGCCAAGATGAGCAAGGGCTTCTACGGCGAGGAGGGCCAGATCCCCAAGCCCACCGTCGAGGAGTACAAGGAGATCACGAGCGGCCACGGCCACCACTGATCCCCGGCAGTTCGCCACGGCAGGAGCCCCGTCCACGCAACGGACGGGGCTCTTCGCCGTCTCGGGGCTGGATAGGGTGGACTCACCCGGTGCCAGGGGGTGAGTCCACCCCGCGGCGCCCACGACCGTGTCACCCGCGCCCGTGTCAGCACGACCGCGTGACCCAGGAAACCAGGAGCGACCATGAGCGCTGTGAACCCCGCTGGAGGCGACACCGCGGCGGGCCGTTCCTGGCCCGCGGTACTGAACGGACTGCTCGAAGGCCGCGACCAGAGCGCCGACGACACGGCCTGGGCGATGGACCGCATCATGCGCGGCGAGGCGACCGACGCGCAGATCGCCGGGTTCGTGGTGGCGCTGCGGGCCAAGGGCGAGACCGTCCAGGAGATCGCCGGACTCGTCCGGGCCATGTACGAGCACGCGAACGTGATCGAGGTGCCCGGACGCACCGTCGACATCGTCGGAACGGGCGGCGACGGCGCGAAGACCGTCAACATCTCCACGATGTCCTCGATCGTGGTGGCCGGCACCGGCGCCAAGGTCGTCAAGCACGGCAACCGGGCGGCGTCCTCCGCGTCCGGGGCGTCGGACGTGCTGGAGAAGCTCGGCGTCAATCTGCAACTGCCGGTGAGCCGGGTCGCCGCGGTGGCCGAGGAGGCCGGGATCACCTTCTGCTTCGCGGTCAAGTTCCACCCGGCGCTGCGTCATGTGGCGGCGGCCCGCGGCCAGTTGGGCATCAGGACCACCTTCAACGTGCTCGGACCGCTGACCAACCCGGCACGGGTGAAGGCCCAGGCGGTCGGCGTCGCCGATGCCCGGATGGCGCCCATCGTGGCGGGCGTGTTCGCCGAGCGCGGCAACTCCTCGCTGGTCTTCCGCGGTGACGACGGCCTCGACGAGCTGACCACCACCGGGGGTTCCCACGTGTGGGTCGTCCGCGACGGCAAGGTCACCGAGGAGCGCTTCGACCCCCGCGACGTCGGGCTCGACATCGTCCCGGTGGAGGCACTGCGCGGCGCCGACGCCTCGTACAACGCGGAGGTCGCCCGGCGCCTCCTGGACGGCGAGAAGGGGCCCGTGCGGGACGCGGTCCTGCTGAACTCGGCGGCCGCCCTGGTGGCCCTCTCGCCGACCGGCGCGCCGCTCACCGGCCAACTCCGCGAGGGAATGGAGAAGGCCGCCGAGGCGATCGACTCCGGCGCCGCGAAGCGCACCCTGGAGCGCTGGGTGGCCGCCAGCAACGCCTGATCCACCCGCCGGTCCCCACCGGAGCCCGGCGCGGGACGCAGTCCGGATCCTGGACTGCGTCTTGCGCGGGGAAGATCCTCTGGCAAGATGCTGTATCAGGTCATGAGTGACAGCCATCAGGCCCCGGCCGGCTGTCCGGCAACCCTCCGTCCGTGGCGGGGTGCCCCGGGTGAAGACCAGGTCGTAGGCAGCGAGGCCTACGGCAAGCGCGGACCCCTCCCGCTCTCCGGGCGGACCACCAGGGGTCCTGGTCGTTCGAGGGAGCCTTCTGTGAGCAAGCGAATGCGATAGGGCGCCGAGCCCCGCCTCCGCACACCCTTTTCACCCTTCTCCCGCGCTGAGCGCCGCCTGCGGCGGCCGGCTCGCGCGGTGATCCCGCCTGCCTCTCACAGGAGCTCGCCATGTCTGTCTCCACCGTTGCCGCCGACCAGAGTGTTTGTGCCCCCCTGCCCGTTCTGGGCCGGGATGTCACCGTCCCGCTCGTCACCGGCGGCGAGGTGACCTACGCGGCCCTCGACTACGCCGCCAGCGCGCCCGCCCTCCAGCGGGTGTGGGACGACGTGGCCGCGTACGCGCCGTACTACGGCAGCGTCCACCGGGGCGCCGGCTACCTCTCGCAGCTGTCCACCGACCTCTTCGAGAACGCCCGCAGGACCGTCGAGGAGTTCCTCGACTGCCGCGCCGACGACCAGGTCGTGTTCACCCGCTCCACCACCGACTCGCTCAACCTGCTCGCCGCGGCCCTCCCGGCCGACTGCCAGGTCTTCGTCTTCGAGACCGAGCACCACGCCTCGCTGCTGCCCTGGCGCGACGCCCGGGTGACCTACCTGAACGCCCCCCGCACCCCCGCCGAGGCCGTCGAGACCCTGGAGCGCGCCCTCGCCGCCCGCACGGTGTCCGTTGAAGGGGGCCATGGACCGGCCCTGGTGTGCGTCACCGGCGCCTCGAACGTCACCGGGGAGCTGTGGCCCGTGCGGGAACTGGCCGCCGCAGCGCACGCCCACGGCGCCCGGATCGTCCTCGACGCCGCCCAGCTCGCCCCGCACCACCCGGTGTCGGTCCAGGACCTCGACGTCGACTGGGTCGCCTTCTCCGGGCACAAGCTGTACGCGCCCTTCGGCTCCGGTGTCCTCGCGGGCCGCTCCGACTGGCTGCGCGAGGCCGACCCCTACCTCGCCGGCGGCGGCGCCAGCCGCAAGGTCACCCGGCGCGCCGACGGCGGGGTGGACGTGGAGTGGCACGACAGCGCCGCCCGGCACGAGGCCGGCTCGCCGAACGTCATCGGCGCCTACTCGATCGCGTCGGCGTGCAAGGCGCTCACCGAGGAGGGCTTCGACAACCTGCTCGCCCGCGAGCGGCACCTGATCCGTACCGTCCGGGAGGGCCTCGCCGAGGTCCCCGAGGTCCGGGTCCTCTCGCTCTTCGGCGACGACGCCCCCCGCGTCGGCGTCATCTCCTTCGTCGTCGAGGGCTGGAACAGCTCGCACTTCGCGGCGGCGCTGTCCGCCGAGTACGGCATCGGTGTCCGCGACGGCCTCTTCTGCGCCCATCCGCTCGTGCGCACGCTGCTCGGCAGCGCCCCCGAGACCCAGGGGGAGTGCGGAGCCCCGGAGGCGGCACCCGGCGAGAAGTCCCTCAACGCCATCCGGGTCAGCTTCGGGGCCGGCACCCCCGACGAGCACGTCGAGCGGTTCGTGCGCGCGGTGCGCGAGCTGGTCAGGGACGGCGCGCGCTGGCAGTACCGCACCGAGGGCGGCCGCTGCGTCCCCGCGGTCTGAGGGCAGGGGCAGCCACGCCCGGAGGCGGCGCCGCGTCGGTCAGGAGTCGAGACCGATCGCGAACGCCGCCTCCAGGTCGTGCTGGGAGTACGTACGGAACGCCACGTGCGTGTCCGTCGCCTCGACGCCCGGGATCTTGCTGATCTTGCCGGGGATCACGTCCGCCAGGTCGTCGTGGGCCTGGACCCGGACCATGGCGATCAGGTCGTAGGTGCCGGTGACGGAGAAGACCTCGCTGACGCTGTCCAGCGACGCGATCGACTCGGCGATCTCGGGGATCCGGTCCACGCTGGTCTTGATGAGGACGATCGCGGTGATCACGGCTGGTTCTCTCCCTAGGGGCCGCTGCTGGGGATCTCACCCTACTCGCGGTCCACGGGGCCGGGCCGCTCCACCGGGGGCCCCGGCAGCACCCCGAGGGCGGGCACGGCGGCCGGGCGGCGGTGGAACCGGGCCCAGGCGTAGACGAAACCCAGGGTGAAGCCCACCAGGTGGGCCAGATAGGCGACCCCTGGACCCGAGGAGCTGCGGCCCGCCGCCAGCCATTGCAGCGTGAACCAGAACGGCAGCACCACCCAGGCGGGGAACCGCAGCGGCAGGAAGAACAGGAACGGGAAGAGACTGGTCACCCGGGCCCTGGGGAACAGGTACAGGAACGCGCCGAGCACCGCGGAGATCGCCCCGGAGGCCCCGACCAGGGACTGCTGCGAGGACGCGTTGGCGGCCGCGTAGCCCAGCAGGGCCAGATACCCGCAGCCCAGGTAGAAGAGGGCGAACTCCAGGTGGCCCATGCGCTCCTCGGTCATCAGCCCGAAGACGTAGAAGAACAGCATGTTGCCCAGGAGATGGAGCCAGCTGCCGTGGATGAACAGCGCGGTCGCGGGGGTGAAGGCCTCGCCGGGCGCCCCGCCGAACAGCCCGGCAGGCACCACGCCCCAGCGGCGGAAGTACGCCCGCTGCGCGACCAGCAGTTCGTCCCCGGTGCCGTACGCGGGATCCAGGCCCGAGGCGGGACCGATCACGAAGATCAGACAGCACAGGACGATCAGTCCGTACGTCACCGGCGCAGACCGGCCCCTCAGCGCCCTTCCGGCCGTCGCACTCCAATTGCCGATCATGGTACAGAGCATGACGTAACCGGACGGGTGCGCACAGACCGCCTCGCCGCCGTGGACACCCGAGCGTCGAGTACCCGCCAGGCCGTAGGGTTACGAGCCAAAGCACCGGGAAAACCGGCGCCGGACGGACACTAGAAGGAAAGCGGCTGCCCTATGACGGTTCCCCTGCCCGACGCGAAGACCCGCTGGCGCTGTGCCCTCTGTGGCAACCTCACGCGTTTCGACGTGACCCGCTCGTCGAAGGTCGTCGAGTATGTGCACCTGGACCTGGCCGGTGAGCCCAAGGTCGAGGAGCGCGAGGTGGTCAGTGAGACCATCGAGTCGGTGCGGTGCCGCTGGTGCAACGCGGTGGATCAGGTCGAACTCGTGGACAGGCCGGGCGCCGGCTCCTGAGGGAGCGGGCCCCGCACGGATTTTGGGGTGAACGGATGGTGGAGACCACAGGCGGGGAGCCGGACGACGGCACCGCCGAGGTGCTCGACCGTCCGCTGCCCGACGGCGTGCGCCGGCGGGTCGTGCAGATCGTCTCGGACGGCTTCGGCGGGCTGACGGTGTCCGAACTGCCCGCACAGCTGCGGCAGTACGCCCGATTCGCTCCCAATCGTCGCGCCAAGTTCGCGGGCAACGCGATGGCGGCGGCGCTGGAGACCGACCCGCTGTTCAGACAGCGGATCGCGGAGAAGCTCAGAGAGGCCCAGCCCGAGCTCGTCGGCGCTCTCGACTCGGGCGCGCCGCCCCCGGCCGCGGATCCGCTGGACGTGGCGGCCGCGGCCTACGTCGTGCGTCCCGCCGGTTGGGTCAAGCTCGTGACCGCCGCGGGCGAGGAGGCCCTGCGCGCGGACGCCGAGCGCGCCGACGAGGAGAGCCGCGCCGAGCTGGACCGGCTGCGCGCCGATCTCGCGGAGGCCCGCGCGCAGACGCGGACCGAGACCGAACGGCTGCGCGCGGAACTGGAGTCGGCCCGCAAGGAAGCGGAATCGCTTCACCGCAAGCTGCGCGGGGCCCTCAGCGACGTCAAGCGCGGCGAGGCGGCCCTGCGCAAGCTCCAGGCCGAGACGGAGGGGGCGAAGGCGGAGGGCCAGGCCCAGGTGTCCGCGGCCGAGAGCGAGACGCGGCGGCTCAAGGCGCGTCTGGCGGAGGCCGAGGCCGCGCTGGAGGCCACCCGCAAGGCGGCCCGCGAGGGTCGCAGCGTCGAGGACATGCGGGTGCGGCTGCTGCTGGACACGGTGCTGGACGCGGCCCAGGGGCTGCGCAGGGAACTGGCGCTGCCTCCCGTCTCCGTACGGCCCGCGGAGACGGTGGAGGCGGTCGAGCCGGGACGGATGACCCCGAAGGACATCGCCACCCGGGCCCTGTCCGAGAACGACCCCGCGATCCTGGACCAGTTGCTCGCGCTGCCCCAGGCCCATCTGGTGGTCGACGGCTACAACGTCACCAAGACCGGCTATCCCCAGATGCCGCTGGAGAAGCAGCGGCTGCGGCTGCTCGGCCAGCTCTCGCAGCTGGCCGCGCAGACCGGCGCCGAGGTCACCTGTGTCTTCGACGGGGCCGAACTGGCCGCGCCGGTGCTGCTCGCGCCCCCGCGCGGGGTGCGGGTGCTGTTCTCCAAGCCCGGTGTCACGGCGGACGAGCTGATCCGCCAGCTGGTGCGCGCCGAGCCGCCCGGCCGGCCGGTGATCGTCGTCTCCACCGACCGTGAGGTGGCCGACGGGATCGCCAAGGCGGGCGCCCGGCCGGTGGCGTCCGTGGTGCTCCTCAAGCGCTTCTCGCGCGGCTGAGCGACTCCTCCGGCGTGCTTCCGGGACGTCTTCTCCCTCGCGTCGCGCGTGTCCGGCGATCCGTCTCCTAAGTCGCATGAGCCGCCTACGCACCATGCGTAACGTCTGTGCGTGATGCCCGAATTGGTCATGTCTTCACGCGACGTAGTGTCAAGCGAGCATTACTGCTGGTGAGTTGATGGCAAAGAATGCGCTCCGTGACAAAGAATTTTCAGGTTTGGATTTGAACTGATCACAAGTAGGTCACTAGGGTCGTGCCTCGAACCTCCAACAGGGTGATCACTCATGAGGAGTGACGGTGGAGGGGCACCGCCCGTCGGCGTTTTCGGCAGGCGGCTGGAGGAAGAAGGAGCTCGCCTTCGTGGCGTCCCACCGTCGACCCAAGCAGCCGAGCCGCACCCGTGTGACCGTGCTCACCACCGCCGCCGCTGCCGCCGTTGTGCTCAGCGCCAACGCCGCCAACGCGGCCCCGTCCGAGAAGCCCAACAAGGACGAGGTCAAGACCAAGGTCGACAAGCTCTACCAGGAGGCCGAGCAGGCCACGGAGAAGCTCGACGGCGCCAAGGAGAAGCAGCAGAAGCTCCAGAAGGAGATCAGCGCTCTCCAGGACAACGTCGCCCGTGGCCAGGAGGAGCTCAACGAGCTCCGTGACGGCCTCGGTTCGATGGCCAGCGCCCAGTACCGCACCGGCGGTATCGACCCCTCCGTCGCGCTCTTCCTCTCCTCCAACCCGGACGACTTCCTGGACAAGGCCTCGGCCATGGACCAGCTGAGCGCCCAGCAGGTCGAGTCGCTCAAGAAGGTCCAGGAGAAGCAGCGTTCGCTGGCCCAGCAGCGTGCCGAGGCCTCCGCGAAGCTCAAGGACCTCGCCGACACCCGGGCCGAGCTCGCCAAGAAGAAGCAGGAAGTCCAGGGCAAGCTGGGCTCCGCGCAGAAGCTCCTGAACTCCCTGACGGCGCAGGACAAGGCGGCGCTGGCCACCCAGGAGAAGGAGCGGGCGACCCGCGCCAGCGAGCGCGTCGACCTCGGCACCACCAAGGCCGCCTCGGGCCGCGCCGGCGCCGCGTTCGCGGCCGCCCAGAGCGTGATCGGCTCGCCGTACGTCTACGGTGCCTCCGGCCCCAGCTCGTTCGACTGCTCGGGCCTGACCTCCTGGGCCTACGCCCAGGCCGGCGTGACCATACCCCGGACCTCCGAGGCCCAGGCCAACGCGGGCACCCGGATCTACTCGCAGAGCGATCTCCAGGTCGGCGACCTGGTCATCTTCTACGGCGACCAGCACCACGTCGGCCTCTACGCGGGCAACGGCCAGGTGCTGCACGCCCCGCACACCGGCGCGGTCGTCCGCTACGAGGCGATCGGCAACATGCCCTTCCAGTTCGGCGTCCGGATCTGATCCCCGAGGGCGGGCCCGGCTCCGGTGCCCGCCCTCGGCGCTCTCCGCCGTTCCGCCCAAACGGGCGAATTGCGACAACTCGCGCTGACCCCACGCCCCGTCGGTGACCTGCGTCTCCGGCGGGGCGTCACTGTGCGTGCCCGCGGGGGTCTTTGGCCGGTGCGTGGTCGCGCGGTTACTGTCTGCCGCGTTCCCCCGACGGCGGGGGAACGTCAGCGGAAGGGAGTGCGGCCACTCGTGGGGTTCCATCGCCGCCTTGCACCGACCGGCTTCGACCGGGGCGCCGGTGCGTTCGGTGTCGCCGCCTGCGTGATGTCCGCGGCCGCCGCCGCGCTCGGCACCCTGCCCGCCTCCGCGGCGCCGCGGGGCGACGCCCGGGCCGAGGTGGACCGCCTCTACGCCCAGGCCGAGAAGGCCACCGACGCCTACAACGAGGCCGACGAGCACGGCGACGCGCTGCGCCGGCAGATCGGCACGGCGCAGGACGAGATCGCCCGGCAGCAGGACCGCGTCAACGCCATGCGGGACGAACTGGGTTCACTCGCCGGGGCGCAGTACCGCTCCGGCGGCCTCGACCCGTCCCTCGCGCTGCTCTTCTCCGCCGATCCCGAGGACTATCTCGACAAGGCCACCGCGCTCGACCGGATCAGCACCCGTCAGGCGGGCGAACTCAAGGACCTCCAGCTCGCGTTGCGCGACCTGGCCCAGGAACGCGAGGAGGCCGACGGGAAACTCGCCGAACTGGAGCGCAGCCGTACGGCGGTCGCCCGGAACAAGCGGGTCATCGAGGGCAAACTGGCCAAGGCGCGGCAGCTCCTGGCCGCGCTGCCGTACGCCGACCGCGCCGCCTACGGCCGGGCGTCGCGCTCGGTCCGGGCCGACCTGCCGGGGCTCGGCGACTCCGTCGCCTCCTCCTCGCGCGCGGCCATCGCCGTCGCGGCGGCCCGTTCGGCACTCGGCCGCCCCTACGTGTGGGGCGCCAACGGGCCCGGCGGCTTCGACTGTTCGGGCCTCATGCAGTGGTCCTACGCGCACGCGGGCGTCGGTCTGCCCCGCACCTCGCAGGCCCAGCGGTTCGCCGGACACCGGATCCCGCTCTCCCAGGCACGGCCAGGTGACCTGGTCACCTACCGGTCCGACGCCAGCCATGTCGGGATGTACGTGGGCAACGGCCAGGTGATCCACGCCCCCTACCCGGGCGCCCCGGTGCGCTACGACCCGGTCGGGATGATGCCGATCTCGTCCGTCACCCGCGTCTGACGGGCCGCGGACCCGGACACCGCACGGGCCGGGCGAGCGGTCCTGTAGGCGGGCACGGGCACCGTACGATCGGGAGAATGGCTGGTCGAAGGTGTGCGTCGCGAGCGGGGCTCTCGGTGGTGCTGCTGCTGCTCGCCGGGCTCGTCGGCTGCGGCGGCCGGCCGGCGCCCGACACCGCCGCGGCCGATGTGCGGCGGGTCCTCGACCGGCGGGCGGCCGCGGTCCTGGACCGGGACGAGGCGGCCTTCCGGGCCACCGGCGCCGCGGCCGGTGCCGGAACGGGCCTCGCGAACCTGCGGGAGGTGCCGCTGGCGGGCTGGTCCTACCGTCTGGCCGGTCTGAGCCGCACGGGCGACCGCGCCACGGCCCGCGCCGAACTGCGCTACCGCATCGACGGCTACGACACCGCGCCCGTCACGGTGGACCGCACGCTCGGGCTCACCCGGACCGGCGGAACCTGGCGCGTCACCTCCGACAGGCCGGCCGGCAAGGGCGGCGAGCAGCTGTGGGACGAGGGGGCCGTGACGGCCGTACGGGGTGAGCACAGCCTCGTCCTGGGGGTCGGGCAGTCGGGCGAGCGGCTGCGTTCCTTCGCGTCGCTCGCGGACCGTGCCGTACCGGCCGTGTCCGACGCCTGGGGCACGGACTGGTCGCGGCACGTCGTCGTCCTCGTACCGAAGTCGCTGGAGGGCATGGCGGGGCTGCTGGGGGCACCGGCGTCCGGGTACCGGGGGATCGCGGCGGTCACCACCGGGGAGGCCGGGGGCTCGGCGAAGGCGCCCGCGGACCGGATCATCGTCAACCCGGACGCGTACGGCGTCCTGGGCGACCTCGGCAAGCAGGTCGTGCTCACCCACGAGACCACCCATGTCGCCACCCGCGCCCACACCACGGCCGCCACCCCGCTGTGGCTCTCCGAGGGGTACGCGGACTGGGCCGGCTACCGCGGCAGTGGGCGGACGCCCGGACAGGTCGCGCCGGAACTGGAGCGCGCGGTGGCCGGGGGGCAGGTCCCGGCGGCACTGCCCGACGACCGTGACTTCGGGTTCACCGCGGACGCGGGCGCGCTGGCGCGGGCCTACGAGGGCGGCTGGATGGCCTGCCGGCTGATCGCGGACCACTGGGGCGAGGTCCGGCTGAACGACTTCTACCGCGCGGTGGGCGACCACGGGAAGCGGGCGGGGGCGGTCGAGGGCGCGCTGCGCGACGTGCTGCACACCACGCCGGAGGACTTCACCCGGCTGTGGCAGCAGTATCTGAAGGACCAACTGGGCTGACACGCCCGGCCGTTCACGCCTCCAACAGGTCGATGGCCTCCGCGAGCCAGGCGCGCTCCGCCGTGCCGGTCGCCCGTGCCACCCGGAGCATGCCCTGCCGGAACAGGTCGCCGGCCTGCTCCGCGCGCACGGGCTCGCCGTCCTCGTAGAAGAAGCTCGTCGGGGCCTGGAGGAACTCCTGGCGGCGGCGCAGCACCGCGGCCTGCTCGCGCGGGTCGCCCAGGTGGCGCAGGAACGACAGCAGGGTGTTGAAGCGGACCTGGTCGGTGATCTCGGCCTGCTTGGGGTGCCGCAGCCGCTCCAGGAGGTCCTCGCGCCCCTTGTCGGTGAGCGACAGGATGCGCCGGGGGGCCGCGCCGCTGCCGGGCTCGGTGTGCTGGTCGAGCAGCCCCGCGTCGACCAGGCGGGTGAGCGCCGGGTAGAGCGCGCCGTCGCTGACCGGACGGACATGGCCGCTGAGCGCCTTGATGCGCTCCTTCAGCTCATAGCCGTGCAGGGGCTCCTCGTACAGAAAGCCCAGGATCGACAGTTCCAGCATCCGGCCCTCCCTTCCCTCGCGTGCGCCCCACGCGGCCGGCGCTCGGGGCGCTTGCCGGGGTTCACGCGCCCATGGTACCTCTTATCGAGCTACCTCGAAACGAGGTAGCTCGCTTCGAGGGAGTCGTCGTGAACGCCCACCGCAGGCAGCTCATAGCCCTGGCCCACCCCGTCTACCTCTCGCTGCTCGCCTCCGTGGCCGCCGGAATCATCAACACCGTCTGGGTCTCCCGGCTCGGCGGGGACGCGGTGGCCGCCGTCGCCGTCGCGACGAACACCGAGAACGTGCTGCTCGGCGTCGCCCTCGTCTTCGCCTCGGGCACCACCGTCCTGGTCGCGCACGCCCGGGGCGCCCGCGACCCCGGAGCGGTCCGCGCGGCCGTACGCGGAGGCTGGGCGCTGTGCGCCGCGCTCACCCCGGTGACCGCCCTCGGCGGCTTCCTGCTGCGCGCGCCGCTGGCCCGGCTGGTGCTCGGCGGCGACGGACCCGCGCTCACCCTCGCCGTCCGGTACTTCGCGATCTCCATGCCAGGCATCGCCGTCTTCTTCGCGCAGAACCTCGTCGACGGCATCCTCAAGGGCGCCGGCGACACCCGCACCCCGATGCGTCTCGCCCTGCTGGCCAACGGCCTGATCCTCGGCCTCGACCCGTTCCTCATCCACGCGTACGGCGTTCCGGGCGCCGCCCTCTCGACCGTGCTGTGCCGCTCGGTGGCCCTCGCCGCGGGTCTGCGGGCCCTGCGCCGCGACCCCCTGCTCTCGGCGGCGGCCGGCGCGGCACCCGCCGAGGGCACCGGCGCGGCCCTGCGCCGCACCCTCACCACCGGCCTGCCCATGTCCGCCGACTTCACGGTGCGCCAGGGCGGCGCCCTGGTCCTGGTCGCGATCGTGGCCCGCCTCGGGACGACGGCGGTGGCCGCCTACGCGATCGCCTACAAGGTCATGTACGTCGCCACCATGGCGTTCTACGCGGTCCGCCAGGCCGCCTCGATCCACACCGCGCACAGCCGCGGCGCGGGCCGGGACGAGCGGGGCGCCATCGGACGGCAGGCCGTCCTCGTCTCGGGGACCGTCGGCCTGCTCGCGGCGGTGCTGCTCGCCACCCTGGCCCCCTGGATCATGCGCGGGTTCGGCGCCGGCCCCGCGGTCGCCCACGACGGCGTGCTGTTCCTGCGCTGCGTCGGCCCCTACCTGCTGCTGACGGCCTGCTTCATCGCCCTCGGCGGGGTCTTCGAGGGCAGCGGGGGAGCACCCGTGCTGCTGCGGGTCACGCTGACCGGCACGACTGTCCAGCTGCCGCTCGCCCTCACCCTGTCGGCACAGGGGCTGCCGGGCATCTGCCTGGCCCTCGCGCTGTCCATGACGGTGCAGTGCGCGGCCCTGTGGCTGTGGGCCAGGCGGGCCGCGCGGGCCGCGGGTCAGGAGGCCAGCGTCTCCTTGGCGCGGGCCGCCTGAGCCGGGAGGTCGGGCGCGGGACGGGAGACCGTGCTCCGCCACAGCTCCCGGGCGGCCAGCACCGAGGCGATCACCAGCAGACCGTTGCGCAGGACCAGGAGGGTGATGCCGAGCCAGGTGCTGCCCACGACGTCCGCGAACCAGGTCGGGAACTCCAGCACCGTCACGAAGCACGCGAGCAGCACCAGACAGGCCGGCACCACCATCCGGCTCGCACGGAAGCACAGGCACACCGCGGCGATCCCGACCAGCCACACCAGATACTGCGGGCTGATGACCCGGCTGGTGGTGGTGAACATCAGGACACCGACGAACGCCGCGTCGGCGAGCGTGTGCGACAGGAACCGCTTCGCGCACAGCCGCCACAGCAGCAGCCAGCCGAAGGCGAGCGCGGTCAGTATCAGCGCCGCCGTGCTCACCAGGTCGACGTACGGGCCGACGAACTCCACCGAGCCGTAGTTGAGCAGCACCCGCCCGTCCCAGCCGTGGTGCCGGGCCACGTGGAAGACGAGGGAGCCGAGCGACTCCACCTCGGTGCCGCGGTCGCGCTGGAAGGTCAGGAACGCGAACGCGCCCGGCATCGTCGCCCAGAACAGCGCACCGATCCCGGCCGCCGTCGCCGCCGCCCAGACCCAGGCCCGGCGGCGCACGGCGCCGAGGAGGAGCAGCACAGGCCACACCTTCACCATCGCGCCGAAGCCCGTGAGGATCCCCATCACCCGGGGGTGGCGGGAGCCGGCGAGCAGCGCGGCGACCGCGAGGGCCGTCACCATCACGTCGTAGCGGGCGTACACGGTCGGCCCGAGCAGCGGGACCCCGATCGCCCACACCCAGGCGCCGCGCAGGGTCTTGCCGGAGCGCGGGCCCGCGTACAGGAGCAGTCCGAAGACCACCAGGTCGGCGACGAAGGCCAGCACGAAGAAGGCGTGCGCGTAGTCGAGGAACGGCAGCAGACCGGGGGCGAGGATCGCGAGCGAGGCGGCCGGCGGGTACTGCCAGGTGACGTCGCGCAGCGGGAAGGTGCCGTGCCGCAGGACGTCGTACCAGCCGTGGTAGATCACCGAGACGTCGCTGGTGACGTCCGGGCCCGGGAAGACGTACACCTTGGCCACGAACAGGAGCAGCGCCAGCCTGGTCAGGCCCCAGATCCCCAGCAGCGCGGCCACGCCCAGCGGGAACCTCGTGCTCCGTGCCCCCGTCATGCCCACCTGGCCCTCATCGTCCGGAATCCGTGCGCCTCGCCGCCGCGCTTCGAGCGGAACCAGGGTGACGCACCGGTCTGTGTGCGAGCCGTCGAGCGCGGCCGTGCGGAGCTGTGAGTATAGATTCGATAGTGTCGAACACGATGCACAAGACCCTGATCGTGACGAACGATTTCCCGCCCCGCCCCGGCGGCATCCAGGCCTTTCTGCACAACATGGCCCTGCGCCTGGACCCCGATCGGCTCGTCGTCTACGCCTCGACCTGGAAGCGCGGCCACGAGGGAGCGGAGGCCACCGCGGCCTTCGACGCGGAGCAGCCCTTCACCGTCGTACGGGACCGCACGACCATGCTACTTCCGACGCCGGGCGTCACCCGGCGGGCGGCCGGACTGCTGCGCGAACACGGCTGTACGTCGGTGTGGTTCGGGGCGGCGGCACCGCTCGGTCTGATGGCCCCGGCGCTGCGCAGGGCGGGCGCGACCCGCCTCGTGGCGACCACGCACGGCCACGAGGCCGGCTGGGCCCAGCTGCCCGCCGCCCGCACCCTGCTGCGCCGCATCGGCGAGTCCACCGACACGATCACCTACCTCGGCGAGTACACGCGCTCGCGGATCGCCTCCGCGCTGACCCCCGAGGCGGCCGCGCGCATGGTGCAGCTGCCGCCGGGCGTCGACGAGCGGACCTTCCACCCCGGCTCGGGCGGCGAGAGGGTCCGGGCCCGGCTCGGCCTCACCGACCGGCCCGTCGTCGTCTGCGTCTCCCGCCTGGTCCCGCGCAAGGGCCAGGACACCCTCGTCCTCGCCATGCCGCGGATCCTCGCCAAGGAGCCGGAGGCGGTGCTGCTGATCGTCGGGGGCGGGCCGTACGAGAAGGAGCTGCGCAGGCTCGCGCACGAGACCGGGGTCGCGGGCTCGGTCCTGTTCACCGGTGCGGTGCCCTGGTCGGAGCTGCCCGCGCACTACGGGGCCGGGGACGTCTTCGCGATGCCGTGCCGTACGCGCAGGGGCGGACTCGACGTCGAGGGGCTCGGCATCGTCTACCTGGAGGCGTCCGCGACGGGCCTTCCGGTGGTGGCCGGCGACTCCGGGGGCGCGCCGGACGCGGTGCTCGACGGTGAGACGGGCTGGGTCGTCCGCGGCGGCTCCCCCGAGGAGAGCGCCGACAGGATCGTCACCCTGCTCGGCGACCCCGAACTGCGCCGCCGCATGGGCGAACGCGGCCGGTCCTGGGTCGAGGAGAAATGGCGCTGGGACCTGCTGGCCGAACACCTGCGAGAGCTTCTCTAGCGCGTCACCAGGTTCGCCCACCGGGGTGCCGCTGACCGACTTCCGGTGCCTGCGGACCGCCCTGGGTTGCTCGCAACCACGACGGGCCGTCAGCCCGGGACGAACCCGATCCCCGCGGCGCGGGCCGGAGCGCCCCCCGGAGGACGGGGCAAACGGCCCCCCGGACGGAAACGGCTCGGCCCCCTCCAGCAGAGGGGGCCGAGCCGTGTTGTCTCCGGCCGGGGCAGTCCCCGGTCGCTCGGGCGTCAGCCCCGATACAGTGCCTCGATCTCGTTCGCGTAGTCCTTCGCCACCACGTTCCGCTTCAGCTTCAGGGACGGCGTCAGGTGCCCCGACTCCTCCGTGAACTGGTGGGCGAGGATGCGGAACTTGCGGACCGACTCCGCCTTGGACACCGCGGCGTTGCCGTCGTCGATCGCGTCCTGGATGGCGGCGAACAGGTCCGGGTCCTCACGCAGCGACTCCGCGGTGGAGCCGGCCGGCTTCCCGTGTTCCTCGGCCCAACGGCCCAGGAACTCCTCGTCGACCGTGACCAGCGCGCCGACGAACGGACGCCCGTCGCCGACGACCATGCACTCCGCGACCAGCGCGTGGGCACGGATGCGGTCCTCGATCACGGCCGGGGCGACGTTCTTGCCGCCCGCGGTGACGATGATCTCCTTCTTGCGGCCGGTGATGCGGAGGTAGCCGTCCTCGTCGAGGGTGCCGATGTCACCGGTGTGGAACCAGCCGTCGGCGAGGGCCTCGGCGGTGGCCGCCTCGTTGTTCCAGTACCCCTGGAACAGGTGCTCGCCGTGCAGCAGCACCTCGCCGTCGTCGGCGATACGGATCACGGAGCCGGGCAGCGGCTGGCCGACCGTACCGATCTTCGTACGGTCCCACGGGTTGAAGGCCGTGGCCGCGCAGGACTCGGTCAGGCCGTAGCCCTCAAGGACCGTGAACCCGATACCGCGGAAGAAGTGGCCGAGCCGCTCGCCCAGCGGCGCGCCGCCCGAGATCGCGTACTCGCCGCGGCCGCCGAGCACCGCGCGCAGCTTGCTGTAGACGAGCTTGTCGAACGTCTTGTACTTGATCTTCAGACCGAGCGACGGCCCCGAGGGGGTGTCCAGCGCGCGGCTGTAGGCGATCGCCGTGTCGGCGGCCTTGTCGAAGATCTTGCCCTTGCCGTCCGCCTGGGCCTTGGCGCGCGCCGAGTTGTAGACCTTCTCGAAGACGCGCGGCACACCGAGGATCAGCGTCGGCCGGAACGCGGCGAGCTCGTCGGTGAGGTTCTTGATGTCCGGGACACAGCCCAGCTTGATCGGCGCCATCATCGGCGCGACCTGGACGAGCCGCCCGAAGACGTGCGCGAGCGGCAGGAAGAGCAGCACGGAGCACTCGCCGGTGCGGAACAGCGGGCGCAGCCGCTCCACGATGTTGCCGCACTCCGCGAAGAAGGCGCGGTGGGTCAGCACACAGCCCTTGGGGCGGCCGGTGGTCCCGGAGGTGTAGACGATGGTCGCCGGGTCGTCCGCCTTGGCGAGCGAGCTGCGCTCCTCGACGGCCGCGTCGCTGACGTCCGCGCCCAGGCGCCCCAGCTCCTCGACGCCGCCGGCCTCGATCTGCCAGACGTGTTCGAGGGCGGGCAGCCGGTCGCGCACCGACTCGACGCAGGCCGCGTGCGCGGGAAGCTCCACGATGCAGGCCCGTGCGCCCGAGTCGCCGAGGATCCACTGCACCTGCTCGGGCGAGCTGGTCTCGTACACCGGCACGGTGACGGCGCCGGCGCTCCAGATCGCGAAGTCGAGCAGCGTCCACTCGTAGCGGGTCCGTGACATGAGCGCGACGCGGTCACCGGGCCGCACGCCCGAGGCGATGAGCCCCTTGGCCGCGGCCAGCACCTCGGCGAGGAAGACGGTGGCGCTGACATCCGTCCAGGTGCCGCCCACCTTGCGGGCGATCACGGCTACGTCGGGATGCTGCGCGGCGTTTCGGCGGACGATGTCGGTGAGATTTCCGTCCGCGGGGACCTCGTACAAAGCCGGAAGGCTGAACTCGCGCAAGACTGCTGCTCCTCATAGGGCGCCGGCGCCACGACTCTGTGTGATGCGACGGTGCGGTCCAAGGCTCGGGCAAGTACTCAAGAGATCACTTGTTGAAATCCCGAGTACGACTGGACTGCCCGGACGTTACCCGCCGGTATGGCCTCTTCGACAGGGGGTCCCGGTGAGATGTTCTATGCGTCACACGTGTTGGCGTTCCTTGGCGCACAGTAGTCCACGCGCTTCCGGGGGTGCCAGTAATCGCAGGTCCGGCCGCCTCTGTTCACGTTTGCCACACCGGCCTACGCTTGATCGTCATGGCATCCACACCGGTCGGCCGTCGCAAGACGCGCATTCATGTCGTCAGTGACGTGCACGGCAACGCCCGGGACCTCGCCCGGGCCGGCGAAGGCGCCGACGCTCTGATCTGCCTCGGTGACCTGGTCCTCTTCCTCGACTACGCCGACCACGCGCGCGGCATCTTCCCGGACCTCTTCGGCGTGGAGAACGCCGACCGCATCGTCGAGCTGCGCACCGCGCGCCGCTTCGAGGAGGCGCGCGCGTTCGGCGCCCGGCTGTGGGCGGGCATCGGCACCGACCGGGCCGCGGCGATCGAGAAGGCGGTGCGCAAGCAGTACGCCGAGCTGTTCGCGGCCTTCCCGAAACCGACGTACGCGACCTACGGCAATGTCGACATGCCGGCGCTGTGGCCGGAGTACGCCGGACCCGGCACGACGGTCCTCGACGGCGAGCGGGTCGAGATCGGCGGCCGGGTCTTCGGGTTCGTCGGCGGGGGACTGCGGACCCCGATGCGGACGCCGTACGAGATCAGCGACGAGGAGTACGCGGCCAAGATCGAGGCGGTCGGCGAGGTCGACGTGTTGTGCACGCACATTCCGCCGGAGGTGCCGGAACTGGTGTACGACACCGTGGCGCGCCGCTTCGAACGGGGCTCCCGCGCGCTGCTGGACGCGATCCGGCGTACGCGCCCCCGGTACGCGCTCTTCGGCCACGTCCACCAGCCCCTCGCCCGCCGGATGCGGGTCGGGGCGACGGAATGCGTCAATGTGGGGCACTTCGCGGGCTCGGGGCGCCCCTGGGTGCTGGAGTGGTGACGCGGCGACAGGGCTGAAGGCCAGGTGGGGTGACAGCGCCCGTGGCCGTGCGCGGTAGCCTTCACGCTGCACACACGTGCGCACCATCCTCCCTCACCGGACCGCATCTCGAGGAGCCACCGCGATGGCGGAACACACCAGTTCGAGCATCACGATCGAGGCGGCGCCGGCTGACGTCATGGCGGTGATCGCCGACTTCGCCCGCTACCCGGACTGGACGGGTGAGGTGAAGGAGGCGCAGGTCCTCAAGGAGGACGAGCACGGCCGCGCCGAGCAGGTCCGGCTCGTCATGGACGCCGGCGCCATCAAGGACGACCAGACCCTCGGTTACACCTGGACCGGCGCGAACGAGGTCTCCTGGACCCTGGTCAAGTCCCAGATGCTGCGCTCGCTGGACGGCTCGTACCTCCTCGAGCCCGCGGGCGAGGGCGCCACCGAGGTCACCTACCGGCTGACCGTCGACGTCAAGATCCCGATGCTCGGCATGATCAAGCGCAAGGCCGAGAAGGTCATCATCGACCGGGCCCTGGCCGGCCTGAAGAAGCGCGTCGAGGAACCGGCGTAGCCCTGCCCCACCCCTGGGGCTCCGCCCCAGACCCCGCTCCTCAAACGCCGGAGGGGCTGAATCTCTCGGTGCTGCTACCCGCACCCGGGATCCGGCGCGAGGGGACGGGCCGGTACATCGATGCCCGTCGCCGCCGACGCCCACACCTCACCCGACACCCGACGGCGACGGGCTGATGCACCGGCACGACCCCGACCCACCACCGGACCGCACCCGACCCACCGGACCGCACCCGAAAACCGCCGAGGCCCCCGCACCGGTAGCGTTCACCCCCATGCGCACCATCCTGATCACCGGCCAGGGCGGCACAGGCCGTACCACCGTCGCCGCGGCCACCGCGCTGAACGCCGCGCGGGAAGGCACCCGCACCCTGGTGCTCACCGCCGACCGCACCGACACCCTCGGTGCCGTCCTCGGCGTCCCCACCGGCCCCGACCCCGTGGAAGCCGCCCCCGGCCTCACCGCCTGGCGCCCCGACGCCGCCGCCCGCTTCCGCGACGACCTCACCGCCTTCCAGCGCCGCGCCACCACCGCCCTCGACCTCCTCGGCGCCTCCCGCCTGGACGCCGAGGAGGTCACCCCGCTCCCCGGCGCCGAGGAACTGGCCCTGCTGCGCGCCCTGCGCGACGCCGCGCTCTCGGAGGCGTACGGCCTGCTCGTCGTGGACCTGCCCCCGGCCCCCCAGGCCCTCGCCCTCCTCGCGCTGCCCGAGGAACTCCGCCGCTATCTGCGCCGGCTGCTCCCGCCCGAACGGCAGGCGGCCCGCGCCCTGCGCCCGGTCCTGGGGCGGCTCGCGGGCGTGCCCATGCCCGCCGAGTGGCTGTACGAGACCGCGGGGCGCTGGGACATCGAGCTGGCCGCCGTCCAGGGCGTCGTCGAGGACCGCGCCACGACCGTACGGCTGGTCGCCGAACCCGGACCCGCCGGCACCGACGCCGTCCGCACCGCCGCCACCGCCTTCGCCCTGCGAGGACTGCCCGTCGACGGTCTGATCGCGAACAGGGTGCTGCCCGGGGCCACCCACGACGCCTGGCTGGGATCCCTCGCGGCCCAGCAGCGCAAGGCCCTGGAGGAGTGGCGCGAGGCCTACACGGTCCACGAGGTCCCGCACCGCGGCCACGACCCGCGCGGCACCGACGACCTCGCCGCGCTTCCCGTCCCCGGCGTCAACACCGCGCCCACCCCGGTCGAGTGGCCCGTGACCGACCGTCTCGCCGACGACGGCGTGCTCGTGTGGCACATTCCGCTGCCCGGCGCGATACGCGACGAGCTCGACCTCATCCGGCGCGGCGACGAACTCGTCGTCACCGTCGGCCAGTTCCGCAGGATCGTCCCGCTCCCGTCCGCTCTCCGGCGCTGCACGGTGGCCGGAGCCGCGCTGCGCGAGGGCGAGCTGCGCATCCGTTTCACCCCGGATCCAGGGCTGTGGCCGCGCGGGAAGTGACCGCCCGGCATCCGGGGTGCCGGGCACGGTGAACGGGGTACCCCCGTTCGGGTAACGTCGAAGGCACGAGAAACGTAGGCAGGAGTCCCGCCATGAGCGAAGAGCGCCCCACTTCCGACGCCGCTCAGGAGGAGACGGCCGACGAGGTCCGTTTCGAGGAAGCGCACGCCACCGACTCCGACGCCTGGGCGACCGCCTGTGCGGAGGACCTGGCCGCGGAGAAGGCCCGCCGCCGCGCCCAGCACGGCCCGCCGCCCGGCTCGGCCGCCGAGGAACTGCGCAAACTCGTCGACGCCGTCGCCGACAAGCTCTCCGGACTCCAGTCGCCGCTGTTCGGCGCGGTGGCGGGCGGCACCGCCCAGCAGGTGGTCAGCCAGGTCGTGCAGCAGGCCAAGGCCGCCGTGGAACCGGTGCTGGAGCGCAACCCCGAGGTCTTCGACCACCTCGCCGCCGCGGGCTCCGAACTGCTCGCCGCCTACCGCTCCGCAGTCGAGAACCAGGAGCGTCGCTGGACCGCTCGCGGCACCGATTCCCCCGACGACGAGCCCGGTCCGGGCGAACACATCGACCTGGACTAATCGCCCCTCGGGTACGGTTGGCCGTAGCGGGGCTCGACCGAAACTGAGGGATTCATGGGACTCACCATCGGCGTCGACATCGGCGGCACGAAGATCGCGGCCGGTGTGGTCGACGAGGAAGGCAATATTCTCTCGACGCACAAGGTGCCGACCCCGGGCACGCCGCAGGCCATCGTGGACGCCATCGCCTCGGCCGTGGAGGGCGCGCGGGCCGGGCACGACATCGTCGGCGTCGGCATCGGTGCCGCCGGATATGTGAACCGACAGCGCTCGACGGTCTACTTCGCGCCGAACATCGACTGGCGCAACGAGCCGCTCAAGGCCGAGGTCGAGCGACGGGTCGGGCTGCCGGTCGTCGTCGAGAACGACGCGAACGCGGCCGCCTGGGGCGAGTACAAGTTCGGCGCGGGCAAGGGCCACCGCAACGTCATCTGCATCACCCTGGGCACGGGCCTCGGCGGCGGCATCATCATCGGCAACAAGCTGCGCCGCGGGCACTTCGGCGTGGCCGCCGAGTTCGGCCACATCCGGATGGTGCCGGACGGCCTGCTGTGCGGCTGCGGCTCGCAGGGCTGCTGGGAGCAGTACGCCTCCGGGCGCGCGCTCGTCCGGTACGCCAAGCAGCGCGCCAACGCGACGCCCGAGGCGGCGGAGGTTCTGCTGAGCCTCGGCGACGGCACCCCGGACGGCATCGAGGGCAAGCACATCTCCATGGCCGCCCGCCAGGGCGACCATGTCGCGGTGGACTCCTACCGCGAGCTGGCCCGCTGGGCCGGCGCGGGTCTGGCGGACCTCGCCTCGCTCTTCGACCCGTCCGCCTTCATCGTCGGCGGCGGTCTCTCGGACGAGGGCGAGCTGGTCCTCGACCCGATCCGCAAGTCGTACAAGCGCTGGCTGGTCGGCGGCAACTGGCGCCCGGTCGCCGATGTGATCGCCGCTCAGCTGGGCAACAAGGCCGGTCTCGTCGGAGCGGCGGACCTGGCCCGGGAGCCCGACCCGATCATGTAGGTCCCGCGTGTCCCGCACGGCAGCGCCCGCCGACCCCGCACAGGACGGCGGGCGCCGCCATGTCCGGCCTCAGCCCCGGACCGCGGCCCCGCCCGCTGCCGCCTCACCCGATCGAGGGGTCTCCGGCGCGCCGGAGGGAAGCGAGCCCCCGTCCCGTGTCTTCGCGGAGCGGCGGCCGTGTCGCCTTTCGGCCCTTCCGACGGGCTCCCGGCGCGTATCTTGATCGCCATGCCGACCAGCTTCTCCGCCAGTCCGCTGCCCGTGTCCCGTACCGAGCCCGACGGTTCGGCCGTCATCCGCGTGCTCAGCTACAACATCCGCTCGATGCGCGACGACACCGCGGCGCTCGCCCGGGTGATCAGCGCCTGCGCACCCGACCTCGTCCTGGTCCAGGAGGCGCCGCGGTTCTTCCGCTGGCGCAAGAAGCTCGCGCGACTCGCCTCGTCCTCCGGCCTCGTCGTCCTGTCCGGAGGCGCCACCGCCGCCGGACCCGCGCTGCTGTGCACCCTGCGGGCCACCGTGGAGCGCACCGAGGACGTGCTGCTCCCGCTCACCCCGGGGGAGCACCGGCGCGGCTTCGCCACGGCGGTCGTCCGGTTCGGGGGTGCCCGGCTCGGCGTGCTGAGCTGCCATCTGTCGCTCCGGAACGACGAGCGCCGGGAACAGAGCGGCATGCTCCTCGACCGGCTCGCCGGGCTCGGCACCGTGCACGCCGTCGCGGGTGGCGACCTCAACGAAGCCCCGGCGGGACCGTCGTTCCGCCGTCTCGCGGGCGCGCTCCAGGACGGCTGGGCCACGCGTCCCTGGGGCGGGGAGCACACCTGGACGTTCGCGGGCCCCGAGCGGCGCATCGACGCCGTCTTCGCCACCCCCGGCGTCGAGGTGCTCGGCTGCGGGGTGCCGCTCGGCCTCCCCGGCGTGAGCGAGGCGGACCTGAGGGCGGCCACGGACCACCTGCCGGTCCTGGCCGCCCTCAGAGTGCCCGCGTCCTAGAAGCCCGGCCGAAACGCCCGGCCGGTCCTGGCCGGCCGGGTCGGATCACCGCGACCGCGCCCCGGTCAGAGCACCCCCAGGTCAGAGCACCGCGCCCGGGCCACTGCACCGCGCCCCGGTCAGACCACCGCGCCGCGCCCCGGGTCGTCGTGGTCCTCGTCGTCGTCGTTCATGCGCGTCACCAGGGTGGCGAAGCCGCCGAGGAAGCCGCCGACGCCCAGGGTGGTGAGCCACCAGGTCATGTCCCAGCCGAGCAGTACGGCCAGTAGAAGCAGGGTGGGGCCGCCGAGCACGCCGAGCCAGGCGAACTTGGCGGTCGTGTCCGCGGCGGGCAGCGGAGGCGGCTCGGGCGGAACGAAATGGCCCTCGTCGTCCTCGTCGTAGTCGTCCTCGGACGGCTCGGGCGCGCGGTAGTCGCGCGGGCCGCCGACCCCGGGAGCGAAGGCGATCGAACTGCCGAGCGGCTTGACGGCCGCGGGCGGATCGCCCGCGGATGCCTCCGGCTCGGACCCGGCGCCCGGAGCCGGGGTGTCGCCCTTGCCCTCTTCGTCTCCCGCGCCGCCGCCGTCCGCACCGGAGTCGATGTCCGGCCCGGGCTCGGGAAGCGCCAGGTCCTCGATGGGCCGGAACGGCCGCGAGCCGGGCGGGTCCGGCGGCTCCTGGCCGTACCCCTCGACGATCGACTTCCAGGCGGCCTCCTCGTCGAAGGGCACGCTCTGCTCGTCGCCCGCGGACTCCGCGCGGGTTTCGGCGGGCGGCTCCCCGGTCAGGTCCCCGGCGGATTCGGTGCGCGCGTCGCCGACACCCTCACCGTGCGCCCCGTCGAGCGGCTCGCCCACCGGGACGCCCTTCTCCTCGGAATCGCCCCGGTCCGCGTCGTGCTCAGCCACCGGCTGCCGTCCCTTCCTGCCGTCCCACCCGACCCGCGTCGGCCTTCGTGCCGGCACCGGGCGCGAGCCGGGTGACGAAGGAGTGGCTCTCCTCGAAGATCCGGTCCGCGTCGTGGTCCAACGTCGCGACGTGGTAGCTCTGTTCCAGCACGATCTCCGTGACGTCGGTGGAGGACACCCGGCCCAGGATGCGCGCCGAGTCGGCGGGGGAGACCACATGGTCCTGGAGACTGTGCAGCAGCAGGAGCGGCTGGGTGACCTGCGGCAGCTCCGCGTCCACCACCCCGCACAGCAGGCGCAGCGAATGCGCGGCGTGCAGCGGCACCCGGTCGTAGCCGAGCTCCTCGGCGCCCTCCTTGGCGATGTCGCTCGCGATGCCCTTCACGGACGGGACGAGGTGACGGAGCACGGGCAGGGCGTGCGCCGTCAGGCCCTGCACCTTGTTGAGCGGGTTGACGAGCACGACGCCGCTGATCTCGTCTCCGTGCCGGGCCGCGAGCCGCAGGGCCAGCGCGCCGCCCATCGAGAGCCCGAGGACGAACACCCGTGAGCAGCTCGCGCGCAGGGCGCGCAGCTCGCGGTCGACCTCCGCGTACCAGTCCTGCCAGCCGGTGACCTGCATGTCCTGCCAGCGCGTGCCGTGTCCCGGCAGCAGCGGCAGGGCGACGGTCAGGCCCTGCTCGGCGAGGTACTCCGCCCAGGGGCGCAGCGACTGCGGGGAGCCGGTGAAACCGTGGCAGAGAAGGACGCCGACCTCTCCGCCCTCGTGGCGGAACGGCTCGGCTCCAGGAAGGACCGGCACCTCGGTCTCCTGTTCATGAGTTGGGCGGAAAACGACTCCGGATGTGCTTCACCGTACGCGACGGTACTGACACCGACCAGGGTCGTCGGGTCCTTTGACGGTGCTCCGGGTTAAGGTCTGATCCACGACACAGGAGGCACGCGGGTGATCTACGGCGCAATGAAGTTTTCCATCGGAGGGCCGCTGAAGCTCGCCTTCAGACCCTGGGTGGAAGGCCTCGAGAACATCCCCGCCGAGGGCCCGGCCATTCTGGCGAGCAATCACCTCTCGTTCTCGGACTCGTTCTTCCTTCCCGCGGTCCTCGAACGCAAGGTGACCTTCATCGCGAAGGCGGAGTACTTCACGACCCCGGGCATCAAGGGCCGGATGACGGCCGCCTTCTTCAAGGGGGTCGGCCAGCTCCCGGTGGACCGTTCCGGCGGGCGCGGCGCGGGCGAGGCGGCCATCAAGAGCGGCATAGACGTGATCGAGCGCGGTGAGCTGTTCGGCATCTACCCGGAGGGCACCCGCTCGCCCGACGGCCGCCTCTACCGCGGCAAGCCCGGCGGTCTCGCGCGCGTGGCCCTCGCCACGGGCGCGCCCGTCGTCCCGGTCGCGATGATCGACACGGAGAAGATCCAGCCGCCGGGCAAGCTGATGCCCAAGCTGATGCGTCCGGGCATCCGTATCGGCAAGCCGCTGGACTTCAGCCGCTACAGCGGCATGGAGCACGACCGGTTCGTGCTCCGCGCGGTGACCGACGAGGTCATGTACGAGATCATGAAGCTCTCCGGCCAGGAGTACGTCGACATGTACGCGACGGCCGCCAAGCGGCAGATCGCGGACGCGGCGAAGGCCGAGAAGGACGCGGAGAAGGCGGCCAGGGCGGCTCTCGCCCAGGCCGAGAAGCTGGCGGCCGCGGACCAGGCGGGCGAAGAGGGCGCTCCGCGGGCCGGCGCACGGGGCGAGGGCGAGAGAGCGGACGAGGGAGAGACCGGACCGGCCGACGGGCAACGTTCCGGCTCCCAGGAGCGTCCGTAGGGACGTCGGCGTTGTGGGGTGGGGGGCATGGCCAAGCGCGAGAGAGTCATGAGGATGTCGGTCGAGCAGCCGCTGTGGCGTGCGCTGACCGGCTACCGGGTGCTGACCGTGCTGTACGCGATCGGGCTCTTCGCCACCACGTACGACAGGTTCGCCCGACCCTGGGTGGCCGTGGTGTTCTTCGCGTTCCTGCTGGTCTGGACGCTGGCCACGCTGCCCAGGGTCGCCGGCGCGGCCCACTGCACCAAGCGGTTCCTGGCCGCCGACCTCACCGTCGCGCTGACCGGCATCCTGCTCACCCGCGTCGCGGACTCCGCCTCACGCATCGACGCGGGCGGTCCGACCCTGCCGTCGATATGGACGGCGGGCGCGGTCCTGGCCTTCGCGATCAAGGGCGGCTGGCGGTGGGCGGCCTTCGCCTCCACGCTCGTGGCCGCGGCCAACCTCGTCGAGCGCGGCGCCCCGACCCGGGACACCGTGCACAACGTGATCCTGGTCTGGGTCGCCTCCATCGCCATCGGCTACGTCGTCGAGGTCGCCCGCGCCTCCGAGCGCACGCTCGCCCGGGCCCTGGAGATCGAGGCGGCCACCCGCGAACGCGAGCGGCTCGCCCGGGACATCCACGACGGCGTGCTCCAGGTCCTCGCCATGGTGCAGCGGCGCGGCACCGCGCTCGGCGGCGAGGCCGCGGAGCTCGGCCGGATGGCCGGTGAGCAGGAGGCCGCGCTGCGCACCCTGGTGTCGGGCGGTCTGGTGCCCGTCTCCCGGGTGTCGGAGGACGTCTCGCTCGGCGCGGTCGTACGCGCGGTGGAGGAACCCGACGACGAGGACGGCGCGGGCCCCCTCGACCTGCGCGGACTGCTCGCCCCGTACGCCACCGCCCGCGTGACCCTGTCCGAGCCCGGAGCGCCGGTGCCGCTGGACCCGCCCGCCGCACGGGAACTGGCCGCCGCCGTCGGCGCCGCCCTGGACAATGTCCGCAGGCACGTGGGCGTGGACGCCAGGGCCTGGATCCTGGTCGAGGACGAACCGGACGCCGTGATCGTGACGGTGCGCGACGACGGCCCCGGTATCCCTGAGGGGCGGCTCGCGCAGGCCGAGGGCGAGGGGCGGCTCGGCGTGGCGCTCTCGATCCGCGGCCGGCTGCGCGACCTGGGCGGCACGGCGGAGCTGGTCTCCGTCCCGGGACAGGGCACCGAGGTCGAGCTGAAGGTACCGAAGGACACGAGGGCGAAGACGCGATGACGAAGGCGGCGGCAGGGCGATGACGGTCGGGGCGGCGGAGCCGCGAGCGGGGGAGAACCCCATCAAGGTCATGGTGGTGGACGACCACCCCATGTGGCGGGACGCCGTGGCCCGTGACCTGGCGGCCGCCGGGTTCGACGTGGTCGCGACCGCCGGCGACGGCGAACAGGCCGTGCGCCGCGCGCCGGCGGCGGCCCCCGACGTCCTGGTCCTCGACCTCAACCTGCCCGCCAAGCCGGGGGTCCAGGTCTGCAAGGAGCTGGTCGGCGCCGACCCGTCCCTGCGCGTCCTGGTGCTGTCGGCCAGCGGCGAGCACGCCGACGTACTGGAGGCGGTGAAGTCGGGCGCGACCGGTTACCTCCTGAAGTCGGCCTCGGCCGAGGAGCTGACCGACGCGGTGCGCAGGACGGCCGCGGGTGACCCGGTGTTCACCCCGGGTCTCGCGGGACTGGTCCTCGGCGAGTACCGCCGGCTGGCCTCGGAACCCGTCCCCGCCACGGGCGCCGACCAGCCGCGGGCCCCGCAGCTGACCGACCGTGAGACCGAGGTGCTGCGCCTGGTCGCCAAGGGCCTGAGCTACAAGCAGATCGCCGAGCGCCTGGTCATCTCCCACCGCACGGTCCAGAACCATGTGCAGAACACCCTGGGCAAGCTCCAGCTGCACAACCGGGTCGAGCTGGTCCGCTACGCCATCGAGCGCGGACTCGACGAGGGATGACCCGGCCGATGCCACCTTTTGGGTGGTATGTACGTATCAACTCCCCGCAATTCACCGAACAGGCCTTCCGCATCATGTCGAAGTGACCTGGATCACTATTAGCGTGAGTCCGACAGCCAACCGTGGCGAAGGGACTTTCCATGCGGGTCGGAGTACTGACCGGAGGCGGCGACTGCCCCGGGCTCAACGCCGTCATCCGGGGCATCGTCCGCAAGGGCGTGCAGGAGTACGGCTATGACTTCGTCGGATACCGGGACGGCTGGCGGGGGCCGCTCGAAGGCGACACCGTACGGCTCGACATCCCCGCCGTGCGCGGGATCCTGCCGCGCGGCGGCACCATCCTCGGCTCCTCGCGCACCAACCCCCTCAAGCACGAGAACGGCATCCGCCGCATCAAGGAGAACCTCGCCAAGCAGGAGGTCGAGGCACTCGTCGCGATCGGCGGCGAGGACACCCTCGGCGTCGCCGCCCGGCTCGGCGACGAGTACGGCATCAACGTCGTCGGCGTGCCGAAGACCATCGACAACGACCTCTCCGCCACCGACTACACCTTCGGCTTCGACACGGCGGTCAACATCGCCACCGAGGCCATCGACCGCCTCCACACCACCGCCGAATCGCACATGCGCGTCCTCGTCTGCGAGGTGATGGGCCGCCACGCGGGCTGGATCGCCATCCACTCGGGCCTGGCCGGCGGCGCCAACGTCATCCTCATCCCCGAGCAGCGCTTCGACGTGGACCAGGTCTGCGCCTGGGTGACCTCCCGCTTCAAGGCGTCCTACGCGCCGATCGTCGTCGTCGCCGAGGGCGCCATGCCCAAGGACGGCGACGTGGTCCTCAAGGACGGCAGCCTGGACTCCTTCGGGCACGTGCGGCTCTCCGGCGTCGGCGAGTGGCTGGCCAAGGAGATCGAGCGGCGTACCGGCAAGGAGGCCCGCACCACGGTCCTCGGACACGTCCAGCGCGGCGGGACGCCCAGCGCCTTCGACCGCTGGCTCGCCACCCGCTTCGGACTGCACGCCATCGAGGCCGTCCGCGACGGCGACTTCGGCAAGATGGTCGCCCTGCGCGGCACCGACATCGTCCGCGTCCCGATCGCGGAGGCCACCGCCAGGCTGAAGACGGTCGACCCCGCCCTGTACCAGGAGGTCGGGGTGTTCTTCGGCTGACCACGGCGTCCCGGCGCTGCCCGGGTGTCCGCCGGGGGTACGGGCCGTATATTCGGCCCGTACCCCAGCACGGGAGAGACCGGTGGAGATTCTGGCGTTCGGCGTCCAGGCCGACGAGAAGCCCCTGATCGAGAAGGCCTTCGCGGGACGCCACGAGGTCCACTGCCTCGACGTCTTCCTGACCGAGGACACCGCGCCCATCGCCACCGGCCACGAGATCGTGTCCACCAGCGTCAACTGCGCTCTGGGGCACCGCGTGCTCCAGACCCTCGCGGCCGGCGGCACCCAACTGGTCGCCCAGCGCTCCACCGGGTTCAACAACATCGACCTCGACGTCGCCGAGCGCCTCGGCATGACGGTGGCCCGGGTCTCGTCCTACTCGCCGTACTCGGTCGCCGAGTTCGCCTGGACGCTCGGCATGGCCGTCAACCGCCGTATCGTGCGCGCCGCCAACCGCACCCGCGACTTCGACTTCCGCCTCGAAGGACTGATGGGCCGTGACCTGCACGGCCGCACCGCGGGAGTCGTCGGCACCGGCAAGATCGGCGAGGCCTTCACCCGGATCGCCCACGGCTTCGGCATGCGTCTGCTCGGCTGGGACATCGCCCAGAACCCGGCGTGCGCCGCACTCGGCATGGAGTACGTCTCCAAGGAGCGGCTGCTCGCCGAGTCCGACCTCGTCTCCCTGCACGTCCCGCTGATGCCCGGGACCCAGCACCTCATCGACGCCGAGGCCCTGCGCCTGATGAAGGACGACGCGATCCTCGTGAACTCCAGCCGCGGCGGCCTCATCGACAGCCAGGCCCTCGTCGCCGAGCTGCGCGAGGGCCGCTTCACGGGCGTCGGCCTCGACGTGTACGAGGCGGAGGCCGGACTGTTCTTCCTCGACAAGTCCCTGGAGACCGTCGAGGACGACACCCTGGCCCGCCTGGTCACCTTCCCGAACGTCCTGGTCACCTCGCACCAGGCGTACTACACCCGTGACGCCGTCGGTCAGATCGTCGAGGCCACCGCCGCGAACGTCCTCGACTACACCGAGGGCCGCCGCTCGCAGAACGTGCTCGTGCCTCGAAGCTGAGCCGTCAGCTCCCGCAGCACGCCCGCGCCGTTCAGCGTCAGCACCGACTCCGGGTGGAACTGCACGCCCGCGAACCCCGGCCCGCGCAGCGCGTGCACCTCGCCGTTCGCGGCCCGCGCGACCTCGACGCCGTGCGCCGACAACTCCGCCAGCGCCTCGTCGTCGCACCGGGCGGCGAAGCTGTTGTAGAAACCGACGGTCTCGGGCCGCCCGAAGAGGTCGATACGGGTCTGCGCGCCCTGGTACGGCACGTCCTTGCGGACGATCTCAAGACCCAGCTCGGCCGCGATCAGCTCGTGCCCGAGGCACACCCCGAGGACTCCGTGCCGGTGCTCCCGGAGCACCTGGGCGGTCAGCCCGCGCAGGAAACGCATCCTGGGGTCCGCCGCGTCGGAGGGATCACCGGGACCCGGGCCGAGGACGACCGGACCCTCGTGCGCGCGGACCGCCTCGCGCAGCCCCGGCTCGTCGTGACGGCGTACCGTCACCTCAAGGCCCGAAGACCGCAGCACATGCGCAAGCATCGCGGTGAAGGTGTCCTCGGCGTCCACGACCAGCGCGTGCCCCGCCAGGTCCCGGGATCGCTCCTGCATCCGCAGCCAGAACGGCGCCAGCGAGGCCCGCCGCCCGTCAAGCGACGCCCGTACGCGCGGATCCTCGCCCAGCCCCGGCCGGGCGCCGTCCGGACCCGGCCGGCCGGGCCGCACCCCCAGCGCCGTAAGGACCCCCGCCGCCTTGGCGTGGGTCTCGGCGACCTCGCCCGCCGGGTCCGAGCCCCGGACGAGGGTGGCGCCGACCGGCACCCGCAGCCGGCCGTCCGCGTCGATGTCGGCGGTGCGGATGAGGATCGGGGAGTCGAGCGTCTGCGCCCCGGGCGCGCCGTCCGGCCCGTCCTCCTGACGCCCGACGAGCGCCAGCGCGCCCGCGTAGTAGCCGCGCCCGCCCACCTCGTGACGCTCGATGACCCGGCAGGCGTTCTGCACCGGCGAGCCGGTGACGGTCGCCGCGAACATGGTCTCCCGCAGCACGTCGCGCACGTCCAGCGAGGAGCGGCCGCGCAACTCGTACTCGGTGTGCGCGAGATGGGCCATCTCCTTGAGCCGGGGCCCGATCACCACCCCGCCCATGTCCCCGACCGTGCACATCATCTTGAGCTCCTCGTCGACGACCATCGAGAGCTCCTCGATCTCCTTGCCGTCGGCGAGGAACGCCAGCAGGTCCTCGGGGGTCGGCCCCCCGGCCGGATAGCGGTACGTCCCGCTGATCGGGTTCATCACGACCGTCCCGGCGGACATCCGCACATGCACCTCCGGGCTCGCGCCGACGAGCGTCCGCCCACCCGTCTCCCGCCCCCGCCCTTCCGAGGAAGGTCCTTCGGGCCCTTGCCGATTTCCGGTGTGCACGACGAACGTCCAGTACGCGCCCCGCTCGCCGACCAGCAGCCGGCGGAACAGCGCCAGGGCGTCGGCCCGTCCGAACCCCGGGATCCTGCCCTCGTACGTCCGCCGGATCACGAAGTTGGCGCCCTCGCCGCGCCCGATCTCCTCGCGCAACACCCGCTCGACGATCCCGGAGTACTCCTCGTCGCCCACGTCGAAGCCGCCGCCCTCGACCCGGACGTCGTGGGCCGGGAGCTCCGCCACCGCCTGCGCGAGCGGCAGTTCGCGGCGTTCCTCGGGGACGAGCACCGTGAGCGGGGTGCCGTCGTCCCGCACGTCGAAACCGCGCTCCCTGATCTGCCGGAACGGGATCAGCGCCAGAGCCTCGTCGGGGATGTCGGCGAGGCGCTCCACCTCGCGCACCGGCCCCAGCAGCACTTCGACGACGTCGTGGTCACGGCCCGGGGTGCGGCGGCGCAGCAGGGCGAACGGACGGGGATCGTCCAGCAGGTCGAGCAGATTCATCGGTGCGGTCCTTCTCTCGGATCGTGCATCTCGGAGAGGAACGGCCCGGGTCCGCAAACGCCGAAGGCCGCCCTCGGGCGGCCTTCGCGACGTTTCGTCTACGCGCAGTCAGTGGGCCGCCGGATGAGCGGTCCACCACCAGTTCTGGTTCGAATGCGCGAACATGCGCCGCACCTTACCCGACGGTGAGGGGCGGGCAACAGCGTGAAACGGCCCCGCGGGGCGTTCCTACCGTCCGGTCACCGGCCATGGATGGCCAGACAGTCCGAACGCACCGAGAAACGAGAACCATGCGCGCAGCCCGTTCGTCCCAGCCCCGCCGGACCGGCACCCGAGCCCTGACCGTGCTCCTCGCGGCGGCCGCCCTCGCCGCAGGGCCGCTCGTCCCCGCGAGCTCCGCCCCGCGCCCGAGCGACTCCGAGGACCTCACCCAGATCGCCTACCGCGGCTACAAGTTCACCGTCCCCGACTCCTGGCAGATCGTGGACCTGAAGAAACATCCCGACACCTGTGTCCGCTTCGACCGGCACGCCGTCTACCTCGGCACCCCGGGCAGCGACCAGAACTGCCCGGCCAGGGCCACCGGCCGCACCGAGGCCCTCCTGATCCAGCCCGCTCCCGTGGCACCGAAGGCGGTCACCGAGAACCCCACGGCCCGCACCTACCGGGCCACCGCCGACCGCATCGCGGTCAGCGCCGCCTACGGATACGACCGCACCCGCATCCAGGACGTCCTGCGCAGCGCCGGACTGCCCGTCGCCTCGGCCCGGCGCGAGGGGGCCGCCGACCAGGCCGCGGTCGACCCGCTGCCCACCGACGCGACCTCCTACCGCGGTGAGGGCTTCGACGCCTGCACCGCCCCGAGCCAGTCGGCGATGGACGCCTGGCGCGACAACTCCCCGTACGGCGCCATCGGTGTCTACATCGGCGGTCTCAACCGGGCCTGCGCCCAGCAGCACCTGACCGCCGGCTGGGTGCGCACGCAGTACACGCGCGGCTGGCGGTTCTTCCCGCTGTACGTCGGCCGGCAGCCCTCCTCGGACGGCGGCAGCTGCGGCGGCGGCTGCGCGGCGATCACCAGTCCGGTGTCGCAGGGAACCGCGGCCGCCGACGACGCCGTCAAGCAGGCGGCGGCGCTGGGCTTCGGCAAGGGCGCGGTGCTCTATCTCGACCTGGAGCACTACGAGCCCGGCGGCAAGGTCACCGACCAGGTGCTCTCCTACCTCCAGGCCTACACCGTGCGCCTGCACGCCCTCGGCTACCGCTCCGGCGCGTACGGCAACACCTCGTCCCTGGTGTCCGACCTGATCGCCGCCAAGAGCTCCGTCACCCTGCCCGACGTGCTCCACTTCGCCCGCTGGAACGGGGTGTCGAGCACCTCCGACTCCTCGATCCCCTCGTCCCTGTGGGCCAAGCACCAGCGTGTCCACCAGTACGTGGGCGACACGACCGAGACCCACGGCGGCGTGCGGATCTCCATCGACCGCGACCGCCTCGACGTGAACTAGACACCGGCGGCCCTCCTCCCCGGGCGGGGGGGGGGGGGGGGGGGGGGGGGGCGGCCGGCCCCCCCCCCCCCCCCGCCCCCCCGGCGGGGGGGGGGGGGGGCAAGATTTTGGTGTTGGGGGGGCGCGCGGCCCCAACCCCCCCAGTT
>NZ_JBVHLK010000001.1:0-57671 GCF_055559015.1 Streptomyces sp. NPDC024698 | reverse complement strand
GGCCGCGGGCCCTCCCCACCCCCCGCCCCCCGCCCCCGCACCCCCCCCCCCCGCCGCCCCCCCCCCCCCGGCCCCCCCCCCCCCCCCCCGCCCCCCCCCCCCCCCCCCCCCCGCCCGGGGAGTCACCGATCGAGCGCGGTTCGTCTCACTTGATGAGCATGTGGACGGGACGCCCGACACGACCCCGTAGTGTTGTCCGGGTGACCGTGAACGCTAAGCCCAGCGCGAGCGCTGGCAACACCTGGCGAAACCTGCCCGCGGCGCAGCAGCCCGAGTACCCCGATGCCGAGGCTCTGCGCGATGTGATCGCGGACCTCGAGTCGTATCCGCCGCTCGTCTTCGCGGGCGAGTGCGACCAGCTGCGCGCCCGGATGGCGTCCGTCGCCAAGGGAGAGGCGTTCCTTCTCCAGGGCGGCGACTGCGCCGAGGCCTTCGACGCCGTGTCGGCGGACCACATCCGCAACAAGCTCAAGACGCTGCTCCAGATGGGCGCCGTCCTCACGTACGCCGCCTCGGTTCCCGTGGTGAAGGTCGGCCGGATCGCCGGCCAGTACTCCAAGCCCCGCTCCAAGGGCACCGAGACCCGCGACGGCGTGACCCTGCCGACCTACCGGGGCGACTCGGTCAACGGCTTCGACTTCGACGAGAAGTCCCGCATCCCGGACCCCGAGCGCCTGAAGCGGATGTACAACGCGTCCGCCTCCACGCTCAACCTGGTGCGCGCCTTCACCACCGGCGGTTACGCCGACCTGCGCCAGGTGCACGCCTGGAACCAGGACTTCGTGAAGTCGTCCCCGTCCGGTCAGCGCTACGAACAGCTCGCGCGTGAGATCGACAACGCGATGAACTTCATGCGGGCCTGCGGCACAGACCCGGAGGAGTTCAAGACCGTCGAGTTCTTCTCCTCGCACGAGGCGCTGCTCCTCGACTACGAGTCGGCGCTGACCCGCGTCGACTCGCGCACCGGCAACCTGTACGACGTCTCGGGCCACATGGTGTGGATCGGTGAGCGCACCCGCCAGCTGGACGGGGCGCACATCGAGTTCGCGTCGAAGATCCGCAACCCCGTCGGGATCAAGCTCGGCCCGACGACGACGGCGGAGGAGGCGCTCCAGTACATCGACCGCCTCGACCCGGACCGCGAGCCGGGCCGGCTCACCTTCATCGTGCGCATGGGCGCGGACAAGGTCCGCGACAAGCTGCCCGAGCTGGTCGAGAAGGTCACCGCCTCCGGCGCGACCGTGGCCTGGGTGACCGACCCGATGCACGGCAACACCTTCGAGGCGGCCTCGGGCCACAAGACCCGCCGCTTCGACGACGTGCTCGACGAGGTCAAGGGCTTCTTCGAGGTCCACAAGGGTCTGGGCACGCACCCGGGCGGCATCCACGTCGAGCTCACCGGTGACGACGTCACCGAGTGCGTGGGCGGCGGCGACGAGATCTTCGTCGACGATCTGCACCAGCGCTACGAGACGGCCTGCGACCCCCGTCTGAACCGCAGCCAGTCCCTTGACCTGGCCTTCCTCGTCGCCGAGATGTACCGCGACCAGTAGCAGATCAACAGGCTCCGAGCCTGTTACCGGCACCTGAAGTGGGGCGCGGATCACATACGATCCGCGCCCCACGCCACTTTTGCGGTTTCTGCGCGGCGGGTAAGGTTAGGTTAGCCTCACCGATCATCGGGACGGCACGACCCAACGATTCCGGCGGGAGGTGGACCGCGTGTACGTATGCAGCTGCTTCGGGATCACCGAACAGCAGGTGAAGAAGCACGCGGAGGACGGCGCCTGCACTCCTCGGCAGATAGCCTCGGCCTCCAAGGCGGGCACGGACTGCGGTTCGTGCGTGCGCCGGATCCAGGCGCTGCTGGGCAGGGGCTCGTGCCCGCGCCGTGAGCTGGCGGACCAGGGCATGCCGGTGCTCTCCGAAGTCCTCGAACACGCGGGGGCCGACCGCAGGGAAGCCGCCTAGGGCCTGTCGTTTGGATCAGGTCGCAAGGCAGGCCCTAGCTCTCCGGCTGCTCGATCAGCTGCGCGAGGTACAGCGCCTCACCGAGCTTCTCGACCAGTTCCAGCTGCGTGTCCAGATAGTCGATGTGGTGTTCCTCGTCCTCGAGGATCGACTCGAAGATGTTGGCCGACGTGATGTCGCCCTTCGCGCGCATCACCTCGATCCCGCGCTTGAGGCGGTCGATCGCCTCGACCTCCACCTGACGGTCGGCCTGGAACATCTCGGTGACGGTCTGCCCCACCCGGACGTGGAAGAGCCGCTGGTAGTTCGGCAGCCCGTCCAGGAAGAGGATGCGGTCGGTGAGCACCTCCGCGTGCTTCATCTCGTCGAACGACTCGTGCCGGGTGTACTTCGCGAGCTTCGTCCAGCCGAAGTTCTCCTGCATCTTCGCGTGCAGGAAGTACTGGTTGATCGCGGTCAGCTCACCGGTCAGCTGCTCGTTGAGGAATTCGATGACCTCGGGGTCGCCCTGCATCGCAGAGGCTCCTTCCAAGCGGGGTACTGGGCAGATTGCGCCGCATCCTTGCACCGGTGTCCCGGAGCGTCCAGTAAGTGCACGCTTACTCCGAGTTGCCCCGATCCGGACTGTGCTGGTCATGGGCACTGTTCCGGGTCTGTCAGGATGGAGTCATGGGTCAGCCGGTGGAGCGCGCGTCAGGAGGAACGGCCCAGTCGGAGCTTCCGCCGGGACAGCGGCTTCAGCGCGGCTGGCCGGTCACGCACTACGGGCCCGTCCCCAAGTTCCGCCCCGAGCGCTGGGAGTTCCGGGTCTTCGGCGCCACCGCCGACGGCGGGAAGCAGTGCTGGAACCACGAGGAGTTCACCGCCCTCCCGTACGCCTCCGTCGTGGCCGATCTGCACTGCGTGACGAAGTTCAGCATGCTGGGGGCCGAATGGGGTGGGGTGCCCGCCCGGGCGATCCTGGAGATAGCCCCGCCCGCGCCGACCGTCACCCATGTGATGGTCTGGGCCGAGTACGGCTTCAGCTCCAACCTGCGCCTCGCGGACTTCGCCTCCGAGCGCACCATCTTCGCCACCCACAAGGACGGCGAGCTGCTGACGGCCGAGCACGGGTTCCCGCTGCGCCTGGTCGTCCCGCATCTGTACGCGTGGAAGGGCCCCAAGTGGGTCCGCGGCGTCGAGTACATGACCGCCGACCGCCGCGGCTTCTGGGAGGAGCGCGGCTACCACAACGTCGGTGACCCGTGGCGCGAGCAGCGCTACTCCTACCAGGAGGAACCCGGGGACGGCCCCGAACTCTGAGCCCTCGCTCCCGGCCGCGCACTCCGAGCCCCGCCGCACTCCGGGCACCCGCTCCCGGGCCCCGGGCTCAGCCGTCGCGGAGCTTCTTCAGCCGCTCCACATCGGCCGCGTGGCCCTCTTTCCCGCCGGGCGTCTCGATGATCAGCGGAACGCCCTCCGTCGCGGGATGCGTCATCAGGGCGCGGAACGGGTCCTCGCCTATGTGGCCGGAGCCGATGTTCTCGTGGCGGTCCTTGTGTGCGCCGACCACGTCCTTGGAGTCGTTGGCGTGGATCAGCTTCAGCCGTCCCTCGCCGACGGTGTCGACCAGCAGATCGAGGGTCTGGTGCATGCCGCTCGGTCCGGTCAGGTCGTGGCCCGCCGCGAAGATATGGCAGGTGTCGAGACAGACGCCCAGCCTGGGGTGGGCGTCCAGGGCCTCGAAGTAGGGCCCGAAGTCCCAGGTGCGCGAGCACAGGGAGGCGCCCTGGCCGACCGTCGACTCCAGCAGGAGGAACGGGTCGTCGTCGTGGGTCAGCTCGTCCAGGAGCGGCAGCAGACGGTCGCGGACCTGCTTCAGGGCGACGGAGCGCTCCCGGCCGCCGGTGGCGCTGCCGGTGTGCACGACCACCCCGAGGGCGCCGATCTCCCGCCCGCGCCGCAGTGAGTGCCGCAGCGACTCCACCGACTTCTCGACCGTCGCCTCGGTGTGCGAGCCGAAGTTGATCAGATACGGGGCGTGGACGTACGCGGGGATCGAACCGGCGGCACACGCGGCGCGGAAGTCCTCGTCCTGCTTCGGGTTCCCCGCGGGAGTCGCCCAGCCGCGCGGGTTGGCGACGAAGACCTGCACGGTCTCGGCCGCGAGGTCACGGGCGTAGGCCAGGCCCACGGAGCTGAGGCCGCCGGCCACGGGGACGTGGCCGCCGACGGGGTTGCGGAGCTTCTTGCCGGTCACACCCGCCAGGGTGTCACGCGCCGCCAGGCACCCCGCGGGCGGACCCGTGTCCCCCGGTCCCGGCGGCTGTGCTCAGCGGATCTGGATCGTGATCGTCGAGCCCTTGGGCGCCGTGTCACCGCCGTGCACCGACTGCTTCTTGACGGTGTCGCCGAAGAGCCCGAGCAGTCCGCGGTCCTCGTCGACCTTGAACCCGGCGTCCCCCAGCGCCTTCTTGGCGTCGTCCACGCTGTCGCCCACGACGTCCGGGACCTCGACCATCTCGGGGCCCTTGGAGAGCGTCAGCGTCACCGTGTCGCCCGTGGCGGCCTCGCCCCCGGCGCCCGGGGACTGCTGGGCGACCTGCCCCTTGTCGAACTCCGAGTTGACCCGCTCCGCGGCGATCCTCACCTTCAGACCCGCGCCCTCCAGTTGCGTGGTGGCGTCCTCGACGGACAAGCCGGTCACGTCGGGCAGGTCCACGGGAGCGCCCTTGCTCACGACGATCGCGATGGCCGAACCCGAGTGCCGCTCGGTGCCCGCGGCCGGATCCGTACCGATCACGAAGCCCTTGAGCACGTCCTGGCTGAACGCGCGCGTGACCATGCCAGGGGCGAGCCCGTCACCCTTGAGCACGTCCTTCGCCTTGAACAGCGCGATTCCCTTCAGGTCCGGCACCTTCACGGTCCTGGGGCCGTCGGAGACGGTCAGTGTCACCGAGTCGTTGTCGCGGATCCGCTGGCCGACACCCGGGTCGGTGCTGATGACCGTGCCCCGCTTCACGGTGTCGCTGTAGGCGTGTCTGACCGCCTTGACGTCGAGCCCGGCGCCCTGGAGCTGCTTCCTGGCCTGCTGCTCCGACTTCGCCAGGACGGGCGGGACCTTGGTGAACTGGCCCGAGTTGATGTACCAGACACCGGCGCCGAGGCCGAGGACCAGCACGATCGCGGCGACGACCAGGAACATCCCGCGCCGTGGCCGCGGGCCCGGAGGCTGCGCGGGCATGACCGGCGCGGTGGTGAAGGGGCTGCTCTGCTCGAACCGGCTGGTCCGGTCGACGGCGCCGTCGTCCTCGTTCACCGGCAGCAGCCGGGGGACGGACAGCGAGCGCGGGATCACGCTCGTACGGTCGTCGGCGTTGTCGTGGCCCACGGACAGGGCGCCCGGCGGAACCGCGTCGAGCTGCTCGGCGGTGAGACCGGCCCGCGCCTCCAGGACCTGGCCGAGCAGCGCCACGGCGTCGCCGGGACGGAGTTCGGGATTGCGGGCCGTGGCCGCGGTGACCAGCTCGTCCAGCGCGTACGCCAGACCCGGCACGACGGCCGAGGGAGGCGGCACGTCCTGGTGGAGGTGCTGGTAGAGAACCTGGGCGGCGGAGTCGGCGGTGTGCGGCTTGGCGCCGGTGAGCATCTCGTACAGGACGACTCCGCAGGCGTAGACGTCGACCCGGGTGTCGGAGGTGCCGTGCTCGATCTGCTCGGGGGCGAGGTACGACACGGTGCCGAGGACGGTGCCCGTCGTGCTGGTCACCGTGTCCACGGCGCGCACGAGGCCGAAGTCCGCGACCTTGACCCGGCCGTCGTCCCCTATCAGGACGTTCTCCGGCTTCATGTCACGGTGCACGAACCCGGCGCGGTGGGCGGCGCCGAGCGCCGCGAGCACCGGCTCCAGGATGTCGAGCGCGGCCCGCGGCTGGAGGGCGCCGCGCTCGCGCAGCACGTCGCGCAGGGTGCACCCGGCGATGTACTCCATGGCCAGGTAGACGTACGACCCGTCCGCCCCCTGGTCGAAGACCTGCACCACGTTCGGGTGCGCCAGCCGTGCCACCGACTTGGCCTCGCGGATGAACCGCTCGACGAACGAGGCGTCGGCGGCGAGCGTCGGGTGCATCACCTTGAGCGCGAGCACACGGTCGAGGCGGGTGTCCAAGGCCCTGTAGACCGTGGCCATGCCGCCGACGGCGATCCGTGCCTCGACGCGATACCGGCCGTCGAGCACGTGTCCGACAAGCGGGTCCTGAAGGGTCGTATCCACGCAGGTGAGTCTACGAGCCGCCACTGTCACGGCGCCCCGTTCGGGCGATTCAGGGGCCCGACTGCATCCGAGCTGTGACGAGCGCGGCCCGTACGAAGATCCGTTCGTCGCACAGATGTCCGATCAGCCCCCGTCTGTCACCGCAAGGCCACAACACGACAACCTGCGCGGGCCCCGGCCGGAAACCGACGGCGGGTGTCCCGGCGCTCGGAGCGCGGCCGGGCGCCCCGGGCGGCCGGAGCGCAGGGCTCCGCCCCGGCCGGTTCGAGCGCCGGGCGCTCCGGGCGCACGCCCCGTGAGGTCAGAACGCCGGGCGCTCCGGGTCCAGTTCCGCCATGCCCTCCACGGGGGAGGACGCCCTGGCGAAGTGCCGCCGGGGGATGCGCCCCGCCCGCCGCGCCAGCCGCCCCGCCTCCACCGCGTGCCGCATCGCCCCCGCCATCAGCACGGGCTCCTGCGCCCGGGTCACCGCGGAGGCGAGCATCACCCCAGCGCACCCCAGCTCCATCGCGAGCGCGGCGTCCGAGGCCGTACCCGCCCCCGCGTCCAGGATCACCGGCACCCGCGCGTGCTCGACGATCAGCTCGAAGTTGTGCGGGTTGCGGATCCCGAGCCCGGACCCGATGGGCGAGCCGAGCGGCATGATCGCCGCACAGCCCACGTCCTCCAGCTTCCGCGCCAGCACCGGGTCGTCGTTCGTGTACGGCAGCACGGTGAAACCGTCGTCGACCAGTGTCTCCGCCGCGTCCAGCAGCTCGATCGGATCGGGCAGCAGGGTGCGCTCGTCGGCGATGACCTCCAGCTTCACCAGATCGGTGCCCAGCGCCTCGCGCGCCAGACGGGCGGTCAGCACGGCCTCGCCCGCGGTGTAGCAGCCGGCCGTGTTCGGCAGGACCCGGATGCCGAGACGGGCCAGCACCGACAGGACCGAACCGTGCACGGACGCGTCGACGCGCCGCATCGCGACCGTCGTCAGCTCCGTGCCGGACGCCACCAGGGAGCGTTCCAGCACGTCGAGGCTGGGCGCGCCGCCCGTCCCCATGATCAGCCGGGACCCGTAGGCCGTACCGCCGAGGACGAAGGGATCGTCTGCCATGGGTCAGCCTCCTTGGACGGCGGTGAGGACCTCGACGCGGTCGCCCTCGGCGAGCGCGGTGGACGACCACCGCGCGCGCGGGACGACGGTCTCGTTCAGGGCGGCGGCCACCCCGGACGACGACGGGGTGAGGGTCGCGACGAGCGCATCCAGCGCGGTACCCGCGGCGATCCGCCGGAGCTCCCCGTTGACGACGATGTTCATACGGGCAGCTCCGTGCGGGCCGTGGCGCCGAAGCGCAGCGGGGTGAAGGGGCGGGCCTCGGCGGGGAGTTCGCCGGTGGTCAGGGCATGGGCCATCACGTCGCCTGTCACCGGCGTCAGCAGCACACCGTTGCGGTGGTGGCCGGTGGCCAGCAGCAGGCCGTCCAAGGCGCTCGGGCCGAGCAGCGGAGCGTTGTCGGGCGAGCAGGGGCGCAGCCCCGCGCGGGTCTCGGTGAGCGGCAGTTCGGTGATCCCGGGGACCAGTTCGTGCGCGTCGCGCAGCAGCTCGTACACGCCGCCGGCCGTCACCGTGGTGTCCCAGCCCAGCTCCTCGCTGGTCGCCCCGACCACGAGTTCGCCGTTCTCGCGCGGCACCAGATAGACGTGGCTGCCGCGCACGACGGCCCGCACGGTCCGGCTGAGGAACGGGGCGTACGGCCCGGGCACGGTCAGCCGCAGTACCTGCCCCTTGACCGGGCGCACCGGCGGCACGGCCTCGTCCGGGACGCCCGCCAGACGCCCGCTGAGGCTGCCCCCGGCGAGCACCACCCGGTCCGCGCCGAGCTCGGTGCCCTCGGCGGTGACGACCCCGGCGGCCCGTTCCCGTACGACGGTCAGACGCTCCGCCCAGGTCCGGTGCACGCTCACCCCGGCCCGCTCGCACGCGGTGACCAGGGCGCGCGCGAGGCGCCGCGGGTCGATCTGGTGATCGCCGTCCACGCGCAGGCCTCCGCGCACGCCGGGCGCGAGCATCGGCTCCAGCCGGCGGCACTCCCGGCCGCTCAGCCACTCCGACTCCAGCCCGCACCGGACCTGGAGCGCGTGCAGTTCCCGCAGATGGGCGCGGTCGTCGGCGTCCAGCGCGACGGCCAGCGTGCCCGACCTGCGGTAGCCGAGGTCCTGGCCACTCGCCTCGGTGAGCTCGGCGGCGAAGTCCGGATAGCGGCGCGCCGAGGCGAGGTTGAGGCCCAGCAGGGTCTCCTCGCCGAAGTGCAGCTCCGTGACGGCGGCCAGCATCCCGGCCGCGACCTGGGCGGCCCCACCGCCCGGCTCGGGGTCCACGAGCGCGGTCGTGAACCCGCGCTGCGCGGCCCGCCAGGCCGTCACCAGACCGATGATCCCGCCCCCGACGACGAGGACGTCCGACGTACGTGCAGACAGCATGGGCGTCCAGCCCCTCCCTTCGCCGGCATGACCCGGATCAGGTTCGTACGGTCGGAGGCCGCCCAGCCTCCCTCTCAGCCCGGTGCGTCCGGGCTCCCGCGAGTGCTTTACGTCGGCCACCCTAGCCCGCCCCCGTCCGTGCCGGTAAGGGAGCCCGCGCCCGTGGCGCCACCGCCCGCCGCCCCGTCCGCGCCCCCGGCGCCGGGAGGGGCGCGGCCGGGGAAGCGCCCGGCACCGGTCGTGTGGAACAGGTCACCGCGCACGTCCGCTGACTGACGGATCGTCACGTGTCTATGGTGACCGGGTGAGCGATCAGACGCAGGCACAGTCCCCGTCGCGGAGCACCGCGGCACGACGGGTCGTCGTGGTGGGCGCGGGCATGGCCGGGGTACAGACCGCGGTCGCCCTGCGCGAACAGGGCTTCACGGGCACCGTCACACTGATCGGCGCGGAGCCGCATCAGCCCTACGACCGGCCGCCGCTCTCCAAGGCCGTCCTGCTCGGCAAGGCCGAGGGCTCCGCCTTCGACGTCGACTTCGAGTCCCTGGACATCGATCTCAGGCTGGGCAATGAGGCGCTCGGCGTGCGCCCCGGCGAGCACGAACTGGACACCGCCGCGGGACCCGTCCCGTACGACGTCCTGGTCGTCGCCACCGGGGCCGAGCCGATCCGGCTCCCCGGCGCCGAGGGCATGCCCGGAGTGCATCTGCTGCGCACCCTGGACGACGCGGACCGGCTGCGTCCCGTTCTCGCACGGCAGCACGACATCGTGGTGGTCGGAGCGGGCTGGATCGGCGCCGAGTTCGCCACGGCCGCCCGGGAGGCGGGCTGCGCGGTCACCGTCGTCGAGGCCGCCGACCGGCCGCTCGCCGGCGCGCTGCCGGCCGAGGTCGCCGCCCCGATGGCCGCCTGGTACGCGGACAGCGGGGCCTCGCTGCGCACCCGCGCGAGAGTGGAGCGCGTCGAGCCGGGCGCGGTGGTCCTGGACGACGGATCCCGGGTGCCCGCGGGCGCCGTCGTGGTCGGGATCGGCGCGCGCCCCGCCACCGCCTGGACCGCCGGCTCCGGCATCGAACTCGGCGCCCACCGGGAGATCGTCGCCGACGACCATCTGCGCACCTCCCTGCCGGACGTCTACGCGGTCGGCGACTGCGCCTCCTTCCCGTCCGGGCGCTACGGGGAACGCCTCCTCGTCCACCACTGGGACAACGCCCTCCAGGGCCCCCGCACGGTCGCCCTGAACATCGTCGGGGAGACACCCGCCGCCTACGACCCGGTGCCCTACTTCTGGTCCGAGCAGTTCGGCCGCTTCGTGCAGTACGTCGGCCACCACACCCCCGCCGACACCCTGGTGTGGCGCGGCGACCCCGCGGGCGTCTCCTGGTCGGTGTGCTGGCTGCGCGCGACGCGTCTCGTCGCCCTCCTCGCGGTGGGCCGTCCGAGGGATCTGGCCCAGGGCCGCCGGCTGATCGAGGCGGGCGCGGTCATGGACCCGGAGCTGATCGTGGACCCGGCGAGGCCGCTGAAGGGCGCCACGGCCTGATCCCAGACCCCGGGTCGGACGCCCTCGGCTTCCGACTGTCGGTGCGGGATGGCAGGCTTGTCCCGTGACCGAGATTGACGCAAAGATCGATGCTCTCGTCCCCGCCTGGCTCACCCTCCCCGACATCGCCGAACAGCTCGGCGTCGAGGTGACACGCGTCCGGCAGCTGGTCAGGGAAGGCCAGCTGATCGCCGTACGCCGTGGTGAGAACCGCGCGCTGCACGTCCCCGCCGACTTCATCGACGTGGACGAGCAGAAGGTCGTCAAGGGCCTGGCCGGCACCCTGACGCTCCTGAGGGACGACGGCTTCTCCGACGAAGAGGCCCTCGAGTGGCTCTTCACCCCCGACCCGACCCTGCCCGGCACCCCCGCGCAGGCGCTGAGCGAGAATCGCGGCACGGAGGTGAAGCGCCGCGCCCAGGCGCTCGCCGTCTGACCTGTTCGAGACCGTCCGGCACGGGGAGCACGACGGCGGGACCATTCCGGCCGCCGCGCTCCCCGCGCACCGACCACGGGGGACCCACGCATGCCCGAGTACGCCGCCACGACCGCCCGGGAGCGCCTCGCCGACGCCCGCGTCTATCTGTGCACGGACGCCCGCCGACGCCAGGGCGACCTCGCCGAGTTCCTCGACGCGGTCCTCGCGGGCGGCGTCGACATCGTGCAGCTGCGCGACAAGGGCATGGAGGCGGGGGAGGAGCTGGAGCACCTCCAGGTCTTCGCGGACGTCTGCGCCCGGCACGGCAGGCTCCTCGCGGTCAACGACCGCGCGGACGTCGCCCACGCGGCCCGCGCCGACGTCCTGCACCTGGGCCAGGGCGACCTCCCGGTCCCCGCGGCCCGCGCGATCCTCGGCGACGAGGTGCTCGTCGGCCGCTCCACGCACGCCGAGGCCGAGGCCGAGGCGGCCGCCTTCCAGGAGGGCGTCGACTACTTCTGCACCGGCCCTTGCTGGCCCACCCCCACCAAGCCCGGCCGCCACGCACCCGGACTCGGCCTGGTCCGCCACACGGCGGCCCTCGGCACCGACCGTCCCTGGTTCGCGATCGGCGGCATCGACCTCGGCCGGCTGGACGAGGTGCTCGAAGCCGGTGCCCGCCGGGTCGTCGTCGTCCGGGCGATCACCGAGGCGGACGACCCGGGCGCGGCGGCGGCGGAGTTCGCCGAGCGGCTGCGCACGGCGTAGCGGCGCCGGAACACCCGCGCGGGCGTCCCGGAGGGGCCGCTGTCCGAGGGGTGGACAAGAACGCGACAGATCGGACAAAAGTCAGCGGTTCGGTTGGGGGACCGGCGCCCTCTGGCTAACCTGCCAGTATGGCCCTCGGATCCGCTTCCACCAGGACTGATCGCGCTCGCACCGTGCGCGACATGCTCGCGACCGGCAAACAGACCTATTCCTTCGAGTTCTCCGCGCCGAAGACCCCCAAGGGCGAGCGGAACCTGTGGAACGCCCTGCGGCGGGTGGAGGCCGTGGCGCCCGACTTCGTCTCCGTGACCTACGGCGCCGGCGGCTCGACGCGGGCCGGCACGGTCAAGGAGACCGAGCAGATCGTGCTCGACACGACCCTCACCCCGGTCGCGCACCTCACCGCGGTCAACCACTCGATCGCCGAGCTGCGCAACATCATCGGGCAGTACGCGGACGCGGGCATCCGCAACATGCTCGCCGTGCGCGGCGACCCGCCCGGCGACCCCATGGGGGAGTGGGTCCCGCACCCCCAGGGCCTGACCTACGCGGCCGAACTGGTGCGTCTCATCAAGGAATCCGGCGATTTCTGCGTCGGCGTCGCGGCCTTCCCCGAGATGCATCCCCGCTCCACGGAGTGGGACCTGGACGTCTCGCACTTCGTCGACAAGTGCCGTGCCGGCGCCGACTACGCGATCACGCAGATGTTCTTCCAGCCGGAGTCCTACCTGCGTCTGCGTGACCGGGTCGACGCGGCGGGCTGCGCCACTCCGGTCATCCCGGAGGTCATGCCCGTGACAAGTGTGAAGATGTTGGAACGGCTGCCCAAACTCTCGAATGCTTCGTTCCCGGACGTCCTGAAAGAGCGGATCCTCACAGTCAAAGACGATCCGGCGGCTGTACGCTCCATGGGGATCGAGTTCGCGACGGAGTTCTGCGCGAGGTTGTTGACCGAGGGAGTCCCCGGACTGCACTTCATCACGCTCAACAACTCCACGGCGACGCTGGAAATCTACGAGAATCTGGGCCTGCACCACCCGCAGCAGGCCTAGACCGGTCGCACCCGCGTACGACACACTGCGTAGCGGCCACTGGGAGAGGGGCGTACATGGGCTTGACGGTCCTCTATCTGGCATTCGGCATCGTCGCGTTGTGGCTGCTCGGCGAGGTGCTGTTGCAGTACAAGGCGCGGCTGCGCTTCCGGCTGCTCGCCTTCGTCGGCTTCCTCGGTGTGGTTCTCGGCGTCCTGATGCACTCGATCCCGGTCATCGGCCTGGGCGCGGCCGCCTTCACGGTCGGTCAGACCTATGTGACGCTGTCGTTCCGCCAGGGCTTCGCGCAGGGCTGGGCCATCAAGGGCCCCGGCGCGGAGGACGGGCCCGGCAAGCTCGGCAAGCTCAGCAAGCGCCGCCGCAGCGAGCCGGAGGAGGCCGACGAGCTCGACGAGAGCCAGGAGCTCGAAGAGGTCGAGGTGGCCGCCTACCGGCGCGAGGACCCGTACGCCGCCGACGAGGACGACGTCTTCACGCCCACCCCGTCCGACCGCTTCGCGCCCCCGGAGCCGGCCGAGGCCCCGGCCGGAGAGCCCACCTCGGTCTACGAGCCGCAGCCCCTGCCCGAGGACACCGGCTCGTACGGCGTCTACGACACCACCGCCTACTCCGGCGCGGGCGACCAGTCCTACGCCGGAGCCTCCCCGTCCCAGGACCAGCAGGCCTACTCGACGGGCCAGAACCAGCAGGCCTACGCGACCGGGCAGAACCAGCAGGCCTACGCGTACGACGGCTACTCGGGCTACGACCAGCAGCAGTACGCCTACGGCAACGGTCAGCAGCAGTACGCCGGCTACACGGACCCGTACACCGGCCAGCAGTACACGGGCGCCACGTACGACCAGAACGCCTACAACGGCGGCGACCAGCAGCAGTACGCGCAGCAGCAGAACTACGGCCAGGAGCAGTACGCCACCGGCACGTACGGCGGCGAGACCCCGGCCGGCGGCGTCTGGGTGCCGCAGCAGCGCACCGACGAGTACGGCGGCGAACTCCCGCCCGAGCAACAGCAACAGCAGTACCCGTACCAGGGCAACGGCAACGGCAACGGCAACAGCAACGGCAACGCCGGGTACGACGAGCAGTACCGCTACTGAACCGCCCCGCCGTTCCGGCCCCCGGCTCCGGTCACTGAGAGCCCTGGAAGTCCGGTCCTTCCACGATCAACCCGGCCACCAGCGCGCCCGACATGCCCGCGTGCGGCAGACCGCCCCCCGGGTGTGCCCAGCCTCCGGCCGCGAAGAGCCCCGGTATCCGCGTGGTGTTCGACGGGTACAGCAGCCGGCCGTCCGCCGCGGCGAGCGCCGGAGCGGGAACCGCGCCGTCCGGCACGCCGGTCTCCTCCGCGATGTCGGCCGGGGTGCGGACCTCGTGCCACAGCAGCCGGTCGCGCAGACCCGGCACGGCCCGCCCGGCGGCGTCCACGACCCGCTCCACGTCCTCCTCCGACACCTGCGCGCCGGACGGCACCGTGACGGTCAGTGTCAGCGCCTCGTGCTCCGCGTCCGGCACGAGCGCGGGGTCGTCGGGACGCGTCATCACGACGGTCGGGGCCGCGGGCACCCCGGGGCGCTCGCCGAAGAGCCGCTCCAGCTCGCCGTCGCGGTCCACCGAGTGGACCACCGTCCGGTGCGCCACGCCCTCGGGCCGTCCGTCGCGCAGCGCGAGCAGCAGGGTCAGCCGGCTGGCCGCGCCGGGCCGCGACGGCACCTCGCCGGCGCCCCGGAGCCCGGCCCCGGCGACGAGTCCGTCCGGTGCCACGCCCGCGACCACGAGGTCGGCCCGCTCGAACGTGCCGTCCGGAGCGAGCTCCACACCGGCGGCCCGACCGTCCTTCTCGACGATCCGTCCGACGCGGGTGCCGAACCGGAACTCGACCCCGCGCTCCAGGCACCGCTCGTACACGGCGCGTGCCAGCTCCCGGATGCCGCCGCGCACGTACCAGGTGCCGAAGGCGTGGTCCATGTACGGCAGCACGGAGGCGCTCGCGGGGGTGGCGCGCGGATCGAGACCGTACGCCAGCGCGTGACTCTCCAGGAGGGCCCTCAGACGCGGGTCGCGCAGCTCCCAGGCGGCGACCTCGGCCAGGGTCCCGGCCCGGCGGGTGCGCAGCAGCCTCTTGTGCGGCACCGAGGGGTAGGGGTCGCGCTCGGCCAGCACCGCCCAGTCGGGCCACAGCGGCTCCTCCAGGAGCGGCCGGCGCGCACGGTCCCAGGCATCCCGGGCCCGCACCAGGAACTCGCCCCACCGGGCGCCCGCACCGCCGCCGAGCGCCTCGTCCAGCGCGCCGACCACACCCGCGCGCGAGGCGTTCGGCAGCGACACCCGGGTGCCGTCCGCGAAGACATGACAGGCCGCCGGGTCGACCTGCACCAGATCGACGCACTCCTCCAGGGGCCGCTTCCCGGTCTTGACGAACAGGTCGCGGTGGACCGCGGGCACCGGCACCAGGCCGGGGCCCGTGTCGAAGACGAAGCCGTCCCGCTCGAAGCGGCGCACCGCACCGCCGTACGTGTCCGTCCGCTCGTACACCACCACCCGGTGGCCCGCGACGGCCAGCCGGGCGGCGGCCGCCATCGCGCCCATCCCGGCGCCGATCACCGCAATCCGTCCCATGCCGGCGACTTTATCGGCCCCCACCGACAGTCCGGTCGGCCGCGGTCCTCTCCCGCGGCGGTCCGGTCAGCCGCCGTCCGCCCACGGAGTCCGGCCGGGCGGACGCCCCGCCGTCGCGGCCGTCCGCCGCTCCTGTCGGCGCAGGGCCCGGCGGCGCAGGAAGCGTCTGATCCGCGAGACGAGGAAGCAGAGCACCGCGAGTCCCGCGCACAGCAGGGCGCCGGCGATGCTCGCCGCGGCCCAGGGATGGAAGATCGCCAGGGTGACGATCCCCGCGACCCCGAGATCCTCGGCGGTGCTCATCACGATGTTGCTGAAGGGCTCCGGCGAGGTGTTGACCGCCATCCGGGCCCCGGCCTTGACCGCGTGGCTCGCAAGGGCGGTCGAACCGCCGAGCACGGCCGCCGTCAGATCCGAGACCGACCCGCTCTGCCCCGCGAGCAGCGCCCCGACCCAGGCACCCGCCGCCGGCCGGATCACCGTGTGCACCGAGTCCCACACCGAGTCGACGTACGGGATCTTGTCCGCGACCGCCTCGCAGAGGAACAGAATTCCGACTGTGACCAGGATCTCAGGGCGTTGCAGGGCCTGCGGGACCTCGTCGCTGAGCCCGGTGGCGCCGAACACACCGAGGAGCAGCACCACCGCGTACGCGTTGATGCCGCTGGCCCAGCCGCTGGTGAAGACGAGGGGGAGTACCGACACGGAGGGGATCGTAACCAGTGCGCGACGGCGGCGTCCTGGGTCTGAGCACGTATGCCTGAGTATCCGTACCTACAGGGTGAGATGAGTAGGCGTACGGATGGGTGCGACCTGCGCGAACGGGAGAGTGGAGGCACGGAAAGGGGCGCGGCTCCGGCACCGCCGACACGGGGCGGCGGAACGGAACCCGCGCCCTTGGCCGCTCCTTCCGCCGGCTCGGCCGGCGGGAGCGAGACACGGGGGAACCCGGGGGACGACCGAACGGGGGCCCGACGGGGTACGGGGGAGAGCACGGCGAAGCGCCGGTACGGACGGCCCGCGGGGGACGCGGGCGGCCGGACCGGCGCTCTCGTGCGTACGGTGCCCCGCCTCAGCCGTGGCCGCTCACGCGCCCCTGGAGGAGCCGGGACAGTGCCGCGTGGACCTCGTCCAGGGAACGCTCCGGCTGGAACGCCTGCCAGTCCAGGGCGGCCACCAGGACCATCCCGACCAGCGCCGCCGCCGTCAGCGGGATGTCGATCTCGTCGCTGAGCTCCCCGCCCGCCACCGCGTCGCGCAGAACGCCCTCGACGACCGCCACCGCCTGCTGCCGCACCACCATCAGGGTGGACTGCCAGGCCCGGTTGGTGCGCCAGAGCTCCGCCACGTAGAGCTGGGTGAACGCCGGATAGCGGTTGATGAAGACGAGCCCGGCCCGGATCATCGCGTCCAGCGCGTCGACCTTGCTGCCGCCGTCCCGGTCGGTCTTCTCCGCCGCCTCCCGCAGCGAGGCGGTCAGGAGCCCCACGCCATGGCGCAGCAGTTCTTCGAAGAGGACCGATTTGCTCGCGAAGTTGTAGTAGACCGTGCCCTTAGCGACCCCGGCCCGCTCGGCGATCTCGTCCACCGTGGTGGCGGAGAACCCCTGTTCGGCGATCAGGGTGACGGCCGCCTCGTAGAGCTTCTGCCGGGTCGCCTCGCGGCGGCTGCCACCGCCCGCCGTGGTGCTGCTGCTTTCCATGGCACCGATTGTCACAGGAGCACCCGCGCGCGGAGTCACAGGCTCAGCTCCGGATGCAGCCGGTCGAGGGTCCACACCTGTCTGCGGCGGGCCGTCAGGGCGGTGAGGGCGAGCGCGCCGGCCGTGAAGGCGGTCAGCACGAGACAGGCCGTCCCCACCGGCTCCAAGCCGCCGCCGGTGATGAGCCTGCGGAGGGCCCCGACGACGTAACTCATCGGCAGGTAGGGGTGGATCGCGTTGAAGAACCCGGGACTGGTCTGGACGGGGTAGGTGCCGCCCGCCGACGTCAGCTGGAGCATCAGGAGGGCCAGGACGAGAATCCGGCCCGCCGCTCCGAAGCGGGCGTTCAGCCACTGCACGATCGCCGCGAAGCAGGCCGTCACCAGGAACAGGAAGCCGACCGTTCCCGCCGCCCGCGCCATCTGGAGGCCGATCGCCCAGTGCAGCACCGCCATCAGGGCGGCCGTCTGGAGTACGCCGACGGCGGCGACCGGCAGCCAGCCCGCGAGCGCGATACGCCACGCCGGGGCGCCCGCAGCGAGCGCGCGCCGGTTCAGCGGCTGGATCAGCATGTACGCCACCATCGCGCCGACCCACAGGGACAGCGGGATGAAGTAGGGGGCGAAACCGGTGCCGTAGTTGGGCGCCTTGTGCAGGTCCCTGGAGGCCATGCGCACCGGGTCGGCCATGACCTCGGTGCGCAGGTCGCGGTCGGGCTTGTCGTAGTCGGGGATCTTGCCGGCTCCGTCGTGCAGGCCGCCCGCCAGCTTCCCGGACCCGCCGACGAGCTTGTACAGGCCGCCGTCGAGGTGCCCCGCCCCGGTCCTCAGGCGGCCGACGCCCTTGTCGAGGTCCGCGGCGCCGGTCCTCGCGGTGCCGAGACCCTCGTGCAGCCGCTTCGCGCCCCTGGCGACCGCGGCGGCCCCGTCGTTCAGCTTGTCGATCTTGGAGACGGCGTCGTCGAGATCGGCGGAGAGATGCGGTGAGCGGTCGGCGAGGGCGTTCGCCTGCTTCTCCAGTGTCGCCAGGTTCTTGTCGAGCTCGTCGAGGTCGCCGTCCTGGTCGCCGATCAGCGCGTTCACGTCGTCGGTGACCTTGACGACGTCCGCGGCGGCCTCCGCGGCCTTGGTCAGCTCGGGGCACGCCGGGTCGGGGACCGGCAGGGTCTCGCACCGCGCGCGGTGGACCGAGTCCAGGGCGTCGGAGGCGGCCCGCGCCCCCTTGGCCGCGGCCGGTGCCGTCTTCACCAGGGTGGCGAGGTTGTGGCGGATGCCCGAGGCGGAGTCGGCGACCAGCCGGGCCGTGTCGCCGATCGACTTCTGGTTGTCCTTCAGGAACGGGCCCACCTTGTCCGCGACCCCGTCGACCTTGCCGGCCAGGGCCCGGGTGCCGTCCGCGACCTGGCGCGAACCGTCCTCCAGGTCGCCCGCGCCGGTGGTGAGCTTCCCTACGCCCCCGGAGAGCGTTCCGCTGCCCTTCTTGGCCTCCTTCAGGCCGTCCGCGAGCGCCTTGGAGCCCTTCTTCGCCGTGCCGAGGCCGTCGTTGAGCCGGTCGGCGCCCTCGGCCGCCTTCACGGTCTTCCCGTGGATGTCCGAGAAGGAGATGAAGATCTTGTCGAGGAACGAACGCGAGGCCTTCGTGGAGGCGGCCGTGCGCACCTCGCTGAACACCGTCCGGGAGATCTGGCCGACGATGTAGTTGTTCGCGTCGTTGGTGCGCACCTGGAGCGCGCTGGTCTCGGGCGAACCCCCGGAACTGGAGGCGATCCTGCGGCTGAAGTCGCCCGGCATGGTCAGCGACAGGTAGTACGTGCCGTCCTCCACGCCCCGGCGGGCCTCGGCCGAGCCGACCTCGTGCCACTCGAAGGTGTCGCTGTCGCGCAGCCCCTCGGTGATGGTGTCCCCGACGGAGACCCTGCGGCCGCCGGCCGTCGCGCCCTTGTCGTCGTTCACCAGCGCCACGGGGATGCGGTCCAGACGGCCGTACGGGTCCCAGAACGACCACAGGTAGAGGGCGCCGTAGAGCAGGGGCAGCAGCAGGAGCGCGACCAGGGCGGCGCGCGGGAGCTTGCCCCGGCCGAAGCGGCGGAGTTCGAGAAAGGCCAATTCAGGCGAGCGCATCGGCCGTCTTCCTGTCGAGTTTCCCGCTGTCGCTGTCGCTGTCGCTGTCGCTGTCGCTGTCGCTGTCGCTGTCGCTGTCGCTGTCGCTGTCACGGCTGTCGGTGTCGGTGCCGCTGTCGTCGTCCTGTCCGCCGGCGGCCGTCGCGGTGCCGGTGGCCGGTGCGGTGGACACGATCACCGCACCCTCGGGAGCCTCGCTGCACACCGCCACGACGGTGGTGCCGGACTCGGCGAGCGACCTCAACAGGGCCCAGGCCTGTGACCGTTCGGCGTCCGACAGCTTGAGGTCGGTGTCGTCGACCCCGAGCAGTCGCGGGCGGCCGATCAGGGCCAGCGCGAGGGACAGGCGCAGCTTCTCCAGCCGTTCCAGGTCCCGTACGGCGGTCCTCGGTCCCTTGGGCAGGGTGTCCGGGTCGAGCCCGGCGGCGGCCAGCGCGGCGGCGATCCGCGACTCGGCCTCGCCCCTCCGCTCGCGGCGAGGCCGCAGCAGGGCGCGCAGTGAACTCCCGAACCGCCTTTGCAGCAGAGCCCGTTCGCGCAGATGCTCGCCGACGGTCAGCGCGGGGTCGAGGTCGGTGACCCCGGGAACGTGGGCGAGCGCGCTGGTCCGGCGCACCGCGGCCATCTGCTTCGGCAGCTCCGACGTCCCCACGGACGCCGTTCCCTCGGTGGCCTTCATCCGGCCCGTGAGGGCGAGCAGCAGGCAGGTGCGGCCCGATCCGGACGGCCCCTCGACCGCGATGAGCGATCCGGGTTCCGCTTCGAGAAGGACCCCGCGGAACGCCCACCCGCGGGGCCCTTCGAGTCCGAAGTCCCGGGCTGTGACGCCCACTCCATGCGGAACGTCCACAGTTTCCCCGATTTCCTGGAACACATTCGAACTCTTTGAACTGACTGGTCAGTGCAAAACTATCCCGAACTTGCGATCGAAGCAAAACCGCAGGTCAGAACGGATTGTCAGTGGCATACCGCACGATGGGCGCATACGGCCACAGTGCCGTCACACGACGACAGGAGGTTCGTCATGGCCAGCTCTTCCGCAGCCGCCGCCCGTCGGCGCCGCGCCACCGGCCCTGCCCCCTCACCGACCGGACCGGCGGGCGACGTGCACCCCGTGCTCCGCCGGGCCACGGCCCCGCCCGCCGCCCTCGACCTGCTCTCCCAGGCCCGCGCCGGACTCGACGAGGCGGCGGCCCTGGAGACATCCAACGAGCGCTACGCGACGGCCCACTTGGCCGCCCTGCGCACCGCCGCCGCCGTCCTCGCCGTGCGGGCCAACCCGGAGCCCGCCGCGCGGCGCAGGGCACGCATCCGCAGCGCCTGGGAGGTGCTTCCGGAGATCGCGCCCGAACTGACCGAGTGGAGCGCGCTGTTCGCCTCCGGCGCCACCCGCCGCGCCCGCGCCGAGGCCGGCATCCAGGGAGCGGCCAGCACCCGCGACGCCGACGACCTGATACGCGATGTCGCCATGTTCCTGCGCCTGGTGGAGCGGATGCTGCTGCTCCAGCCCGTCCTGCCCCAGCCCCGCCAGGACGGGGACCGGGGTGAGGGCCCGGGCGGGCGCGGGGCGGACGGGGAGGTGCCGGACGCGGGTTGACCGGCGGGGGACCGGGGCAGGAGCGCGCGAGGGGCCACGTCCGGGCGTCCGTCCCGCGCCCGCTCGTCAGGTGTTCCGGCGCGCGTGAGACGGGGGACCGGTCACGGGGGCGGAGGCAATAGGGTGGAGGCGCCTGCTGCCTCCCCGCCGGGAGGCTCGAAGATCGCTCCGCCGTTCGACAGGCGGTGCCGCGCCGAGGAGTCAACTGCCGTGTCGGACCCGATGCGCCCCCGCGCTTCTCTCCGTACCGCCGTCGTCTGGGAGGTCCTCAAGGACGCCCTGGACCGTCAGGTCAAGGCGGCCGGACGGGAGTCGCTCGACGTACTCGACACGGGCGGCGGCAGCGGCAACTTCGCCGTCCCCGTGGCCCGCCTCGGTCACCGTGTCACCGTCGTCGACCCCAGCCCGAACGCGCTGTTCGCCCTGGAGCGCCGTGCCGCCGAGGCTGGCGTCGCCGACCGCGTCCAGGGTGTCCAGGGTGACGCGCACGGCCTCTTCGACGTGGTCGAGCGCGGCCGCTACGACGCGGTGCTGTGCCACGGCGTCCTGGAGTACGTCGACGACCCGGCCGAAGGCGTGCGCAACGTCGTGGACGCGCTGCGCCCCGAGGGTGTCCTCAGCCTCCTCGCCGCGGGCCTGGGCGGAGCCGTGCTGGCCCGTGCGCTCGCCGGGCACTTCAAGGAGGCCCGGCACGCGCTCGACGACCCGGACGGACGCTGGGGCGAGAGTGATCCCGTGCCGCACCGGTTCACCGCCGATCAGCTCACCTCCCTGGTCGCGGGCGCCGGCCTGCACGTCGCCGCCGTGCACGGGGTACGGGTCTTCGCCGACCTGGTGCCGGGCGTCCTGGTGGACACCGAGCCGGGGGCCCTGGAGGCACTGCTGAAGCTGGAGGCGGCGGCGGCCGAGCTCACCGCGTTCCACTCGGTGGCCACACAGCTCCATGTGCTCGGCGAGGCCCGGGGGGCTTCACGGGACGGAGTCGCTCCCGTGGCGCGCCGCTGATCAGGGGCTCGACGGCAGATGGAGTACGCCACAGACCACCCGATCGAGTGCTCGGCGCCGTATGATCGGGGGAGACCGTCCGGCATGACGGACCGTTCGCTGGGGAATGCACGCCTCAGCGCATCGGGGCGCCATGAAGGGTCTCGGTCGGTGAATTGGCGTAGAGGGCGGGTTTCACGGGGCCGATTCCCTGCCTATCCTGAAGGGGACCCCCGGTCGCCCCGGCGACTGCACGATGAGGAGGACTCCGTGCCGCTCTCGGAGCACGAGCAGCGAATGCTCGAGCAGATGGAGCGAGCGCTGTACGCCGAAGATCCCAAGTTCGCGACAGCGCTTGAGGGAAGCGGACTGCGTACGTACACCCGGCGACGGGTCTACCAAGCGGTCGCGGGCTTCCTAGTGGGTATCGCGCTCCTCATGGCCGGAATGGTCGCGGTCCTGATCTGGCTGAGCGTGGTGGGCTTCCTCGTCATGCTGGGCTGTGCGGTGCTCGCCGTCACCGGCTGGCGCAAAGCTCCCAAGCCGGGTGAGCAGCCGACCGTGCCGGGTGCGACACCCGCCTCCCGTCGGCAGGGCCGACAGCGCCGTTCCATGATGGACCGGATCGAACAACGCTGGCAGCGCCGGCGCGACGAGCAGGGCGGCAACTGAGCCGTCGGCGTCGCCACCGCAGACATACGTGAGGGGGTGTCCACCCGGATCCGGGTGGACACCCCCTCACGCGTATGTGCGGTCACCCCCTCCGGAGCACAGCCCCTGGCGCCGCCGCCCCGGTCCGGTCACCCTCGACGGACGGGACGGCCCCCGCCCGGGCCGCGGGACGTTCGAGCCCTGCGGGGGCGGGAGCGGGGGCCGTTCCGTGTCAGCTGTTCTGGCCCGACGGGCGGCGGAACAGGGCCTGTCGACGGGCCGCCAGACGGGCTCCCAGCGCCGTCCGGGCGGCGGAGGCCATCCAGATCACCCGGACGGCCGAACGCGGCGCGAGGAGAGCGCGCAGCCGGGCGGGCCGGCTCGCGGAGGTCCTGAAGGAGCTCCCGACCTGACGCGCGTCGTTCGCGAGGCCCGCCACCGGCCGGGGGTGCGGAGCGTAGAGAACCTGCTCCACGGCCGCGGCCAGTCGGTGCACCGCGGCCTCGGCCTCCGCATCCAGGCCGCCCAGTCTCACGATCCGCTCGGCCGCCTTCCTCGGCGTCTGCGACTCCTCCGGCGCGATCCCGTGGTCCCACGCCGTGTCGGTCACCTCCGCCCAGGCCCCCAGCGTGTACGCCGCGACATCCGCCTCGCTCCGGCCGTGGCCGCCGAGCCGCATCGCCCGCACCCGTGTCCGCCACAGCATGGGCAGCAGCGGCACGCCCAGGCCCAGGAGCCCGGCCAGCGTCAGTCCGAGGATCTTCGTCCAGGGCCAGTCGTCGTCCTGGGGGCCGACCGCCACCGCCGAGGACTGGTCGGGGCAGGCCGCCAGCTTCCGCAGCTGGGGCGAGCAGCTCTCGCTCGCCGACGGCTCGGACGAAGGCGCCGCCGACGTCGAGAACGACGGCTTCGGGGCGGCGGACTCGGTGTCGCCCGGCGTGTTCGTCTGGGTGTACGACGGCACCGAACCCCGGCTCGGGGTCGGCTCGAAGCGGGTCCAGCCCACGCCCTCGAAATACAGCTCGGGCCAGGCGTGCGCGTCCCGCAGCCCCACCGACATCGAGCCGTCCGCCTGCGGGGTCCCCGACGTGAAGCCCACCGCCACGCGGGCCGGAATCCCGAGCGTCCGCGCCATCGAGGCCATCGCGAAGGAGAAGTGGACGCAGAAGCCCTCCTTCTCCTTCAGGAAGTTCGCGATGGCGGCGGAGCCGGTGCCGGCCCGCACCTGGGTGTTGTAGCGGAAGTTGCCGCTGACGGCGAAGTAGTCCTGGAGCTTGACCGCCTGCTCGTAGTGGTTGGCCGAGCCCGCGGTGACCTTGCGGGCCGTTCTCGCCACCACCTCGGGCAGCGAGGCCGGGACCTTGGTGTACTCGCGCTTCATAGCGGGCGAGGGCTCCGGGGCGTTCGCCAGCTGCTGCGCCGTCGGCTCCACCATCAGGCTCGTGACCTCGTACTGCGCACCACGGGTGTTCTGCCCGTGGTCGCCCACGAGGGTGCGGCCCACGGGTTCGTAGCGCCAGTTGCCCTTGATGTCCACCTTGCTGGCCGGGTACGGCATCGGCAGCCAGTCCTGCGCGTACCAGTCGGCCGCGGCGATCCGGGTCCGGATCGTCGCCCGCTTGACCTCGCCCGACAGTCCGACCGGCGCCGGGAACGTCTTCGGCACGTCCACGATGTGACGCTGTGCGGGCTTCCACGCCGTGCCGTCGAAGTCGTCCAGCGAGACGATCCGCAGATACAGGTTCGGTGTGTCCGCGGTGTCCGTGCGGTACGTCATGACCGTGCGGTCCTCGTCCACGTTCAGACTGTCGCGGAGGGAGACCAGCGGGTTCACCGCGGAGATCGTGCCGCCGCCTCCGGTGCCGTTGCCGATGCCCCGGCCCGCGCCGTCCAGCAGACCTCCGTCGAACGAGGGCAGAACGAGCGGGACGAACAGGGCGACACCCAGCGCGACCGCGCCGATCCGCCGTCCGGTGCGCACGGGCGCGACCGCACCGCTCGCGGGCGCCGGGCCGGGCGCGCGGGCCGCTCCGCCGAAGACACGGCCCCACTGCGAGAGCCGGTCCCGGCTCTCGGCCAGCAGCAGCATCAGATAGCCGGCGGCCGAGAGCAGGAACCACAGCCAGGCCGCGCCGCCGCCGGACAGGCCCGCGGCGACCGAGTACAGGGCGAGCAGCGGAAGGCCGGCGGGCGCGGCGCTGCGGTAGGTCACCGCGAGGGTGTCCACCGCGAGCCCGATCACCAGGACACCGCCGATCACCATCAGCCGGATCCCGTCCGACAGCGGGGCCGGGATCGAGTATCTGCCGACGTCGTCGGCGCCCGCCCGGAGCAGGTCCGAGAAGTGCTGGAAGGCCTCGGGCCCGGGAACGATCCCGGCGAGGGACTGATGCCGGGCGAAGACCAGCGTCAGCATCATCAGCGTCACCAGCGCCTGGGCCGCCACGGTCAGCGGCCGGGCCAGCGGGACCCGCCGGGTCAGCGCGCCGACACCGGTCTGCACGGCCAGCAGGAACGCCGCCTGGAAGATCCAGGTCGCCGGGTTCACCAGCGGCAGCAGCGCGCAGGACGTCATCAGTGTGGCCGCCGCCGCGCACAGCGCCAGCCGGGCCCGCCCGCTCATACGCCCTCACCCCCCGTGTTCGTCCCCGTCGACGCCAGGTGGGTGCGCTGACGGTCCGCCTCGCGCCACAGGTCGGCGAGCGACGCCCCCCGCGGTACCGCGACGGCGGTCCACCCCGCCTCGCGCAGCATGCGCAGCGGGTCCGCGCCCTCGTCCGGCGGACCGGGCACATCGGCCGGTTCCCGCACCCAGGACTCGCTGTCCAGCAGGAACGCGACGGCCCCGCCGCTGCGCTGACGCATCTTGCCGAGCACGGTCGCCTGCTCCTCGTCGAGATCGCCGAGGAAGGCGATCAGCAGTCCTTCGTTGCCGCCGCGCAGCACCTCGTACGCCCGGGAGAGACCCGTGCCGTTCGAGTGGTCGACGACCGCGAGCGTGTCCATCATCATCCCGGCGGCGTCCGCCGACTCCTGGCTCGCGCCCGCGAACCCGTCGGAGCCCTCGCCGGGCACGGAGCTGCCGGTGTCCGTCAGAAGGCGGACCGAGAAGCCCCGTTCGAGCATGTGCAGCAGGGTGGACGCCGTCCCCGAGACGGCCCATTCGAAGGCCGAGTCGGGTCCCGCGCCCTGGAAGGCGATGCCCCGGGTGTCCAGCAGCACGGTGCAGCGGGAGCGCTGGGGCTGTTCCTCGCGGCGGACCATCAGCTCGCCGTAACGGGCGGTCAGCCGCCAGTGCACCCGGCGCAGGTCGTCGCCGTAGCGGTACCCGCGCGGAATGATGTCGTCCTCCCCGGCCAGCGCGAGCGAGCGCTGCCGCCCGTCGCCGTACCCCTTCGCCTCACCGGCCAGCCGCACCGGCGGCAGCGCCTCCACGCGCGGGATGACGGTCAGGGTGTCGTAGGCGGAGAAGGAGCGGGTCAGCTCGCACATGCCGAACGGGTCGGTCAGCCGCAGCTGGAGCGGGCCCAGCGGGTAGCGGCCGCGCAGATCCGAGCGCACGCGGTAGGACACCTCGCGGCGGCCGCCCGCCTCCACCCGATCCAGCACGAAGCGGGGCCGCGGACCGAGGACGTAGGGCACCTTGTCCTGGAGCATCAGCAGACCGGTGGGCAGCCGCGAGATGTTGTCCATGCGCAGATGCACGCGGGCCTCGGAGCCCGCGGGCACGCGCCCGGGGGAGAGCCTGCGGCTGCCCGCGACCCGGTAGCGGGTGCGGTACAGCACGATCGCGCAGACCAGCGGCAGCACCGCGAGGAGCAGGCCGACCCGGAGCAGATCGCTCTGCCCCAGGACGTACGCGCAGATCATGGCGGCCACTCCGGCGGCCAGGAACGAGCGGCCGCGCGTGGTGAGACCGGCGAGCGCGGTGCGCAGCCCGCCCTTGTCCTCGGCGGTCTGCCCCGTGCTCGCCTGTGTCATCACAGCCTCCGGGGCGGCTGCTGACCGTAGGTGGGCGCGCCCCGGCCCATCGACAGGCCGGACTGCTGGGGAGCGGCGGGCACCGGGGTGCGCTGGAGGATCTCCTGGACGACCTGCTCGGCCGTGCGCCGGTTCAACTGGGCCTGGGCCGTGGGCAGCAGGCGGTGGGCCAGGACCGCGACGGCGAGTGCCTGCACGTCGTCCGGCAGCGCGAACTCCCGGCCGCTGAGAGCGGCGGACGCCTTCGCCGCGCGCAGCAGATGCAGCGTGGCGCGCGGTGAGGCGCCGAGTCTCAGGTCGGGGTGGTTGCGCGTCGCGCCCACCAGGTCCACCGCGTAGCGGCGCACCGGGTCGGCGACGTGCACGGTGCGGACCGCGTCGATCAGCTTCACGATGTCGTGGGCGTGGGCGACCGGCTGGAGGTCGTCCAGCGGGCTCACCCCGCCGTGGACGTCCAGCATCTGGAGTTCGGCTTCCGCGCTCGGGTAGCCGATGGAGACACGGGCCATGAAGCGGTCGCGCTGGGCCTCGGGCAGGGGGTAGGTGCCCTCCATCTCGACCGGGTTCTGGGTGGCCACCACCATGAACGGGCTGGGCAGTTCGTAGGTCTGCCCGTCGATGGTGACCTGCCGCTCCTCCATCGACTCCAGGAGCGCGGACTGCGTCTTGGGCGATGCGCGGTTGATCTCGTCGCCGATCACGATCTGCGCGAAGATCGCTCCCGGCTTGAACTCGAAGTCCCGGCGCTGCTGGTCCCAGATGGACACACCCGTGATGTCCGAGGGCAGCAGGTCGGGCGTGAACTGGATACGCCGCACCGAACAGTCGATGGAGCGCGCCAGCGCCTTGGCGAGCATGGTCTTGCCGACGCCGGGGACATCCTCGATCAGAAGATGCCCCTCGGCCAGCAGCACGGTCAGCGAAAGCCGTACGACCTCTGGCTTGCCCTCGATCACTCCTTCCACCGAACTGCGCACACGCTCCGCAGTGGCGGTCAGATCTGTAAGGCTCGCTCGATCGTCATAGGTCGTCACCCGGCCCTCCTCGGCCCGTTCGGGCCGACGCCCTGTGCGGACCGGCCCACCCCGAAACACGGGCACCACGCGCGAAAGGTTCCGCGTGACGCCACACCCGCATTCTTGTTGCCGTTACCGGTTCGTGTCATCCGCCTGTGGACAAGTGGCCGCGATATGTCAGTTCTTACGGCTCTTTGGGCACCGGACGGCCGGGGTTTTTTGTGAAGCGAGGGTCCCACGAGCTGCGGAGGACCGGCGACCGGGGGTTGCGGCAGCGGCGGATCAGGCGGGGTCGATCTCCCGCAGCAGGCCGGTCGTGACGTCGAAGACGAAGCCGCGTACGTCGTCGGTGTGCACCAGGAACGGGGAGGTGCGCACACGCTGCATCGACTGCCGTACGTCCTGGTCGACGTCGCGGAAGGCCTCCACCGCCCACGCGGGGCGCTGGCCGACCTCCATCTCCAGGTCGTGCCGGAACTCCTCGGTGAGGGACTCCAGGCCGCAGCCGGTGTGGTGGATGAGCGCCACACTGCGGGTGCCGAGGGCTCGCTGGCTGATCGTGAGCGAGCGGATCACGTCGTCGGTGACCACGCCGCCGGCGTTGCGGATGGTGTGGCAGTCGCCCAGTTCCAGGCCGAGGGCGCGGTGCAGGTCGAGCCGGGCGTCCATACAGGCCACCACGGCGACCCGCAGCACGGGGCGTGCGTCCATGCCCGGGTCGGTGAAGGCGGCGGCGTACTGCCCGTTCGACTCCACGAGGCGGTCGGTGACCGTGCGCTCTGGGGCTATGGCGTCTTCGGGTTCGGTGGGAACAGATGCGGAAGTCGTCATACCCATGACGTTACTGGTCACGCCCGGAGCGGTCCTGCTGTGAGAGGGGACAAAGAATGTCATCGCGTCTTGTTGTGAGGTAATCCACACGGGCGGTGACGACGTGCCCGTTCGGGTGATTCTTCCGGATCCGCCGCTTCGGTCCGAGCGCCGTCCGCGACGCGCATGCCGGTTGATTGACCGCGAGACACCGTGGACTAAAGTGACGCGAAGCGGGAGGCGAGGCTCTCCCCGATGGACTGTTTTTCCCAGGAGACCCGGCGACTTTCCGGAGTCTCCCCGCGTGCGCGGCGCGTACGTACGGCTCGGCCTCCTCCCGCTCCCGGTCGGCCGACGCCATTCAACCGGCGTCGGCGGGCCTCCCCTTCCCGAGCGGGTGGGGACCCGGCGGTGCGTAGGGCCGCGCCGGACCTGAGAGGGCCCGGAATGCAAGGGCGCGAAGCGCTTCCCGACGAGGGTGACAGCGGGCGGCCGGACGGACGGAACCGACACGTCCCGGTCATGCTCAGGCGGTGCCTGGACATGCTGGCCCCGGCCCTCGCCGAGCCGGGAGCCGTGGTCGTCGACTGCACGCTCGGGCTCGGCGGTCACAGCGAGGCACTGCTCACCCGGTTCCCCGAGGCACGGCTCGTCGCCCTGGACCGGGACAAGGAGGCGCTGCGCCTCTCCGGGGAGCGGCTCGCCCCGTACGGCGAGCGCGCCACCCTGGTGCACGCCGTCTACGACGAACTCCCCGACGTGCTCGACCGTCTGGACATCCCGCGTGTCCAGGGCGTCCTGTTCGACCTCGGCGTCTCCTCCATGCAGCTCGACGAGGCCGACCGCGGCTTCGCCTACGCGCAGGACGCCCCGCTCGACATGCGCATGGACCAGACGACCGGCATGAGTGCCGCCGAGGTGCTCAACACCTACCCGCCGGGCGAGCTGGTCCGGATCCTGCGGGCGTACGGCGAGGAGAAGCAGGCCAAGCGGATCGTCTCCGCGGTCGTGCGCGAGCGCGACAAGGAGCCCTTCACCAACAGCGCCCGGCTCGTCGAACTGATCCGTGACGCGCTGCCCCAGGCGGCCAAGCGCACCGGCGGCAACCCCGCCAAGCGCACCTTCCAGGCACTGCGCATCGAGGTCAACGGCGAACTGAGCGTCCTGGAACGGGCGATCCCCGCGGCCGTGAAGACGCTCGCCGTCGGCGGACGCGTCGCCGTGCTGTCGTACCACTCGCTGGAGGACCGGCTGGTCAAGCAGGTGTTCGCGGCCGGTGCCGCCAACACCGCACCGCCCGGACTGCCGGTCGTGCCCGAGCGCTACCAGCCGCGGCTCAAGCTCCTCACCCGCGGTGCCGAACTTCCCACCGAGGAAGAGGTCGCCGAGAACCGCCGGGCGGCTCCCGCCCGGCTGCGCGGGGCGGAGCGCATCCGCGAGGAATCCGCCGAGTGAGGTGCGGGGAGAAGGAGGGGACGTGAGGCGCGAAGGCGGACGCCCGCGACGCCATGCACCCCTTTCCCCGGCCCGCACGGCGGCGGGGGCCGGGAACCACGGAGCCCGGCCGTTCGGTGAGTCCGGGAACCGGATCCGCGATGGTTTCGTGAGTAGGGGAACCGGACCCATGGAGCGGCCGTGACACCGGTACACCAGAGCCACAGGGAGGGCGCGTGAGCGGCACACCCGAACTCAGGGGGCGGGCCGCCAGACTCGCGCGGCTCCTTCCGTCCGGAGCGAGGCAGGCCGCCCGCACCCCCTTCGTCCTCCTGGTGGTCCTTCTCCTCGCCGGCGGCCTCATCGGGCTCCTGGTGCTGAACTCGGCCCTCAGCGAGGGCGCGTTCCGCCTCGACGACCTCCAGAAGGACACCAAGAACCTCACCGACGAGGAACAGGCCCTCCAGCGGGACGTGGACGCCTACTCCGCCCCCGACGCGCTCCAGCGCCGCGCCCGTGAACTCGGCATGGTCCCAGGCGGCGACCCGGCCTTCCTCGGTCCCGACGGCACGGTCAAGGGCGTTCCCGGAGCCGCCGGATCCGCCGCGCGGTCCCCGGTGACGCCCCCGCCCGACGTCCTCGCCCCGGTCCCCTCCACCCCGGCCCCGGCGGCGTCCCCCGCCTCGCGGCAGCCCTCCGCGGGAGCGTCCGCGACCCGGAGCCCCGTCCCGTCCGCACAGCCCTCCACGACCCACGGCAGGTGACGGAAGTGTCCGACAGGGAACCGCCGCGCCGCCGGGTGCCAGGACCCGCCAGGCCCGCACGCCCGGCCGGCCGGAGCCGCCCCGGTCCTGGCGGCCGCCCCGTGCGCCGCCCGGCCCCGGCCCGTCCCGGCGGCCCGCGCGTCATCCGCCTCGGCAGCCCCCGCCCCCGGCTGCGCATGGTCAGCCTCGCGCTGACGCTGGTGATGATCGCGTTCGTCGTGCGGCTCCTCCAGGTGCAGGCCGTGGACGCGGGCACCTACGCCGCCAAGGCCGAGCAGAACCGCTACGTCGGGCGCACCCTGGCCGCCGAGCGCGGCGGGATCACCGACCGCGACGGCGTCGAGCTGGCGACGAGCGTGGACGCGTACGACATCACCGCGGACCCGACGATGTTCACCCGCGAGGCCACGAAGGTCGGGGACGCCCCCGAGCAGGCCGCCGCCCTCCTCGGCCCGATCATCGGCCAGGACGTGGACACCGTCGCCAGGAAGCTGCGGACCCCGAACACCCGCTACACGCTCCTCGCCCACCGCCGCACCCCCCAGGTCTGGCAGCAGATCAAGGACCTCAAGAGCACGCTCGCGGCCAAGGCCGGGACCGACCGGAGCACGGTCAACGTCCTGGCCGGCGTCCTCGCCGTGCCGGCCAGCAAGCGCGTGTACCCGAACGGAGACCTCGCCGCCGGGATACTGGGCTGGGTCAACGCCGACGGCAAGGGCGGCGGCGGCGTCGAGCAGCAGCTGAACAAGGATCTCACCGGCAAGGACGGCAAGATCCGCTACGCCCAGTCCGGAGGCCGCCAGGTGCCGACCGTGGGCTCCACCGAGACACCGGCCGTGGCCGGTGCCGACGTCGAGCTCACCATCGACCGGGACATCCAGTGGGCCGCGCAGGACGCCATCACCCAGCAGGTGAAGGCCTCACGGGCGGACCGCGGCTACGTGATAGTGCAGGACACGAGGACGGGACAGGTCCTGGCCATGGCCAACGCGCCCGGCTTCGACCCCAACGACCTCACCCAGGCCAACGCCGCGGCCATGGGCAACGCGGCCCTCCAGGACGCCTACGAGCCCGGCTCCACCGCCAAGCTGATGTCGATGGCCGCCGTCCTCCAGGAGGACGTGGCGACCCCCAGGACCCATGTCGTCGTCCCCAACCGGCTGCACCGCGGCGACCGGCTCTTCCAGGACGACGTCGACCACAAGACCTGGGACCTCACGCTCAACGGCGTGCTCGCCAGGTCCAGCAACATCGGCACCATCCTGGCGACCGGCCAGCTCGGCAAGACCCAGAAACAGGCCAACCAGGTCCTGTACTCGTATCTGCGCAAGTTCGGCATCGGCAGTCACACCGGGCTCGGTTTCCCCGGCGAGACGGCGGGCATCCTCGCGCCCGCCGACAAGTGGTCGACCTCGCAGCAGTACACGATCCCTTTCGGCCAGGGCATGTCGATCAACGCGATGCAGGCGGCCTCCGTCTACTCGACGATCGCCAACGGCGGCGTCCGCGTCGAGCCCACCCTGGTGCGCGGCACGAAGGGGCCCGACGGCCGTTTCACCCCGGCGCCCGCGCCGAAGAAGAACCGGGTCGTGAGCGAGAAGACGGCGAAGACGCTCGCCCAGATGCTGGAGTCCGTGGTGGACGACGAACAGGGCACCGGCATCAAGGCGCGCATTCCCGGCTACCGGGTCGCGGGCAAGACCGGTACGGCCAATCGCGTGGATCCGGCCACCGGCAAGTACCACGGCTACACCTCGTCGTTCGCCGGGTTCGCCCCCGCGGACAAGCCCCGGATCACCGTCTACTGCGCGATCCAGAACGCCACGAAGGGCAGCTACTACGGCGGCCAGATCTGCGGTCCCGTCTTCAAGCAGGTGATGGAGTTCGCCCTGAAGACCCTTCAGGTCCCGCCCACCGGAGCACCCGCGGCCCGGCTGCCCGTCGAGTTCACGCCGTGACCGTCCCCGACCGCACGCCCTGATCAGCACGTACGCACAACGGACCAGGAACCACTCGTGACAACGATCCCCCCGGACCCCGGGAACCAGCCCTCCCCGCGCACCCCGTCCGCGCCCTCGCTTCGCCCCGGCGGGGGTGAGCCCGGTACGCTCACCGCCGTGCCACAAGCTGATCAGTCCCAAACCACCCAGAAGGGCGTTCCTGTGACATATCCGGGGCCGCCGCGTCCGGTTCACGTCTCCGCCACCCCCGTCGCGGAGCTGGCCGATCAGCTGGGCGCCGAGGACCCGGGGAGCGACGCCGGGGTCACGGGCATCACCCATGACTCCCGAGCGGTGCGCCCCGGTGACGTGTACGCCGCTCTGCCCGGAGCCCGGCTGCACGGCGCCGACTTCGTGACCCAGGCGGCCGGCCTCGGAGCCGTCGCCGTGCTCACCGACCCGACCGGCGCCGGCCGCGCCGCGGCCACCGGTCTGCCGGTCCTCGTCGTCGAGGACCCGCGCGGATCGATGGGCGAGCTCGCGGCCACCATCTACGGCCACCCGGGCCGCGATCTCCTCCAGATCGGCATCACCGGGACCTCCGGCAAGACCACCACGGCCTACCTCGTCGAGGGCGGCCTGAAGACGGTCCGCTCCACCGGGCTGATCGGCACGGTCGAGACGCGCATCGGGGACGAGCGCATCAAGTCGGAGCGGACCACGCCCGAGGCCACCGACCTCCAGGCCCTGTTCGCGGTCATGCGCGAGCGCGGGGTCGACTCGGTCGCGATGGAGGTCTCCAGCCACGCCCTGGTCCTCGGCCGCGTCGACGGCTGCGTCTTCGACGTCGCCGTCTTCAACAACCTCAGCCCGGAACACATGGAGTTCCACACGGGCATGGAGGACTACTTCCAGGCCAAGGCCCAGCTGTTCACGGCCAGGCGCAGCCGGCTCGGCGTCGTGAACCTCGACGACGAGTACGGCCGCAGGCTCGCCGGGGAGGCCACCGTCCCGGTCGTCACCTTCTCCGCCGAGGGCCACCCGGACGCCGACTGGCGCGCCGAGGAGGTCGAAGTCGGCCCGATGGACTCGACGTTCACCGCCGTCGGCCCCAAGGGCGAGCGGGTCACCGCCCGCTCGCCGCTCGCCGGCCCCTTCAACGTGGCGAACACCCTCGCCGCGATCGTCGCCCTCGCGGCCGCCGGGATCGACCCGCAAACCGCGGCCGACGGCATCGCCGCCGTCCCCGGGGTGCCGGGCCGGCTGGAGCGCGTGGACGAGGGCCAGCCCTACCTCGCCGTCGTCGACTACGCCCACAAGACGGACGCCGTCGAATCCGTCCTGCGCGCCCTGCGCAAGGTCACCGAGGGCGAACTGCACGTGGTGCTCGGCTGCGGTGGCGACCGGGACACGACCAAGCGGAAGCCGATGGGCGCGGCCGTGGCCCGGCTCGCCGACACCGCCGTCCTCACCTCCGACAACCCCCGTTCCGAGGACCCGCTCGCGATTCTCGCCACCATGCTCGCGGGAGCCGCCGAGGTACCGGCCCACGAGCGGGGCGAGGTCCAGGTCTTCGAGGACCGGGCCGCCGCCATCGCCGCGGCCGTCGCGCGCGCAAAGCCGGGCGACACCGTGCTGGTCGCGGGCAAGGGCCACGAGCAGGGCCAGGACATCGCCGGGGTGGTGCGTCCCTTCGACGACCGCCAGGTGCTCCGCGAAGCTATCCAGCAGACCCAGGGATGAACTTGTGATCGCCCTCTCCCTCGCCGAGATCGCAGCAGTCGTCGGCGGGCAGACGTACGACATACCGGATCCGGAGCTACAGGTCACCGGACCGGTCGTCAGGGACTCCCGTGAAGTGGAGTCCGGCAGCCTCTTCGTCGCCTTCGTCGGCGAACGCGTGGACGGCCACGACTACGCCGAGGCGGTGATCGAGGCCGGAGCGGCCGCCGTCCTGGCGTCCCGCCCCGTCGGCGTGCCCGCCATCGTCGTCGACGACGTGCAGACGGCACTCGGTGCCCTCGCCCGCCACGTCGTCGAACGGCTCGGCGCGACCCTCGTGGCCCTCACCGGCTCCGCGGGCAAGACCAGCACCAAGGACCTGATCGCCCAGGTGCTGCGGAGCAAGGCGCCGACCGTCTTCACCCCCGGCTCCCTCAACAACGAGATCGGGCTGCCGCTCACCGCGCTCAGCGCCACCGCGGAGACGAAGTTCCTCGTGCTGGAGATGGGCGCCCGCGGCATCGGCCACATCCGCTATCTGACGGAGCTCACCCCGCCGAGGATCGGTCTCGTCCTCAACGTCGGCACCGCCCACATCGGCGAGTTCGGCGGCCGCGAACAGATCGCGCAAGCAAAGGGAGAGCTCGTCGAGAGCCTTCCCGAGGACGGTGCCGCGATCCTCAACGCGGACGACCCCCTCGTACGCGCCATGGCGTCGCGCACCAAGGCACGCGTGATCCTCTTCGGAGAGTCCGGCGAAGCGGACGTACGGGCCGAGAACGTCCGGCTCACGGAGAGCGGACAGCCTTCCTTCAGTCTTCGCACACCCTCCGGGTGCAGTGATGTGACCATGCGCCTGTACGGTGAGCACCACGTGTCGAACGCGCTCGCCGCGGCCGCCGTCGCCCATGAGCTGGGCATGTCCGCAGACGAGATCGCCCGCGCGCTCTCCGAGGCGGGCTCCCTCTCCCGCTGGCGGATGGAGGTCACCGAGCGTCCGGACGGCGTGACGGTCGTCAACGACGCCTACAACGCGAACCCCGAGTCCATGCGAGCCGCCCTGCGCGCGCTCGCGGCGATGGGCCAGGGGCGTCGTACGTGGGCGGTGCTCGGTCAGATGGCCGAGCTCGGGGACGAGGCGCTCGCCGAGCACGACGCGGTCGGACGGCTTGCCGTCCGGCTCAATGTCGGCAAGCTCGTCGCGGTCGGGGGCAGGGAAGCGTCCTGGCTGCAACTGGGCGCATATAACGAGGGTTCGTGGGGTGAGGAGTCGGTGCACGTGTCCGACGCACAGGCGGCTGTCGACCTGTTGCGCAGCGAGCTGCGCCCAGGGGACGTCGTGCTCGTGAAGGCGTCCAGGTCCGTCGGGCTGGAACGGGTGGCGCTCGCGCTGCTCTCCGACGGTACCGAGGGTGAGGTTTCCGCCCGATGATGAAGCAGATCCTGTTCTCGGGTGTACTCGGTCTGTTCCTGACCCTGGCCGGCACTCCGCTGCTGATCAAGCTGCTGGCCCGCAAGGGCTACGGCCAGTACATCCGCGACGACGGCCCGCGCGAGCACGCCAGCAAGCGCGGTACACCGACCATGGGTGGTATCGCCTTCATCCTGGCGACGATCGCCGCGTACTTCCTGAGCAAGCTCATCACCGGCTACGCGCCGACCTACTCGGGTCTGCTCGTCCTCGGCCTGATGTTCGGCATGGGCATGGTCGGGTTCCTGGACGACTACATCAAGATCGTCAAGAGGCGTTCGCTCGGTCTGCGGGCCAAGGCGAAGATGGCCGGACAGCTGATCGTCGGCATCTCCTTCGCGGTGCTGGCCCTGATGTTCCCGGACAACCGAGGCAACACCCCGGCCTCCACCAAGCTGTCGTTCATCACCGACTTCGGCTGGAAGATCGGCCCGGTGCTGTTCGTGATCTGGGCGCTGTTCATGATCCTCGCGATGTCGAACGGCGTGAACCTGACCGACGGTCTGGACGGACTCGCCACCGGCGCCTCCGTGCTCGTCTTCGGCGCCTACACGTTCATCGGTGTCTGGCAGTTCCAGGAGTCCTGCGCCAACGCGACGACCCTGACCAACCCGGGCGCCTGCTACGAAGTGCGCGATCCGCTCGACCTGGCCGTGGTGGCCTCCGCCCTGATGGGCGCCTGCCTGGGCTTCCTGTGGTGGAACACCTCGCCCGCGAAGATCTTCATGGGCGACACCGGTTCGCTCGCCCTCGGCGGTGTCCTCACCGGCCTGGCCATCCTCTCCCGCACGGAGCTGCTGGTGGCCATCATGGGCGGCCTGTTCGTCCTCATCACCATGTCGGTGGTCATCCAGGTCGGCTCCTTCAAGCTGACCGGCAAACGCGTCTTCCGAATGGCACCGCTCCAGCACCACTTCGAACTCAAGGGCTGGTCCGAGGTCCTCGTGGTGGTCCGTTTCTGGATCATCCAGGGCATCTGCGTGATCGTCGGACTCGGCCTCTTCTACGCAGGATGGGCAGCCCAGAAGTGACCGACTGGCAGGGAAAGCACGTCACCGTCGCCGGCCTCGGCGTCTCGGGAATTCCGGCGGCCAGGGTCCTGCACGGCCTCGGCGCGCGCGTCACCGTCGTCAACGACGGCGACGACGAACGGGCCCGGACACAGGCAGCCGACCTGGAGGCACTCGGCGTCACCGTGCGCCTCGGTGACGGCGCGACCCTGCCCGAGGGCACCGAGCTCATCGTCACCGCGCCCGGCTGGCAGCCGGACAAGCCGCTGTTCGCCGCGGCAGCCGCGGCCGGCGTCCCGGTCTGGGGCGACGTCGAACTCGCCTGGCGGCTGCGGGAACTGGACGGCAGGAAGCCGGCACCCTGGCTCGCGGTCACCGGCACCAACGGCAAGACCACGACCGTGCAGATGCTCGCCTCCATCCTGAAGGCGGCGGGCCTGCGCACGGCCGCGGTCGGCAACATCGGCGTCTCCCTGCTCGACGCGGTCCTCGGCGAGCGGGAGTACGACGTCCTCGCCGTCGAACTCTCCAGCTACCAGCTCCACTGGGCGCCCTCGCTGCGCGCCCACTCGGGGGCCGTGCTGAACCTCGCGCCCGACCACCTCGACTGGCACGGCTCCATGGAGGCGTACGCCGCCGACAAGGGCCGTATCTACGAAGGCAATCGCGTCGCCTGCGTCTACAACGTGGCCGACAAGGCCACCGAGGACCTGGTGCGCGCCGCGGACGTCGAGGAGGGCTGCCGGGCCGTCGGCTTCACCCTCGGCGCCCCCGGGCCCTCCCAACTCGGCGTCGTGGACGGCATCCTGGTCGACCGCGCCTTCGTCGAGAACCGGCAGAAGAACGCCCAGGAGCTCGCCGAGGTCTCCGACGTCACTCCGGCCGCCCCGCACAACATCGCCAACGCCCTTGCCGCGGCGGCCCTCGCGCGCGCCTACGGGGTGCCCGCGCGGGCCGTTCGGGACGGACTGCGGGACTTCACCCCCGACGCCCACCGCATCGCGCACGTGGCCGACGTGGACGAGGTCGCCTACGTCGACGACTCCAAGGCCACCAACACGCATGCGGCGGAAGCCTCCTTGGCGGCCTACGAGTCGATCGTGTGGATCGCCGGAGGCCTCGCCAAGGGCGCGACCTTCGACGAACTGGTCGCACGGTCGGCGAAGCGGCTGAGGGGCGTCGTCCTGATCGGCGCGGACCGCGCGCTGATCCGCGAAGCCCTCACGCGACACGCCCCCCAGGTACCGGTCGTCGACCTCGACCGGACCGACACTGGGGCGATGCTCGCGGCTGTCCAGGAGGCCAGGAGGCTCGCCGAGCCCGGGGACACGGTGCTGCTGGCCCCGGCCTGCGCGTCCATGGACATGTTCGCCAACTACAACAAGCGCGGTGACGCGTTCGCGGAGGCGGTCCGCGAACTCGGCGCCTGACCCGGTTGCCTGGCCGGGCCAACCTGGGAGGGACGGACCCGTGACATCGCTGTGGACCGAAGACTCCGATGCCGACTAGCCGCACCGGCCGCCCTCCCGTGCGCCGGGCCGGCCGGCCCGCCGCCGGGGCGCCGGGCGACAACCCCGTACGCCGCTTCTACCTGCGCGCCCGCAAGGCCTGGGACCGGCCGCTCACCGCGTACTACCTGATCCTCGGCGGCAGCCTGCTGATCACCGTGCTGGGACTCGTGATGGTCTACTCGGCCTCGCAGATCACGGCGCTCCAGCTGTCGCTGCCCGGGTCGTTCTTCTTCCGCAAGCAGTTCCTGGCCGCCCTGATCGGCGGTGTGCTGCTGTTCGCCGCCTCACGGATGCCGGTGAGACTGCACCGGGCGCTGGCCTATCCGATCCTGGCGGGCGCCGTCTTCATGATGGCCCTGGTGCAGGTGCCCGGGATAGGACTCTCGGTCAACGGCAACCAGAACTGGATCTCCCTGGGCGGCTCGTTCCAGATCCAGCCCAGCGAGTTCGGCAAGCTCGCGCTCGTCCTGTGGGGCGCCGATCTGCTCGCCCGCAAGCAGGACAAGCGGCTGCTGACCCAGTGGAAGCACATGCTCGTGCCGCTGGTGCCCGCCGCCTTCATGCTGCTCGGACTGATCATGCTCGGCGGCGACATGGGCACGGCGATCATCCTCACGGCCATCCTGTTCGGCCTGCTGTGGCTGGCCGGAGCGCCCACCCGGCTGTTCGTGGGCGTGCTGTCCGTCGCCCTGGCGATCGGCTTCGTGCTCATCAAGACCAGCCCCAACCGCATGTCCAGGCTGGCCTGCATCGGGGCGACCGAGCCGGGGCCGCACGACACCTGCTGGCAGGCCGTGCACGGCATCTACGCCCTCGCCTCCGGCGGCCTGTTCGGCTCCGGCCTCGGCGCCAGCGTGGAGAAATGGGGACAACTGCCCGAAGCGCACACCGACTTCATCTTCGCCGTCACCGGGGAGGAACTGGGCCTCGCGGGGACGCTGTCGGTGCTCGCCCTCTTCGCGGCTCTAGGCTATGCGGGTATCCGCGTGGCCGGACGCACGGAGGACCCCTTCGTGAGGTATGCCGCGGGAGGCGTGACCACCTGGATCACGGCCCAGGCCGTGATCAACATCGGTGCGGTGCTCGGTCTGCTGCCGATCGCCGGTGTCCCGCTCCCGCTGTTCTCCTACGGGGGTTCCGCCCTGCTGCCGACCATGTTCGCCATCGGGTTGCTGATCGCCTTCGCGCGTGACGACCCCGCTGCGCGGGCGGCTCTCGCGCTGCGACAACCCCGCTTTGGCAGAAAGCGGGGTGCGGTGAGAGAGTCCGCAAGGGCCGCGGGGCCCCGGAGATGGAACACGATGAGACGGCGTGCCTCTGCGGCGCGTTCGTCCGGAGAGCGGTGAATTTCGGTGCATGTCGTACTCGCCGGCGGGGGGACCGCCGGCCACATCGAGCCCGCGCTCGCCCTCGCGGACGCCCTGCGCAGGCAGGACCCGACCGTGGGGATCACGGCCCTGGGCACGGAACGGGGTCTGGAGACGCGGCTCGTGCCCGAGCGCGGCTACGAACTCGCGCTGATCCCGGCCGTGCCGCTGCCGCGCAAGCCCACCCCCGAGCTGATCACGGTTCCCGGGCGGCTGCGCGGCACGATCAAGGCCGTCGAGCAGATCATGGAGCGGACCAAGGCGGACGCCGTCGTCGGCTTCGGCGGCTATGTGGCGCTGCCCGGCTATCTGGCCGCCAAGCGGCTCGGCGTGCCGATCGTCATCCACGAGGCCAACGCCCGGCCCGGACTCGCCAACAAGATCGGATCGCGGTACGCGGCCCAGGTGGCCGTCTCCACGCCCGACAGCAAGCTCCGCGGGGCCCGTTACATCGGCATCCCGCTGCGCCGCTCCATCGCCACCCTCGACCGGGCCGCCGTACGCCCCGAGGCGCGCGCCGCGTTCGGGCTCGACCCGAACCTGCCCACGCTCCTGGTGTCGGGCGGCTCGCAGGGCGCCCGCCGCCTCAACGAGGTGGTCCAGCAGGCGGCTCCGTACCTCCAGCAGGCCGGGATCCAGATCCTGCACGCGGTCGGCCCGAAGAACGAACTGCCGCAGGTGCACCAGATGCCGGGGATGCCCCCGTACATCCCGGTACCGTACGTGGACCGGATGGATCTCGCGTACGCCGCGGCCGACATGATGCTCTGCCGCGCGGGCGCGATGACCGTCGCCGAGCTCTCCGCCGTCGGACTGCCCGCCGCCTACGTCCCGCTGCCCATCGGCAACGGCGAACAGCGGCTGAACGCCCAGCCGGTGGTCAAGGCCGGCGGCGGACTGCTGGTCGACGACGCGGAGCTGACCCCGCAGTGGGTGCAGCAGAACGTGCTGCCCGTGCTCGCCGACCCGCACAGGCTGTACGAGATGTCGCGCGCCGCCAGCGAGTTCGGCCGCCGTGACGCCGACGACCTGCTCGTCGGCATGGTGTACGAGGCGATCGCCTCGCGCCACCGCTAGGGTCCGCCGCTCGGATCGGGCCGGCCCGGCTCACGGCGTCGCGCGCATGATCCGAGCGGTAGCCCCTAGGACCGCATGAGGGAAGGCAGGGAGCGTGGCCGGACCGTCGACCGCCGAGCGCGGTGAACGCCAGAAGCTGGAGTCCGGCCCGCCCCGGCCGCCCCTCGTGGGGCGGCTCCGCCGCCTTCATAGGCTCATCATCCTTTTGTTCGCCCTGGTGTTGGCCGGGGCGGCCGCCATGTGGGTTCTCTACGGCTCCCCCTGGCTGCGCACCGAGCGCGTGTCCGTCTCCGGGACGCGGGTGCTGACCGACGCGCAGGTGCGGCAGGCGGCCGGTGTGCCGGTCGGATCCCCGCTGGTCTCCGTCGACACGGACGCGATCGAGGCACGGCTGCTGAAGCGACTGCCCCGGATCGACTCGGTCGACGTCGTCCGGTCCTGGCCGCACGGAATCGGTCTGAACGTGACCGAACGGACTCCCGTCCTGATCATCAGAAAAGGCGCGAAGTTCGTCGAAGTGGACGCAGGCGGCGTGCGGTTCGCGACGGTGCCCGACGCCCCGAAGGGCGTGCCCGTCCTGGAGTTGGCGGTGCCGAGGAGCAGCGCGCCGAGCCGCTTCCCCGCCGACCGGCTGGTGCGCGAGGCGGTGCGGATCGCGGGGGACCTCCCGGCCCGGGTCGCCCGTGACACCCGTACCGTCAGGGTCCGTTCGTACGACGCCGTCTCCCTGGAGTTGAGCGGTGGCCGGACCGTCGAGTGGGGCAGCGTCGAGAAGGGCCCGGCCAAGGCCAGGACACTCCTCGCTCTCATGAAAGCCGATTCCGGGGCCCGGCACTTCGATGTGAGTGCCCCCACCGCCCCCGCGTCGTCGGGCAGTTGACCCGCATCCGCGCAGGCCAGCACCCTGGTTGGGCAGTGCCGCGCCTGATCACATAGGGTGAAAAGAAAAACGGGAGGTTCGGCGTGTTCGTTGAACGCGCGCCACTTGTCGACTTAGTGTCCTGTTCGGAAGAGTCCAAGGAACAGACACACTGGTAACCCTAAACTTCAGCGTTAGGGTTCGGGTCGGCGTTCGGACCGTCCCACTCGGCATCAGTCGTCGGATCGCGAGCGTGCGAGGCGACGACACGTAACTCGAGGCGAGAGGCCTTCGACGTGGCAGCACCGCAGAACTACCTCGCAGTCATCAAAGTCATCGGTGTCGGCGGCGGTGGTGTCAATGCCATCAACCGGATGATCGAGGTCGGTCTCAAGGGCGTCGAGTTCATCGCCATCAACACCGACGCGCAGGCGCTGTTGATGAGCGACGCCGACGTCAAGCTCGACGTCGGCCGTGAACTCACGCGCGGCCTCGGGGCCGGAGCGAACCCGGCAGTCGGCCGCAAGGCCGCCGAGGACCACCGCGAGGAGATCGAGGAGGTCCTCAAGGGGGCCGACATGGTCTTCGTGACGGCCGGCGAGGGCGGCGGCACCGGCACCGGCGGCGCGCCCGTCGTGGCCAACATCGCCCGCTCGCTGGGCGCCCTCACCATCGGCGTGGTCACCCGTCCGTTCACCTTCGAGGGCCGGCGCCGCGCCAACCAGGCCGAGGACGGCATCGCGGAGCTCCGCGAAGAGGTCGACACCCTCATCGTCATCCCGAACGACCGGCTGCTGTCCATCTCGGACCGCCAGGTCTCCGTCCTCGACGCCTTCAAGTCGGCGGACCAGGTCCTGCTCTCCGGCGTCCAGGGCATCACCGACCTCATCACCACGCCCGGTCTGATCAACCTCGACTTCGCCGACGTCAAGTCGGTCATGTCCGAGGCCGGTTCGGCCCTCATGGGCATCGGCTCGGCCCGCGGCGACGACCGCGCGGTGGCGGCGGCCGAGATGGCGATCTCCTCGCCGCTGCTCGAAGCCTCCATCGACGGCGCCCGCGGCGTCCTGCTGTCCATCTCCGGCGGCTCCGACCTCGGCCTGTTCGAGATCAACGAGGCGGCCCAGCTGGTCAGCGAGGCGGCCCACCCCGAGGCCAACATCATCTTCGGCGCCGTCATCGACGACGCCCTCGGCGACGAGGTGCGTGTCACCGTCATCGCCGCCGGCTTCGACGGCGGGCAGCCGCCGGCCAAGCGGGAGAACGTCCTCGGCTCGGCCACGGCCCGGCGCGAGGAGCCCGCCCCGGCGCGCCAGGCCGAGAGCCGCCCGTCCTTCGGGTCGCTCGGCAGCGTGACGCCCAAGGAGCCGGCTCCGGAGCCCGCCCCCGAGCCGGTCAGCGAGCTGCCGGTCTCCCCGCCGGTCCCGCCGTCCCGCTCCTACTCGGACAGCGCGGCCGAGGAACTGGACGTGCCGGACTTCCTGAAGTGATAGGACAGCGCTCCGCTGCGAGCACCGTGAGCGGCGCCCACTTCGCCTTCACCGACAGGTGGGGCGGGGTGAGCGCCGTTCCGTACGAGGAGCTCAACCTCGGCGGGGCGGTCGGCGACGACCCCGGCGCCGTGCGCGCCAACCGGGAACTGGCCGCGAAGGCGCTCGGGCTCGACCCGGCCCGGGTCGTCTGGATGAACCAGGTGCACGGGCCGGACGTGGCGGTCGTCGAGGAGCCCTGGGGCGCCTCGGAGATCCCCGCCGTCGACGCGGTCGTCACGGCACGGCGGGGGCTCGCGCTCGCGGTGCTCACCGCGGACTGCACCCCGGTCCTGCTGGCCGACCCGGTCGCCGGAGTGGCGGCCGCCGCCCACGCGGGACGGCCCGGCATGGTCGTCGGCGTGGTTCCCGCGGCCGTACGGGCCATGGTGGAACTCGGCGCCGATCCGGCCAGGATCGTCGCCCGCACCGGACCCGCCGTCTGCGGACGGTGCTACGAGGTGCCCGACGCGATGCGCGCCGAGGTCGCCGCCGTGGAGCCCGCGGCGTACGCCGTGACGAGCTGGGGAACGCCCGCGGTCGACGTGACCGCCGGGGTGCACGCGCAGCTCGAACGGCTCGGGGTGCGCGATCGGGAGCAGTCGGCGGTGTGCACGCTCGAATCGCAGGACCACTTCTCGTACCGACGGGACCGCACCACGGGGCGGCTCGCGGGATATGTCTGGCTGGACTGATAGGGCATGACGGACCGTAAGGCGCAACTCGCCGCGAACCTGGCGAAAGTGGAAGAGCGCATCACGGCGGCCTGTGTGACCGCCGGGCGCAAGCGCGAAGAGGTGACCCTGATCGTGGTCACCAAGACCTATCCCGCCGACGATGTGCGGATCCTGTCGGAACTCGGTGTACGGCACGTGGCCGAGAACAAGGACCAGGATGCCGCGCCCAAGAGCGCGGAGTGTTCGGATCTGCCCCTGTTGTGGCATTTCGTCGGACAATTGCAGACCAACAAGGTGCGTTCTGTGGTCGGTTATGCGGATTTCGTGCAGTCCGTCGACCGGGCCCGGCTTGTCGCCGCCCTCTCGAAGGAAGCGGTGCGGGCGGAACGCGAAGTGGGATGCCTCATCCAGGTCGCACTGGACGCCGAGGAGGGCGGACGGGGCGAGCGGGGCGGCGTGGGAGTCGGCGGGGTGGAGGAGTTGGCCGGACTCGTGGCGGACTCCCCGGGTCTGCGGCTCGACGGGCTGATGACCGTGGCCCCGCTCACCGGCGAGTACGCGGGGCACCAACGACAGGCGTTCGAGCGGCTGATGGATTTGTCGACTGCCCTGCGCCGGACCCATCCGGCTGCGAACATGGTCTCGGCAGGGATGAGCTCGGATCTCGAACAGGCTGTGGCGGCCGGAGCGACACATGTACGCGTCGGTACTGCGGTACTCGGAGTCCGACCCGGCCTCCGGTAACGTCGCCAAGAAGTCGGACCACAGCAGAAAATATGGTCATTACCGCCAAATGCGGGCATAACGACCTCGTGGATCGCGGGCACTTGGCAATTCGTCAGCCGATCCACCACAGAGCGGAGGACTCAGAGCATGGCCGGCGCGATGCGCAAGATGGCGGTCTACCTCGGCCTCGTGGAGGACGATGGGTACGACGGCAGAGGATTCGACCCCGACGACGACTTCGAGCCCGAGCTCGACCCGGAGCCCGAGCGCGACCGGCGGCGGCATGAGCCGTCGCACCAGTCACATCAGGCGCACTCGTCCCAAAGGGACGAACCGGTACGAGTGGTACAGCCTCCGGCGCCTCGTGACCCGGTGCCGCATTCCGCCTCGCTCGCCGCGGAGTCCGGGCGTCCGGCGCGTATCGCCCCCGTGGCGTCCATCACACAAGAACGTCAGAGCCTGGAGAAGAACGCCCCGGTGATCATGCCCAAGGTCGTGTCGGAACGAGAGCCGTACCGGATCACCACGCTGCACCCCCGGACCTACAACGAGGCCCGTACCATCGGGGAACACTTCCGTGAGGGCACCCCGGTGATCATGAACCTGACGGAGATGGACGACACTGACGCGAAGCGACTTGTCGACTTCGCCGCCGGTTTGGTGTTCGGTCTCCACGGCAGCATCGAGCGGGTGACGCAGAAGGTGTTCCTGTTGTCGCCTGCTAACGTCGATGTCACGGCGGAGGACAAGGCTCGCATCGCAGAGGGCGGGTTCTTCAACCAGAGCTGAGACGCAGTACCGGGAACACCGTAGGAAACAGGGGAGAGGGAAGCACGGATCATGAGCGTGGTCGGGCAGGTCTTCTACATCGCGCTGATGTGCTTCCTCATCGTGCTGATTTTCCGGCTGGTCATGGACTACGTCTTCCAGTTCGCCCGCTCATGGCAACCCGGCAAGCCGATGGTGGTCGTTCTGGAGGCCACCTACACTGTCACCGATCCACCGCTCAAGCTTCTGCGGCGGTTCATTCCGCCGCTGCGTCTCGGGGGCGTGGCGCTCGACCTGTCCTTCTTCGTGCTGATGATCATCGTCTTCATCTTGATCAGACTTACGCAGAACTTGATGTGAGCGATGTGAACGATACGGTCTTGCCGAATGCCGACGACTACGTTGAGGTGAAGAGATGCCGTTGACCCCCGAGGACGTGCGGAACAAGCAGTTCACGACCGTCCGCCTCCGAGAAGGCTATGACGAGGACGAGGTCGATGCCTTCCTCGACGAGGTCGAAGCCGAACTGACCCGCCTGCTCCGCGAGAACGAGGACCTGCGCGCCAAGCTGGCCGCGGCCACGCGCGCGGCCGCGCAGAACCAGCAGCAGCAGGGTATGCGCAAACCGCCCGAGCAGCAGGACCAGCAGGGACCGCCGCAGGGTATGCGCGGGCCCGGCGCTCCTGTGCCCGCGGGGATATCAGGTCCGCCGCAGGGCATGGGCGGTCCCATGGGTGGTCCCATGGGCGGCCCGCCCCAGCTGCCGAGCGGTGCCCCCGCGCTTCCCGCGGGTCCCAGTGGTCAGGGCGGCCCTCAGGGTCAGGGTCAGATGGGCCAGGGCCCCATGGGCCAGGGTCAGATGGGTCAGGGCCCGATGGGCCAGGGTCCGATGGGTCAGGGCCCCATGGGTCAGGGTCCGATGGGCCAGGGCCCCATGGGTCAGGGTGGCCCCGGCCAGATGCAGCAGATGGGCGGCCCCATGGGCCAGGGCGGTCCCGGCCAGATGCAGCAGATGGGTGGCCCCATGGGCCAGGGTGGCCCCGGCCAGATGCAGCAGATGGGTGGCCCGATGGGCGGTCCCATGGGTGGCCCCATGGGCGGTCCGATGGGTGGCCCGATGGGCGGTCCCATGGGCGGTCCCGGTCAGCAGATGCAGCAGCAGGGCCCCGGTGGCGACAGTGCCGCCCGTGTCCTCTCGCTGGCTCAGCAGACCGCCGACCAGGCGATCGCCGAGGCACGCTCCGAGGCGAACAAGATCGTCGGTGAGGCCCGCAGCCGCGCCGAGGGTCTGGAGCGCGACGCCCGTGCCAAGGCCGACGCCCTGGAGCGGGACGCGCAGGAGAAGCACCGCGTCGCGATGGGCTCCCTGGAGTCCGCCCGCGCCACGCTGGAGCGCAAGGTCGAGGACCTGCGCGGCTTCGAGCGCGAGTACCGCACGCGTCTGAAGTCCTACCTGGAGTCGCAGCTGCGCCAGCTGGAGACGCAGGCGGACGACTCGCTCGCCCCGCCGCGCACCCCGGCCGCCGCTTCCCTGCCGGCGTCCTCCGCGCCGTCGATGGCTCCCGCGGGTGCCGGTGCGCCGTCCTACGGCGGCAACCAGGGCATGGGCGGACCGCCGCAGGGCGGACCCTCCTACGGCGGGCAGCAGCAGATGTCGCCCGCGATGACCCAGCCGATGGCTCCGGTGCGGCCCCAGGGCCCGTCGCCGATGCAGCAGGCGCCCTCGCCGATGCGCGGGTTCCTCATCGACGAGGACGACAACTGACGGCGGCTCGCACGCCATAGGCGTCGGCGGCATTCAGGGCGGGGCCCCCGGAGAGATCCGGGGGCCCCGCCCTTTTGCCTGCCCGCCACGGGGCTGTACGGGGCCCAGGAGGCGCCGGTGGCGTCGCGTGGGCCTTCTGTGACCCGAGGGCCCCGGACACTCCGTACGGGCGCCCTGCGGAACCGAGGGGGGAAAGGCTCAGCACCGCCGGCCCACCGTTCGCGCGCGGGGAGGTCTCAGCCCCTCCGGCGTTCGGGGAGCGGAGTCCCGGGGACGGGAACGACGAAGGCCCGGGGCCACCAGGAGATCCTGGCGGCCCCGGGCCTTCGGCGCGGGAGGGGTGTCCGCGTCACGCCTTGCGCAGGCGGAACACCAGGGACAGGCCCTCGTCGGTGAACGGCTCCCCGTACGCGTCGTCGGCCTCGCCCTGGGCGAAGTCCGTGGCGAGGACCTCGTCGGCGATGAGGCCGGCGTGCTCGCCGAGCGCCGCGAGGACCGCCGGGTCCGTGGAGGTCCAGCGGAGCGCGATGCGGTCGGCGACGTCGAGGCCGCTGTTCTTGCGGGCCTCCTGGATCAGCCGGATCGCGTCGCGGGCGAGACCCGCCTGCCGCAGCTCCTCGGTGATCTCCAGGTCGAGCGCGACGGTCGCGCCGGAGTCCGAGGCCACCGACCAGCCCTCACGGGGAGTCTCTGTGATGATGACCTCGTCCGGGGCCAGGGTCACGGTCTCGCCGCCGACCTCGACCGACGCGGTGCCCTCGCGCAGGGCGAGCGACAGGGCGGCGGCATCGGCCTGGGCGATGGCCTTCGCCACATCCTGGACGCCCTTGCCGAAGCGCTTGCCCAGGGCGCGGAAGTTCGCCTTCGCCGTGGTGTCGACCAGTGAACCGCCGACCTCGGAGAGCGACGCGAGGGAACTCACATTCAGTTCCTCGGTGATCTGCGCGTGCAGCTCGCGGTCGAGCGCCGCGAAGCCGGTCGCCGCGATCAGCGCGCGGGACAGCGGCTGACGCGTCTTGACCCCGGACTCCGCGCGCGTGGCCCGGCCGAGTTCCACGAGACGGCGCACCAGCAGCATCTGGCGCGACAGCTCCGGGTCGATGACGGACAGGTCCGCCTCGGGCCAGGTCGACAGGTGCACCGACTCGGGCGCGTCCGGCGTGACCGGGACGACCAGGTCCTGCCAGACCCGCTCGGTGATGAACGGGGTCAGCGGGGCCATCAGCCGCGTGACGGTCTCCACGACCTCGTGCAGCGTGCGCAGCGCGGCCTTGTCGCCCTGCCAGAAGCGACGCCGGGAGCGGCGCACGTACCAGTTCGAGAGGTCGTCGACGAAGGCCGACAGGAGCTTTCCGGCACGCTGGGTGTCGTACGCCTCCAGAGCCTGCGTCACCTGGTCGGTGAGCGCGTGGAGTTCGGACAGCAGCCAGCGGTCCAGGACCGGACGGTCCGCCGGGGCCGGGTCGGCCGCGCTGGGCGCCCAGTCGCTGGTGCGGGCGTACAGCGCCTGGAAGGCGACCGTGTTCCAGTACGTGAGGAGCGTCTTGCGGACGACCTCCTGGATGGTGCCGTGGCCCACGCGCCGGGCCGCCCACGGGGAACCGCCGGCCGCCATGAACCAGCGCACCGCGTCGGCGCCGTGCTGGTCCATCAGCGGGATCGGCTGGAGGATGTTGCCCAGGTGCTTGGACATCTTGCGGCCGTCCTCGGCGAGGATGTGGCCGAGGCACACGACGTTCTCGTACGAGGACTTGTCGAAGACCAGGGTGCCGACGGCCATCAGCGTGTAGAACCAGCCGCGCGTCTGGTCGATCGCCTCGGAGATGAACTGGGCCGGGTAACGGCTCTCGAAGATCTCCTTGTTCTTGTACGGGTAGCCCCACTGCGCGAACGGCATCGAACCCGAGTCGTACCAGGCGTCGATGACCTCGGGGACGCGGGTCGCGGTCAGACCGCAGTCGCCCTGCGGGCACGGGAAGGTCACCGCGTCGATGTACGGGCGGTGCGGGTCGAGCTCCGACTGGTCGGTGGCGGTCAGCTCGGACAGCTCCGCGCGCGAGCCGACACAGGTGAGGTGGCCCTCCTCGCAGGTCCACAGCGGCAGCGGGGTGCCCCAGTAACGGCTGCGCGAGAGCGCCCAGTCGATGTTGTTGTTCAGCCAGTCGCCGAAGCGGCCGTGCTTGACCGACTCGGGGAACCAGTTGGTCCCCTCGTTCTCCTCCAGGAGACGGTCCTTGACGGCCGTCGTGCGGATGTACCAGGAGGGCTGCGCGTAGTACAGGAGAGCGGTGTGGCAGCGCCAGCAGTGCGGGTAACTGTGCTCGTACGGGACGTGCTTGAAGAGCAGGCCGCGGCTCTGGAGGTCCTCCGTGAGCTTTTCGTCCGCCTTCTTGAAGAAGACACCGCCCACGAGCGGAACGCTCTCCTCGAAGGTGCCGTTCGGGCGGATCGGGTTCACCACGGGGAGGCCGTACGAGCGGCAGACCTTGAGGTCGTCCTCACCGAAGGCGGGGGACTGGTGGACCAGACCCGTACCGTCCTCGGTCGTCACGTACTCGGCGTTGACCACGAAGTGCGCGGGCTCGGGGAACTCGATGAGCTCGAACGGACGTTGATACGTCCAGCGCTCCATCTCGGCACCCGTGAAGGACTCGCCGGTGGGCTCCCAGCCCTCGCCGAGCGCCTTCTCCACGAGCGGCTGCGCGACGACGAGCTGCTCCTCGCCGTTCGTCACGACGGTGTAGGTGACGCCCGGGTGGGCGGCGACCGCGGTGTTGGACACCAGCGTCCACGGAGTGGTCGTCCACACCAGGAGCGCCGCGCGGCCGGCCAGCGGACCGGAGGTGAGCGGGAAACGGACGTACACGGAGGGGTCGACGATCGTCTCGTAGCCCTGGGCCAGCTCGTGGTCCGACAGGCCCGTCTCGTCGCGCGGGCACCAGGGCGCCACGCGGTAGTCCTGGACCAGCAGGCCCTTGTTGAAGATCTCCTTGAGCGACCACCACACGGACTCGATGTACTCGGGGTCCATCGTCCGGTAGGCGTCGTCGAGGTCGACCCAGTAGCCCATGCGGTTCGTGAGCTCGGTGAACGCGTCGGTGTGGCGGGTCACGGACTGGCGGCACCGGTCGTTGAACTCGGCGATGCCGAACGCCTCGATGTCCTGCTTGCCCGTGAAGCCGAGCTCCTTCTCGACCGCCAGCTCCACCGGGAGGCCGTGGCAGTCCCAGCCGGCCTTGCGGCCCACGTGGTAGCCGCGCATGGTGCGGAAGCGCGGGAAGACGTCCTTGAAGACGCGCGCCTCGATGTGATGGGCACCGGGCATGCCGTTGGCGGTGGGCGGGCCTTCGTAGAACACCCACTCCGGCCGGCCCTCGGACTGCTCCAGGCTCTTGGCGAAGATCTTCTGCTCACGCCAGAAGTCGAGCACGGCGTGCTCGAGTGCGGGCAGGTCGACCTGGGCGGGCACCTGGCGGTACGTCGGCGCTGTCATCGGCGAGCTTCCTCCAACGGACTTTCTGCCTTCCGTCGGAGGGACGAGAGCCGTGTTGCTACGGACGCCGTGTGCGGCGCGCTCCCGCGGTACCACCCTCCTTGGCCCCCCGATGCGCCGTTCGCGCCGGTGAGCCCCCTCATTGGGGTCGCGATGCCGGGTCTACTGGCCCCACAGGGGTGTTCTGCCGGCGGCTCCGGGGTGATCTTCGCGTCGCGCTCGCCCCCGGGCTTCCACCGTCCCCGGGTCGCTCCTGGCCGCGTACGCCGCTACTCGTCCCCATCCATGCTTCTCGCTGCGCCCAGTGTACGGCGCCCCGGGGCGCGCGGCCGACCGGTTTTCCCGGTCACCGCCGTGGCCTGCGCGATGACCCGAATGGCGAGGCGGGCGCGTCCGGATCCCGGGACGCCCGTCCCGGCGGATTACCCGGCGGGGAGCTGGGCACAACGCAGGCAGACTCGCCGCGCGGGGCTCGCGCGGCGGGCGAATCGTGGCCGGGTCCCGTTGCCGCGGGCCGGAGGTCGATTTATCGTCCCAGCACGATTCGCGAGCAAGATCACGATATGTGAAGGGGCCGCGGCCATGGTGGCGAAGAAGACCGCCGTACAGCAGTCGGCGTCGGGCAGATCCACGAGAGCGGCGGCCAAGGACATGGACGGGACGAAGAGCGCGCACGCGGCCGACGGGACGGAGCCGGTGGGCCCGGCCACCGGGGCGGCCGAACCGGCCGGCGGGACGGCGCCCGACAAGACGCAGGGGACGAAGGCGGCGGGCACGGAGGCGGCGTCCTCGGGGACCGTCCCCGTGAAGGCCGCGGGCGGGAAGACGGCCACCAGGAAGGCCGGCGCCAGGAAGACGGCGGCGGCGCGGAAGCACACGTCCCAGAAACCGGCAGCGTCGGCGGCGAAGAGCGCGGGCACGGCCCGGAAGAGCACCGGCAGGGCCGGGAAGACGGCCGCCTCGGCGGCCCAGGGCGCGGCCGAGGCCGCGAAGACGACGGGAGCCACGACGGTGGTTGCGAAGAAGACCCGTGGCGCGGCCACGGCCGCGAAGAAGGCCACCGCGGTACCGAAGGCGAGGATCGCCGCGGTGGAGCCCGGAGAGCTCGCGGTGCGGCCGGGCGAGGACCCCTGGACGCCGGAGGAGGTCGGGGAGGCCCGCGCGGAGCTCCAGTCGGAGGCGCTGCGGCTGCGCGCAGAGATCTCCTCGTCCGAGGAGGCTCTCGCGGGCCTGATGCGGGACTCGGGCGACGGCGCGGGCGACGACCAGGCGGACACCGGTACGAAGAACATCACCCGTGAGCACGAGATGGCGCTCAACTCGAACGCGCGCGAGACGCTGGAGCAGACCGAGCACGCCCTGGACCGGCTCGACGCGGGCACCTACGGGCTCTGCGAGAACTGCGGCGACCCCATCGGCAAGGCCCGGATGCAGGCCTTCCCGCGCGCCACCCTGTGCGTCGAGTGCAAGCAGAAGCAGGAACGAAGGCACTGAGCACCCCGGTGCGAGGCGGGGCGCGCCGAGGGGGCGCGCCGCCTCGCGCGCGTGAGTGATCCTGAGCACGTGGGCCCGCGGGCGTGTGCCGTACCCTCGTCCTCAGTCAGGAACCTAGGTCGAGGGACTCACTCACGTGGCAGAGGCGGAGCGCATCATCGGTACGCCGGACATTCCAGGGGCGGCCGGGGCCGAACCGGAGCGGTCCGGCGGGAACACGGCGTCCGGCGACCGGCCCGGGGCCGACGCGCCGGTCCCGGCCGAGCGGCCCAGGGGCAGGCGCAGGATCGCCGTGCTCTTCACGGTGGCCGTGCTGGCGTACGCCCTCGATCTCGTCAGCAAGATGATCGTGGTGGCGAAGTTGGAGCACCACGACTCGATCGACATCCTCGGGGACTGGCTGAAGTTCGAGGCGATCCGCAACGCGGGCGCCGCCTTCGGCTTCGGCCAGGCGTTCACGGTCATCTTCACGGTGATCGCGGCGGCGGTTATCGTCGTCATCGCGCGGCTCGCCCGCAAGCTGTACAGCGTGCCGTGGGCCATCGCGCTCGGCCTGCTGCTGGGCGGCGCGCTCGGCAACCTGACCGACCGGATCTTCCGTTCGCCCGGCGTCTTCGAGGGCGCGGTCGTGGACTTCATCGCGCCCAAGCACTTCGCCGTCTTCAACCTCGCCGACTCGGCGATCGTCTGCGGCGGCATCCTGATCGTGCTGCTGTCCTTCCGCGGCCTGGACCCGGACGGCACCGTCCACAAGGACTGACCCCGGCGCGGGCCCGCCCGGGGCCCGTCGTACGGCTCTCCCACGGCCTGTACGACGCCCCGGGGCGGCTCCGGACGGGCACGGACGTTCGGGACGTGGTCCGGCGGTGTCCGAGCCGTCCGGCATACTCGACGGGTGAGCACCGTTCCCGAGATCCGCACCCTGCCCGTGCCCGACGGCCTGGAGGGCGAGCGCGTCGACGCCGCCATCTCCCGCATGCTGGGCTTCTCCCGTACCAAGGCCGCTGAGCTCGCCGCTGCGGGGAAGGTCACGGTCGACGGCTCGGTGGTCGGCAAGTCCGAGCGCGTGCACGGCGGCGCCTGGCTCGAGGTGGAGATGCCCGGCGCCCCCGCCCCCGTACAGATCGTCGCCGAGCCCGTCGAGGGCATGGAGATCATCCACGACGACGACGACGTGCTCGTGATCGTCAAGCCCGTCGGTGTCGCCGCGCACCCCAGCCCCGGCTGGTCGGGCCCGACCGTCATCGGCGGTCTCGCGGCCGCCGGCTACCGCATCTCGACCTCGGGCGCCGCGGAGCGCCAGGGCATCGTCCACCGCCTGGACGTGGGCACCTCGGGCCTGATGACGGTCGCCAAGTCGGAGTACGCGTACACCTCGCTCAAGCGCCAGTTCAAGGAGCGCACGGTCGACAAGCGCTACCACGCGCTCGTGCAGGGCCACCCGGACCCGACCAGCGGCACCATCGACGCGCCCATCGGACGCCACCCGAACCACGACTACAAGTGGGCGGTCACGGCCGAGGGCAAGCCCTCGGTCACGCACTACGACCTGGTCGAGGCCTTCCGCGCCGCCTCCCTGCTCGACATCAAGCTGGAGACCGGACGCACCCACCAGATCCGCGTCCACATGTCGGCCCACCGCCACCCCTGCGTCGGCGACCTGACGTACGGCGCCGACCCCACACTCGCCAAGCGCCTCGGCATCACCCGCCAGTGGCTGCACGCGGTGCGGCTCGGCTTCGAGCACCCCGCGGACGGCCGGTGGGTGGAGTTCGAGAGCGACTACCCCGAGGACCTCCAGCGGTCGCTCGACAAGGTGCGCGAGGAGAGCAACGCGTGAGCGGCGCCCCGGACACGGACGTCTCCCCGGCGGGTGTGTACGCCGTGCGGGTCGCCGAGGACGCCGGCGACCGTGAGGCCTGCTTCGCGGTGCGCAAGGACGTCTTCGTCGGCGAGCAGGGCGTCCCGCAGGACATCGAGTACGACGCCTACGACGCCGGTGCCCTGCACGTGCTGGCGATCCGCGAGGACGGCGTACCGCTCGGCACCGGGCGGCTCCTGGAGGGCGAGGCGGCCACGGCGAAGGTCGGCGGCGACCCGGCCGTCGGTTCCCTCGGACGGCTCGCCGTGACGCGCGAGGCGCGTGGGCTCGGCGTCGGCGCGGCGCTGGTGCGGGCCATCGAGGACGCGGCACGCGCGCGGGGACTGGCCGCGGTCGACCTGCACGCGCAGACCCACGCGCTGGGGTTCTACGAACGGCTGGGATACGTGGCGTACGGTCCGGAGTTCGCGGACGCGGGAATGCCGCACCGCGCGATGCGCAAGGCGCTGTGAGCGGGGGATCGCGCTAGCCGCGTGGCACGCTTGGGGTCTGGTTCGCCTGTGATCGTCTAGACCCGTCGGAGCTCTGACCGTGGATCAGTTGGCCCTGCTGTTCGTGCTGCTGCTCGGAGCCGTGGTCAGCGTCCCGCTCGGAGAGCGGTGGGGGTTTCCCCCGCCGGTCCTGATGACCCTGCTCGGCATGGTGCTGGCCGTGCTGGACTTCGTCCCGAACGTGGACATCCCGCCGGAACTGATCCTGCCCGCGCTGCTGCCGCCGCTGCTGTACGCCGCGGTGCGCCGCACCTCGTGGCGACAGTTCGCCGCGAACCGACGCCCGATCTTCCTGCTCGCGGTGGCCCTGGTGTTCGTCACCACGCTGGCCGTCGCCGGGGTCGCGAGCTCGATCGTGCCGGGCCTGCCGCTCGCCGCCGCCTTCGCGCTCGGCGCCCTGGTGGCACCCCCCGACCCGGTCGCGGCGACCGCCGTCGCGGGTCAGCTCGGGCTGCCGCGCCGCCTGGTCTCGATCCTGGAGGGCGAGGGGCTCTTCAACGACGTCACGGCCATCGTGCTGTACCACGTCGCCATCGCCGCCGCCGTCAGCGGGAGCTTCTCGGCCTGGCGGGCCGGGCTCGACTTCGTTCTCTCCGCCGTCGTCGCGCTCGCCGTCGGGCTGGCACTCGGCTGGGCCGCGAACCAGCTGATGACCCTGGTCGGCGACGCCTCCCTCCAGGTCGGCCTCACCCTGCTGGTGCCGTACGCCGCGTACGTGCTGGCCGAGGAACTGCACGGATCGGGCGTCCTCGCCGTCCTCGTCACCGCCCTGTTCCTGGCCGAGTACGCCACCGACGCCGACGACGTCATGAGCCGGCTCGCCGGGGCGACCGTCTGGGAGGTGGTGGACACGCTCGTCACCGGGGTCGCCTTCGGGCTCATCGGCCTCGAACTGCACAACGCGATCCGTACGGCGTCGGGGCGCTGGGGCGAGCTGCTCGGCTGGGCCGCCACGATCGTCGTGGTGGTCGTGTTCGTCCGCCTGGCCTGGCTGCTGCCGGCGACCTGGCTGACCAAACGGCTGCACGCCAAACGGGACTACGACGAGGAGATCCCGACCTCGTGGCGGGAGACCGTGGTCATGTGGTGGGCCGGGATGCGTGGGGTCGCCTCCGTGGCCCTGGCGCTCGCGATTCCGCTGAAGATGGACGACGGGTCGCCGTTCCCCGACCGGGACGAGATCGTGTTCATCGCCTTCGGTGTGATCATGGCGACCCTGGTGCTCCAGGGGCTGACCCTGCCGTGGCTGGTCAGGAAGCTGGGCGTGCGGGCCGACGAGGACGTCGAGAAGGCCTTCGAGAAGGAGCTCGCGGTACGGGCCGCCAAGGCCGCGCGGCGCAGGCTCCGGGAGATCGAGGAGGTCGAGGAGCTGCCGGAGGAGCTCTCCGAGCAGTTGCTGCGCCGAGCCTTCGAGATCGGTGTGCGGATCAGTCCCGACATGGGGGACGAGGAGCGCCGCGAGGCGCATGTGCAGCGGGTCCGGCGGATGAAGCGGATGCGGCGGATCCAGGGGGAGATGATGAGCGCGGCCCGGCACGAGGTGCTGTCCGCGCGAAGCGAGCCCGGGGCCGACCCGGAGATCGTGGACCGGGTCCTGCGGCATCTCGACGTCCGCAGCCTGCGCTGATGCCTGATGCCTGAGGCGTGACGCCTGAGGTGTGGCGCTGCCGGGCCCCGGGGTCCGGCAGGTTCGGCCGGGCCCCGGTTCGGCGCCGGCGGCAGGGGCGGGGCAGGGACGGTGTGGGGGTCAGCCGCGGCCGGGGCCGGTGCGGGGCGGCTCGTGGGCGTGCCGGCCGTGGTTCGTGCGGGCCGTCACCGCCTCCGCCTCCGTACGGCCTGTCCGCGGGGCCTGCCCCGGGAGCAGCGCGGCCTCGGCTGTGGCGACGCGGGGGAGCGCGTACGGGTGCTGCTCGCCCAGCCAGCGGAGCAGCTGCTCGCGGACCGTGACCCGTACCGTCCAGATGTCGTCCGCGTCCTTCGCGGTGACCAGGGCGCGCACCTGCATGGTGCTGGGCGTCGAGTCGGTGACGGCGAGGCCGTAGTCGCGGCCGTCCCAGGCCGGGCACGCGCGCAGGATGTCGCGCAGCTTCCCGCGCATCGCCTCCAGCGGGGCGGAGTGGTCCAGGTGCAGGAAGACGATCCCGGTCATCTGGGGAGTGCCCCGCGACCAGTTCTCGAAGGGCTTGGAGGTGAAGTACGAGACCGGCATGGTGATCCGGCGCTCGTCCCACGTCCGGACCGTCAGGAACGTCAGGGTGATCTCCTCGACCGTGCCCCACTCGCCGTCGACCACCACGGTGTCGCCGAGCCGCACCATGTCGCCGAAGGCGATCTGAAGTCCGGCGAAGAGGTTCGAGAGCGTGGACTGGGCGGCGACACCGGCGACGATGCCGAGGATCCCGGCCGAGGCCAGGAGCGAGGCACCGGCCGCGCGCATCGCGGGGAACGTGAGCAGCATCGCGGCGGCCGCGACGACACCCACGACCGCGGTGACCACCCGCTGGATCAGCGCGACCTGGGTGCGGACCCGGCGGATCCTGGCCGGGTCGCGGTGCGCGTTCGCGTAGCGGCTGTACGAGGTCTCGACGACCGCCGTGGCGATGCTCACCACCAGCCAGGCGGCGGCGCCGATGAGGATCAGGGTCAGGGTCCTGCCGATGCCGGTCCGGTGCTCGACCAGGACCCGCACCTGGCCGTAGGAGCCTCTGAGCAGGGCCGCGAACAGGACCAGTTGGAAGGGGACACGGCCGCGGCGGAGCAGACCCCACAGGGAGGTCTCGCTGTGCCGGTCGGCAGCCCGGCCCAGCAGACGGTCCACGGACCATCCGATGAGCAGGGTGAGCACGACCGAGCCGCCGACGACGATCACCGGGCGCAGTACGTTCTCCATGCCTGAGAACGTAACCGGCCCTCGGCATGATGAACATGTGTTCTCGGGCCGGAACGGGGTATCCCAGGGAGCCGCCGCGGGGGCACGCCCGGCCGGGCGTCGTCGGTGCGGGCTGGCACCATGGAGTTTATGAACATCATGCTCTTTCACTCGACCTACGGCCTGCGTCCCGCGGTGCGCGCGGCGGCGGACCGGCTGCGGGCCGCGGGCCACGAGGTGTGGACCCCCGACCTGTTCGAGGGGCGCACCTTCGAGACCGTCGAGGAGGGCATGGCCTTCGGCGAGGGGATCGGCAAGGACGAGCTGCTGAAGCGGGCGGTCCTGGCCGCGGCGCCCTACTCCGACCGCGGCCTGGTCTACGCGGGCTTCTCGCTGGGCGCCTCGGTGGGCCAGACCCTGGCCCTCGGCGACGAGAAGGCGCGCGGGCTGCTCCTGCTGCACGGCACGTCGGACATCGCCGAGAGCGCGTCGGTGGACGACCTTCCGGTCCAGCTGCATGTCGCCGAGCCGGACCAGTTCGAGACGGACGACTGGCTGAGCGCCTGGTATCTCCAGATGCGGAGAACCGGGGCCGACGTGGAGATCTACCGCTACCCGGGCGCCGGGCACCTCTACACCGACCCGGACCTCCCCGACCACGACGCCGAGGCCGCCGAGGCCACCTGGAAGGTGGCACTCGGCTTCCTCGACTCGCTGTAGTGCCTAGGTGTATTGACCCGCAGCGTTGTTCACACGGCTGATGGGTGGCTGGCCTCCGAGGGCGGTGTGGCAGCGATGGTAGTTGTAGCCGTGGAGGAAGTCGTCCAGGGCGGCCGTGCGTTCGTCGTTGCTGGTGTAGGGCCGCAGGTAGGCCCATT